>NZ_JBCMNM010000047.1:0-97414 GCF_050459865.1 Rummeliibacillus pycnus
AGCTTTGCTAGCGTATCATCATATGATGATATCTATTGTTTGTCCTTGTTACTAACAATAGTTAGTAATCAAAGTTTATTGATTAACGTCTTGCTTGTTCAGTTTTCAAGGTTCATATTTAGTTCACTCAGTAGCGAACTTTTATATCTTATCACGTCTGATTCTCAAAGTCAAGAACTTTATTATCAGAAGTTTTAAGTCATATTTTGTAGGTTGTTTTCTCTTAACGAGTCAACGTTGATAACTATACGCTGATTCTATACGTTTGTCAACACTTTATATTAGAAAAGTTTTAAATGGCAATTTAAATTCATATATATAATCTAGAGGTGAGCATACTGGTTAAAAGAATACTTATATTGATGGTTTTTATAATGGCTTTATTGTTGGTCTTTACACCTTCTAAAAATTCAATGTTAGAAGTTTTTCGTTTAACAGATGAACCAAATGTTATTACAAAAGGGAACTATGGTATGTCTTTAACGATAGATTTATCTTTTGCAGATGCAGAATTTATCGAATGGTTAAACGAAGTTAAAACGCCATATCCATTACTAATGGTGGATACTGATTTATTAAAAAGGTCTCCCACCCTCGTTAAAGTAATTCAATCCAAAAACATTCCAATTGGGTTGTTAGGGAGAAGTAGTGATTTCTATGTGAGCAATCCTTCACAGCTTGAAAAGGATATTAGCACTTTTAGTTCAATTATGAAGCACCCTCCTCTTTGGTTTAGAACGAAAGATTACATTTTCCTTCCCGAGGTTACGAAAATTTTATGGAAAGAACAGATAAACATGCTAGCCGCATCAAAGATTCAAACGAGCAAGGGTGAATTAAGACTCTCAAAAGGTGATATTGTTTCTATTCCATATCATCAAGAAGAACGGTTACAACTAAAAAGAATTAATCAACTTATAGAAAATAACACCTTCCAACCAATAGAAGAAACGATTTTTGGATACTCAATTAAAACAAAAAAATCACCATAAAAAAGGTATTCAAATTTCACTTCTGGACATCTTATTCGAAGGCCATACTAAGTTTTTATGCTTTATTGTGCATTTGCTCATGCTATTGGCAATGATTTCTCCTGCGATTAGCAATTAAATTCTAGATAAGCTAGCAGAAAAGAGCTATTTCATAAGTGGTTTGATTTTACCACTTTCGAAATAGCTCCTTACATTATTTACGTTTTGTCTTCTTAATTTGCTTTTTTTCTGGTTCTTTTTTTACTTTATTATTTTTTTCTTCTAGCGCTCTATTTGCTTTTCGGCGTTCTTCTCGTTTTTTCAAATCCTCAGCAGATTTCGCATTATACTTCGGTAGCTCCAGTAGTTGGAACGCATTTACTGCAAGGATTGGGAATAATAAAAGCGTAATGTATTCATTACCACCTTCTGATCGTACCCAAAGTGCAATAAGCCATTCAATCACACTAACAAAAATCATAAAGAATAAAGCTGAAACCAAAATATGTTTTTTGCCAGTCATTTTTACTTTTTCTATGGCTGTTAAAACTGCAGCTACGATTAACACAACTAATAATCCTATGTAAAGAAGCCAATCACTAGCGCTATGTGCATATGGTTTGAAGCGGAATAAAATAACATCTATTAACGCAATAATTATCAATAATATTTGTACCCAATTCCACAAAGTTAATGACCGACAAATATTGACACCAATTTGATGTACAGTTAGATAAGCAAAGTAACCCATTTGGCAAATCATACTCATTGTAAAGCCAAGAAAGACAAACCATAATAGTCCGCCAAATGCTTCTCCCCACTCACCATTTGAAAAATGGTGAGCATAAAAATCTCCCCAACGTATGATTAAACTCATTAATCCGGTAACAACACCACCAATAATGAGCGCTCTAAAGGCAAATTTAAACCAATTTCGTATCGTCACGACTAAAAGGCCTCCGTTTTTTACAAGTTCTTGTTCCATTCTAACAACCAAAGTCGAAAAAATCTATTTCTTCCCTCATTCCGTACATAAACTAAAAGCAATTGTGAACAATAATTGAAACGACTTATGCGAAAGTGAGGGAAGTATATGTACAAAAAAGCTGTCATTTTTACTCTTCTATTCGTTATTCTATCTGGTTGTTCCTCTCCCGTACAACAAAACCAGTCATACGATGATATAAAAAAATCCACTCTTGATGCTTTGCAAACAGAAGAGGGGAAAAAAATAGTGCGTAATATATTAGAGGATCCATCAATGCGCGATCTACTGGTATTAAATCATGATGATGTCAAAAAGGCGGTAGAGGATACTTTAATGTCCAAAAAAGCCGACGAATATTGGAAAAAACAATTTGAAGATCCTAAATTCCGCGAATCCTTTGCAAAAGGCATGAAAAAAGAACAAAAAGACTTGGCTAAGGATTTGATGAAAGATGCTTCTTTCCAAAAAGATTTAGAACAGTTCTTCTCACAACCCGATATGCAAAAGCAATTAGAAAAAATTATGAAGTCCGCAAATTCTAAGAAGGAATTAGAAAAAGTCATTACAGAAGTAATTAACAGCCCACTACTCCAAGAAAAATGGACAAAGCTTATTCAATCTGCTGCCGAAAAACCTTCAGGAGGAGAAACTTCTAAAACTGGTGGAGGCGGTGGAGGTGGCGGTGAAAGTAATAAAAAAGGCGGCGGAGGAAAATAGTGAATGAGTTCTGCGCAAGTTACTTTTTAGCCCTTTCTTTCCTCGACTAAGATTTTTTTCAATACTAAAGGGATGTATCAAAAGCAGTAAGTCCACTTATGTTACATCCCTTTTTGTTATTCTTCTTTATTTAATTTATCAATCACTCTTTGTGCAATCTCAAGATAAATTTGTCCTGTTGAGTGATTTTTTGCATATACGGATGGAGCAAAGTCAACATCATTCCAGTCTGGTTGTCCTAACGGAATTTGTCCAAGTAAATCTGTACGAAGTTCGTCAGCTAATTTAGGACCACCGCCTTGACCAAATACATATTCGCGTTGTCCTGATACGTCAGATTGGAACCATGACATATTTTCAACGACACCTAAGATGTTATGTTCTGTTTTGATTGCCATTGCGCCTGCACGAGCTGCTACGAATGCTGCAGTTGGATGTGGAGTTGTAACAACAATTTCGTTTGACTCAGGTAACATTTGATGAATATCAAGCGCTACGTCCCCTGTACCCGGAGGTAAATCTAATAGTAAGTAATCAAGATCTCCCCAATCTACATCACGGAAGAATTGATCTAGTACTTTTCCAAGCATTGGACCACGCCATACAATAGGTGCGTTATTTTCTACAAAAAATCCCATAGAAATCATCTTCACGCCAAAACGTTCGACGGGAATAATACGATTTTCTTCAATAACAGGCATTGTTTGTACACCCATCATATCAGGAACACTGAATCCGTAGATATCTGCATCAATTAAACCAACTTTTTTGCCTAGGCGAGATAATGCAACTGCTAAGTTAACGGAAACGGTAGATTTACCTACGCCACCTTTACCAGAAGCAATAGAAATAAATTTCACTTTATTTAATGGTGACAATAAATCTTGTGCTTCTGCACGAGTTGCCGTCCCACGGAATTTTTCAATTTCTTCAGATGAAAGTTCTGAGAATCGAATGCCAACTGTTTTGCATCCAGCACCCTTTAATACATTAACTATTTCCATTTGAAGAGCAAGTTGTTCAGGTGTATTTGTTTTCGCAATAGCGATTTTTACACTGACATGTTCCTTTTCTTCTTTAATTGAAACTTCAATAATACCGCCTGTTTCAGTTAATGTTTTATGTAGAAAAGGATCTTTTAATTCTCCAACTAATTCTAGAACTTGTTGTTCATTAATCACTGTAGACACTCCTCTAATTATCATTTCGAATTTAGTATATCATAACGTTTTCAAATAGTATTGTGACGCTACTTATTCTACAATAGAATCCGAGTAACGCTCGATACCTGCTACGATTGCTTCTGCCATTTTTTGTTGATAATCGGGTGAAGAAAGTAACTCTGCTTCTTCTGGATTACTTAGAAAACCTGTTTCTACAAGTACTGATGGCATTTTAACCTTCTTGAGTAAATAGACTTGCTTAATCGCTAATGCTTCACGATTGGTATTCTTGAGTTGTTCTCTAATAGCTTCTTGAATTGATTTAGCTAACAACTCACCTGCTGGATGTCCATCTTTATGGTAAAACACTTGTGCTCCACGCCACTTCGATTCAGGAATAGCATTTGCATGAATACTAATAAAAAGATCCGGTTTTGCTTCATCAATTAATTTCGCTCTTAGAAAAATATCTTCCCTTTTCCTTTCTCGCAATGTTTGAAATTCAGTATTCGGTTGATGCTCAGCAATTACATCATCGTCTTGTGTACGCGTCATAACTACTGTTGCACCTTTATTCTTTAGGAGCTTTTCCACTTTCTGCGCAATAGCTAATGTCACATTTTTTTCAACAAGTTCTGTTGTTGATGCACCACCGTCTATTCCACCATGACCAGCATCTACTACAATTTTGACTCCTCCTAAAGTTTCTGAAATAAAGAAACCACGACTAGATGCTTTTGTTTCATAAACAACTAATAATATACAAGCTAATAATACTACACTCCATACAAGCCACCGCTTCAAACATAGACACCACCTTTTTACACTAACATATGCCAATGCGGGAGAGTATATGTCGCTCAATATACGTAAATATGGATAGATTAACACGCTACCAAAATGTAGGCATAAACTAGCAAGATTTTATTACTCAATCAAAATAATAGTATGCAACAAAGTTATGACTGCAAATACAAAGGTAGTACCATTTTTGATATTATTTTATTCATGACTTTTTATTTTTAATGGATTTTTAATACTATTTTTATTCTATTTTTATTCACTTTGCTATTTCATATAGTATCCTGAAATAGCGACAACTTAAATTACTTTAATTCGTCAATAATATAGAATTTATTTTGTGGAGGAATTAAAAATAATGAATTACGAGCTATTTCAACAAATTAATGGACTAGCCGGACACTCAAAATTATTGGATGATTTAATGATATTCCTTTCGAATAGTGTCCCTTATGTGGTAGTCCTTTTATTACTTTTCCTTTGGTTTATAGGAAATAAACAAAAAGGTATCGAAATAAGATATACAGCTTTATATGCTGTTTTTTCTTCAGCTATTGCATTATTCATTAATGCAATTATTCATATGATCTATTATCACCCACGTCCATTTGTAGCACACCATGTACACAAATTAGTACCGCATGCTGCAGATTCTTCTTTCGTAAGTGATCATGCAGTATTAGTATTTGCTATTGCATGGACATTACTTTTACGAAATACTCGTGGAAAATATATTGTTTTACTGTGGGCTACAATGGTTGGACTTTCACGTGTTTATGTTGGCGTTCATTACCCATTTGACGTGATAGGAAGTATAGTACTTTCATTTGCAACAAGTAGTCTAGTCATTTATTTTTCAAACAAATTGGAACCTCTAGTACAATTACTATTCCGCATTTACCATCGTATCAACAAGTTTGAAAAGAACAATAAAGAGATATATAGATAAAAAAGCAAATTAAAAGCGACCGTAAAAAAATACGGTCACTTTTTTTATTTTAATAAAAAAATATATCTAGGAAATACTTTTACATAGGTTATGTTTTAACTTCCTATCATAACCTTTGGTACCTTTTTTCATAGGTTACAAAAAAGACCCCCAACCATATCGGTTGAGAGCCTTGAAACGCCAATAATTAACGTTTTGAGAATTGAGGTGCACGACGAGCGCCTTTAAGACCGTATTTTTTACGTTCTTTCATACGAGGGTCACGAGTAAGTAGACCTGCTGTTTTAAGCGCTGGACGGAAATCAGGGTCAACTGTTAGTAACGCACGAGCGATACCATGACGGATTGCGCCAGCTTGACCTGTGAAACCACCACCATTTACGTTTACGTAAATATCATAGCTACCAAGAGTTTCAGTTGCTACTAATGGTTGTTTAATAACTTCGCGTAAAGATGCGAATGGGACGTAGTTTTCAACGTCACGGTTGTTAATAACGATTTTGCCTTCGCCTGGTACTAAACGTACGCGGGCAGTTGAGCTTTTACGACGACCTGTGCCGATATATTGAACTTGTGCCAAGGTTGTATCCTCCTCTAATTATTATCCGCGAAGCTCGTAAGCTTCAGGTTTTTGTGCAGCATGTGGGTGTTCAGAACCAGTATAAACGTGTAGTTTGTTGAACATTTGACGACCTAAAGAGTTTTTAGGAAGCATGCCTTTGATTGCTAATTCCAACATTTGAGTTGGATATTTTTCTTTCATTTCACCAGCTGTGCGAGTTTTTAAACCACCAGCAAATTGAGTGTGACGGTAGTAAATTTTACCTTTTAATTTGTTACCAGTTAACTCAATTTTTTCAGCGTTGATGATGATCACGTGATCACCTGTGTCAACGTGTGGTGTATAGATTGCTTTATGTTTACCACGTAAAATAGCAGCTACTTCAGAAGCTAAACGACCAAGAGTTTGGCCTTCAGCGTCAACAACTAACCATTTACGTTCTACTTCGTGACCTTTAGCCATGAATGTTGTACGCATTTTAGTATCCTCCTACAATTATCAAATTGTTTCTATTACTCTGTTCCAATTGTTTTCTTTATCCTCAAAAGCTAAGATTCGGGGCTTATCTTGTGGGGTAATGAAAATACCATATGTCATCTTACAACAGATAGCAATGTAAGTCAAGCGTTTTGAGAAAAACACCTGGAAATGTTGCTTCAAGCATTATAGTACACATTTTCAAGGTATAAACCTTGTGCTGGCGCAGTTTTCCCTGCATTTCCTCTATCTAAAGATGCAATGATTTCGGCCAACTCGCAAGGCTTACGTTTAGCAATCCCTACTTCCCAGAGTGTACCTGCAATAATACG
The DNA here is from genome assembly GCF_050459865.1 of Rummeliibacillus pycnus. Taxonomy (GTDB): domain Bacteria; phylum Bacillota; class Bacilli; order Bacillales_A; family Planococcaceae; genus Rummeliibacillus; species Rummeliibacillus pycnus_B. Next base: position 6,961 of record NZ_JBCMNM010000047.1, read on the forward strand.
TACCATATTGTATAAAAAGCCATTTCCTTCAATCACCATATGCAATTCTTCTCCATTCCACTCGAATGCTAACGAAGAGACTGTACGAACTTTATCCTTCACACTTGTGTTTGCTGCACAAAAGCATGAAAAATCATACGTTCCCTGAATGTACTGAGCTGCTTCCTCCATTGCCTTAACATCTGGCTTCACCCCATTGGTGGGTGTTGCATAAAAACGTCTAAAAGGGCTCTGAATTGCTTCACATGACCAGATATAGCGATATCGCTTGCCATGGACGCTATAGCGAGCATGGAAATCATCAGATACTTCCTCTACTTCCATAACACGAATATCTCGTGGCAATTGAACGTTTAATGCTCGTGCATAACGATCAAGAGGAATGGACAATGTTGTATCAAAATGGATAACTTGTCCTGTTGCATGGACCCTTGCATCCGTTCTACCACTTGCCGTCACATGGACAATCTCACCCTTATGCATTATAGTAAGTACCTTTTCAATCTCTTCTTGTACAGTTCGTTTTTTTGGCTGTACTTGGTATCCTGAAAAATTAGTACCATCGTATGCGATTGTGGCTTTCATTCTTCTTTTCATCGTTATGCAATCTCCTATTTCTATTAACTACGTAAATATACTAATACAACTACCATCACAACAATGGAAAAAACCGCTACCGTATCGCCAATACTCCATTTTAACTGACGATAGCGTGTTCTTCCTTCTCCACCACGATAGCCACGTACTTCCATTGCTGTTGCTAAATCTTCTGCTCGTTTAAATGCACTCACAAATAAAGGAACTAATAATGGAACAACTGCCTTTATCCGCTCTTTAATTGGACCTGTTGTGATATCTGAGCCTCTTGCCATTTGTGCCTTCATAATCTTGTCTGTTTCATCCATTAATGTCGGTATAAAACGTAATGAAATGGACATCATTAATGCCAATTCATGTACAGGTAGTTTTAATCTTTTTAATGGATTTAACAGTACTTCCAACCCATCAGTAATTGAAATTGGAGAGGTTGTTAATGTTAAAATCGATGTCACGAATACTAATACTAAGAAACGAATCGAAATATAGATCCCTTGTCTAAGTCCTTCTTCATAAATATGGATAAACTTCCATTGAAAAATCAGTGGACCTTCTTTTGTAAAGAATATATGCAATAAAAATGTAAAAATCATTAAGATCAGTACTGGCTTTAATCCATTAATCAAAAAGTACATTTTAATACGTGACATGAATATGATTAGTAGTGTAAACACTAACAGTGCAATATATGTAGGCGTATTATTTGCCAAAAAGACAACAATGATAAACGCAAATACAAATATTAACTTAGAACGTGGATCCAATCTATGAACAAATGAATCCCCTGGTATAAAACGACCGAAAATCATTTTTTCCATCATTGATGATCACGCTCCTCTCGTAACTCTTGCGCAATCACCTTTGCCAACTCTTCTTCAGTTAAACAAATCTTTGAAAACTTACGACCTATTTTCTGTTCAAGTTGATGTTGAAAATGAACAATATGAGGGGCTTCCAAACGATAACTAGCTAATTGATCAGTATCACTAAAAATTTCTTGTGGTGTACCCGTTAGAACACATTGTCCCTCATGCATAATCGCTATTCGATCTGCATAACGTGCTGCATCCTCCATACTATGCGTTACTAGGATAGTCGTTAAATGACGTTCTTTGTGTAACTGATAAAACAAATCCATAATTTCCTTACGACCTCTAGGATCCAGCCCTGCAGTTGGTTCATCTAGAACGATTACTTCAGGTTCCATTGCTAATACACCAGCAATAGCTACTCGACGCATTTGACCACCTGACAAGTCAAAAGGTGATTTCTCTAATACTGTTTCAGGTAGTCCTACTAACTTCGTTAATGCATGAGCACGTTCGATGGATTCTTCCTCTGACACGCCAAAATTCATCGGACCAAAGATAATGTCTTTTAATACGGTTTCTTCGAATAATTGGTGTTCAGGGAACTGAAAGACGATACCCACTTTTTGACGCACAGGGCGTAAATCCTTTTCTTTTTTGCCTGCAGTTATCGTTTTATCACCGATACGAACTGCTCCCTCTGTTGGCTTTAATAATGCATTTAGATGTTGTAGTATTGTTGATTTTCCTGAACCAGTATGTCCGATGATGGCTTGATAACTACCTGAAGGAATAGCTAAATCTACATCAAATAACGCTCTTTTTTCAAAGGGCGTACCAGGTGCATAAGCAAAGCTTACTTTTTGAAGTTCGATTTCCATACATCATTCACCAACTCTTCTTCTGTCATGTGTTCTCCTAGAAGTTGTACACCTTCTGCCTGCAAAAGCCTTGTAAGCTTCATCGCAAATGGCAAATCCAAACCAAGTTCAACTAATTGATCTCCTAAAGCAAAAATTTCAGAGGGAGTTCCTTCAGCAAACTTTTTCCCGCCATTCATAAACAATAAGCGATCAGCCATAATCGCTTCTTCTAAATCATGTGTAATAGATAACACCGTTAACCCCGTTTTCTCACGTAAAGCACGTACAATTGATAGTACTTCTTGACGTCCTTGTGGATCAAGCATGGATGTTGCTTCATCTAAAATAAGTAAGCGTGGTTGTAGTGCAAGTGCTCCAGCTATAGCAACACGTTGCTTCTGTCCACCTGATAGATGCTGTGGCTCATGATTTAAAAAGCTATCCATTTTTACTTGGTGTAAAGCCTCATGAACACGCTTGAACATTTCCTCATATGGTACACCATTATTTTCTAAAGCAAATGCTACATCATCTTGCACTGTAGCTCCTACAAATTGGTTATCTGGATTTTGGAAAACCATTCCGATTTGAGAACGTGCTTCCCATAAATTTTCTTCGTTTAATGTTTGCCCCATAACTTGTACAGTTCCCTTTTGAGGAAAGAGTAAACCGTTAATAAGACGAGCAATAGTTGATTTACCTGAACCATTGTGGCCAACAATTGCTATCCATTCGCCCTCTTCTACCTTAAAAGAAACATCTTCCACTGCATTTTTTACAGTGGGTTCGTCAGGTGCATATGTGAATGTCACATTATTTAGTGATAAGATTTCATGCATGTGTTAAGCTCCTCTCGCTAGACTACTCTATACTCTGCTCTTCTATAACTTACACTGTTTTATGTATGATTACTAGCTGGAAATAGTTTTTATTATAAAAATACGACTTTGTCCATTATGACAAAAGTCGAATTTATAAAAACCTATAAAAATGAAATAAAAAAGCGCGCACCCCATTCAGAGAAATGCGCATAGTTGGATATCTCCCGTTTAGAGGTTGCTCAGGCCTCAAACGTGAATGGGGTGCGTAGAGCTAAACGAGACGGCAATTACGTCCGCTCATCATAACACTCAGCTTTTAAATTTGTCGTATAAATCATCGTTTTTTTGAAAAAAAGAGGGTGTAAGTTCAAATTGTTGTGAACAAGTACACCCTCCCCCGCATCGTTATAATTAAACTAATTCAATTACAACTACAGGCGCACCGTCACCACGGCGAGGTCCCATTTTCATAATGCGAGTATAACCGCCTTGACGGTCAGCGTAGCGTGGTGCTACATCATCAAACAATTTTTGAAGTGCAAAAACTGTTGTTTCATTACCTTCAGCATCAGTTGAAGTTGCTACTTCACGACGGATAAATGCTGCAGCTTGACGACGTGCGTGTAAGTCACCGCGTTTACCTAGAGTAATCATTTTTTCAACTACTGAGCGTAATTCTTTCGCACGAGTTTCTGTTGTTTCAATGCGTTCGTTAATGATTAAGTCTGTTGCTAAATCACGTAACATTGCTTTACGTTGAGAACTAGTACGTCCAAGTTTTCTGTAACCCATGGATGTTTCCCTCCTTCGTTCAATTACTGATCTTACATATTTTAAAGTCGCTTAGTCTTCTTCTCGTAACCCTAAACCAAGCTCTTCTAACTTCGCTTTTACTTCTTCTAATGATTTACGTCCTAAATTACGTACTTTCATCATATCGTCTTCAGACTTGTTAGCAAGTTCAAGAACAGTATTGATACCTGCACGTTTTAGGCAGTTGTAAGAACGAACAGAAAGATCTAGTTCTTCGATAGTCATCTCTAAAACTTTTTCTTTTTGATCTTCTTCTTTTTCAACCATGATTTCAGCAGTTTTTGCCTCATCAGTTAAACCAACGAAGATATTTAAGTGCTCGGTTAAAATCTTAGCTCCGAGCGAAATCGCCTCTTTTGGACCGATGCTGCCATCTGTCCACACATCAAGTGAAAGTTTATCGTAGTCGGAAGATTGGCCAACACGAGTTCCTTCAACTGTGTAGTTGACGCGTGAAACTGGAGTGTAAATAGAGTCGATCGGGATCACGCCGATAGGAAGATCCTCACGTTTGTTTTGATCAGCTGGAGTGTATCCACGTCCACGTTGCGCATACATACGCATACGAAGATGACCATTTTTAGCAACATTTGCAATGTATAGATCTGGGTTTAATACTTCTACGTCACTGTCATGCGTAATATCCGCAGCAGTTACAACCCCGTCACCTTTAAAATCAATTTCAATGACTTTTTCTTCATCAGAATAGATTTTTAAAGCTAGCTTTTTAATGTTCAAAATAATTGAAGCAACATCTTCTACAACGCCTTCAATAGTAGAGAATTCGTGTAGTACGCCGTCAATTTGGATTGAGGTTACAGCAGCTCCTGGTAAAGAAGACAGAAGGATACGACGTAGTGAATTACCCAAAGTAGTGCCATACCCACGTTCAAGTGGTTCTACAACAAACTTGCCGTATTTTAAATCATCACTGATCTCAACGGTTTCAATCTTTGGTTTTTCAATTTCGATCATTCAATTTACCCTCCTTCAAAACATCGAATATATGGTATTATTTCCATTTAAATCGAATGTCAATCAATCATTCAAATAATATATTCCATTTGTGTATAAAAAGTGTACTCAATAAAAACAAGAGTTGCAACTATTATACACGACGACGTTTTGGTGGGCGGCAACCATTATGAGGAACTGGAGTTACATCTTTGATAGCTGTAACTTCTAAACCTGCAGCTTGAAGTGCACGAATAGCAGCTTCACGACCTGCACCAGGACCTTTAACAGTTACTTCTAATGTTTTTAAACCATGTTCTAGAGATGTTTTAGCAGCAGTTTCAGCAGCCATTTGTGCAGCGAATGGTGTAGATTTACGTGAACCTCTGAAACCTAGAGCACCAGCTGAAGACCAAGAAACAGCATTACCTTGCATATCAGTAATGGTTACAATTGTGTTATTGAATGTAGAACGGATGTGTGCAATACCAGCTTCGATATTTTTTTTCACACGACGTTTACGAGTTTGTTGTTTACGTGCCATGTTAAGAAGAAACCTCCTTTACTTAATTATTTTTTCTTGTTAGCTACAGTTTTACGTGGACCTTTACGCGTACGCGCATTGTTTTTAGTATTTTGTCCGCGAACTGGTAAGCCACGACGGTGACGGATACCGCGGAATGAACCGATTTCCATTAGACGTTTGATGTTAAGTGAAGTTTCGCGACGTAAGTCACCTTCAACTTTGTATTTATCTAATTGTTCACGGATTTTGTTTAGTTCGTCCTCAGTTAAGTCACGAACTCGAGTTTCTTCTGAAACACCAGCGTCAGCAAGAACTTTCTTAGCTGTAGTGTTACCGATACCGAAAATGTATGTTAATGAAATTACAACGCGTTTTTCGCGTGGAATGTCAACACCAGCAATACGTGCCATGTACGATGTGCACCTCCTTGGAAATTATCCTTGTTTTTGTTTGTGTTTAGGATTTTCACAGATTACCATTACTTTACCGCGTCGGCGAATAACTTTACATTTTTCGCAGATCGGTTTCACAGATGGTCTCACTTTCATCTAACCTAACCTCCTTAGTGGTCCGGAGCGCAAAAGATTATTTAAAACGGTATGTGATACGACCGCGAGTTAAGTCATATGGAGATAACTCAATTGTTACTTTATCTCCCGGTAAGATGCGAATAAAGTGCATACGAATTTTGCCTGAAACGTGAGCAAGAACTGTATGACCATTTTCTAATTCTACCTTAAACATCGCGTTTGGCAAAGTTTCAACAACTGTGCCTTCGATTTCAATTACATCGTCTTTCGCCATCGACCCTGTCTCCCTTCTATATGCAATTCAGGAACTATCGTCAAATTCACTAGGAATTTGCTAAAAGTTTTGCTGCTTGTCTCAACATATGTTTGGATTGTATGAGAGATGTTCGAAAGACGCTCTTCAGGCTTCGCTTCTCGAACCAAGATTTATGTGCCAGGTAATACTTGTATCTCACACGCTCCCCGGCTACCCTGGATGAGATCCTGCATACCCGTTTACACAGATACTTTTCCACGAAACCCATTATACCTTTTCAGAATAGAGAATGCATCAAGGATAAATGGTATCCTACAAAAGATACAAGCTATTCATCAGTGTATAGACCGGGTACAATATGCTTTTGCAGCTCTCGAAAATAACTTTCCGTTTTGCTACCGCATACTCCCGCGGTTGCAGATATCTGCGCCCTTCATCGGGTATTAGCTGCGGTTGCCTTTTAATAGAGCATCAACATCAGCAAATACATCATTGATATCTTGCTGACCATTAATGTTAGTTAAAACATTTTTCTTGTTGTAAAAATCAAGTAATGGTTGAGATTGCTTAATATTTACTTCCAGACGGTTAGTTACCGTTTCCGGATTATCGTCTGCTCTTTGATAAAGTTCTCCTCCATCTTTATCGCATTTTCCTTCCTCTTTTGGAGGATTGAAAACTAAATGATAAGAAGAGCCACATACTTTACAGATACGACGACCTGTTAGACGTTTAATCAATTCTTCTTGTTCTACTTCAATGTTCACAACATGTTCTACCATTTTACCAAGGTCAGAAAGAATTCCATCTAACGCTTCAGCTTGAGTAGTAGTTCGTGGGAATCCATCTAATAGGAAGCCTTGATCACAATCAGGTTGGCTTAAACGTTCACGAACGATTCCAATCGTTACTTCATCGGGTACTAATGCACCTTTATCCATAAACGATTTTGCTTTAAGCCCTAATTCCGTACCATTATTAATAGCTGCACGGAACATATCGCCTGTAGAAATATGAGGGATGTCGTACTTCTCAACAATTTTGTCTGCTTGAGTACCTTTACCAGCACCAGGCAAACCCATTAAAACGATATTCATACGGAGTGCCCCCAATATTAGTATGAAGGTTTTTAGGAACGAATAACGTTCCAAAAAACCAACCTTTATTTCATGAAACCTTTATAGTGTCGTTTTACAAGTTGTGATTCTAATTGTTTCATCGTTTCTAGTGCAACACTAACTACGATTAGCAAACTAGTACCGCCAATTTGTGCAGATGATGGAAGATTTGCAATATTGATAAACAAGATTGGTAGAACTGCCACTACTGACAAGAAAATTGACCCTACAAATGTTAAGCGATATAAGACAGTTGTTAAATAATCTTGAGTGCTTTTACCTGGGCGAATGCCTGGAATATATGCACCTTGTTTTTTCAAATTATCTGCAACTTTTTCTGGATTTACTTGAACAAACGCATAGAAATACGCAAACGCTATAATTAACGCAACGTATAAGATCATCCCAATCGGTTGAGAATAATCAAACGTTCTTTCAATAAATCGTGTAACTTTATTATCTTCAAAGAAAGTAGCAATCGTTCTTGGTGTAACAAGGAATGCTACAGCAAAGATTACTGGAATAACCCCGGCAGAGTTAACTTTCAATGGGAGATGAGATTGTTGTGCCCCACGTTGAGCACCAGAGCCTTTTGCATATTGAATTGGAATTTTACGATTCGCTTGTTGAACATAAATTACTCCAACTACAATGGCAATAGCCGCTAATACAATTACGACAAGCGTAATAATGTTGATGAACAATTGATCACCAGCATTTTCAAACTGTTGAGCATAAATTTGGTTCACTGTATTTGGTAATGCAGCTACGATCCCAGCGAAGATGATAATGGATATACCATTTCCAACACCTTTTTCTGTAATCTGTTCGCCTAGCCATAATAAGAATGCTGTACCAGCAGTTAACACGATTGCAATTGTTAAGTAAGTCAATACTCCCTCTTCTCTAATCAATGAACCGCCGTACATACGGTTAAAACCGTAAGACATAGCGATTGATTGAATAAAGGCAAGAATAATTGCAAAGTATCGTGTAAATTGGGAAATTTTACGTCGACCAACTTCACCTTGTTTTGACCACTCAGTGAACTTCTTCACAACATCCATTTGTAACAGTTGAACAATAATTGACGCCGTAATGTAAGGCATTATCCCCATAGCAAAAATAGAGAAGTTCTTAAGAGCTCCACCGCCAAAAGTATTCAAGAAACCAACCAAACTATATTGATCAGTTTGTTGTAATACTTCAGCATCTACATTTGGTACTGGAACGAATGATCCTATACGGAAAACCACCAACATCAAAAGGGTGAAAATGATTTTATTTCTAATATCTCTCACGCGCATAAAGTTAGAGATTGTTCGAAACATTAAATCACCTCAATGTTTCCGCCGGCATTTTCAATTGCTGCTTTTGCAGACTCAGAAAATTTGTGAGCTTTTACAGTAAGCTTTTTATCAAGAGAACCGTTACCTAAAACTTTGATTCCTGATTTTTCTTTACCCACAACGCCAGTTTCAACAAGTAAAGCTGGTGTAACTTCTGTGCCTTCTTCAAAACGATTTAACGCATCAAGATTTACGATAGCGTATTCTTTGCGGTTAATGTTAGTGAATCCACGTTTTGGTAAACGACGGAAAAGCGGGTTTTGACCACCTTCAAATCCAGGGCGTACTCCGCCGCCTGAACGTGAATTTTGACCTTTGTGACCTCTACCAGAAGTTTTACCGTTACCAGTCGCAATACCACGACCAACACGGTTACGTTCTTTACGTGAACCAGCAGCTGGTTCTAACTCATGAAGTTTCATTAGATGGCACCTCCTTGTTATTAAATTTAAAATTATTTTTCAGTAACTGTTACTAAATGAGCAACTTTAGTGATCGCACCGCGAATAGCTACGTTGTCGGCATGTTCAACAGTTTGATGCATTTTACGTAAACCTAATGCTTCAATAGTTTTACGTTGTGCTGGTTTAGCACCAATAATACTTTTAGTGAGGGTAATTTCTAATTTATTAGCCATTTTGTTTCCCTCCCTTAACCTAGTAATTCTTCTACTGTTTTACCGCGAAGTTTTGCAACTTCTTCAGCTTGTTTTAGTTCAGATAAACCTTTAATAGTTGCACGTACCATGTTGATTGGTGTGTTAGAACCTAAAGATTTAGAAAGAATATCAGTGATACCAGCAAGTTCAAGTACGGCACGTACTGGACCACCAGCGATAACACCTGTACCAGGAGCAGCTGGTTTAATCATGATATTACCTGCACCAAAGTTTCCGATTACTAAGTGAGGTGTAGTACCACCAACACGTGGAACTTCAATTAGGTTTTTCTTCGCATCTTCAACAGCTTTGCGAATAGCATCAGGTACTTCTTGTGCTTTACCTGTACCAAAACCTACATGGCCATTACGATCTCCAACTACAACTAATGCAGTGAAGCGGAAACGACGTCCACCTTTTACAACTTTAGCAACGCGGTTGATTGTAACAACGCGTTCTTCAAGTTCTAGATTGTTTGCGTCAATATTAAGACCCATGAAAAGTATACCTCCTTCTTTTTAAAATTCTAAACCGTTTTCGCGAGCAGCTTCAGCTACAGCTTTTACGCGTCCATGATATAAGTAACCACCGCGGTCAAATACAACAGCTTTGATATTTTTTTCCGCAGCGCGTTTAGCGATTGTTTCACCAATTTTTGTTGCAGCTTCCACATTGCTTGCAGTGCCTTCAAAATCTTTATCCATAGTTGAAGCTGAAGCAAGTGTTACGCCTTGAGTATCGTCAATAATTTGAGCGTAAATGTGTTGATTTGAACGGTATACATTTAAACGTGGTCGTTGTGTAGTACCTGAAATTTTAGCACGTACGCGAGCATGACGTTTTTTACGAACTTGATTTTTATCTTGTTTCGTAATCACAAAGGGTCACTCCTTTCTAATGCTTAAGCAGCATTATTTACCTGTTTTACCTTCTTTACGACGAACGTGTTCGCCTTCGTAACGGATCCCTTTACCTTTATAAGGTTCTGGTGGACGAACGTCACGGATGTTTGAAGCAAGAGCTCCAACTTTTTCTTTAGAAATACCTTTAACAATAACTTTAGTGTTAGAAGGTACTTCAACTTCTAAACCATCTTCTGGTGTGAATTCAACTGGGTGAGAGTAACCAACGTTCAATACAAGTTTTTTACCTTGCAATTGAGCACGATAACCAACCCCAACTAATTCTAATGTTTTAGCGAATCCTTCAGATACACCTGTTACCATGTTAGCAAGTAGAGCACGAGTTGTACCATGGTTTGTACGGTGTTCTTTAGATTCAGAAGGACGTGTTAAAGTAATAACATTACCTTCTTGTTCGATTTTGATATCTTTGTTAAAAGCACGAACTAATTCGCCTTTTGGACCTTTTACAGTTGCTACGTTATCAGCACTTACTGATACAGTAACGCCTGCAGGTACCTCGATTGGCTTTTTACCTATACGAGACATTTAATGTTGCACCTCCATTCTTTTGTTGCTAATTACCAAACGTATGCTAGAACTTCGCCGCCAACTTTTTTAGCGCGAGCTTCTTTGTCTGTTAATAAACCTTGTGAAGTTGATACTAAAGCGATACCTAATCCGTTCAACACTCTAGGTACTTCATCAGTTTTAGCGTAAACACGTAAACCTGGTTTAGAAATACGTTTTAAACCCGTGATAACGCGTTCGTTATTTTGACCGTATTTTAAGAAGATACGGATAATACCTTGTTTGTCATCTTCAACATATTCAACGTCACGAATAAAACCTTCACGCTTAAGAATTTCAGCGATTTCTTTTTTGATATTAGAACCTGGAAGCTCTAATTTTTCGTGACGGACCATGTTAGCATTACGAATGCGTGTAAGCATATCTGCAATTGGATCTGTCATAGTCATTACAATTTACCTCCTTCCCAAATTAGGGGATTACCAGCTGGCTTTTTTAACGCCAGGAATTTGTCCCTTATAAGCAAGTTCACGGAAACAAATACGGCAAAGTTTGAATTTGCGGTATACAGAGTGTGGACGACCACAGCGTTCACAGCGTGTATATTCTTGCACTTTAAACTTTGAACCACGTTGTTGTTTAATGATCATTGATTTTTTAGCCACGTTCTCGCCTCCCTATATTATTTTTGGAATGGCATACCGAATTGTGTTAACAACTCGCGAGCTTCTTCATCAGAGTTCGCAGTAGTAACGATAACGATATCCATACCGCGTACTTTAGAAACTTTATCATAGTCAATTTCAGGGAAAATTAATTGTTCTTTCACACCAAGAGTATAGTTACCGCGACCATCGAATGCTTTTTTAGAAACACCACGGAAGTCACGTACACGTGGAAGAGAAATAGAAATTAGTTTATCTAAGAAATCATACATACGTTCACCACGTAATGTAACTTTTGCACCGATTGGCATACCTTCACGAAGGCGGAAGCCAGCGATAGATTTTTTAGCTTTAGTAATTACTGGTTTTTGACCAGTGATTGCTGTTAATTCTTCTACAGCTGCATCAAGAACTTTAGAGTTTTGAACAGCGTCACCAACACCCATGTTGATAACGATTTTTTCAACTTTTGGCACTTGCATAATTGAAGTGTATTCGAATTTGCTCATAAGAGCTGAAGAAACTTCATTTACATATTTTTCTTTTAGGCGGTTCATGTTTGTACCTCCCTTCTCTTTTAAACTTATTTATCGATTACTGTACCTGATTTTTTTGATACACGAACTTTTTTGCCATCTTCAACTTTATAACCTACGCGAGTCGGCTCGCCAGATTTTGGGTCGATAAGCATTACGTTCGAAATGTGAATTGCTGCCTCTTGGCTGACAATTCCACCTTGTGGATTAAGTTGGTTAGGTTTTACGTGTTTTTTAACGATGTTAACACCTTCAACTAACACGCGATCTTTTTTAGGAAAAGCAGCTAGGATTACACCTGTTTTGCCTTTATCTTTACCTGTAATAACCATTACTTTGTCGCCTTTTTTAACATGCATTCTGTCGCACCTCCTTGATTGGCACTTTCATGTAATTAAAGAACTTCCGGAGCTAATGAAACAATTTTCATAAAGCTGTTGTCACGTAATTCACGTGCAACTGGTCCGAAAATACGTGTTCCGCGTGGTGATTTATCATCTTTAATGATTACACATGCGTTTTCATCAAATTTGATATAAGTTCCGTCTTTACGACGAACGCCGCTTTTCGTACGAACGATAACAGCTTTAACTACTTCACCCTTCTTGACAACGCCACCTGGTGTTGCTTTCTTGACTGTACAAACAATAACATCACCGATGTTAGCTGTTTTACGACCAGAACCACCAAGTACTTTAATAGTTAAAACTTCTTTCGCACCTGAGTTGTCGGCAACTTTCAAACGACTTTCTTGTTGAATCACTTAGGTTACCTCCCTTCGGACTATGTTGTTCCGAATTATATTAGATAATAACCGCTTTTTCTACAACTTCAACTAAACGGAAGCGTTTAGTAGCTGATAGCGGACGAGTTTCCATAATGCGTACGATATCTCCAACTTTAGCTACGTTGTTTTCATCATGCGCTTTGAACTTTTTAGAGTATTTTACACGTTTACCATAAAGCGAATGCTTTTTGTAAGTTTCAACCATAACAGTGACTGTTTTGTCCATTTTGTCTGAAACTACGCGGCCTGTGTAAACTTTGCGTTGGTTACGCTCAGTCATGCTTGCAAACCTCCTCTTTATCAGTTATTTGCACTGATTTCTCTTTCGCGAATCACAGTTTTCATTCGTGCAATCGCTTTGCGTACTTCACGAATGCGAGCTGTGTTTTCTAATTGACCAGTCGCCAATTGGAAGCGAAGGTTGAAAAGCTCTTCTTTCAGTGATTTTACTTTTACTTCGATCTCTGCACTTGTAAGTTCACGGATTTCATTAGCTTTCATTAGATTCACCACCAATTTCTTCACGTTTAACAATCTTACATTTAACAGGTAATTTATGTGATGCTAAACGAAGTGCTTCACGAGCGATTTCTTCAGAAACTCCACCGATTTCAAACATAATTCTACCTGGTTTTACTACGGCTACCCAACCTTCAGGAGCACCTTTCCCTGAACCCATACGTACTTCAAGAGGCTTTTTAGTGTATGGTTTGTGCGGGAAGATTTTAATCCAAACTTTACCGCCACGTTTTGTATAACGAGTCATAGCAATACGTGCAGCTTCTATTTGACGGTTAGTGATCCAGCTAGCTTCTAGAGCTTGCAAACCGAATTCACCGAAAACAATTTCAGTACCGCCTTTAGCTTCACCACGCATTTTGCCACGGTGTACACGACGGTATTTAACGCGTTTTGGCAATAACATATTATTTGCCTCCTTCCACAGAGTTCTTCTTAACTGGAAGGACTTCACCGCGGTAGATCCATACTTTAACACCTAATTTACCATAAGTAGTGTCAGCTTCTGCATGAGCATAATCAATGTCAGCGCGAAGAGTATGAAGCGGAACAGTTCCTTCACTGTAATGTTCAGCACGAGCGATATCAGCGCCACCTAGACGACCAGATACTTGAGTTTTAATACCTTGAGCACCTGAACGAATTGTACGTTGAATTGCTTGTTTTTGTGCACGACGGAATGATACACGGTTTTCTAATTGGCGAGCAATATTTTCAGCTACCAATTTAGCATCAAGATCAGCACGTTTAATTTCAACAATGTTGATGTGTACGCGTTTACCAGTCATTTCGTTAAGGTTTTTACGAAGTGATTCAACTTCAGTACCGCCTTTACCGATAACCATACCTGGTTTCGCAGTGCTAATTGTGATGTTAACTTTATTTGCAGCACGTTCGATTTCAACTTTAGAAACCGATGCTTCTTTTAATCTAGTTTCGATGAATTTACGAACTTTAATGTCTTCGTGAAGTAATGTAGCATAGTCTTTTTCTGCGTACCATCTAGATTCCCAGTCACGAATGACACCGACACGTAATCCTATTGGATGTACTTTTTGTCCCACGTATTATCCCTCCTTCTTCTCAGATACCACGATTGTAATGTGGCTTGTACGTTTGTTAATTGCGCTTGCACGTCCTTGAGCACGTGGACGGAAACGTTTCAATGTTGGACCTTCGTCAACGAATACTTCTGAAATTACTAAGTTGTTAACGTCTAAATCATAATTGTGTTCAGCGTTAGCGACTGCAGATTTTAGCACTTTTTCAACAACAGGAGATGCTGCTTTTGGAGTGTGACGTAAAATCGCAACTGCTTCACCAATTTGCTTACCTCGGATTAAATCAACTACTAAGCGGACTTTACGAGGAGCAATACGAACTGTGCGAGCAATAGCTTTAGCTTGTTGCATCAGGATTTACCTCCCCTCAAATTAGCGTACTGATGTTTTCTTATCATCTGCACCGTGTCCTTTGTAAGTACGAGTTGGTGCAAATTCGCCTAGTTTATGACCTACCATATCTTCAGTCACGTATACAGGCACGTGTTTACGTCCATCATATACAGCGATTGTTAAACCGATAAAGTTCGGGAAGATTGTAGAGCGGCGAGACCAAGTTTTGATCACTTGTTTTTTTTCTGAATCTTGTTGAGCTTCCACTTTTTTCATTAAGTGTTCGTCAACAAAAGGTCCTTTTTTCAAGCTACGACCCATTTTGGAACCTCCCTCCGTGATATCACCACGGTTCTCTCATTGAACCGTAGTCTAATCACATTATTTTTTACGACGACGAATGATAAGTTTGTCGGATTTGTTTTTCTTGTTACGAGTTTTGTAACCAAGTGCTGGTTTACCCCAAGGAGTCATTGGTGATTTACGTCCTACTGGAGCTTTACCTTCACCACCACCGTGTGGGTGATCGTTAGGGTTCATTACAGAACCACGAACAGTTGGGCGTTTACCTAACCAACGAGTACGACCAGCTTTACCAATGTGGATTAGTTCGTGTTGTTCGTTACCAACTGCACCAATAGTAGCGCGGCATGTACCTAGAATCATACGAACTTCGCCTGATTGGAGACGAATAATTACGTATTTATCTTCTTTACCTAGAATTTGAGCAGATGTACCAGCAGAACGTACTAGCTGACCACCTTTTCCAGGTTTCATTTCGATATTGTGGATTGTTGTACCCATAGGGATGTTTGATAATGGTAGGGCGTTACCTACTTTAATATCAACTTCTGGACCTGATACAATTGTCATTCCAACTTCTAGACCTTTAGGTGCTAGGATATAACGTTTTTCTCCATCAGCATAGTTTATTAATGCGATGTTTACAGATCGGTTTGGATCATATTCGATAGTAGCAACGCGTCCTGGAATGCCATCTTTCAAACGTTTGAAATCAATGACACGGTATTGGCGTTTGTGGCCACCACCATGATGACGAACAGTGATTTTACCTTGGTTGTTACGACCAGCTTTGCGTTTTGTAGATTCTAACAATGATTTTTCTGGTTTGTTAGTAGTAATCTCAGCAAAGTCAGATGATGTCATGTTACGACGACCATTTGAGGTAGGCTTATACTTTTTAATCGCCATTTGTGTTCCCTCCTTCTTTATTGTTCATATTGAACGATCATTACATTTCGAATAATTCGATTTCGCCTTCAGCTAATTTAACGATAGCTTTACGACGTTTGTTTGTGTAACCACCGAATTTACCGACACGTTTGAATTTACCTTTGTAGTTCATGATGTTGACTTTTTCAACTTTCACGCCAAAGATTTCTTCAACAGCATCTTTTACTTCTGTTTTGTTGGCACGAGTGTCAACTTCAAAAGTGTATTTGTTTTCTGCCATTTGTTCTGAAGAACGCTCAGTAATGACAGGACGTTTTAATACATTACGTGCTTCCATTAACCAAGCACCTCCTCAACTTTTTGTACTGCAGCTTGAGTGAATACAACTTTATCGTGACCTACAAGATCAAGAACATTGATTCCAGCAGCAGTTAGAACTGTTACACCTTGGATGTTACGAGCAGATAATGCTACGTTTTCATCTAAGTCTGCAGTTACAAATAATGCTTTAGATTCGATTGAAAGATCAGATAGAACTTTCGCGAAATCTTTTGTTTTTGGTGCATCTAATTTAAGAGCATCTAAAACTAAGAAGTTTGTTTCAGCAACCTTTGTTGATAATGCTGATTTAAGAGCTAAACGACGAACTTTTTTAGGAAGTTTATAGCTGTAGCTACGAGGTGTTGGGCCGAATACAATACCACCGCCACGCCATTGTGGAGAACGGATAGAACCTTGACGAGCACGACCTGTACCTTTTTGACGCCATGGTTTACGACCACCACCAGCAACTTCAGAACGGTTTTTAACTTTATGTGTACCTTGACGTAGTGAAGCGCGTTGAGCGATTATAGCGTCAAATAACACTGATTGGTTTGGTTCAATTCCGAAGATCGCATCGTTTAATTCGATTTCGCCTACAGAAGAACCTGTTTGACTAAGTACGTTAACTTTTGTCATTCCTGTTTCCTCCTTTCTTCGGAAAATTAGTTAGCTTTAATAGCAGATTTAACTGTTACTAATGCTTTACGAGAACCAGGAACATTACCTTTAATAAGTAGCAAGTTGCGTTCAGCATCAACTTTAACAATTGTTAAGTTTTGAATTGTTACTGTGTTGCCACCCATTTGACCAGGTAATTTTTTTTGTTTGAATACGCGGTTCGGAGCAACTGGACCCATTGAACCAGGACGACGATGGTAACGAGAGCCGTGGGCCATTGGTCCACGAGATTGTCCGTGGCGTTTGATAACACCTTGGAAACCTTTACCTTTAGTAACACCTGTTACATCTACTACATCGCCTTCTGCGAAAATTTCAACTTTGACTTCTTGACCAACTTCGTACTCAGCTAAGTTTACATCGCGAATTTCGCGGATGAAGCGCTTAGGAGTAGTGTTTGCTTTAGCTACGTGTCCTTTTTCAGGTTTGTTTGAAAGTTTTTCACGTTTATCGTCGAAACCGATTTGGATAGCTTCGTAGCCATCTGCTTCAGCTGTTTTCTTTTGAAGTACTACGTTTGGCGCAGCTTCAACAACAGTTACAGGGATTAAATCACCATTCTCAGCAAAAACTTGCGTCATACCGATTTTTCTACCTAAGATTCCTTTGGTCATTCGTCACACCTCCTATGAATTTTGGAATATATTTTACTTTTACCATTATAGTTTGATTTCAATATCAACGCCTGATGGTAAATCTAATTTCATTAACGCATCAACAGTTTGAGGTGTTGGGTTAACGATATCGATTAGACGTTTATGTGTACGCATTTCAAATTGTTCACGAGAATCTTTGTACTTATGAACCGCACGTAAAATAGTGTAAACAGATTTTTCAGTTGGAAGTGGTATCGGACCTGATACACTCGCTCCCGAACGTTTTGCAGTTTCCACAATTTTCTCAGCAGATTGATCAAGAATTCGGTGATCATATGCTTTTAAACGAATACGAATCTTTTGTTTTGCCATTATTTCCCCTCCTTTTCGCCTATTCCCTAGACATTCTCCACGGAAATTTCCCACACACGCGCCATGGCAATGCGGCCGGGTGTGCCGGCAACCTCCCGCTTCATCGCAGTCAAAGACCAACATTTAATATTATACATAGAATACGGCGAATAAGCAAGTGATTTCGCTAAATTCTTTTCAATGTTGGAGATTTTCTTTACTCTTCTTATTACTGCTTTTTTCACGCTCTCAATTATATAAAAAACAATAGACTTTGACAATTATTTTGTTTGTTATTTTACTATTACATATATAATAGCAAACTTCCTTAATAATTATTAATCATTACTTACTGAGCCCACAAATATGATGAATAATAATAAAATACAATTTACCCGAAAAATTTATATCTAGATTGCTTCTATAGAATTAAAGTATAAAAAAAACCATTCCGTGTGCACTAGGAATGGTTTTAAAAAGCTAGTTAAAGCTTTTATTATTTAACAATAGTTGATACTACGCCAGCGCCTACAGTACGGCCACCTTCACGGATTGAGAATTTAGTACCTTCTTCAATAGCGATTGGGTGAATTAATTCTACGTTCATTTCTGTGTTATCGCCAGGCATGATCATTTCTACGCCTTCTGGTAGAGTGATTACGCCAGTAACATCAGTTGTACGGAAGTAGAATTGTGGACGGTAGTTAGAGAAGAATGGAGTATGACGGCCACCTTCTTCTTTAGATAAAACGTAAACTTCAGCTTTGAATGTAGTATGTGGAGTGATTGTACCTGGTTTAGCAAGTACTTGTCCACGTTGGATATCTTCACGAGCTACACCACGAAGTAAAGCACCGATGTTATCGCCTGCTTCAGCGTAGTCTAATAATTTACGGAACATTTCAACGCCTGTTACAGTTGTTTGTTTAGTTTCTTCTGTGATACCTACGATATCAATAACGTCACCAACTTTACATTGACCGCGTTCTACACGACCAGTTGCAACTGTACCACGACCAGTGATAGAGAATACGTCTTCGACTGGCATCATGAATGGTTTGTCAGTTTGACGTTCTGGAGTTGGGATATAAGAATCTACAGCGTCCATTAATTCGATGATTTTTTCTTCCCATTCTGCTTCGCCTTCAAGAGCTTTAAGAGCAGAACCTTTGATTACAGGAACATCATCGCCTGGGAAATCGTATTCAGATAGTAAGTCACGAACTTCCATTTCTACTAATTCAAGTAATTCTTCGTCGTCTACCATATCGCATTTGTTTAAGAATACTACTAGGTAAGGAACACCTACTTGACGAGATAATAGGATGTGTTCACGAGTTTGAGGCATTGGACCATCAGCAGCAGATACTACTAAGATACCGCCGTCCATTTGAGCAGCACCAGTGATCATGTTTTTAACATAGTCAGCGTGTCCTGGGCAGTCAACGTGAGCATAGTGACGAGTTTCAGTTTCATATTCGATGTGAGAAGTGTTGATTGTGATACCGCGTTCTTTTTCTTCAGGAGCGTTATCAATTTGATCGTATGATTTAGCTTCTCCACCCATTTTTTTAGAAAGAACTGTAGCGATTGCAGCAGTTAATGTAGTTTTACCATGGTCAACGTGTCCGATTGTACCAATGTTAGCATGTGTTTTAGAACGGTCGAATTTTTCTTTAGCCATTTTAAAATTGCCTCCTCAGGGTTATAAGTTTTAGTTTATAGTTATGTATCTTCAGGGAATAGGGCCCTATCCCTTGAAGATAACATAGCTTACATGTTATTTATACTTGATAACAAGGTAAAATTCAATTAAAAAATTGATTTAATTATTCACCTTTGTTTTGTTTAATGATTTCTTCACCAATAGATTTTGGTACATCTTCATAATGGTCAAATACCATTGAGAACGTACCGCGACCTTGTGTAGCTGAACGTAAAGTTGTTGCATAACCGAACATTTCAGCAAGTGGAACCATTGCACGAACAACTTGAGCGTTACCGCGAGCTTCCATACCTTCTACGCGACCACGGCGAGAAGTAATGTTACCCATGATATCACCAAGATATTCTTCTGGCATTACAACTTCTACTTTCATAATTGGTTCTAATAGAACTGGGTTACATTTAGAAACTGCGTTTTTAAGAGCCATTGAAGCAGCTACTTTAAATGCCATTTCGTTTGAATCGACATCATGGTAAGAACCATCGAATAATTTCGCTTTAATGTCGATTAATGGGAATCCAGCAAGGACACCATTTTGTAATGAATCTCGAAGACCTGCTTCTACAGCTGGAATGTATTCACGAGGAACTACACCACCAACGATAGCGTTTTCGAATTCAAATCCTTTACCTTCTTCGTTTGGTTCAAATTCGATCCAAACGTGACCGTATTGACCACGACCACCTGATTGACGTACAAATTTACCTTCAACTTGAGCTCCAGAACGGAAAGTTTCACGGTAAGATACTTGAGGAGCACCTACGTTAGCTTCAACGTGGAATTCGCGTTTCATACGGTCAACGATGATATCAAGGTGAAGTTCACCCATACCAGAGATGATTGTTTGGCCAGTTTCTGTGTCAGTGTGAGCACGGAAAGTAGGATCTTCTTCTTGTAATTTTTGTAAAGCTTGTCCCATTTTATCTTGGTCAGCTTTAGATTTTGGTTCTACAGAAAGAGAGATAACTGGTTCAGGGAATTCCATTGATTCAAGAATAACTAAGTTATTTTCGTCACATAGAGTATCACCTGTAGTAGTAGCTTTAAGGCCTACAGCTGCTGCGATATCTCCAGCATATACTGTTTCGATCTCTGCACGAGAGTTAGCGTGCATTTGTAAGATACGACCTACGCGTTCACGTTTACCTTTTGTAGAGTTTGTTACGTATGAACCTGATTGAAGAACACCAGAGTAAACACGGAAGAAAGTTAATTTACCAACATAAGGGTCAGTCATAACTTTGAACGCTAACGCTGAGAATGGTTCTTCATCAGATGAGTGACGTACGATGTCTTCATCGCCATCAACAGAAGTACCTTTAATAGAAGCAACGTCTGTTGGAGCTGGAAGGTAATCAATTACTGCATCAAGCATTAATTGAACACCTTTGTTTTTGAATGCAGTACCACAAGTTACAGGGTAGAATTCAACGCTTAAAGTAGCTTTACGGATAGCTGCTTTAAGTTCTTCTTTAGAGATTTCTTCACCTGCAAAGTATTTTTCCATTAAATCTTCATCAAGCTCAGCTACAGCTTCGATCAATTTTTCACGATATTCTTCTGCTTGAGCTTTGTATTCTTCTGGAATTTCACGAACTTCAGCGTTTGAACCGTCATCGCCTTCTTTGTAGAATGTAGCGTTCATTTCTACAAGGTCAATGATTGCATTGAATTCATCTTCAGCACCAATTGGTAATTGGATTGGATGAGCGTTAGCTTCTAAACGTTCGTGTAAAGTTTTTACAGAATATAAGAAGTCAGCACCGATTTTATCCATTTTGTTGATGAATACGATACGTGGAACGCCGTAAGTTGTTGCTTGACGCCATACTGTTTCAGTTTGTGGTTCTACACCTGATTGTGCATCAAGTACAGTCACAGCACCATCAAGTACACGAAGAGAACGTTCAACTTCTACAGTGAAATCTACGTGTCCTGGTGTGTCGATAATGTTAACTCGGTTACCTTTCCATTGAGCTGTTGTAGCAGCAGAAGTGATAGTGATACCACGTTCTTGCTCTTGCTCCATCCAGTCCATTTGAGAAGCACCTTCGTGAGTTTCACCGATTTTGTGAATCTTACCAGTGTAATAAAGGATACGCTCAGTTGTTGTTGTTTTACCAGCATCAATGTGGGCCATGATTCCAATATTACGAGTGTTTTCAAGGGAGAACTCTCTAGTCATGCGGTCTTTCTCCTTCCATAATGGATTAAGATTAAATTATGATTACCAACGGTAGTGAGCGAATGCTTTGTTCGCTTCTGCCATTTTATGCATATCTTCACGTTTTTTAACTGATGCACCAGTGTTGTTAGAAGCATCTAGAATTTCGTTAGCTAGACGTTCTTCCATTGTTTTTTCGCCACGAAGACGAGAGTAGTTTACTAGGTAACGAAGACCAAGAGTTGTACGGCGTTCCGGGCGTACTTCTACTGGTACTTGATAGTTAGCACCACCTACACGGCGAGCACGAACTTCAAGAACTGGCATTACATTGTTTAATGCTGCATCGAATACTTCTAGAGGATCTTTATCTGAGCGTTCTTTAACTAATTCGAAAGCTCCGTATAAGATTTTTTGAGAAGTACCTCTTTTACCATCTACCATCATTTTATTGATTAAACGAGTTACTAGTTTTGAATTATAAATTGGATCTGGTAACACGTCACGTTTGGAAACAGGACCTTTACGAGGCATTTGTTTTCCTCCTTTCAGCTACAAGCTAATTTAAATTATTTTTTTTCTTTTGGTTTTTTAGCACCATATAGAGAACGAGATTGCATACGGCCGTTTACTGCAGCTGTATCTAATGCACCACGTACAACGTGATAACGTACCCCTGGTAAATCTTTTACACGACCGCCACGAATAAGAACAACACTGTGTTCTTGTAAGTTATGGCCTTCACCAGGAATGTAAGCATTAACCTCGATTTGGTTTGTTAAACGTACACGAGCGTATTTACGTAACGCTGAGTTTGGTTTTTTTGGAGTCATTGTACCAACACGTGTACAAACACCGCGTTTTTGTGGAGAGTTAACATCAGTCAATGATTTCGCAAAGCTGTTGTAACTTTTGTTTAACGCTGGTGATTTTGATTTTTTACTTTTGGATTGACGAGGCTTACGTACTAATTGGTTAATTGTAGGCATCGATTTTTCCTCCCTTCATTTCGTTTCTTAAATCCACACATCCAGGTGGTTCATTTTTGGGTAAAAAACAAAGTCTTTGCGTGATCACCGCAAAAACTACCATTCAGTAATTGCATTAACTGCAGCACCTACATGAATTTCGCAGGCTCTACCAAGTTCTCTCTTCGAGTCTACAAATACAACGGGAATACCATTTCCTTGTGCTATTGCACCGCATGCGTGGTCATTCGAACGTCTGCATTTAGAGCAACGAAAACTTCGGTAACATGACCAGTTTGTAATGCTTTAACTGTTTGTTTCATACCAACGATTGTTTTGTTAGCCTATTTGACTTTTTCATAAGACATTTGCATATCCTTCGAAATGATAGACAATCAACTATCAACCTAAAATATATTAACACCCAACAGTTATGTTGTCAATAAATATTAATAAAAATTACAAGGAGGGGTATGAACCTCCTCCTTGTATTTTCCTTAAAAATTACTCAGCAGTAAGTGTTTCTTGAGCTTTTTCTGCTTCGCTTTCAGCCATTTTAATTTGACGGTAGCGTTGCATACCTGTACCAGCTGGAACAAGTTTACCTAAGATAACATTTTCTTTAAGACCAAGTAATTCATCACGTTTACCTTTGATTGCAGCATCCGTTAAGACACGTGTTGTTTCTTGGAATGATGCAGCAGATAAGAATGATTCTGTTTCAAGTGAAGCTTTTGTAATACCAAGGATTACCGGGCGACAAGTTGCAGGGATTTTGCCTGCATGTATAGCTTCAGCATTTGCTTCAGAGAATTGGTGAATATCAAGCAAACTACCTGGAAGCAATTCTGTTTCACCTGCTTCAATAACACGTACTTTACGAAGCATTTGGCGAACCATTACTTCGACGTGTTTATCGCCAATTTCTACCCCTTGCATACGGTATACTTTTTGTACTTCTTTTAGTAGATATTCTTCTACAGAAGCAACATCTGTTACTTTCAATAATTCTTTAGGGTCAATAGAACCCTCTGTTAGAATTTGACCGTGTTTTACTTGTTCGTTTAATTGTACTTTTAAACGAGCATTGTAAGGAGCTAAGTATTTACGAGTTTCAACTGCACCTGTAACTGTAATTTCTTTTTGTCCTTCACGAATTTCTTCAATATCAGATACAACCCCAGCGATTTCAGTAATTACTGCTTGACCTTTAGGGTTTCGTGATTCGAAAATTTCTTGGATACGTGGAAGACCTTGAGTGATATCGGCACCTGCTACACCACCTTGGTGGAATGTACGCATTGTTAATTGTGTACCCGGTTCACCGATAGATTGAGCGGCGATGATACCAACTGCTTCACCCACTTCAACTTTATCACCAGTTGCTAAGTTCATGCCGTAACATTTTTTACATACACCATGTTTAGTATTACATGTAAATGCAGAGCGAATTGTCACTTCTTCAATACCAGCTTCATCAATTTGGCGAGCTAATTCTTGTGTGATCAATTGATCTCTAGCTACGACAACTTCATTTGTTTCTGGATGACGAATTGTTTTCTTAGCATAACGGCCAATAACACGTTCATCTAGTGCTTCGATGATTTCTGTTCCTTCTCTTAATGAAGAAATCGTTAAACCTCGGTCAGTACCACAATCATCTTCACGGACGATAACATCTTGTGCAACGTCAACTAGACGACGAGTAAGGTAACCTGAATCGGCTGTTTTAAGTGCTGTATCAGCAAGACCTTTACGAGCACCGTGAGTAGAGATGAAGTATTCCAATACTGTTAAACCTTCACGGAATGAAGATTTGATTGGAAGTTCGATAATACGACCAGCCGGGTTGGCCATCAGACCACGCATACCAGCAAGTTGTGTAAAGTTAGAAGCATTACCACGGGCACCAGAGTCACTCATCATAAAGATTGGATTTTCTGCAGGAAGTGAGTCCATCAGTTTAGATTGGATTTCATCTTTTGCAGCACTCCAGAATGAAATAACGCGATCATATCGTTCTTCTTCAGTAATTAAACCACGACGGAATTGTTTCATTACTTTATCTACTTGTTCTTGAGCTTGGTGTAAAATTTCTTGTTTACCTGGTAATACGATGATATCTGAGATACCAATTGAAATACCAGCTTTAGTAGAATATTGGAAACCAAGGTCTTTTAGACGGTCAAGCATTTTAGATGTTTCAGTAATGTGATAACGAGCAAATACTTCGGCAATAACTTTACCTAGATATTTTTTCGTAAATGGTTTAATAATTTCTTGAGATGCTAAATGTTCTTTAATATTAGTTGTTGTTGAAACAAAGTATTTATCTGGTGTTCCATCTTGTAGGTTTGCAGTTGTCGGTTCATTGATGTATGGGAAAGCATCATCAAGTATTTCATTGAAGATAGCTTTACCTACAGTCGTAATCAACAACTTATTATTTTGTTCTGCAGTAAATGTTTTGTTATTCAAAGATGAAGCTTTAATTGCAATACGAGAATGCAAGTGTACTTCTTGGTTTTGATAAGCAACATTTAATTCTTCTGGACCGTAGAAGATTGTACCTTCACCAACAGCACCTTGACGTTCAAGTGTTAAGTAGTAGTTACCCAATACCATATCTTGAGAAGGCGTTACGACTGGTTTACCATCTTTAGGGTTCAAAATATTTTGAGCTGCAAGCATTAATAAACGAGCTTCAGCTTGTGCTTCAGCTGATAATGGAACGTGAACCGCCATTTGGTCACCATCGAAGTCAGCGTTGTATGCTGTACATACTAATGGGTGAAGACGAATTGCTTTACCTTCAATTAAAGTTGGTTCGAATGCTTGAATACCAAGTCTGTGAAGAGTCGGTGCACGGTTAAGTAATACTGGATGTTCTTTCATAATATCTTCAAGTACATCCCATACTTCTTCATGCATACGTTCAATTTTACGTTTTGCCGATTTGATATTATGCGCTAAACCACGCTCAACAAGTTCTTTCATCACGAAAGGTTTAAACAATTCGATTGCCATACCTTTTGGAAGACCACATTGGTACATTTTAAGTGATGGACCTACTACGATTACAGAACGACCAGAGTAGTCAACACGTTTACCAAGTAAGTTTTGGCGGAAACGACCTTGTTTACCTTTTAACATATGAGAAAGAGATTTTAATGGACGGTTACCAGGACCAGTTACTGGACGGCCACGACGACCATTATCAATCAAAGCGTCTACTGCTTCTTGAAGCATACGTTTTTCGTTTTGAACGATAATTCCAGGAGCTCCAAGGTCAAGAAGACGTTTTAAACGGTTATTACGATTAATAACACGACGATATAAGTCATTTAAGTCAGATGTTGCGAATCGACCACCATCTAGTTGTACCATTGGGCGTAATTCTGGAGGAATTACAGGAAGTACATCTAGGATCATCCATTCAGGACGGTTACCTGAATGACGGAATGATTCAACAACTTCTAATCGTTTAATAGCACGAGTGCGGCGTTGGCCTTGTGCAGTTTTCAATTCTTCTTTAAGTGCATCTGTTTCTTTATCAAGATCAATTTCTTGTAGTAATTGTTTGATTGCTTCTGCACCCATTGCAGCTTCAAAAGTTTTACCGTATTTTTCGCGATATGCACGGTATTCTTTTTCTGAAAGCAATTGTTTTTTCTCAAGAGGAGTGTCTGCTGCATCGATTACTACATAAGAAGCAAAATAGATTACTTCTTCAAGTGCACGTGGTGACATATCCAAAATTAATCCCATACGGCTTGGAATACCTTTAAAGTACCAAATGTGTGAGACTGGAGCTGCTAACTCAATGTGGCCCATGCGTTCACGACGTACTTTTGCACGTGTTACTTCTACACCACAACGGTCACAAACTACACCTTTATAGCGTACTCGTTTGTATTTACCACAATGACATTCCCAGTCCTTTGTAGGTCCGAAAATGCGTTCACAGAACAAACCATCTTTTTCTGGTTTAAGTGTACGGTAGTTAATAGTTTCTGGTTTTTTTACTTCTCCATAAGACCATGAGCGAATTTTATCAGGTGAAGCTAAACCGATTTTCATGTACTCAAAATTATTAACGTCTATCAAGGAGCCTACCTCCCTTTATTCTGAAGTCTTAAACGACTTTTCATTAGCTCGACGATTGATTTATAGATAAAAGGGGTTAAGGACAAGCCCATAAATGGTCCTGTCCAACATCCCAATACTGTTAAAATAAATTATTCAGGCGATCCTACTGATGCTTCTTCATTGGCGTTTGAAGTGATATTGAATGAATCGTTAGGTTGAAGATCTTCATCTTCTTCACTATCACGTAATTCAATTTCTTCATCATTGATTGTTAGCATTTTCACATCTAATCCTAAAGATTGAAGTTCTTTAATTAATACTTTGAAAGATTCAGGAACGCCTGGTTCAGGAACGCTTTCGCCTTTAACGATAGCTTCGTAAGTTTTAACACGACCTACAACATCATCAGATTTAACTGTTAAGATTTCTTGAAGTGTATATGCTGCACCATATGCTTCAAGAGCCCAAACTTCCATTTCACCAAAACGTTGTCCACCGAATTGCGCTTTACCACCAAGAGGTTGTTGCGTAACTAGTGAGTAAGGACCTGTAGAACGAGCGTGAAGTTTATCATCAACCATGTGAGCAAGTTTGATCATATACATAACCCCAACTGATACACGGTTGTCTAACGGTTCACCTGTACGGCCATCATAAAGGGTTGTTTTACCGTCACGATTCATGCCGGCTTCTTCCATTGTTTTCCATACATCTTCATCAGAGGCACCATCAAATACTGGCGTTGCCATGTGAACACCTAAGTAACGAGCAGCCATACCTAAATGCAACTCTAATACTTGTCCGATGTTCATACGAGATGGTACACCTAACGGGTTTAACATGATGTCAACTGGAGTACCATCTGGAAGGAACGGCATATCTTCTTCCGGTAAGATACGTGAAATTACCCCTTTGTTACCGTGACGACCGGCCATTTTGTCCCCAACGCGGATTTTACGTTTTTGAACAATGTAGACACGAACCATTTGGTTAACACCTGGAGATAATTCATCGCCATCTTCACGGTTGAAGACTTTGACATCAAGTACGATACCGCCTGCACCGTGAGGAACACGTAATGACGTATCACGAACTTCACGAGCTTTTTCACCGAAGATTGCATGTAATAAACGTTCTTCTGCAGTAAGTTCAGTTACGCCTTTAGGAGTTACTTTACCAACTAAGATATCGCCATCATTTACTTCGGCACCGATACGGATAATACCACGTTCATCAAGGTTACGTAATGCTTCTTCACCGACATTTGGAATATCACGAGTGATTTCTTCAGGTCCGAGTTTCGTATCACGAGCTTCTGATTCGTATTCTTCGATATGAACAGAAGTATAAACGTCATTTTTCACAAGGCGTTCGTTCATGATTACAGCATCTTCATAGTTATATCCATTCCAAGTCATGAATGCTACGACTACGTTACGGCCAAGTGCTAATTCTCCACATTCCATTGAAGGACCATCTGCAAGAATATCACGAGGTTGAACACGTTCTCCAACTTCCACTAATGGACGTTGGTTGTAACTTGTACCTTGGTTAGAACGTACAAATTTTTGTAATTTATATTTTGTTAAATCGCCTTTTACTTCTTTTCCGTCGATTTCTTCGATACGACGTACGTGGATTGAACGTGCTTCTACGTGTTCAACAATACCTGCATATTTTGCAACTACTGCTGCACCTGAGTCACGAGCATCTACGTGTTCCATACCAGTACCAACGAATGGAGCTTCTGGGTTTAACAAAGGAACAGCTTGACGTTGCATGTTGGCACCCATTAGAGCACGGTTAGAGTCATCGTTTTCTAAGAATGGAATACACGCTGTCGCTGCAGATACTACTTGTTTTGGTGATACGTCCATGTAGTCAACTGTATCACGTTTGAATACAGAGTTATCTCCACGGAAACGACCAACAACTTCTTCTTCAGTGAACGAGCCATCTGGATTTAATAAAGAGTTTGCTTGAGCTACTACATAGTTATCTTCTTCGTCTGCAGTTAAATAATCAATGTGATCAGTTAATCGACCTGTTTCAGGATCAACACGACGGTATGGTGTTTCGATAAAGCCGAATTTGTTTACTTTTGCATAACTTGAAAGTGAGTTAATCAAACCAATGTTTGGACCTTCAGGCGTTTCAATCGGACACATACGACCATAGTGAGAATAGTGAACGTCACGTACTTCGAAACCAGCACGTTCACGTGTTAAACCACCAGGTCCTAGTGCTGATAGACGACGTTTGTGAGTTAATTCTGCCAATGGGTTTGTTTGGTCCATGAATTGTGATAATTGAGAGCTACCGAAGAATTCTTTAATAGCTGCAATTACTGGACGGATATTAATTAATTGTTGTGGCACAATAGACGCTGTGTCGTTAATAGACATACGTTCACGTACGACACGTTCCATACGAGAAAGACCGATACGGAATTGATTTTGTAGAAGTTCACCTACAGAACGTAGACGACGGTTACCTAAGTGGTCGATATCGTCTGTGTCACCAACTCCATATAGTAAGTTAAAGAAATAAGACACAGATGCTACTACGTCAGCAGGAGTGATGTGTTTCACTTCTTCTTCAACATAAGCGTTACTGATTACTTTAATTTCTTTTTGTGCTTCGTCATTAGGAGCATAGATTTTAATCTCTTGAATTTGAATATCGCCTTCTAGAACGCCACCCACTTTAGAAACAGTTTTAAAACCAACACCATTTTCTAAATATGGAATTAAACGATCTAATACTCGACGGTCAATTAATGTACCAGCTTCAACTAAAATTTCGCCTGTTTCAGGATCTGCTAATGTTTCAGCAATTGTTTGATTGAATAGACGGTTTTTAATGTGAAGTTTTTTGTTCATTTTGTAACGACCAACGTTTGCTAAATCATAACGTTTTGGATCGAAGAAACGTGAATACAACAGATTTTTTGCACTTTCTACTGTTGGTGGTTCACCAGGACGTAGACGTTCATAGATTTCTAATAATGCTTTTTCTGTGCTTTCAGTGTTGTCTTTTTCCAATGTGTTACGTAAGAACTCATTATCACCGATTAATTCGATGATTTCTTGGTCAGATGCGAAGCCTAACGCACGTAAAAGCACTGTGATTGGTAGTTTACGTGTACGGTCGATACGAACATAGACAACGTCTTTTGCGTCTGTTTCGTATTCAAGCCAAGCTCCACGGTTAGGAATAACTGTAGCGCCAAAACCTTTTTTACCGTTTTTATCTGTTTTATCGTGATAGTATACACTTGGTGATCTTACTAATTGCGAAACAATAACACGTTCCGCACCGTTAATAATGAAAGTACCAGTTTCTGTCATGAGTGGGAAGTCCCCCATGAATACTTCTTGTTCTTTCACTTCTTCTGTTTCTTTGTTAAGCAGACGAACTTTTACACGTAGTGGTGCAGCATAAGTCACGTCACGTTGTTTACATTCATCGACATCATATTTCGGTTCTCCGAGACTGTAGTCGACGAATTCTAGTGATAGATTTCCTGTAAAGTCTTCAATTGGTGAAATATCACGGAACATTTCACGTAATCCTTCTTCAAGAAACCACTCGTTAGATGCGCTTTGAATCTCAATAAGATTCGGAAGTTCTAGCACCTCTTTAATACGCGCAAAGCTTCTACGCTGGCGGTGTTGTCCGTACTGAACTAGTTGACCTGTCAACTCATTCACCCCTCAATAAAGCGATAATAGGTCTTTCAGAAACCATGTAAATGTTGTATGATTACGAAAGACAAAAAAGAAAACGAGTTCGTTGATGAGCTCATTTTCGATTAACCAAAGTTAAATTCGAAAGCTCCTGCTATTTACATTTATAGCCAATAGGCATACGCCTTCAAATTAATATTTTTGCATTGTATTATATTATCACAGCGTTTTTGTCAAGTCAATCTATAAGTATTGACAAATTTATTTTGTTGCTTTGATAATCCAATATCCTTTTCTCTTTTCTACTATTTCCACTTCTGAAAATTTTAATTCCAAATGTTCTACAGTAGATGGTGCGCCTTGTTTCTTCTGAATTACAATCCACAATTCACCTGAATCCACTAATTTCTCATACGCTTCGTCATAGAATCTAAAAATAGTACTTTTACCAGCACGAATTGGAGGATTTGTCAAAACAACAGCGACTTGTTCTTCTTGAACAGATGAAAGTGCATCACTTTCATAAATCTGCACATTTTGAACCCCGTTTAATTCAGCGTTCTTTTTTGCTAGATTGACTGCTCGCTCATTGACATCCATCATTTGAATCATACGGTTTGGATAGCTTTTCGCAATGGACAATCCAATCGGGCCATATCCACACCCTACATCTAAAATACATCCTTCAACAGCCGGCATCTCAAAACTATCAATTAATACACGGGAACCAAAATCTACTTCGCTTTTACTGAAGACTCCTGCATCTGTTTCAAAAACAAATGAAAATCCTCGAAGATTAAAATTCCATCTATGTGGGTTACTTTCTACTTGTGGCTTATTTGAATAATAATGTTCTGACAAGAATAATGCCCTCCATCATCTATAGATAAAGAAAAAGCTCGTCAAAAAATGACGAGCTTTTTAGAATCAATCAGCAGAAATTATTTAACTTCTACAGATGCGCCAACTTCTTCAAGTTTAGCTTTGATTTCTTCAGCTTCTTCTTTAGAAGCGCCTTCTTTAAGAGCTTTAGGAGCGTTATCTACAACTTCTTTAGCTTCTTTAAGACCTAAACCAGTGATTTCACGAACCACTTTGATTACTTTAATTTTTTGATCGCCAGCAGAAGCTAAAATAACATCAAAATCTGTTTTTTCTTCTGCAGCTGCAGCAGCGCCACCAGCAACTGCTACAGGAGCAGCAGCAGTAACACCGAATTCTTCTTCGATTGCTTTTACTAAATCGTTTAATTCAAGAACTGTCATAGCTTTAACAGCTTCTAAGATTTGCTCATTGTTCATTATATTTTCCTCCTATACGGAATGTAAGTTTTTTAGTTTGGTATTATGATACCTTGAAGATTAAGCTACACTTAAAATTAAGCGCCTTGTTCTTCTTTTTGTTCTGCAACAGCTTTTGTTACAAGAGCTAAGTTGCGCATTGGAGCTTGAAGTACTGATAATAGCATAGATAGTAAACCTTCGCGAGATGGAAGTTCTGCCAATGCTTTAACTTCTTCAACACTTGCATAAGCGCCTTCGATAAGACCAGCTTTAATTTCTAGTTGTTCATTAGCTTTCGCAAAATCATTGATAATACGCGCAGGAGCAATTACATCTTCATTTGAGAATGCGATTGCGTTTGGACCAGTAAGAACTTCGTTAAGTTCTTCATGACCTGCTGCTTCAGCAGCGCGACGAACTAAAGTGTTTTTGTATACTTTAAATTCTACACCAGCTTCACGTAATTGTTTACGTAGTTCAGTAACTTGAGATACTGTAAGACCACGGTAGTCAACTACTACTACTGATGCTGCACTTTTAAACTTGTCAGCGATTTCTTGAACAACAGCTTGTTTAGCTTCAACTGCTTTGTTCATCTTGACACCTCCTATAAGAATGGGTCATTTATACCAACAAAAGAAAAGCCTCTTGCCATTAGTAGACAAGAGGCGGAATTTCATCATCTTAAAGTAAGAGTCTGAGTTCCTTTGTCCTCGGTAGGATGATTAAGCGATTACTCGCCCCTACGGTCTACGGTACAAATGGATGATTCACAACGCTATAAATCATAGCAAATGATAATAGGTTTGTCAACCAAAAATTATTTTGCTGCTGTAGCAGATAGTGGATCAACTTTAATAGATGGTCCCATTGTAGTAGTTACATGAAGAGATTTAATGTAAGTACCTTTTGCAGCAGCAGGTTTTGCTTTGATGATTACGTCAACAAGAGTTGATAAGTTTTCAGCTAATTTGTCAGCTTCGAATGAAACTTTACCAATTGGAGCATGAACAATACCAGCTTTGTCAGCACGGTATTCAACTTTACCAGCTTTGATTTCGTTTACTGCTTTAGTTACATCGAAAGTAACTGTACCAGTTTTAGGGTTTGGCATTAAGCCTTTAGGTCCTAATACACGACCTAGTTTACCAACTTCACCCATCATGTCTGGAGTTGCAACGATTACATCGAAGTCGAACCAGCCTTGTTGGATTTTTTGGATATATTCTGCATCGCCTACGTAATCAGCACCAGCTGCTTCAGCTTCTTTAATTTTCTCACCTTTAGCGAAAACTAAAACGCGTTGAGTTTTACCAGTACCGTTTGGAAGCACAACTGCTCCACGGATTTGTTGGTCATTTTTACGAGTATCGATGTTTAAGTTAAATGCTACTTCAACTGTTGCGTCAAAGTTAACAGTGCTTGTTTTTTTAGCAAGTTCAGCTGCTTCAGCTACTGTGTATTGTTGGTTACGATCAACTAATTTAGCTGCATCTTGCAATTTTTTACCTTTATTAGCCATTTTATATTTCCTCCTTGATTGTGGTTGTAACGGATTAAACCTCCCACGAATAAAGGCTGCGAGTTTCAAATATCACTATAAGAAACATTCGCAACCTCCAAAAAACAATACTTTATCAAGTAATGGGATTAGTCTTCGATCACAATACCCATGCTACGTGCAGTACCTTCTACCATTGACATAGCAGCTTCTACTGATGCTGCGTTTAAGTCTGGCATTTTAGTTTCAGCGATTTCGCGTACTTTATCGCGTTTCACTGTAGCTACTTTTTTACGGTTTGGTTCACCTGAACCAGATTTAATACCAGCTGCTACTTTAAGTAACACTGCTGCCGGTGGAGTTTTTGTAATGAATGTGAATGAACGATCTTCAAATACAGAAATCTCAACTGGAATAATCAAACCTGCTTGGTCCGCAGTACGAGCGTTGAATTCTTTACAGAATCCCATGATGTTAACACCTGCTTGACCCAATGCAGGACCTACCGGTGGCGCTGGATTTGCTTTACCAGCTGGGATTTGAAGTTTTACAACTTTAACAACTTTTTTAGCCACGAGACACACCTCCTTAAGTCCGTGATGTGGTAATTGGGTTTCCCCTCCCACTCAATATCTGTCTGTCGGCTTAATCCGATAACATTAAAGATTACTATGCCATAACATGTGATATATTTACACAGTATGACCTATGAAATAATAACACTTTTTAAAATGCAAGGCAAGTACCTTACATTTAAACTTTTAGAACTTGATCAAAATCTAGTTCCATTTTTGTTTCACGGCCGAACATATCAACTGTTACACTGATTTTACCTTTATCAGCGATTATTTCATTTACAATCCCTTGGAAATGAGCAAAAGGCCCTTCTAGAACTTCTACTAAGTCACCTACGCTAAAGTCTAGATCAACACTTTCTTC
This sequence comes from Rummeliibacillus pycnus, assembly GCF_050459865.1. Classification (GTDB taxonomy): domain Bacteria; phylum Bacillota; class Bacilli; order Bacillales_A; family Planococcaceae; genus Rummeliibacillus; species Rummeliibacillus pycnus_B. The sequence goes on from NZ_JBCMNM010000047.1 coordinate 41,091, forward strand.
GTTTCCACCCATTTGTTGTAGAATTGCTTCTACTTCTTCAGGTAATAGCGGTGTCGGTTTTACCCCGCCACCTGAAGAACCGATGAATCCAGTAACACCTGGTGTATTACGAACAACATACCAAGCATCATCTGTCATAACTAGTTCTACTAGAACATAGCCCGGGAATGTTTTACGCATATATGTTTTTTTACGACCATCTTTAACTTCAGTTTCTTGTTCTTCCGGAATAATAACTCGGAAGATTTTATCTTGCATCCCCATTGTTTCAACACGTTTTTCTAGGTTTGCTTTAACTTTGTTTTCATAACCTGAATAAGTATGAACAACATACCAATTTTTTTCCATAATAGATAGGACTATTCGTCCTTCCCTCCCTTTCTAAAAGGCAAAATGAAAAAACCCGTAACAACACACGGGCAATTTCAAACATATTAACTTAATTAAATCACAACTCTAAGTACCAACGCAATAATTTCGAAATACCCAAATCTACTACCATGAAAAACGCAGCCATGATTACCAATGTTGAAATAACAATCATTGTATATTTCGTTAATTCTTTACGTTTCGGCCAACTTGTTTTTCTCATTTCTGATAGAACGCCGCGGAAAAATTCACCTATCTTACCCATTCAACCAAACCTCCGAATATAATCATATATACATAACGAATTGTATTATTTAGTTTGTTTATGTAATGTATGCTCATTACAATGAGAACAATATTTTTTTAATTCCATTCTTTTTGTACTATCTTTAGCTGCAGGCAACTGATAATTTCTTGCCCCGCATTTTTCACAACTTAGTGCGACTTTTTGTGCCATAGTATCACCTTTTACACATTTATCCTTTTAAATCCTAACACCTATTATACAAGCTGTCAACTAACCCCTCTACGCTATTAAGCTACTATTCTACCTCTAAATGCCGTTCTAATTTTCGCTTAATACGTTGCAATGCATTGTCAATTGATTTTACATGTCGGTCTAATCTTGCAGAAATTTCTTGATAAGAGCAGCCTTCTAGATAAAAGGCTAATACTTGACGTTCTAAATCACTTAGCACTTCACCAATTTTTTCTTCTAGGTGGTTAAATTCTTCACGATGAATTACTAATTTTTCAGGATCATCGATAGTCGCTCCTGTAAGCATGTCCATCAAAGTTTTAGCTGACTCCTCTTCAAAGACTGGCTTATCTAATGAAACATATGAATTAAGCGGAATATGCTTTTGTCTTGTAGCTGTTTTGATAGCAGTAATAATTTGGCGTTTAATGCAAAGTTCCGCAAATGCTTTGAAAGAAGCTAATTTATCACCTTTAAAATCTCGGATTGCTTTATACAATCCAATCATACCTTCTTGCACAATATCTTCTTTATCAGCACCAATTAAAAAATAGGACTTCACTTTTAAGCGCACAAATGGCTTGTATTTGTTGATCAGAAAATCCAACGATTCTGTATCACCGTGACGTGCCATTTCAACTAATTGCTCATCAGTCAAATCTTCTAATTGTTGATGCTTGACGTGTAAATGATCACTCGTTAACAAAGTATCACCCCGATTGCGCTAGCCTATTTAGAATCAGTATACCGGAATTGGAAAATAACAGTCAATCACTCAATTTAATTCCCCTTCGCATTTGTTCGAATTTTTCCATAACTTCAGCTGATAACGGAATTTTAGAACTCGGCTTTTGAAACTGTATATTTTTCACTTTTTGCGAAATTTGATTACGCACATTTTGCATTTCTATTTCAAATTCGCGTGCTGATTTTCTTAATGCACCGTTTCCAAATATGACGCTTTGCTCAGCCATATCTGAAGTGGCTACATAGATTTTGTTGCGTTTAGTTGTTAGTTCAGCTGTTAGCTTTTCAATACGATCATCCGCAGTTTCTTTTGCCCTTGTATAGATGATTTCAACATTATGTTGCTTCACCTTTGTTGCAACACCTGGAACGAGATACGCATCAAAAACAACGATGATGCGCATTCCCGAATAGGCTTGATAGTCTGCCATTAACTCTATCAGTCGATCTCTCGCATCTATTAGCTTATGTTCTTTTAAAGTTTGTAATTCCTTCCACGCACCAATAATGTTATAGCCATCAACTAAGAGTATATTCATCGGCAGCTACCTTAAACTTCTTGGCGTTTACGGAACACTTCATACATCAACAACGATGCTGCTACCGAAGCATTTAACGATGTTACATGACCAACCATAGGCAAATTATATAGGAAATCACATTTTTCTTTGAGAATGCGACTCATACCACGCCCTTCACTTCCGATAATAATGGCTAATGGTAATGTTGCGTCCATTTTACGATAGTCGGCCGATCCTTTAGCATCTGTTCCTGCAATCCAAACTCCACGTTCTTTTAATTCTTCAACAGTTTGCGATAAGTTATTTACACGTACTGTTGGAATATATTCTATAGCACCTGTGGAAGCTTTTGCTACAACAGCTGTTAAACTAACTGAACGACGTTTAGGTATGATAATACCGTGTGCACCGACTGCGTCTGCCGTTCTCATAATAGACCCCAAATTATGTGGATCCTCTAATTCATCTAAGATGATAAAGAATGGATCCTCAGCACGTTCTTCAGCTACTTTAAAAAGATCTTCAAGTTCTGCATAGTTATAAGCAGCAACAGAAGCGACAATGCCTTGATGATTTTCTGAAGATAATTGGTCCACTTTTTTCTTAGGTACAAATTGCACGATTATTCCACGTTCTCTCGCTAAATCAAGCAACTCATTAACTCCGCTTTTCTTAACTCCCTCAGCTATCCAAATTTTGTTAATATCTCTAGCAGATCGAAGTGCCTCTAAAACTGGGTTTTTTCCAGCAATTATTTCTTTTAATTGTTCTGTCATTATTTTTTTGACACCTCTTCCTTATTTTCAATCATATTTATCGCATAGTGGATAATATCATCGACGCGTTCCTTTTGCCCAGTTAAATATAAAAAGCCAAGAACTGCTTCAAATGCTGAACTATATTTATATGTTTGGACGTCTGTGTTCTTAGGAACAGAACCTGATTTAGCATTACGACCACGTTTCAAAACAGCCATCTCTTCTTCAGTAAAGTACTCTTCATCAATCATTTGATGAATAACTTTTGATTGTGCCTTTGCAGAAACATAATGCGTCGCCTCACGGTGAAGAATATTTGGCTTCACGCGACCTACTCTAAGTAGATGCTCACGGATCGCAATTTCTAATACAGCATCCCCCATATAAGCTAAAGCGAGTGCATTTAATTGTTTTACATCTGTATTACGAAGTTCTCCCACTTCATTAACCTCGTTTCCATCGAACGCCTTGGCGTGTATCTTCCAAAATAATGTTCATTTCTTTTAGTTGATCACGAATCTCATCAGAGCGTTTAAAATCACGATTTTTTCTTGCTTGTTGACGTTCTTCGATTAATGCATCGATTTCTTCGTCTAACAGTTCTTCTTTTACTTCAAGTTCAATACCTAAAACGTTTGAAAGTTCTTTAAGTGTATTGATAAATGTTGTTAAAATTTCTTCATTTGTGTTAGTTTCATTCAAATATTTATTTGCTTCAGAAGATAAACTGAATAGAACAGCAATTGCATTTGCAGTATTAAAATCATCATCCATCGCTATGTCAAAGTTTTGACGTTCTTGCCCTATTGCATCTAACCAAGACTGCTCTTTTTCTCCTAGATTAGCAGTAGCATTTATGCGGTGTTTTAAGTTGTTGTAAGAAGTACGGATACGTTCTAAACCAGCAGCTGCTGATTCAACTAAATCTTGAGCAAAATTAATTGGATGACGATAATGAACTGACAGCATGAAGAAACGTAACACTTGCGGATCAATTTGTTGAATAATATCATGTACTAAAATGAAATTCCCTAGTGATTTAGACATTTTTTCATTGTCAATATTAATATAACCATTATGCATCCAATAGCGTGCAAAAGTTTTATCTGTATATGCTTCTGATTGAGCGATTTCATTTTCATGGTGAGGGAATGTCAAATCTTGACCACCTGCATGAATATCAATAGTATCACCAAAATGATTGTGTACCATTACAGAACATTCAATATGCCAACCTGGACGGCCATCTCCCCATGGACTATGCCAGAAGATTTCCCCTGGTTTTGCAGCTTTCCAAAGGGCAAAATCTAAAGCATCTTCTTTCTTTTCCCCAGCTTCAATACGAGCACCGATTTTCAAATCATCTACAGATTGATGTGACAATTTACCGTAATTTTTAAATTTACGAGTACGGTAATAAACATCTCCTTGAGATTCATAAGCATAGCCTTTTTCAATTAAAACACTGATAAACTCGATAATTTCATTCATATGATCAGTTACACGAGGATGTGCATCCGCTTTTTGGCATCCTAGCGCTGTAATATCTTCAAAATAAGCGTTAATAAAACGTTCCGTTAGTTCTGAAACTTCTTCACCTAACTCATTTGCAGCTTTAATAATTTTATCATCCACGTCAGTGAAGTTTGAAACATAAGTAACTTCGTAGCCACGGTATGTTAAATAACGACGGACTGTATCATAAACGATGACAGGACGTGAATTACCTATATGAATGTAGTTATAGACAGTCGGGCCACACACATACATTTTGACCTTACCTTCTTCAAGAGGTACAAACGGTTCCTTTTCACGTGATAATGAGTTAAAAATTTGAATACCCATGGGGGATTATCTCTCCTTTTTGCTATTCACAAGTTCTTTATATAAATCATTTATTTTTTGTTCCATTTGTTGACAACGATCCTCTACTGGATCAGGAATATTTTGATGATCTAATTTTTGTTCATGGTTTACACGTACACCATCTTGAATTACGACTTTACCTGGGATACCAACAACCGTTGCATTTGGCGGTACAGGTTTCAAAACAACCGACCCTGCACCAATTTTGCTATTCTCTCCAATTGTAATAGAGCCAAGTACTTTTGCACCAGTAGCAACTAAAACATTATCTTCTAATGTCGGATGGCGTTTGCCTTTTTCTTTCCCTGTTCCACCCAATGTCACACCTTGATACAGAGTAACGTTATTTCCGATTTCACATGTTTCTCCAATGACGACGCCCATACCATGGTCAATAAAAAAGCGGCGACCAATTTTAGCCCCAGGGTGAATTTCAATACCTGTAAAGAATCGACTGATTTGTGAAACAGATCTTGCTATAAAATAAAATTTACGTTTATACAAAGCATGTGCAATTCTATGTGACCATATAGCATGTAACCCTGAATAAGTTAATACAACTTCTAGTGTACTTCGAGCCGCTGGATCATTTTCAAAGATTGTTGCAATGTCTTCTCTCATTCTTTTAAACATTTTAATGCCCCTCCCCTTTTATAAAATCTATCTAGCTACAGACGCTAGCTGTTAAATAAAAAAGACGCCCCTGTCTTATTTAAAAGACAGAGACGCCGTGTGTGCGCGGTTCCACTCTGGTTGGAAGCATTACAAAATACTTCCCGCTTGAACGTCTTTAACGGTGACAAACCGACTAAGCCTACTAAAATAAGTTTCAACTTAGCACTCAGAGGTGCATTTCTGCTTTACATTGGCCCAGACCACTTTCAGCCGCTGATGGTCCTCTCTTTGAGAGCATGTGCCGCATACTTCTCCTCTTCAACGTTTTTTTCTCATTTGTAAGCTTTATTGTACAATGAAGTAGAAAAAAAGCAAACAAAATTATTTTACATATTTTTCAATGCGGTTAAGAACTGTTTCTTTACCCAGTAATACAAGTGCATCATTTAATTCTGGACCATGCATTTCACCTGTTGCAGCAACACGAATTGGCATGAAAAGGTTCTTACCTTTGTGACCTGTTTCTTTTTGTACTGCTTTAATGGCTTTTTTAACTTCTGCAGGTTCATATTCTTCTAATGCTTCAAGTTGCGCTTTAAATGCAGCCATAACTTCCGGTACTTGTTCACCCGCTAATACTTCTTTTTCTTCATCATTATATGCAAGTTCTTCTGTGAAGAACATACTAGATAATTCAACAATTTCAGAACCGAAGCTCATTTGTTCATGATATAGACCAATTAGTTTTGAAGCCCATTCATGTTGTTCTTCAGTTAATTCTTGAGGAAGTAAGCCTTCTTTTTGTAAGAATGGAAGAGAAAGAGCAACTACTTCTTCATGAGATAATTTTTTCATGTATTGATTGTTCATCCATTTTAATTTGTTTGTATCATACATAGATGGAGATTTAGAAAGACGTTTTTCATCGAACTGAGCAATTAACTCGTCCATTGAGAAAATTTCTTCTTCACCTTCTGGAGACCAACCAAGCAATGCTAAGAAGTTTAACATAGCTTCTGGTAAATAACCAAGGTCTTTGTATTGCGAGATGAATTGGATGATTGATTCATCACGTTTTGAAAGCTTTTTGTGGTTTTCGTTTACAATTAATGTCATGTGACCGAAGCTTGGCGCTTCCCAGCCAAATGCACGGTAAACCATTAATTGTTTTGGCGTGTTTGATAAGTGTTCTTCACCGCGGAATACATGAGTCATTTCCATCATGCGGTCATCTAATACTACCGCGAAGTTATAAGTTGGGATACCGTTTGCTTTTATGATTACCCAATCACCAACGTCTTTTGATTCGAATGTTACTTCACCACGAATTAAGTCATCGAATGTGTACGTTTCGTTTTCTGGTACTTTGAAACGAATTGTGTAAGGCATACCAGCTGCCTCTTTATCTGCTACTTGTTCAGCAGATAAGTGACGACAAGCACCGTTGTACATTGGTGCCGCAACACCATTTGCACGTTGAGCTTCACGTTCAGCTTCTAATTCTTCTGAAGTACAGAAGCATTTGTATGCCATACCCATATCGATTAATTTTTGAGCATATTCTTTATAGATATCTAAGCGTTCCATTTGGCGATAAGGAGCAAAAGGACCGCCGATTACTGGTGATTCTACTGGGTGGATACCTAACCAAGCTAGGTTTTCGATTTGTGATGCTTCGCCACCCTCAATGTTACGAGCTACGTCTGTATCTTCAATACGAAGAATGAAATCTCCGTCATAATGTTTTGCATATAAATAATTGAATAGTGCTGTACGTGCGCCACCAATGTGTAAATGTCCAGTTGGGCTTGGTGCATAACGAACACGAACTTTGTTAGTCATGATTAAATCCTCCTATTTGTCGTTCAAAAATTCAACTTTGTTCATTTTACCACTGCAAGTATAAAAATTAAAGGAAGTCAATTTTTTATAAGTAAAATTGTTGCCATTGCAGCAATTCCTTCTTCACGTCCAGTAAAACCGAGCTTTTCAGTAGTTGTTGCTTTGACATTAACTTGAGATGGATCTGCATGCAAAAGTTCTGCAATGTGATTACGCATTTGTTCAATATACGGTGCCATTTTTGGACGTTGTGCCATAATTGTACAATCCACATTCCCTAAAGAATAGCCTTTTTCTTCTACGATTTTCCAAATATACGCTAGTAATTTTGAAGAATCTGCATCCTTAAAAGCTGGATCAGTATCAGGAAAATGATGACCAATATCTCCTTCTCCAATCGCACCAAGTGCTGCATCTGTTACTGTATGTAACAAAACATCGGCATCTGAATGGCCTATCAATCCTTTATCATGAGGAATCGTAATCCCTCCAATTATTAATGGACGTCCTTCAGCAAATGCATGTACATCAAAACCTTGTCCTACTCGAAACATAGTTATCCTCCTATACGTTGACTTAGAATGGCTTCACCAAAAACTAAGTCCTCTTTAGTAGTTATTTTAACGTTTTCGTAACTACTTTCAACAATATATACAGATTGTCCTAAACGTTCAACGAGCATCGCTTCATCAGTGCCTAAGAAATTTTCTTCTTCTGCCTGCTGTTCTGCACGTTTTAACACTTGAAAATCAAATGCTTGAGGTGTTTGAATCATCCAAAGACTTGAACGGTCCACTGTTTCTTCAATAACACCATCTTTTACTCTTTTCATCGTATCCTTAGCCCGTACGCCTGCAATTGCCGCACCCTTGGTATGAGCAGCTTCTACCAATTTATGAATAATCGGAATTGTAATAAAAGGGCGTGCTGCATCATGTACTAAAACAATGTTGCCATCTACCACTTTTTTCACACAGGCGTTTACACTGTATTGACGTTCTGAGCCACCATCAGGTAGTCCTTTTACTTTTGTAATATGAAATTGCGCTAAAAGTGTTTCAATATACGAACGCTCTTCAGGTTTTACAGCCAACCAAATCCCCTTACATGCTTCATCTTGCTGAAAAACCTCTAATGTATGTATCAAAATTGGTTTTTGTCGTAACTCCAAAAATAATTTATTTTTCCCTGCCGCCATTCGTTTCCCACTACCTGCAGCTGGTAATATTACATCGTATTGCATTGAACCCTTTCACTTCCTTATCAATGAAAAGGACAAGGCAGCCATTCGCCCTGTCTCTTTCATATTTTATACTATGCTATTCTTCCATTTTGTTTTGGTTTGGCAAAAATCATACGACCAGCAGATGTTTGTAATACACTCGTTACGGTTACTACAATCGCTTGGCCAATATAAGATCTTCCTTCTTCTACAACAATCATTGTACCATCATCTAAATAAGCCACACCTTGGTTGTGTTCCTTACCGTCTTTGATCACAACAACATGCATCTCTTCACCCGGAATAACAACCGGCTTCACCGCATTTGCTAAATCGTTAATATTAAGCACTTTTACGTTGTGTAAATCACATACCTTATTTAAATTAAAATCATTTGTTAAAATTTGTCCACCCATTTTCTTTGCCAGGCGTACTAGTTTTAAATCAACTTCTTGTACATCATCAAAATCGACTTCTGTAATAAGCACATGTGAAGCTCTTTCATCTTGTAATTTTCTTAATATATCTAAGCCTCTGCGACCTCTTGTACGCTTTAACGTATCTGAAGAGTCTGCTATATGTTGCAATTCTGTTAATACGAATTGTGGAACAACCAAAATTCCTTCAACAAATCCAGTTTCAGAAATATCGGCAATACGTCCATCTATAATCACACTTGTATCTAAAAGCTTATACATTGAATCGGGAATCTCCGGTTCTTCTGCCGCCTTTTTCTTAGATCCACTATGTGATTTACCAGATGTGAAAACGTTAATTAATTCATCACGTTTTTTAAAACCTACTTGGAATCCAAGATACCCCAACACAATTGATAATAAAATCGGCAATATTGTTGTGACAATCGGAATCTTAATACTATCGATTGCAAAGCCAATTAAGTATGCAACAATTAATCCGATGATTAACCCTAAGGTGCCAAACAATAAATCTCCTACAGGTGCCTTTAATAGTTTTTCTTCCATCCATTTGATAAATTTCACAAAGTAATCTGATAGCAAAAATGAAAAACCAAATAATATTAAAGCACCAATTGCCACAGAAGTATACGGATTATTTAACCATGGGTTCGAGGATAAATGAATCAATTCGTATAATGGCGGTAAAATAAATAAACCCAATGTTCCTCCGATAAAAAGAAACGCAAATTGGATAACTCTCTTTAGCATTTGATGCACCTCCTTTAAGTAATTTCATTATACATAGATTCCCTTAAAAACGCCTTGAATAGTCACTGAATACAATCTAATTCATAAAAAAATTAGATTGACATCAATCGACAAGAAATCCGTTAATGTCTTACAATTCCTTAAAACTCAATTTTAATACTTGGTTCACTGTTTCTACACCAAGTACTTCAATGTCACTTGGATATTCCCAACCACCTAAATTAGAGGCTGGTATAATAGCACGTTTAAAGCCCAATTTTGCAGCTTCTTGCACACGTTGTTCAATACGAGAAACTCGGCGTATTTCGCCTGTTAGTCCTACTTCACCAACGTAACAATCCATTGGTTTTGCAGCAATATCTCTAAAACTAGAAACAATGCTAACTAATACTGCTAAATCAATCGCAGGTTCATCTAACTTCACTCCACCAGCAACTTTAATATAAGCATCTTGAGCTTGTAATAGCATTCCCATTCTTTTTTCTAATACAGCCATTAACAAGGATATACGATTTTGGTCAACACCAGTTGCCATTCGTTTTGGATAATTAAAGCTTGATGGTGTTACGAGCGATTGAATTTCTACTAGGATTGGCCTTGTTCCTTCCATTGAAGCAACAACCGTTGACCCTGGTGCACCTTGTGAACGCTCTTGCAGAAACAATTCAGATGGATTTAGTACTTCCTTTAAGCCATCCTGAAGCATTTCAAAAATGGCTATCTCATTGGTTGAACCAAACCGGTTTTTTTGACTACGTAAAATTCGATACGTATGGTGCCGTTCACCTTCAAAGTATAATACGGTATCTACCATATGTTCTAAAATACGTGGTCCAGCAATTTGCCCTTCCTTCGTTACATGTCCTACAAGAAATATGGCAATATTATTCGTCTTTGCTATTCTCATAAATTCTGCTGTACATTCACGAACTTGCGATACACTCCCTGGTGCACTTGTCACATTTGGGTGGTATACCGTTTGAATTGAATCCACAATAACAAACTTAGGCTTTACTTCATCAATTGTTTGATTTAAAAATTCTAAATTTGTTTCTGAGTAAATATAAAGTTCTGCTGATTTGACACCAAGTCGTTCAGCTCTTAGCTTTGTTTGACGAATAGATTCTTCTCCTGAAATATAAAGAACTCGGTGGCCTTTATTGGATAGCAACGCAGATACTTGTAGTAATAATGTAGATTTACCAATCCCCGGATCACCACCAATTAAAATGAGGGATCCTGGTACTACCCCACCTCCTAGGACGCGATTTAGCTCTTTTAGTTCCGTCTCTATTCTTGGTGCCTCTTCTGATTCTACAGAAATAATAGGTGTTGCTTTTTGTGAAACACTTGATGAATGTTGGAATGCACCTTTTGGCCCTTTTGAAACTACTTCCACTTCTTCAACCATCGTATTCCATTCACCACAACCTGGACATCTGCCTAACCACTTTGGTGATTCGTAGCCACATGAATTACAAAAGAATTTTGTTTTCTTTTTAACCATATTTCTCCCCACTATCATGTATTTCTCTTTTTCTTATATTATAAAACAAGGCATTCCAAATTTCGCATTTGGAATGCCCTATTTACGGCGAATATTGCCTATTTTGTCATAATGCATTCATTATTTTGTTACTAATTCTTTTACTTCCACAATGAATTGGTCATCTTTAACATCAAAAACCACTCGTTGTCCTGTTAAAACAGTACCTTTTAAAATTTCTTCAGAAAGGCGATCTTCCACATGTTTTTGGATAGCGCGGCGCAATGGACGAGCACCGTATTGTGGATCGTACCCTTCCTTCGCAATTTTTTCGATTGCAGCTGGCGTTAACTCAAGTGTTATATTTTGTTCTTCTAGACGTTTTGTTAGTGTTTTCGCCATTAGCACAACAATTTGATTTAGCTCTTCTTTTTCTAAAGAGTGGAACACAATCATTTCATCGATACGGTTTAAGAACTCAGGTCGGAATGCTTTTTTCAATTCTTCCATCATAACGTTTTTCGCATGCTCTTGATTTTGAGTTGCGCTTTGTGCACCGAATCCAAGAGATTTACGGTATTTTAATGCTTCAGCGCCAATATTAGACGTCATAATGACCACAGTATTACGGAAGTCAACTACACGACCTTTAGAGTCTGTCAAACGACCATCATCAAGTACTTGTAGAAGAATATTAAATACATCTGGGTGTGCTTTTTCAATTTCATCAAGCAAGATGACTGAATATGGTTTGCGACGAACTTTTTCTGTTAGTTGGCCACCCTCATCAAAACCGACATATCCTGGAGGTGAACCTACAAGACGTGAAGTCGAGTGTTTTTCCATGTATTCAGACATATCAACTCGAATCATCGCGTCTTCATCACCAAACATTACTTCTGCTAATGCACGTGCAAGCTCTGTTTTCCCAACACCTGTTGGGCCTAAGAAGATAAATGAACCAATTGGACGCTTTGGATCTTTTAATCCAGCACGTGCTCGACGAATAGCTCTAGAAATAGCTTCGACTGCTTCACCTTGACCAACTACGCGTTTGTGTAACTCTTCTTCAAGTTTGAGTAATTTCTCAGATTCCTCTTGTGCTAGTTTTGCAACAGGTACTCCTGTCCACATCGATACGACTTCAGCAATATCATTTACAGTTACTTTTGATTCTGCTTTACCTTGTTCTTCTTTCCATTCTTTTTTTGTCGAATTCAATTTATCTTTTAGTTTTTGTTCTGTATCACGTAAAGATGCAGCTTTTTCAAATTCTTGTGATTGTACTGCAGCCATTTTCTCAGAATGTAAGGAATCAAGTTGTTGTTCTAATTCTTTCAAATCTGGTGGTGTTGTAAATGAGCGTAAACGTACTTTTGAACCTGCTTCATCAATCAGGTCGATTGCTTTATCTGGCAAAAAGCGGTCTGAAATATAACGATCTGACATTTTTGCAGCGGCATCAATCGCTGCATCAGTAATTTTCACACGATGATGCGCTTCATAACGATCTCGTAACCCTTTAATAATTTGAATTGCTTCTTCTACAGAAGGTTCATCTACTTGAATTGGTTGGAAGCGGCGTTCAAGGGCTGCATCCTTTTCAATATATTTGCGGTACTCATCAAGTGTTGTTGCACCGATACATTGTAATTCACCACGAGCAAGGGATGGTTTTAAAATATTAGATGCATCAATTGCACCTTCAGCACCACCTGCACCAATTAATGTGTGTAATTCATCAATGAATAAGATGACATTACCTGCTTGGCGAATTTCATCCATCACCTTTTTCAAGCGATCTTCAAACTCACCACGATATTTGGTACCAGCAACAACAGTACCCATATCTAACGTCATTACTCGTTTGTCACGCAATGTCTCAGGTACTTCATTGTTAACAATTTGTTGTGCAAGACCTTCAGCAATTGCCGTTTTACCAACACCTGGTTCACCAATTAAAACTGGGTTATTTTTTGTACGTCTAGATAGTACTTCAATTACACGTGTTATTTCTTTGCTTCGACCAATAACAGGATCTAAGCTTCCTTCTCTCGCAATTTGAGTAAGGTCACGTGCTAAGCTATCTAAAGTTGGTGTATTCGCTGCTGGAGCAGTATTATTATTTGCCTGTGGATGATCATTGCTACCTAAGAGTTGTAACACTTGTTGACGGGCTTTGTTTAGACTTACTCCTGCATTATTTAATACTCGAGCTGCGACGCCTTCACCCTCTCGGATTAACGCTAATAGTAAGTGTTCTGTGCCAATGTAGGAATGGCCTAATTTACGAGATTCATCAACCGATAATTCGATTACCTTTTTAGCACGGGGTGTGTAATGTACAATTGGACCAACATTTTTTGTACCCATACCAACTAATTCTTCAATACCCTCTTCAATCATTTCAGAACTTACATCTATTGCTTCAAGGGCTTTTGCAGCAATTCCTCCTCCCTCACGAATCAATCCTAACAATATATGTTCGGTACCAATTGCTTCGTGCTTCATGCGAATTGCCTCTTCTTGCGCAAGTTGTAAAACTTTTTGTGCGCGCTGTGTAAAACGATTGTACATCATGAATATCCTCCCCTTCATTACCGTTTACTATTGATTTGAATCTGTATTATTTAATTGCAGTTGTTCTCTAATTATTGATGCACGGTATACATCTCTTTCATTTGGTTGGAGCGTTGTACCTGCATGTTGTTGTAAAAAACCGGGTTGCATGATTAACATACATTCATTTAATATACGATCTGGAATAGGCGAGATGAAGCCCAAATCTATCCCTAATCGGACATTTGATAAACAATTTGCCGCTTCTTCGCTTGATAAAATTCTGGCATATTGCAAAACCCCTAAAGAGCGATTCAAGCGATCCGAAACAGCTATGGACGCGTGTTCTAATAATGCTCGTCGTGCACTGATTTCCTTTTGGATAATTTGTTCAGCTACACTTTGTAAATCTAAAATGATATCTTCTTCTGGTTTCCCTAGAGTAATTTGATTTGAAATTTGATAATAATTACCTACAGCTTCAGTCCCTTCACCATAAATACCTCGCACAACCATGCCTAATCGTGCCATTGTATTAATAAGCGATCCCATTTGATTGGTTACTGTTAAAGCAGGCAAATGCATCATGACAGATGCTCTAAGACCGGTACCAGTATTGGTTGGACAACTTGTTAAGTAGCCAAACGAATCATCAAAGGCATACGGTAATTTCCTTTCTAATAAGCGATCCACTTCATCTGCCAAATGATAAGCTTTATCTAGCTGCAAGCCTGGTTGTAGGCATTGAATTCGGATATGATCCTCTTCATTTACCATAATACTAATTGTTTCGTCTTCTGATACTAAGATTGAGCCAGATTTTGATTTATTTGCTAATTGAGGGCTAATTAAATGCTTCTCCACTAACACTTGACGTTGCAATGCTGGCATATCTTGAAGTGAGAAATAAGAGAATGGAATATCAAACTTCTTATCTCCATCAATTAGGGCATTCGAAACCATTTTATCTATCTGTAAAGCCTCTTCATCTGAAAAGGCTCTAGGGAAACGAAAATCCGTTAAATTTCTTGCTAATCGAATACGTGTACTCATAATGATATCGCCGTAATCAATATCACCACGCATCCAAAGAGGCGGTTTACTTTTTAGAAAGTGATCAATGTTCATCCCTTTCCTCACCTCCCATTTGTAGCTTTTGTTCTAATAGTCGAACTTGGTCACGAATGTTAGCTGCATCTTCAAAACGCTCTTCTTCAACAGCCACTTTCATATCTTGCCGTAATGCTTCAATTTGTCGTTTCGTTTGATAACTTTCATTTATAGAACCTGGAACTTTCCCTATATGTTCTGTTGCGCCATTATGCAGGCGCTTTAACACTTGTGGTAGTTGCTCCTTGAACGTTTCGTAACAAGTTGGGCAATTAAATTTACCCTCTTCTAGAAACTTTCTATATGTCATACCACATTGCGGACAACTTTCATTTTGTACTATAGTTTGCTTGTTATTAATTGGAACTGATTGCACAGACCAACTCGGTGTTCCAAACCAATTTGAAAATAATTTTTGCATTGCATTTGGACTTTCATCTGAATCGAGGTTCAAGTGAAAGTGATCTAGTTGTTTATTGCATACATCACAAAAATGTCTGGTGACCTTTTTGCCATTTTTCATCTGTGTGACTGTGATAGTGGCGGGTCGCTGTTTACAATTTTCACAAATCATCTCTTGCACCTCTTTACGTTTGCTTATGATACTTAAATGCTAATAACATAGCATGCAAAATTCGTGCGCGTAATTCATCTCGCGCAGGCAAATTAATGCACAGCACTGAACGGTCAAGAGCCGCAATCATCATCTTCGCTTCCCTGCGAGTAATTACATCCTCATCAATTAATCGGAAAATATAGTCTTGCGCCATCGTTTGTGAAATAGAATTGCCAACCTGTTGCAAAATTTCATCAATCAACTCTGCTTCAGAACTAGCTTTTATGCGTAATATTCGAATATAACCGCCTCCACCACGTTTACTTTCAACTAAATATCCACGTTCAGCAGTAAATCTCGTATTAATTACATAATTTATTTGTGAAGGTACACATTGAAATTTATCTGCAATCTCGCTACGTTTAATTTCAATATGTCCTTTACCACCTAATTCAATAACTTCTTTCAAATACCCTTCAATAATGTCAGAGATATTTCGCATTTTTAGCTTCCACCTCACTTGCATCACTGACTTTGACTATCTTTGACTATATTATAAATGGCTACATATCATGACGCAAATATTCTGCATTCTTTCTGTTAAATTAATTACCATAAGAAAACAAAAAGCATACTGTTAAATGCAGTATGCTCAGTTATTAACGTATTATATCCATTTACCGACAATCGGATATTCCCATGCCTCATCTTGCAATACTTTAACAATGCCGATAATCGGTACAATAATCACCATAAGTCCAAATATAATCATCATCGGGATTCCTATAATAGCTAAAATAATTGTAATGCTCAAAATCCCTCCAATAGTTATTAATAACCACATAATAAATTGGAATAATAACGCTTGAATGGATAAACGTTTAATCCCCTCATCTTTTATTAAAATAAAGAAGAGAATTGGTACTAAACATGGAGCAAAAAATGCACTTGCATGTAAGATCACTCTCAGTCCCTTATCTTCCATATCTAATCACCTCACTTTCAATTTTTTAAAACCATTTTGTTATAGCTAATTTACGTTTCATCATGCGAATAGTTTCATACCGTACCAATTATTTTTGAGAAACGTTTTATTTTTCATTGGAACATTTCATCTTACTTTTGCGTTATTTCTAATATCACATAGTAAGGGGGATTTTCTCCTATGAAAAAGGCTTTTTGGTTAGTAGGAACAATTTTGCTCAGCTTACTCATTTTCATCGGCATGCCATACTGCTTATTAAAAAGCTCGTTAATGCATGATTGCAATGAACAAACAACAACTTGTACTAAGACAATCCAACATAAATTATCCCGTAATACGATAGAGCACTCTAACTTACGGGATTCCTATATAGAAAAAGTTTCAACAAGTAAATCTTATGAAAATTGGTTTGCCGATCATTAATAGGATATTGCAAAAGCTACTCTTAAGAGTGGCTTTTTTTATAAAAACTATGTTAATAAATATTGTTAACACTTTTATTCATTGTTGCAGATTACTTAAAAATGAACATGTAAGTATGAATCATGTATAAAATTCATGGTAACCTTGCCCTTTTTGTGAGAGGATAGGAGTAACAACAGTTGAAATGAGGAGTATCTATGATTCGAACACTTGGAGTGACAACTGACCAACAACTTCTAATGGACTTTCCTTTAGAAGAAATTAAACAAGGAAAATTTGAATGGTATTGGGTAGATTTCGAAAAACCTAGCTCTTCAGAAGATGTTCTATTAGATCAATTCTTCCATTTCCACCCATTAGCCATTGAAGATTGCTTAATGAGATTACAACGTCCAAAACTAGATTATTATGATGATTATCATTTCCTTGTTGCACATAAGATTAATGAGGAGACGTTTGAAGCTGAAGAAGTAAACTTGTTCGTATCACCTAGTTTCGTTGTTACTTACCATAAATCATCCGTTCCAGAATTTGACGTTGTCCGAAAACGAATGATGAATCGTCCACAGTCATGGGAACGCGGAACACTTTTCGTGATGTATCAGGCAATAGATAAAATTGTCGATAGTTATTTTCCAATGGTCTACAATATCGAAGACCATTTAAATGAAATTGAGGACCAATTGAATTATCAAAATAGCACGAAGTCTATGCGCTACGTATTTGACCTAAGAAGCGATTTACTTCATATACGACGAACTATTTTACCGATGCGTGATTTACTTTATCGAATTTTAAATTCTTATCGCTTCCATCTAGATGAACAGGAACGTGCATATTTCGGCGATATTCATGACCATTTAGTCAAGTTAACAGAAATGGTTGAATCTAATCGTGAACTAACCGCAGATATGCGAGATAGTCACATGTCTATGAACGCTAGCCGCATGAATGGTATTATGATGATTTTGACGATTATTTCCTCAATATTCATTCCTTTAACTTTTATTGCCGGTGTTTATGGCATGAATTTTAAAAATATGCCGGAACTTGAATGGCATTATGGCTATTTCATCATCCTATTTGTCATGTTAGTCATTGCCGGTTCAATGCTCGCTTGGTTCAAATATAAAGGTTGGTTCAACTTATTTAAACCCTAAAAAACGCACCTCCAATTGTTAAGCTTCAT
This sequence comes from Rummeliibacillus pycnus, assembly GCF_050459865.1. Classification (GTDB taxonomy): domain Bacteria; phylum Bacillota; class Bacilli; order Bacillales_A; family Planococcaceae; genus Rummeliibacillus; species Rummeliibacillus pycnus_B. The sequence goes on from NZ_JBCMNM010000047.1 coordinate 59,004, forward strand.
AAACAATTCGAGATGCGTTTTTTATAGGAAACTTTGTTTTGACGAACTACTTTTCTTTATCTTTTAAGCCAAACAAAATAAATGACAAAATATATGTTATAACTGTTGCACCCACTGCAATCATGATCCGATGATTTATTGGTACTGCAGTATAATTAGAATTTAGCAACATCATAGAAGACACTGCAACAACTACTGCTAGTGGTAGGGCAAATTTCATACCTCTCTGTTTATCCATTTTCCATTCATCCTTTTCTTCATAACATTTATTAATTGTAGCATGCTCACATCTTTACGTAACTTAAAAACCCTATCAATTTGTATTCTTATTGGAAATACGAAGTAATTCATAACCATTTTTCTGAATAAATCGTTTATCTATATAGGTCTTTAAACATATAAAATAATTTACTTATGCCCAATAGTTAAACTTTAAATAAATCAAATTGCTCAGGGTAAAATTACACATTATTCTTTCATCTATTTTAAAAAATGATAGAATAGAAATAATAAAGATAATTGTCTAATAATAGAATGGAGAAATTAACGTGGCTCTTTGGTCTAGTAAACGCAGTGCAAAAAAGAATGAAAATTATTTCAATATCGACCAATATATCGGTCAAGTAACAATAGATTTATCAAAGCACCCCGAATTACAAAAACAAATTCAATTATTGCAATTGACAACAGAGGACTTAGCGATTATCAAACAATTGCAACCGATTACAAAGGATTTAACAGTAGAAATGGTTGATAAATTTTATGGAGTAATAAGCCAATCACCTGAACTACTACAAATTATAGATGAGTATTCCGCAATTGAACGATTGAAAGTTACTTTAACACGTCATATTAATGAGATTTTCAACTGTCAAATTAACGATGCATATGTTCAACAAAGAGTAAGAATCGCACATGTTCATGTGCACATTGGACTAAAATCCAAATGGTATATCAATTCTTTCCAATCTTTAACAACAACATTCTCTAATTTTATACAAGAGCTTGGATTATCTGGATGTGAAACTGCTTTAGCTATAAATGCTTTTTCGAAACTAATTAACTTAGAACAACAAATTGTCATTGAAGCCTATGAAAACAAACAAGAAGACCAACGTACACAAAATGAGCATTTTAAACATAAAGTTGTAATATCTGTTCAAAGTACAGCAGAGGAATTAAGTGCAATTAGCCAAGAAACAACAGCATCTATTCAGTCACTAGCAAGCCAAGCAGATGAAATTGCTCAGTCAACACAACAAGGCCTTTCATTTGTCACTGCTACGCAAGAAAAATCGGAAGGCGGAAAACAATTACTTGATACGCAAACAAAGCTAATGAGTGAAATGTCAAAAAGTGTAACATTACTTGATGAAACGATGAACCAATTACGTGTATCTTCTCATAAGATAAATGAAATCGTACATCTTGTAACTGACATTGCAGATCAAACAAATTTATTGGCTTTGAATGCTTCCATCGAAGCAGCTCGAGCTGGCGAACACGGCAAAGGTTTCGCAGTTGTTGCTGATGAAGTACGCAAACTTGCAGAAGAAACAAAAAGTGCAGTACAAAATGTATCACAGCTTATCCAAGATACAGAAAACAACATAGAGAATATGTCTGGTTCCGTTAAAAGTGTGGATACGCAAATTACAAAAGGCGTTAGCATGCAAGATGAGCTATCTAACTCATTCCATAAAATTGCAGAAGCAGTTGCTAGTATTAAAGAAACTAACGAAGACACAATGGAAGATATCACAACTATTTCTCAACTATTAAATGATTTAAGTGAAGGTGCTACACAAGTTTCTGCGTCTGCTGATCAATTAACCAATATTGCTAGTGATTTAGAATAAATCAAAAAGTAATATTCCAATCCCAATAATCTCAATTCCATTTTTGAATAAATGAAGTGACTGATTAAGATGTTGTACACCAACCTCAATCAGTCACTTTTTTAACCTAAAACTTTTGATAACTGATCCGATATTTCTTCTTCCTTGTGTTCGACTTCACTTTGCCTTTTTGCTAATAAACTCAAAATCCCCTCAACCTTGCTTATCATTTCTTCAACATGTTCTTGCGAAGATTGAATTCTAGAATGGATTGCTAATGCAGAGAAAATATCTTCAAAAAAGTAATCTGCAAATTTAGTGAAGCCTTCTCTTTCTACTATTAGCGGTTCTAAATTAATATCATTTACATCTACTAACTCTGTATGGAATCGTAGTAATGCTCTTTGTGCCTTATGAATAGCATCTTCTGCTTCATCTATCTCACTATGCTTCAATGCTGTTGCAATAAATCCCCCTCCAAATATCGTATCCCATGATGAATAGTTTTCTGCACTATCTAATTTTCTCAATGTAAACTTCAAGGCTCTTTTTGCCTCATCACCTGCTGATAACGCTTCGGCTATTTCCCTTTTCAAAATATGTAACTCATCTTGGTTTTGATATAAAGATTTTATTTCGGTACTTTCCGGTAAATTATTATCGAAAATCCACATCTTTTTCTGAGTAATTATAAGTTCCAATCGCTCATCTAGATTTTCCCATTTTGGATTTGCCGCCTCATCTTTAGTTTCCTCTAAATCCCGTTCTAATGTGGTAATCATCTTTTCAGACTCTCGCCACTTTGCCTCTGCAGCAGCCATTTCAGCAATTTCCTTTTGGCGAATCTCATCTTGCTTACCTGTTAATTTGCGAAAGATATTAAAAAAAGAAAAACGATCTAAAGCTTCAACATCTTTTGTTTCTTTACGAAGTTGTCGTTCAAGACGATCCTTTCTAAGCTGTTCATCAATCAATTGTACCTCAATAGCCTTTTGTCTTCTTAGCACGCGATCTCTTTTATGCTTTTCATATTTTAAACAAGATATTTCATTATCAAGTTCCTCAATCACGGATTACCCATCTCCTTAGAAAAAATCTCTAATTTATTTACGGAAGTTAGATAATAATAGTTTCATATTAATAATCTTTTATGGATACTATTGATATTTTTTCTCCAGTGTTTCTGCACTGAAAGCACATGATTCCTTTTCCTTTTTAATTTCAACAATCAAAATAAACAGCCCAATAATTAAAAACGCCAACTCCTTATAAAAAGAGCTGGCGTTTAGTTTTGTATAAGAAATTGTCAAAACCTAAGGCAAATTAAGAATTACTTGCGGTTACTCATCATAGTAAAAGGATTATGCCTCGAGTATATACCACAAAAAAGAATTCTATGAACTGAGATTACTCCAAATTAAAGAATTTATGAGGCATATCGCGTTTTTCTTTACGAAATTGTCGACGTTGCGGACCAGATTCGAATAATCTTTTTTCTTCTTTTGTTTCAGGAAAAACAGGCGCTACTTCCTGAGGTTTTCCATTTTCATCTACAGCTACCATCGTTACGAATGATTCAGTCGTTAATTTCTTTTCTCCCGTATGAATATCTCGCGATTGTACCACGATATAAAGTTCCATAGATGTTCTTCCTGTAGAACTTACGACTGCTTCAAGTTCTAAAACTTCCCCTGAATGTACAGGAGAATAAAAATCAACAGAATCGAATGAAGCTGTAACAGTTTGCACTTTGGCATGTTTCATCGACGTAATAGCAGCAATTTCGTCAATATAAGCTAAAACTTTACCACCAAATATTGTATTCATATGATTTGTATCCGGTGGTAATACTAATCTTGTTTGAATGGTTTTAGATTGGCTCATCGGAATTGGTTCAAGCATATTAACACTCCCTATAAAATATCTCTGTATCTATGCTAACCTTAAATCTGTATCAATTCAACAATTTTAAACTATTATACACAATATAAAATTGTTATATGTTAATATACAATAATTATACTACAGTTTTGTTTTGATTGTGATAAATTTCATTTCTGTCATTTCATTTACTGCATATTTAATACCTTCTCGACCATAACCACTATTTTTAACGCCACCATATGGCATATTGTCAATTCGGAATGTTGGTACATCATTAATAATAACAGCCCCAGCTTCAAGTTCATCTGCCGCTCTCATAGCATCTTCTAAATTATTGGTAAAGATACCAGCATTCAATCCTAAGTCGGAATTGTTCAATAAAGCAATAGCTTTGTCGAATGTTTCATATGAAACAATCGACACAATAGGTGCAAATGTTTCCTGACAGACGATTTTCATATCGGATTTGACATTCGTCATGACGGTTGGTGTCAAAGTGCGTTCTGTAAAAGTACCACCCGTTGCAACTGTAGCTCCTTGCTTTCTGGCTTCGTCAATCCATCCAGTAATTCGTTTCACTTCACTTGGATTGATCATTGCACTCACATCCGTTTTTTCATCCATCGGGTCACCAACAACTAATTTTTCCGTTGCTGCTACGAACGCTTTTGTAAATTCATCGTAGATAGATTGATGTACAAAAATGCGTTGCAAAGAAATACATACTTGTCCAGCAAAACCGAATGCCCCTCCTACACAACGATCGACAATTTTATCAATTGGTGCACTAGGCTCTATAATTAATCCGGCGTTAGAACCAAGCTCTAAAGTAACTTTACGTAAACCTACTTTTTCTTTAATCTTCAAACCGACATTCCCACTACCGGTAAATGTCACTTTTTTAACTAGAGGATGAGTTACTAAGGAATCACTTAGCTCACTTCCACTACCTGTCACAATTTGAAGCATACCATCTGGCAATCCTGCTTCTTTGAAAACTTCTGCCATAACAATACTACTTAATGGTGTTTGTGTAGCTGGTTTTAAAACAACTGCATTCCCTACTGCAAATGCTGGACCCAATTTATGGGCCACAAGATTAAATGGAAAGTTAAATGGCGTTATTGCTGAGATAACTCCTAAAGGTACACGTTTTGTCCAGCCAATTCGATCTGATCCTCCTGGTGCAGCATCCATTGGGACTGTTTCTCCATTAACTTGCTTTGCTGCTTCTGCAGCAAACTGGTACGTGGCAATCGTACGATCAATTTCTGTCAAACCTGCAGTTATAGGCTTTGCCGCTTCTTGTGCTAAAATTTCGGCAAACTCCCTGCGACGGCTACGCATTATTTCTACGACGCGATATAAAATTTCAGCTCTTTCATAAGCTGTGGAAGATTTAAACTTTTTATACGCTTCATATGCACTATCAATAGCTCGTTTAACATCTTCTTTAGTTGCTTTTGCTACTTTGGCAATCACTTCACCACTATATGGCGATGTCAGTTCATAACTTTCTTTTGTATCTACCCATTCACCATTAATCCATAATTTTGTTTCTTTCAACAAAAACACCTCCAACAATGTATGCCCTCTTTTATCAATACTATCACGATTATTAATCTAAGTACGGTTTGGTAGCTCACCAATTAGAATGATTTGAATGATTTGAATATTACATTTTTTGTTATAATAAATAGGAATAGTGAGGTGATGATTATGACAGAATTTGATGTCATACAAAGAACAAATGAATTTCAATCTATAGAGACACTCGTTCAGCAACTCCATTTACTTGACATTCAAGAAGGTGATTCAATTATCGTCCATTCTTCACTTAGTCATATGGGTTGGATAGCTGGTGCTGAACAAGCAGTAGTTGGAGCATTAATGCAAGTTATTACCCCAAAAGGTACGATTGTGATGCCAGCACAATCTACCGCAAACTCAGAGCCTTCTTATTGGTCCTTACCACCAGTACCTGAAGCTTGGCAACAACCACTTCGAGATGCACTACCTGCATTTGATCCACATTTAACACCATTACGTGGTATGGGAAAAATCGCAGAGTGTTTTATAAGACATCCGAAAACAATTCGAAGTGCCCACCCTGCCCATTCTTTTATGGCCTGGGGTCAAAATGCTGAAGATTGGATGAAAAGCCATCCAATTGAAAGTTCCTTTGGTTTAGAATCACCACTAGGGAAAATGTATCAAACATCAGTAAAAATAGTTTTAATAGGCGTTGATTACGATTCCTGTACAGCTTTACATCTTGCAGAATATCTAGCAGATCAAAAATATTATTCAAAACAAGGTGCAGCAATGCTTGTAAATGGAAAAAGACAGTGGGTTACATACGATATGTTAGATGTAAATTCCGAGCGTTTCCCCGCTATCGGAAAAGAGTTTGAAGCACAATCTGGGAATTCTATTCATTATGGGAAATTAGGTCAAGCTCGTACTCGCACCATCCCTATGAAACCTCTAGTTGATTTTGGTGTAGAATGGCTGAACTCTCACCCTGTTCAACAGGAACAATAACTTCATGTTTCAATTAATCAAAAATTCCCGATTCTTATGCAAAATCTCTTCTGTTTTCTTTGCTAAATATTGTGAAACCCCCAACAGATTTGAATAGAACTATTTTCTACTTTTAATAGAATGAAAAAAACTCCAGTCATTATTGACTGGAGTTTTTTAGTTAAAGAAGCTTTTTTACTTCTTCGTATTCTTCAGCTGTGAATACTCGAGAATTTGTAATGAAATGTTTTTCTTCCACACTATCCAACGAGAAGGTGGCACCTCTACCAGCAAGCGCATCTATGATTAATTGGGTGTGTTTCCAATAATCGTATTGACTTCTATGCATATAGAAAGGAACATCACCTATAGTCCCGAGATAAACATCTGCAGACCCTAGTATAAAGTCACCCTCACGATAGCACATAGGTGCAGAGCCATCACAGCATCCACCCGATTGATAAAACATGATAGGTCCATGAATGCTTTTAATATGGTCGATTAAAACAAGTGCCTCATCAGTCGCAACTACACGTTCTACCATGTTCATACCTCCCTTTCGACTTAGAAGAAGCCTTGTGGTTTACGGTTATAACTAACCAACAAGTTTTTCGTTTGTTGATAGTGTTCAAGCATCATAGCGTGATTTTCACGACCAATACCAGATTGTTTGTAACCACCGAACGCAGCACCTGCTGGATATTGGTGGTAAGTATTTGTCCAAACACGACCTGCTTGGATTGCACGACCTGCACGATAAGCGACATCACCTGAACGAGACCATACACCAGCACCTAAGCCATATACAGTATCATTTGCAATTTCGATCGCTTCATCAAAGTCTTTGAATGTAGTAACGCCAATAACCGGTCCAAAGATTTCTTCTTGGAAGATACGCATTTTGTTATGTCCTTTGAACAATGTAGGCTTGATGTAGTAACCACCTTCAAGACCTTCAATATTGTTTTCTTCACCACCGATTAAGCATTCAGCGCCTTCTTCTTTGCCTAATTTTAGATAAGAAATGATCTTTTGGTGTTGTTCGTTAGAAGCTTGAGCACCCATCATGACTTCAGTATCTAGTGGATTACCAATTTGAATTGCTTCAACACGTTGTAATGCACGTTCGATGAATTGATCATAAATAGATTCTTGGATTAATACACGAGAAGGACATGTACAAACTTCACCAGAGTTTAATGCAAACATAACTAAGCCTTCAATTGCTTTATCCAAAAATTCATCATCCTGATCTAGAACATCTTCAAAGAATATATTTGGTGATTTACCACCAAGTTCAAGTGTTACAGGAATGATATTTTCAGTTGCATATTGCATGATTTGACGACCAACAGCAGTTGAACCTGTAAATGCAATTTTAGCAATACGTGGGTTCGTAGCAAGTGGTTTACCTACTTCGATCCCAAAACCATTTACGACATTTACAACACCTGCTGGAAGTAAATCTTGGATTAACTCGATAACAACCATGATAGATGCTGGTGTTTGTTCTGCTGGTTTCAACACAACACAGTTCCCTGCTGCTAATGCAGGAGCAAGCTTCCAAACTGCCATTAAGATTGGGAAGTTCCAAGGAATGATTTGTCCAACAACTCCTAGTGGCTCTTGGAAGTGATAAGCAACTGTATCATTGTCTATTTGAGATGTACGTCCTTCCTGAGCACGAATTGCACCAGCAAAATAACGGAAGTGGTCAATTGCTAATGGAATATCTGCATTTAATGTTTCACGTACTGCTTTACCATTATCCCATGATTCTGCAACAGCAATCATTTCAAGATTTTCTTCTAGACGGTCTGCAATTTTATTTAGGATAATAGCACGTTCTGCAGGAGAAGTTTTACCCCAAGAATCTTTTGCTGCATGTGCTGCATCTAGCGCCATTTCAATATCTTCAGCAGTTGAACGAGCCGCCATTGTGAAAACTTCACCATTCACTGGTGATTTATTTTCAAAATATTGCCCTTTTACTGGTTGTACCCATTCGCCACCGATAAAATTATCGTATTTTTCTTTGAAGTTTACGACTGCACCTTCAGTATTAGGATTTGCATAAATCATAGTAGAATCTCTCCTTAAAATTTATTGAAAACTCATTCCCTCGAACTCACTTACATTTACAATTAATCAATTATCCGAGAGTGCTTCCAATTATTATAATGTTCTATGTATCTATAATATTCAAATATTTTGCATTAAATTTTAAAAGTTTTCTAGATTTTATATATATATTCTTTCTTATAAAGTAAACTTTGACTTAATAGCACTACGTTTAGGGTACTGATTAGTGTTTAAATGCAAATATTAATCGTATTAATCTGCTTTCTGCATGATGTGGAATTAGCTTCGCTTTCCGCGGGCGAGCGTTGAGCCTCCTCGGAAGCCCGTACCGTGCTTCAATGCGGGGTCTCACCTGTCTCGCTTTCCCGCAGGTAAAGATTACTCCTGCGGTTACTCGTCGCATAAAAACCCTTTGCTCCTGCATCGCTTCGCTAGCTTCGTCGCAGAAAATTCTTCTTGTTCCTGTAGAACAAAAAGAATTTTCGCTAATTCCACATCAACAAAGACAGCTATACAAGATTTTTATGATTCAAGTACATAAAAAACTGTCAAACAATTATTTTTTCTGACTCGTTTGACAGTAACTATTTCAAGTCTATTCACTTTAAATTACCTCTTATTGATATTGGTAATGATAATGATTAGTAGGTAGTGCGCAGTTATTTAATACAACACCCATAATTTTCGCTTGTGAATTATTAAGGGCTGTCTTTGCTTTCTTAACATCTGCTTTCTTTGAAGTATTCATATCCACTATCAACAATGTACCATTACATTTATTAGATAAAATTTGTGCATCCGTAACTGGTAATAATGGTGGTGAATCAAAAATAATAAGATCAAACTCCTGCTCCACAACTTTTAAAAATGTATCCATTGTTTTTGATGATAGTAATTCCGATGGATTAGGAGGGATAGGACCACTCGTCATAACATATAGCCCTACTATTGCCGTTTCTTGTATTACTTTTTGGACAGGTTGCTTCCTTATAAGTACACTAGATAGGCCGTCAGTATTTAATAAATGAAAAGTATGATGTAATGTTGGCCTCCGCATATCTGCATCTACAAGTAAAACTTTTTTACCCTCTTGTGCAAAAACAATACCAATATTAGCAGCATTTGTTGACTTTCCTTCACCTGGAATAGAAGACGTTACTAGTAATGTTTTTAACTCTTGATCAGATGCGGAAAATGTAATATTTGTTCGTATGGTCCGAAATTGCTCCGCTATGATTGATTTAGAATCTGAAAGGGTAATCAGATTCCGCTCCAATTTCGAAGATTTCAGCTTTTTGGATTTTTTAGAAAGGAACATCGTTTATATCCTCCTTATTCTAGATGAATGAACTGATAATTTATTTGATGTTTTTCCAAAAAGGATGGTTTTCTTTTCTATAATCGGACTTACCAATCCAATAATCGGGAGTCCTAAGATTTCCTCAATTTCCTGTTCAGATCTAATTCTTGTATCAAAGGTTTCTATTAAAATTGCTATACCTATTCCTATCATTAAACCAATAACAGCTGCAATCATCATATTTAGTAATTTATTGGGCTTCGTAGGTATTGGATTCTCACTCAATTTAGCATAGGATAAAATATTAATATTATCGACTTTCATTAAAGCTGGAATTTCTTTTTTAAATACTTCAGCAAGTGTATTGGATATTTCTACAGCTCGCGATGCTTTCGTATCCTCAATTTGGATCGTCAAAACCTGTGAATCACTCGTGTTTAAAACTGTTATTTGATCCGTTAACTTATCAGGAGTAGTATCTAAATCTAGTTGTTCAATAACTTTTGATAAAATAACTGGACTTTTAATAACAACATTATAAGTATTAATTAACTGCAAATCTGCATCAATTTGTGATGACGCTACATACTGATCACTCTTTTCATATTTCTGATTCACTAGTATTTGTGTATCTGCTGTATAAATTGGTGTCAGCACAAAATAGCTAATAATTACGGCTATACCAATCGAAACTGCCGTTATAGCGATGATTAGAAATGCATGTCCTTTTAGAATTTTTAATAGATCACTTAATTTAATAGTTGCTTCCAATTATTTCTCACTCCTTTTCCAGCCACCTACTATTCTCTTCTGTTAGTAGTATAGTGTTTAATTTCTCAAGTTATTCATACTTTTTATCAAAATTCCCAATAGACTAGTAATGAACTTCATTCATTTCCCCATAGGTTATGTAAAAGGATACGGTAGATTTTTCTAACCAAAACACCAGCACGTTTTATAAAAAAGTTAAATACTTTGCCCTTAACACAATTGCAGAATCGTACTGTTTATATTTCTAATCTTATTTCAGTCTATAATTCTCACAATTTATAACCAATATTAAAAGACCACTTTAAGAAAGTGTTTAAAACACCCCATTTCTTAATAGCAGCCTTATTCGTTCAACTTTATTTCCCCAATAGTTACTATGGTTCTTCTTCAGATATCTACATTTATCCCTATTTGACATCATTTAAAGTGTAACTAAAAAATTTTATAAAAATTCCAGTTATTTATTTACAAAGATATTCCACCATTTTTTCTTTTCTGCATTTATCGGTTCCAACACAGTTATTTCTGTATCAGCAATGATTCGCTTATTATTTTCCAAAAAGAAATCGACAAAATCAGATCGTTTGTGTTTTTCTAAATAGTTTAATCCTTGTTCAAATAAAAACGGCCGTGTCTGCAAATTATGTACATCCGATCCATATGTATGTACTAAATTTGCATCAATTAAATCTAAAGCCGTACGCTGAACAGCTCTACCAAATTGCCCTACAACACTACCAGCGGTTATTTGAGAAAGGGCACCTAAACGGATAAGTTGCTCAAGTCTTTCAGGTTTTTCTACAATTCCTTTATTTCGCTCCGGATGAGCAATAATTGGTACGATATTTTTTGCTACTATTCGATTAACCATTTCAAACGTATATAGCGGAACTCCGGATGATGGTAGCTCTAGAAGTAAGTACTTAGAATTAGCTAATGTAAGTACGCTTCCTTCAACTATTTGCTCGCAAATATGTTCATTGATTCGTACTTCATGTCCTAGATGTAGTTTTAATGGAATGTCGTGTATTTCTAATCCATGTTGCAGTACGCTTATTCTTTCCATAACCGTTTCAACTGCAGCATGATAATACGGATGAAAAGCATGTGATGTGAAAATAATTTCTGTAATTCCTTCTGTTGTTGCTTGAATAAGCATTTTTATGGAATCTTCCAAGCTTTTTGGCCCATCATCAACATCGAAAATGATATGACTATGTATATCAATCATAAATTGCATATCCCTTCTTTTTTAGAATGATAGTAATAACTATTTTATTTCTATATGTTAAGGAATATCCCTTTATTAATATGATAAAAAGGCCGCATCCTCAATGAAATTAACACACTGAGAATGCGGCTTTCTTATTGACTACAATCCGCCTAAATATGCAGCTTTTACTTGTTCAGTTTCTTGAAGTTCTTTTGCTGTACCAGATAGCACAACACGACCTGTCTCAATAACGTATGCGCGATCGGCTATTGAAAGTGCCATATGTGCATTTTGTTCAACCAATAAAATTGTGGTTCCTTCTTTACGAATTTCTTCTATTGTATGAAAGATTGTTTTTACCATTATTGGTGCTAACCCCATGGATGGTTCATCTAATAATAGAAGTTTCGGTTTTGCCATAATTGCACGGCCCATTGCTAACATTTGTTGTTCACCACCAGATAGAGTACCTGATAGTTGCTTACGACGTTCTAATAAAATCGGGAATATCTTGAATATACGTTCTTTATCTTTTGCAATCTCTGCACGATCATTGCGCAAATAAGCACCCAATTCAAGATTTTCCTCTACTGTCATATTAGCAAATACTCGACGTCCTTCTGGAACATGCGAAATACCAACTTTAACAATAGATTGTGCAGGTTTTCCTGCAATTGAGCTACCGAGGTATTCAATGGTTCCTTGTTTAGGTTTTAATAAGCCCGATAATGTTTTTAATAGTGTACTCTTACCTGCACCATTCGCACCGATTAATGTCACAATCTCGCCTTCATTTACTTCTAAGGAGAAACCTTTTAATGCTTGAATATTACCGTAAAATACATTGATGTCATTTACTTTCAGCATCTTATTCCGATACCTCCTCACCTAAATAAGCTTCAATTACTTTCGGATTATTACGAATTTCGTCTGGATTACCGTGAGCAATGAGTTGCCCATGATCAAGAACATAAATACGTTCACAAATACCCATTACTAGTCCCATATCATGTTCGATTAATAGAATCGTTAAATCGAATTTTTCACGGATAAGTGCAATCAGTTCCATTAAGTCATGGGTCTCTTGAGGGTTCATCCCTGCTGCCGGTTCATCTAACAATAGAAGCTTCGGCTTAGCTGCTAATGCACGGGCTATTTCAAGGCGACGTTGCATCCCATATGGAAGGTTCTTCGCTAATTCATGCTTATACTTATCTAAACCAAAGATTTTCAAAAACTCGATTGATTCTTGTTCCATTTTAGCTTCGCCTGAAAAGTAACTTGGCAAACGTAGAATCGAGCTGAAAACAGAATGATGTGCAAGTGAATGGTTGGCTACCTTTACATTATCCAAAACCGATAATTCTTTAAACAATCGAATATTTTGGAATGTACGACTGACACCACTTTTGGTCACCTGGTGAGGAGACATATTGTTCGTCTTTTTACCATCAAATGTTATGGTGCCCTCTGTCGGTTTATAAACACCCGTTAACATATTAAAACTTGTGGTTTTTCCTGCACCATTTGGTCCAATTAAGCCAATCAATTCCCCTTGATGCATCTCCATATTCAAGCCAGATACGGCTTTCAAACCGCCGAATTGAATCCCTACATTTTCTACTTTTAAAAGAAGGTCACTCATGTACATTTCCTCCTTTTGACTTTTTACCGAATTTGAAGATATCTGTAATTTCCTTTGTACCCATTAAACCGGATGGACGGTATAGCATTACAATGATTAATACTAAACTGTAGATAATCATACGAGTTTCCGGGAAATCTTGTAGATATAATGAAATAACGGTCAGTAGTATTGCCGCAATAACAGCTCCAGATAAACTTCCCAAACCTCCTAGTACCACATAAATTAAAATATCAAATGACTTTAAAAAGCCAAATTGTGAAGGTTGAATGATAAAGAAGTTATGTGAGAATAATCCACCTGCAAGTCCAGCAAAGAATGAGCCAATTGCAAAGGCTAATACTTTGTAATACGTCGTGTTAATACCCATTGCATCTGCAGCAATTTCATCTTCACGAACAGCGATACAAGCTCGACCATGACGTGAATTTGTGAAATTTGAAATGACAATTATGGTGATTAATACAGCAAAGAATGCGTAAGTCCAAGTGGTTAAATAGTCAACTTGCATACCTGCTGCCCCACCTACATAGTCAATATTCAAGAAGATTATGCGAATAATTTCCGCAAATCCGAGGGTAGCAATCGCTAAATAATCCCCCTTTAAACGAAGTGTAGGAATACCTACGATTAACCCTGCAATCGCTGCTACAATAGAACCGATTACTAAAGCTACAGGGAATGGCCAACCTAAATTTGTAGTGAATATCGCTGAAACATAAGCACCTACTGCTAAAAACCCAGCATGACCAATAGAAAACTGACCTGTTATCCCTATAACTAGATGTAAACTAACTGCTAATATAATGTTAATTGCAATTGTAATGAATAGATTTGAATAATACATATCAAGCTGTCCACTCGAAATCAAAAACTGCACAACTGCATAGACAACAAGCGCAATAGCAACATAAACCCAAAAAACTTTAGACTTTTTCATAAGTACTACTCACCTACACTTTCTCACGGGTGTTTTTGCCAAAGATACCCGCCGGTCTAAAGATTAATATTAATATTAAAATAACGAATGCTGCAGCATCACGCCATAATGAGAAACCTAATGCACTAACAATTGTTTCTACAACGCCAAGTACCATACCACCTGCCATAGCCCCAGGAATAATACCTATACCACCAAGTACTGCAGCTACGAATGCCTTAACTCCTGGAATAATCCCCATGAGAGGATCAATTTTCGTATAGTAAACACCGAAAATAACACCTGCTGCACCAGCTAATGCAGAACCAATTGCAAATGTTACAGAAATTGTAGTATCAACATTAATCCCCATTAAACGAGCTGCATCTACGTCATAGGATACTGCACGCATTGCTTTTCCAATTTTCGTTTTATGTACGATAAATTGTAGTATGATCATTAGTGCAATCGATACCGATAAAATCATAATAGATTGCATGCTGATTTGTGCGCCTAAAAAATGAAACGATTTGTTTGAAATAACATCTGGATATGCTTCCGGTTGTGCACCTCGGAAGAATATTGTCGTATATTCGATTAGCAAAGACACCCCAATTGCTGTAATTAATGCTGCAATTCGTGTCGCATTCCGAAGACGTTTATAAGCAATCCGCTCAATTAATACCCCTAATATCGCACATACAACCATTGCCAAAAGTAATGCAGGAAAGAAACCTAGTTCCCATTTTGAAATTGCATAGAATCCTACAAACGCACCAATCATGAACACATCACCATGTGCGAAGTTGATCAGCTTGATAATGCCATATACCATCGTGTAGCCGAGAGCAATTAACGCATAAATACTACCGAGTGAAATACCATTAACTAATTGTTGCAACCACTCCATATAAATCTCACTCCTTATCAAAAGCTTTAAAATACAATAACAAAAGGGAGGTCAGTGCCCCCCCTTTTTGTTATCTAAAACATTAAGGATTAACTTTAGAGTTGAACACTTGTTTACCGTCTTTAAATTCAAGAACTGTTGCTGTTTTCACTGGGTTGTGTTTATCATCAACTGAGAAAGTACCTGTAACTAATGACAAGTTTTTTGTATCCGCTAATGCATCTTTGATTTTTTCACCGTCTGTTGAACCTGCACGCTCAATTGCATCTTTTAACCAATATACTGTGTCATAACCTAAAGCATTAAATGCATCCGGTGCTTGATCACTATTTGCAGCTTTAAATGCTGTTACGAATTTTTGGATTTTTTCATCTGGATCTTCAGCTGAGTAATGGTTTGTAAAGTACGTATTATTTAATGAGTCTTTACCAGCTAACTCAACCATTTTTGGAGAATCCCAACCATCTCCACCCATAAGAGGTACATCAATACCTGCAGCACGAGCTTGTTTAATAATTAAGCCCACTTCTTCGTAATAACCTGGGATATAAATGAAATCAGGCTTTTTAGATTTTAAACGTGTTAGCGTTGACTTGAAATCTGTATCTTTTGCTACATAAGATTCTTCTGCTACAACTTTACCGCCGTTTTTCTCAACTGTTTCCTTAAATGATTTTGCTAACCCTTTCGCATAATCACTTGCGCTGTCAGCGAAAATAGCTACATTTTTAGCTTTCAAATTATTCAAAGCAAAGTTTGCCGCTATTTGACCTTGGAATGGGTCGATGAAGCAAGTACGGAAGGCATATTCATTTAACTCGCCTTTTTCGTTAATAGTTACTGTTTCAGATGTTGCAGAAGGTCCAATAATAGGCATCTTATTTTTGTTTCCAATTTGTACAGCTGCTACAGTATCCCCTGATGTTGCAGAGCCAACTTGTGCTACAACTTTTTCTTGTGTCGCTAACTTAATAGCTGCAGATGTTGCTTCTGCTGCGTCTGATTTATTGTCAATTTCTACTGTTTTTATCTGTTTACCATCAATACCGCCAGCTTTGTTGATTTCATCGATCGCAAGTTTTGCACCTTTAGAAATACCAGAACCATAAGAAGCCACAGCACCAGATAGCTCAAGATTCAAACCAATTTTGATTTCTTTACTATTACTTCCATTGCTCCCTGAAGAAGCGCTATCTTTAGCACCACAGCCTGCTAACACCCCAACAACTAATGATGATGCTAAAAATACTGAAGCATAACGTTTTAATTTGTTTTTTGATTTCATCCAAATATCCCCCTTATTTATACTTATCTTTTTGATATTTCTGATAATTTTAAAAAGTCTGAAATATAACTAGATATAGTTTTATACTTTTCTACAACTTTGTTAGACTATTTTACAAATCATATTGTAATTGATTCATATCATTTAGTCTATATAAATTTTTAGTAAATTTAAAATATTTAAAATTTATATCAAAAATAGTATTTTTATATTATTATTTATTTAAAATAGTATTTTTATGTCTTTCCATTAAGATATAAATCGATTCAAAAGGGAAGAATATTTAGTATTTTTAATTCAGCACGTTAACGCATACCCTATTAAAAAAACTGAGAAAATTATTATTTTTTCTCAGCTTTTTCAATATTATTCACTTTTCTTTTTAAAATTTATAGATTTACACTGCGCTTTTTTCTAATATCAAATGATCTTTACGACCGTGTAATACAAAGTAAAATGCAATTGTAATAAAGATGAAAATACCTAATGATACATATAATTTTCCATAGCCTAATAGTGGAATTAAATAGCCTAGTAAATACGGTCCTACACCAAGCCCTCCATCCAATGCGATGAAGTAAGTTGAAGTAGCCAGCCCCATACGATGTGGAGGTGTAAGTTTTACTGCTATTGCCTGTGCAGTTGATGATAGATTACCATAGCCTGCACCAATCATTGCTCCTGATACTAATAATATAACGCTGCTATGAGCTGTACTTAATAATAGTAACCCTAGTGCAAATAGGACAAAACAAGGATACATGACAAAGTTAGCGCCTTTTGTATCCATTAGTCGACCAGTAAATGGGCGAGTTACTAAGATTGCCACAGCATAAACAAAGAAGAAAAAGCTTGATGCTGCTACTAAATCTCGTTCTTTAGCAAAAAAGTTAATAAACGAAAGAATTCCTGCATAGCCAAAAGCTATAAAAACTGTAATAATCGCAACTGGTATTGCCTTTGGTTCTAAGTATTGAGAAATGCTGAAGCCTTTTTGTACTCCTTTGGATTCTGGAGCCTCTGGTACTGGTGGCACTTTCGCCATAAAAGAAATGGCCAAACAAATTACACCTAATAACATACAAAGTGAAAATATAACATTATATGTTGTATGTTGACTCATCAAAATACCAATAAATGGACCAACTGCAGTACCAAGAGTGGCACTCATACTATAATAACCAATTCCTTCCCCTTTACGCGATTGAGGTAAGATTTGCGCTACAATGGTACCTGTTGCAGTTGATGCAATACCTACAGCAATACCATTCACAAAACGGCATAAAAGTAATACTGTAATGCCTGCGTGAATGAAGTAAAGAGACATCGTAATAACGAATAATATTAATCCAATAATAAGTACCCGTTTACGTCCAAATTGATTAATAACCCTTCCTGTTCCAAGGCGCCCAATTAAAGTACCAATAATATAAATCCCTGTAACTAGTCCTGCCTGACTCGTTGAAGCATGGTATTCCTTCACAGCAAATGAGGCAATTGTTACCATTAACAAATAAAATATAACTAAAATGATAAAGTTAATGATCGACATAATAATAAAGTCTTTTGACCATAATTTATCTTTTGCATGACTCATTGATAATCCCCCTATTTATTTAATAAATTCTCTCTGATTTTTTGCATAGTTTGAATAAATGCTAATTGTTCCTCCTCTGGTATACCAACTAACATTTGTTGTTCAAATTCATCAACAGTGCTTCGTATTTCGTTATAAACTTCTATTCCTTTAGCCGTGACAATCATATGCTTTTCACGTTTGTCTTTACCTGTTTTGGCTTCGACATAACCTTGCTCTACTAAACTCTTCATCGTCCTCGTGATATTTGGCTTTTCTACACTTAATAACCTTGCCATCTCTACTAATGTCATCGATTCAGATGTAACTAAATAATATAAGATTGACCACTCTGTACGATGTAAATGATGCTTTGCTAGTCTCTCATTTAACCTTGTTTCAAATGGTCTATAGGTCAAAATCAATTGATGAAATAATGTTCTAAATGTAAACATACTCTCCTCCTATATAGTTAACAATGATAACTAATATAAATGAACTTTCTCATAATATCAAAATCCACACTTAATTTCAAGTAAATTTGTAGGGATTGTTGCTTTTCTCTTACAATAGATGTCATAAAAAAAGACAACTCCCAAAGAGTTGCCTGTTAGTTTATTTTTTTTCAATGATAAGTTGTATCACATGCGCAAGTCCTGTATGCAGCTTTCCTTCAAGTCTTGTCTGTTCACCTACAAAAAGATGAAGTATTTTACTACCTTCACACCAATCCAAAAGATTTTGGGGCTTATAGAGCATTTCTAATTCCTTTGGCCCTCCGGTTTGATATTCTAGTTGATCTTCTGAATATAATTCCATCATGATCTTACCACCTGGTCTAACGGCATTTACAATTTTATCGAACACCAGTGATTGTTTCCCTTTTGGAAAATGCCCAAACACCATAATAGCAGCATCAAATTGTTGTGTAGGAATAGTACCTTCCAATAAATCCACCTGAACAGTATTCACTTCTACATTATTTTTCTTTGCTAATCGTTTTGTTTTACGAAGGCCACTTTCTGCATAATCAAAAGCTGTTACTTCATGCCCTAATGTCGCCAAAAAGACAGCATTACGCCCTTCTCCCTCAGCAAATGCTGCTACTTTTTTTAGCCCCTCGAGTTGAGCTGCATAACTTTTAATAAAAATGTTTGGCTCCTCACCAAACATATATTCAACTGTATTAAACCATTCATTCCATGTATTTGTCATGTAAAAATCATCTCCTTATATTCTAAAATAATTACTCTCTCATGCATATTATAGGTAGAATCATTCGATACTAGAACATCCCTTACAACTTCAAAATGTGTTTCATTCCGTAAAAACTGAATATATTCAAACGAGGGATAGTATAGCATGACGTACATTTTACGAGGATTCTTTTGATATGATTTCAAAATATTATTTACGACTTTGCGGAAAATCTGAATTGAAAAAGGATTAAAGAAAAAGAAAATATTATCAGTTGGCTGTACTTTATACTGCTCAGCCTTAGCATTTAGAAATCTTACCGATTCATTTTGTAGATTATGTTCCATCGAATATTGAACTTTATTTTGCAATGCTTCTTGTACATAATTTTCATTCATTTCAATTCCAACGGTTGAGATATGGAATCGATAATTTACGTAAAAAGTTACGCGACCTTTACCAGATCCAAAATCAACAAAGCCATCATTCTTTTCAAGTTCAATCTTATCAAAGCATAAATCTAATACATCGTAGGGCGTTGGTTCATATGGATAATAATGAGCTAACCTTGGGAACTTTGGTTTATTTTCTGTAGTGTGAATATGTAAGAACTGATCATATTGTTGATCATTCATTTGAAATCCCTCACTTACTTTAGAGAAAAGATTTTTTAGGAAAGCAGTTCATTTGTTGTTCTTAAAAAAAGTATAAGTCAATCAGGTATAATGTCGTTAGTCATAAGCAAAAAGGGTGTCCCAAAATATTTTTGGGACACCCTTTTTTGTTTGAGAAACTTATTTTGTAGCTGCTTCAGCTGCTTCGTTTTCAAAATAATTGTCGTATTTGTTTTTATCAAGACGGTTTTCCCATTTAGCCATAACAAGTGATGCTAATGAGTTACCTATAACATTAACAACTGTACGAGCCATATCAAGGATACGATCGATACCTAAGATGAATGCAAGACCTTCAACTGGAATATTTACAGCAGTTAAAGTTGATAGTAACACGACGAATGATACCCCCGGAACACCAGCAATACCTTTAGAAGTTACCATTAATGTAAGCACTAATGTAATTTGGTCAACTAATGATAAGTCTATACCGTACATTTGAGCGATGAATAACGCTGCAATTGATTGGTATAAAGTTGAACCATCTAGGTTAAATGAATAGCCTGTTGGAATAACGAATGATACGATATCTTTCGGTGCACCAGCTTTTTCCATCTTTTGCATAATACGTGGTAATACAGTTTCAGAACTTGACGTTGAGTATGCTAGTAATAATTCGTCTTTTAGGATACGGATTAAGCGGAATACACTTAAACCACAGAATTTTGCAACCCCACCAAGTATTACAACAACGAATAAAATCATTGCTACATAAACGAGGACTGCTAGCTTACCTAGCGGAATCAATGATTGAATCCCGAACGTTGAAACTGTAACTGCGATTAATGCAAATACCCCGTATGGAGCGAATTTCATAATTGTGTTTGTTACCCAGAACATTGCATCTGCTACACCTGAGAAGAATGCTAGAACTGGTTTACCTTTTTCACCAATTGCTGCAACACCTAGCCCAAATAATACAGAGAAGAAGATGATCGCAAGCATGTTGCCTTCTGCCATTGCTTGAACAATGTTTGTTGGCACGATATGAATAAGCGTATCGGCAAAACCGTGACCGCCTTCTGCTACTGTTTTACTTGTTTCAACGTAAGAAGAAATATCACCTTTAGTAAGATGTTCCATATTTACACCTACACCAGGTTTGAAGAAATCCGCTGCTGCAATACCAATAATAATGGCAAATGTCGTAATCAATTCAAAGTAAACGATCGTTTTAACACCAAGTTTACCAAGTTTTTTTAAGTCCCCTTGACCAGCTACACCCAAGATTAATGTTGATATAATAATCGGTACAACGATCATTTTGATCATGTTCATAAAGATTGTTCCGACTGGTTGAAGATATTTGGTTACGTTTTCATTTCCGTAGAAAACAGCTCCAACTATAACACCAAGAATTAACCCGATCAAAATTTGCCAAGCTAATCCAAGTTTAAATTTTTTCATGTTAAGTCACCCCTTCAATATAGTTGCTTTTAAAAAAAATCAATAAATCATAATTTCATTATAAGAGCGACTTATGAAATCCGACATCATCCGACATTTTTAATGAAATAAAAATTCAAAAAAATCATATTTAATATAACTTTTCTATAAAATAGATAGGTATCATGCCGAAATGCGATCATTTTTTACATATTATTACTTATATTGGTGGGCGTTTGAATTTTTCGTTTGTCTCTACATACAACACTTGCAAAAACTTTTTCACATTAATTTTGATTTTCTTGGGTGTTAGTTCGTTTTCTTGAATTGTTTTCATCAATGCTCGTATTTCAGCAAATTCAAAATAACGAGGTGCATAATATTCAAATTCTGGATTAGTATAATCAACTACTCCAAGTGTAGCTAGATTATTCATAGCAACAGAGATAGTACGGCGAATTCGTTGTTCAATCGCTTTACTTTCTTTTAAAATCTCTGTACTACTAAATTTCGACTGGCTTGCAAGTTCTTCGTAAATATCCTTTAAAGGCGGAATTTGCATTGTCTTTTCTTCATTAGAAGATAAAATATCGATAATTGAGACGATATCATCACTTCCTACTTCTCCGAGAATCCCCATATCATTTAGTATGGATGAAACGACATCCTTTATCGTGCGATGAGATTCTTCTTTTGTTTCCTGTTCAAAATGTAATATAGATTTTCGAATTGTCAGAAGTGATTTTTTTAGTAATAGCCGTTCAGAAGTTTTTTTCAACACGCTTTGCACTTCAATTCGATTGATGGGTTTGTGTATAAAGAATTCAATATCCTTTTCGTAAGCTTCACCAATCATTTCTTTATTTTCAACTTGAGAAATCATGATGAAGTGTCCCCTAAATCCTTGCTTCCGAAGTTGGTCTATTGTTTCAATACCATCTAACCTCGGCATTAAAAGATCGATTAGTACAAAATCTGGATCACTCGATAAAATAGGCTCCAATGCATTCATCCCACTATCAGCTTCCCCAATTATTACTCCCATATCCCCTTCTAGAATAATTTGTTTAAGCATGCGGCGACTTGCTGCATCATCATCTACAATAAAGTATCGCAAGGTTACTCCACTCCTTTTTGTATGTTCTTGCGAGGTATCTCAATATGGAAAATAGCTCCTACAGCTGGCCGTTCAACTCGAATTTTGCCACCTAACATTTGGAGAATCCCTTGAACATGAGATAAGCCGATTCCTGTTGCAGCTACGCCTTGCTGGTTAAATTTTGTTGTGAAACCTGGTTCAAAAATAATATCTAAATCTTCTTCAGCTATTCCTTTTCCCGTGTCCTTTATTCTAAAGTGAATAAATTCTTGATAATCCGATACTTGAAGTACAATACTTCCATCTTCCTCTATAGCCTCTATAGCATTTGCAGTAATATTATTAAGGATCGCAAGTAAAGGAATTTGCTGAGTTAATGCAAAATCTACCGTATTCTCCACTTTAAACTCAATCTTCTTATTTAACATCTCGCTATATTTAATATTTGCCGTTACGACAAATTCTACAATATTCGATAAATAATATACATCTTCTGTTTTAGGCATTGTAATATTCGACAATCCAGAGAAGATCCTTTGTGCATCTTTTTTCACCTCGTGAATTTCCTGGGAAATGTGCAATGCCTTTATACCTTGATCTTGTAATTGTTGCTTTTTTAAATTTCGATACAAATCATAGCTGTCCGCCATTATTTGTTCGATATGGTTCATCATTTTTTGTAAATAGAGCGTTTCGACATATAAGTCTGAACCAAGTGTAAGTTGTTCATCCAATCGTTTACGTTGTTCGGAAATAGTAATAGAACTATATAATCCTACTACAAAGAAACTTCTTAATATAGCGACCATCACGATTAAAAACCAATCGGAAAAACCTAAATAGGAATTAGATAAGATGAAGAATCGCAAAATATGTTCAGCACTGTTTGCTATTATCTCTATAAATGTAGCAATTATACCTAACTTAAAAGGTTGTTCGATTAGTCGTCCTACATTTAAAAATCTAAATAATAAAACATATACAAAATAGTAGAAAAAAGCAGGGTAATGTTCTAAAAAGCTTGCTGAAAATGTACCATTGTAAATAATAACATTTGAAAATATGCGAAAGAGAACGACTGTTAATCCTGTAATAACACCTGTTCTGATTACCGATTTAGGTAAACGAATCAAGATTAATAACAAGAAAGTAATACTCCCTACACCAAAACGGAAATGCTCTCCATTAAAGGGTGTTAATTTAATTTCACTACTAACCGCTGTTAATATTGCAATTGTTAATACCCATATTGTTTCTGATTTTAACCATTTAGATATCATTGGATTCATGTAAAATCACCTTATTAAAAGACTTAAAAATTACATAGACTATTTTATCATTTCCATTATCATAAAGAAAAATATTTATTAAACGAGCAAGATAGCCCTTACAAAGAAAAATACCTCTACAATCCCTAATGATGTAGAGGTTATTTATCATATATTAAACATTTGATTTACAAGATTTCGATTGCGTTCCTTAAATACTTCATTATGAGAAGATACCATACCGAAGGTTGCTGCTTCTGGCTGAATATATGTTTTTGCCTTATTTATAGCATTGACAGCATCATGAAATGCTCCAGCAATAAGATTGACCTTGCCGTCATAACTAATAATATCTCCTGCTGCAAACAAACCTGGTACGGAGGATTCCCCTACTACATTTCCCTTTATATAAAAATCATCAACGAGTTGAACATTAATTGCGCTATTTTTTAGTAATGATGAATCTCTCTCAAAACCATGATTAATAATGACTGCATCTACATCTAGAAAAATTGCTTCTCCATTGTGAAGATTTGTCAGTTCAACTGTCTTAATGAGATTTTTATTAGAATCTTCCGCCAATAGTTTTGTAATAGATGTATTACGAAAAACGGTAGCTTCACTTTGTAATAATTGTTCAACTTGTGATTCGTGTGCTGGTAAATTTTCTTTACGATAACTTACATATACTTTTTTAGCTATCGGCTGCAATTCATTTGCCCAATCTATAGCTGAATTACCTCCACCTGAAATGATGACAATTTGATCTTTAAAACGTTGCAATGACTTAATCGTATAATTTAGATTGGATACTTCAAAACGTTCTGCACCCTCTATTGTTAGCTTTGGGGATTTAGAATTCCGCTCCCTACTGCAACAATTACCGTTTTTGAAAAATGTTCTTCCCCTCTAGTAGTTGTCAACTTAAAGAGTAGATCTGCATCCTGGCTAATGGTTTCAACCTTCTCCCCTAACACTACTGTTGGATCAAATGTTAGTCCTTGTTCTATCAATTGTTCTATAAGCTCAGCACTAGGTAATGGCTTATGACCACCTACATCCCAAATCATCTTTTCTGGATAGACATGCAGTTTACCGCCTAATTGAGGCTGATATTCAATTACTTTTGTCTTCATACCTCTTAGTCCACTATAAAATGCTGAATATAAACCTGCTGGTCCTCCACCGATAATGGTGACATCGAAAATTTCCTTCTGTTCCATCATTTTCGCTCCCATATTTTATAAATTTATCATTTTCTTCTGCAAACCTTATTGACAATCATTATCAATTAGAATTATGATTGTGTCAATTGAAAATGATTTTCAATATCAATTAAAAACAACCACTACTTTAAAAAGGGGGTTAAACAATGGTGCGTCTGCATACGGATGATCTAAGTGTTGGATATGGTGAGAAATTGATTTTGCAGAATTTAAATATTGAAATTCCTGATAAGAAAATTACCACAATCATTGGTTCAAATGGCTGTGGCAAATCAACATTACTGAAAACAATGGCTCGAATCATCTCTCAACAATCGGGCTCGATTATTTTGGATGGTGAGAATATTGCAAAACAGAAGACAAAGGAATTAGCTAAGAAAATAGCGATTCTCCCACAAACACCTGAAAGCATTAGTGGATTAACAGTTGGGGAATTAGTTTCTTACGGACGCTTTCCGTATCAAAAAGGCATTGGTAAATTAACAAAGAAGGATTATGAAGTCATAGATTGGGCATTAAATGTTACTGGTACATCCGATTATAAATATCGCCCTGTCGATGCACTTTCAGGTGGGCAACGGCAACGTGTATGGATTGCTATGGCACTTGCACAGGAGACAGAAATTATCTTTTTAGATGAACCTACTACATATTTGGATATGGCTCATCAATTAGAAGTACTTACATTACTTGAAAAGTTAAACAAAGAGCAACATCGCACAATTATTATGGTACTTCATGACTTAAATCAGGCTGCGCGATTTGCAGACTATCTAATCGCTCTCAAAGAAGGCAAGATAATTAAAGCTGGGGATTGTGAGGAGGTCATAAAGCCTGAAGTTCTAAAAACTGTATTCAACATCGATGCTTATATTGGCAGGGATCCTCGAACAAAAAAACCAATGTGCGTAACATATGACATTATTAAAGGAGTAGAATAATGAAAAAATATCTTTTCCCATTCTTATTATTACTAGTTTTAATTATTAGTGCTTGTAGTAACAACTCAAGCAAGAACTCAGATAATAGTTCATCAAAATCAGATACAAAAGAACCTACTACTATTACGTATAAATCGGAAAACGGTGATATCAAAGTTCCAGCACATCCAAAGCGTGTTGTAGTCTTATCATCATTTGCAGGGAATGTTATGCAACTAGGTGTTCCTATTGTAGGTGTTGATGCATGGTCTAAAGCAAACCCTGAATTCAAAGATAAATTAAAAGACGCAGAAGAAGTAACAGAAGATGATTTAGAAAAAATTATTGAATTAAAACCCGACTTAATCATCGGTCTTTCCACTATTAAAGACGTTGACAAATTAAACAAAATTGCTCCAACTGTAACATTTACTTATGCAAAAGTAGATTACTTAACTCAACATATAGAAATTGGAAAATTATTAAACAAAGAAAAAGAAGCACAAGCTTGGGTTGATGACTTTAAACAACGTGCAGCAGCTACTGGGGATGAAATTCGCAACAAAATCGGCGAAGATGCAACTGTTTCTGTTATCGAAAACTTCGATAAAGATCTATATGTATTTGGAGACCATTGGGGTCGAGGTACAGAGGTTCTTTACCAGGCTATGGATCTCAAAATGCCTAAAAAGGTAAAAGAAATGACAGATAAAGATGGCTATTATGCACTTTCTCAAGAAGTTATGGGTGACTATGCTGGAGATTACTTAATCTTAAGCAAAAATTCAGATGGGGATACTTCTTTCATGAAGTCTGAAACATACAAAAATATTCCTGCAGTGAAAAACGGTCATGTTTACGAAGCAGATGCAAAGGCATTCTACTTCAATGATCCACTTACTTTAGATTACCAACTAGAATTCTTCAAGAAGAATTTCCTTGGAAAGTAATACTTTTATCGAAAGAAACGATGATATGATGACACAACAAAAACGACGTATATTCCCTTTTCTCATTCAGTTGATTGTTGGGCTTATTCTATTAGTATTCTTCTTTGCAATTGCAATGGTATTTGGTGCAGCTGATACTACATTAAAAGAAGTATGGCTTGCAATCACTTCTCAAGGGAAAATAGATGATACGGTTACGATGATTCGAGAGATCAGATTACCAAGGGAAATTGGCGCCATTTTTATTGGTGCTGCATTATCCGTCGCAGGTGCTATAATGCAAGGAATGACTCGAAATCCATTAGCAGACCCTGGACTGCTTGGGTTAACAGCCGGTGCTAATGCAGCCTTGGCATTTGCAATGGCACTACTCCCTGCGCTTAATTATTTCGGAATTATGTTTGCATGTTTTATCGGAGCAGCAATTGGAGCCCTCCTTGTATTTGGTATTAGTATGTTACAACGTGGTGGGTTTTCACCACTTCGCTTAGTGCTTGCTGGTACCGCAGTCTCTGCGTTTTTGTATGCCATTGCAGATGGCATTGGATTATTTTTTAAAGTTTCAAAAGATGTATCGATGTGGACATCTGGCGGCTTAGTTGGTACTTCGTTTGGTCAATTACAAATTGTTATCCCTACAATTCTAGTTGGTATTTTCATAGCAATCTTATTATCACGACAGCTAACCGTCTTAAGTTTGAGCGAGGAAGTAGCGGTAGGCTTAGGGCAAAACACATTGCTAGTCAAAATGCTTCTCTTCATTGTCATTGTAGTGCTTGTTGGTACTTCTGTTGCACTTGTAGGAAACTTAGCTTTTATCGGGTTGATGGTGCCTCATATGGTTCGTGCTTTTGTTGGAACAGATTATCGCCATGTCATCCCTATGTCTGCAATATTTGGCGCAAGTTTAATGCTTCTAGCAGATACTGTGGGGCGTACTATTAATGCACCTTATGAAACACCACTTGCAGCAATCATCGCTATATTAGGATTACCTTTCTTCCTTGTCATCGTTCGTAAAGGAGGAAAAGCATTCTCATGATTGCAAATTCTTTTATTCGAAAACAACGTATTGTTTTGCTTATTTTAACGTTACTTATTTTAGGTACTATGGTAATAAGTCTTGGAATGGGTGCTTCTGCTGTATCCTTTGATCGGATAATACCAACACTATTTGGGCACGGTACGTTTAAAGACGAATTTGTTCTATTCTCTATTCGCTTACCACGAATCATCATTACATTACTTGCTGGAATGGCGCTTGCCCTTTCTGGGTCTATTTTACAAAGTATTACACGTAATGATTTAGCAGATCCTGGCATTATCGGTATTAATTCCGGAGCCGGTGTTGCTATTGCTATTTTCTTTTTGTACTTCCCAATAGAAGTAGGGTCTTTTGTTTATACCTTACCTTTAGTTGCCTTTTTAGGTGCTATCACTACTGCTATTCTGATTTATATTTTCTCGTATAGCAAAAAAGAAGGTCTTCAACCAGTACGAATGATTTTAGTTGGTGTTGGGTTCCAAATGGCGTTATCTGGGATTATGGTCGTTTTAATCTCTTCTTCTGATAATAGAAAGGTAGATTTCATCTCAAAATGGTTAGCTGGTAACATCTGGGGAGCAGACTGGCCATTTATTTGGGCACTACTTCCCTGGCTTGTTGTATTAATTCCATTTACTTTATATAAAGCAAATCGTTTAAATATCTTAAATCTAAGTGAACCTGTTGCTGTAGGCTTAGGAATTTCTTTACAAAAAGAGCGCATCATCTTGTTGGTTGTTGCTGTTGCATTATCAGCTTCTGCAGTGTCTGTTACAGGCGGAATTGCATTTATCGGTCTATTATCGCCACACATTGCGAAGGCATTAGTTGGACCACGTAATCAGTTATTCATACCTGTTTCAGTTTTAATAGGCGGCCTACTATTATTGTTTGCTGACACGATTGGCCGAAGCTTATTAAGTACAGCCTCTTTACCAGCAGGAATTATTGTTTCGTTAATTGGTGCACCTTATTTCATCTATCTATTGTTTAAAAAATAATCCAATCACGGATGACTAATTAGCTAAAAAAACTGATTAGTCATCTTTTTTAATGAATTAAATCTAAGTGAAATTTGACTTAATTGAAAGAACGTTTTACAATTATCTCGAATTAGAGATATTTTAAAATGAAATATTTTAAAGGAGAGATTACAATGCTTAGAAAAGTTGATCATAAACAAATGGGTACAAGCCATCTAGGTTGGTTAAACAGTACATTCCATTTTTCATTTGCAGAATATTATAATCCAAACAATATCCAATTTGGTGCTTTACGTGTTATTAACGATGATTTAATTGCACCACATACAGGGTTTGACCTACATCCTCACCGTGATATGGAGATTATTTCTTACGTAGTAAATGGTTCACTTACTCACCAAGATAGTATGGGTAATAAGCATACAATCACTCGAGGTCAAGTGCAATATATGAGTGCAGGTACTGGCGTTTTCCATAGTGAGCATAATATGGGTGACGAAGAATTACGCTTGTTACAAATTTGGATATTACCTGATCAATATGGTCATACACCTCATTATGGTGAATTCTTGTTTGAAATGGATGATCGTAAAAACAAATGGCTTCATATGGTTTCAGAAAAAAATGGTACTGCACCTATTCAAATAAACCAAGATGCTAATTTGTATGCTATTGAATTAGAAGCTGGTAAAGAAATTGACTTTGAAGTAGCAACAGGTCGCCAAGCTTATCTTGTAGATATAGAAGGACATGCCATGATTAATAATGTAGCACTTGAAACACGTGATGGTTTAGAAATTGTGGAAGAAGACATTCATATTAAAGCTGAAGATACAGTACATTTACTAGTGATTGAAATGGCTAAAGTTGACTAATCACAAACCATATTAAATTGATTATTTCAGAAACGTTTTCTTCACAACGTTTCTGATTTTTTGGGTTGCATTTTCAATGACCATCTTATCCTGATTTGTTTTGAAAAAAGCAAATTTAACAACGCCTAAAATAAACTAGCTCCCTTCTCAAAATGAGATGACAGCTATAGTTAAATATTTATTTTAATGCACGTTGTAAGAAAGCCTTCGTACGTTCATGTTTTGGATTGTTGAATACTTCATCTGGAGTACCGTCTTCAACAATAACACCCTTATCCATGAAAACAATTCGATCTGATACTTCACGAGCAAATTCCATTTCATGTGTAACAATAATCATGGTAAGCCCTGATTTTGCTAATTCCTTCATAACTTTTAATACTTCCCCAACCATCTCAGGGTCAAGAGCTGATGTGGGTTCATCGAATAGTAGTGCATCTGGTTGCATAGATAGCGCCCTAGCAATTGCTACTCGTTGTTTTTGACCACCTGATAGTTGACCTGGTCTTGCATTTAAATAGCGATCCATTCCAACTGTTTTTAAGTATTTCATCGCAACTTCTTTTGCTTCTTCTTTTGAGCGTTTTAATACCTTTGTTTGACCAACAATACAATTATTTAGAACATCCCAGTTGTTAAATAAATTAAACTGCTGGAACACCATTCCTAGATGTGTACGATAAGTATTAATATTACGTTTATTGTCTAAAATATTTTCACCATTATAAATAATCTCGCCACCACTTGGCGTTTCCAGTAGATTAATACAACGTAAAAGCGTTGACTTCCCGGAACCAGATGAACCAATAACACACACTACTTCACCTTTATTGACAGAAAAGTTAACGTCTTTTAACACTTCGTGTGTACCAAAGGATTTGCTGAGATGTCGAATATCAATTATTGTTTCCATTTGTTTTCTCTCCTTCGTACCCCTATTGTGGTGACTCTGGTCGACGAATGACCACAGTTTCATCTAGCATTTGATAATTTGCATCTCCTGCTAGTTTTCGTTCAAAGTAACGTAAAATTTGCGTTACGATTATCGTCATAACTAAGTAAATGATACATGCGACAAAGAATGATTCAAAGTATCGGAAGTTGTTCCCCGCAATTGACTTCGTTTGAAAGAATAGCTCAGTTACACCTATTACATTTAATACCGATGTATCTTTAATATTCATCACATATTGATTACCTGTCGCCGGTAATATATTGCGCATTACTTGCGGTAGTACTACATGGACCATTGTTTGCCAGTGATTCATACCGATTGCACGAGCAGCTTCAAATTGACCTTGGTCAACACCGATAATCCCACCTCGTACGATTTCTGCCATGTAAGCACCTGTATTAATCGATACAATTAGAATGGCTGCAAATGTACGATCCATATCGATACCAAATAGTAAATCAGAACCGTAGTAAACAACCATCGCTTGCACAATCATTGGTGTACCACGGAAGAATTCCACATAGATTGTCAAGATTGTATTGATGATTTTTAATATCCATTTTTTTGTACCGCTTTTACCCCTTGGAATCGTATTAATGACGCCAATAATCAAGCCGATTAATGCGCCAAAAATAGTTCCAATTGTTGATATAACTAGTGTCATCCAAGCGCCTCGTAAGAACATCGGCCAGTTATTTGTAATGATATTGATAAACCATTCTAAGCTCATTATTACTCCTCCTTAAAGCACAATAAGAACTACCAATTGCAATCATTCACAATCGGTAGCTCTGCTTAAGTTCGTTTAAAAAACTATTTAGCTGCTGGTTGATTTTTAATTGCATCATCCATAATTTTTTCACGATCTGCGTCAGAAATTCCTTTTAGAATCTCGTTAATTTTAGATGTTAAGTCACTATTTTTTTGTACACCTACAGCGATAGCAGTGTCTTCTTGTGAAGTTTTGAAACCTTTACCATCTGCAAATTCAACCATTGCGAAATGATCGTTTGCAGCTGTTGCTGATACTGCTTCAGGTTTTTCTGATACGTAAGCATCAATCTTGCCTGATTCAAGAGCTACACGCATAGCTGGGAAATTATCCATTGCTGTTTCTTTTTTAACACCTTCGATTTGATCGATGACAGAGTAGTGGAAAGTGTTTAATTGAGCTGTTACTTTAGCACCTTTAAAGTCAGCAATCGATGTTGCGCCTTCGAATTTACTACCTTTTTTAACCACTAATACTAAGTTTGATTTGTAATAAATATCCGAGAAATCAATTGTTTGTTTACGCTCTTCAGTTGGTGACATACCAGCGATAATCGCATCAATTTTACCTGAAGTTAATGCTGGTACTAGTCCATCCCATTCTGTTTTAACAATAACTAATTTTTTACCTAAGCCGTCAGCAATTTTCTTTGCAATTTGTACGTCATAACCGCCAGCGTATTCTGCATTTCCTTGAATAGCAACTGCGCCATTAGAATCGTCTGATTGAGTCCAGTTAAATGGTGGATATCCTGCTTCCATACCCACTGCAAACGTATCTTTACCATCTTTATTTCCTGATGATTCCGACTTTTTAGAATCGTTTGATCCACATCCAGCTAAAACTAGGATGGCCATTAATAAAACACCCGATAATAATGCCCATGTTTTTTTCATGTTTCCCTCTCCTTTAGAAATGATATCTATCATATGTGTGTAATAAGAAAAAAAGACTATAAAAAAGGAACCTGAGTTGAACTCAGGTCCCAGAATATGTCTAGTCCTAAATCCTCTACTTTTATCCCTTAATGAGATAGCACAACTCAATAAACCGGGGTAGTTTATTGAGACAGTCCTGCAATTATTCACTGCAGACCCAGCATGTAATCTCGAGATCAATTACACACTTCGGCAACATTTCCTTCTTCCCAGTTTCATCGCTTTCTCTAACTCCGCTAAGAACTATTAAATATCGCGCCTCTACCTCACCAATATAAGTGAGGTCGTATTTACTTGTTGTGAACAGTCTACAATACTAGCTATTTACCTGTCAACTGTCCATTATCAGATTATTTATAAAATAAAGAGATTTCTAATTTCTCTTTTTACCCACTAGATTATTCTCCCTCTTTTAAAATATCTGCATTAGTATATTGAATTTCTCCAGTAGTAGCATCGATTTTTTCAATCGCTCTTCCTTGTGGGAAATACATTATATAATCTAAACCGTACACTGCCACTTCCTCTTCTTCATCATCATAACTAGAAGTACGAGCAAGTTTCATATGTATTTGATTTTTAAATATTGCATCAGCTTGTTCTAATGACAATACAGGATTCATATCCAAAGATATTAATTTCTCTTCATTTGGTAATAGGATTGTACAATCACGGATAATCCCCGTATAGACACCAACGTTTACATGTATAGAATATTCTTCAATACGAATTCCTTTATGATTGCGTATAAATGTAAATGTTGTGAATGGCTCAAAGTCCATTTCCTCTTCTTCAAAATCTTCTTCATCGTCTTCCATCATTTCAAGTTCTTCAAAGAATTGACGTTCCTCCTCTGACAATTCCTCTTCGCTTAAAATATCAAAATCGTCATCATATTCTAACTGATCTTCAAGTAAATATTTTTCGTGAATATTACCAACAACTGTTTCTAAGAACATTTTTGCCTTTTCTTCTAAAACTTTCTCAGGTAATTCACTTTCCAATTCTACCCAATCAACAGATGCTTCATAATCTACTTGAATTTCATCAGAATATTCAACTTTAATAATTGGTTCTGCTTGTTCGATGTTTTCTCCATCTTCTGCTTTATACCAATAACGACTGTCTCCCTTTCCTACCAAATACATATCACTTGTAACACCCAATAAACTTTCAATTGTTTCCGTAACGGTTACTTTTCCAAATGTTCTTGCCTCTACAATTTCCTCTTCCAAAAATCCTCCTGAAGATACAATATGACCATCTACATGGACTGCCATATAATCACGTTTTGGGAAATAGGCTAATTTCATTTCACCGTTATCTTCGTTAATTCCAAGTTCCACTAAAGGATATTGGCATAAGGTATCTTTTGCATCATCGGCTGAAATTTGAATATCTGGATAGGATAATTGGTAGTATGATTGGAATAATGTTGCTGAAATAATAAATCCTTGCTTATTAATTTCGATTGTCGCTCCTGAATTAGGCAAAAATAAATTTAAGGCTACGTCCTTTGCCTCGAACACGATTAAATAGGATTCGCCATTCCATTCTGTCATCATATTAAAATGAAGACTGTCGCGGCAAAATTCATGTACAAAATCTTCTGCACAGCCAATTAATTCATCCGGAGTCAACTCTTCAAACTCATCTAGAGAAACATCATTATTTTCCATAATTTCATCTAAATCTATCATAAATGAGGTTAGTTTCCCATTATCCGATAATTCAATATGACCATACACTAACTCTCTATGAGCATCTATAATCTCTCCAACTGTAGAATCATCCTCATCATACTCAATCGTAATTACTGGACGTCCAATGATATAATCTCGTAATACAATTTCCCAATTTTTCATCAGTTGCTTCCTCTCATTAATCTCTTTATATATTGAAATTTAATCTTTTTGATTTTTTATGTAAAAGTAGGAAATAACTTATATGTCTCGTTTTTTCCTATATCCCTCAAAACCTGATTTTAACATAAATCTGTTAGTTCGTCCTAAGTTGTTCAGATAAAAAAAGTTCCTTCTCTAGCAGAACCTATATCATTTTATTTCGTATCAAAATTCTATTTTATTAATTTCTTTGAAAAATGTAAGAAAATATTTTGACATTGCGATGAAAATAATGTAAATTACCAAAGGACGAACATTTTCATTCAATAAAAAAATAATATTCGTTTTTAGGAGTGTGTTTGATGGATAATGTATTTGATTACGAAGATATTCAATTAATTCCCGCAAAATGTATTGTTAATAGTCGCTCTGAATGTGATACAAGTGTAATGCTTGGTGGTCACAAATTCAGACTTCCAGTTGTTCCTGCAAATATGCAAACAATTATAGATGAAAATATCGCAATTAAATTAGCTGAAAATGGTTACTTCTATATTATGCACCGCTTCAATCCTGAAAAACGTGCAGACTTTATAAAAGATATGCAATCTCGTGGCCTAATCGCTTCAATTAGTGTCGGAGTAAAACCTGAAGAATACACTTTTATTGAAGATTTAGCTAAAGCAAATTTAACTCCAGATTATATTACAATTGATATTGCTCACGGTCATTCAAATGCCGTGATTAACATGATTCAACATATTAAGAGACTAATCCCTACAACTTTTGTCATTGCAGGTAACGTTGGTACACCAGAAGCTGTACGTGAACTTGAAAATGCAGGCGCAGACGCAACAAAAGTGGGAATTGGACCAGGTAAAGTATGCATTACTAAAATTAAAACTGGCTTTGGTACAGGTGGCTGGCAATTAGCTGCACTTCGCTGGTGTTCAAAAGCCGCAACAAAACCAATTATTGCCGATGGTGGTATTCGTACAAATGGTGATATTGCAAAATCAGTTCGATTCGGTGCTACAATGGTGATGATTGGCTCACTATTTGCTGGTCATGAAGAATCTCCAGGTAAAACTATTGAACTCGATGGTAAATTATATAAAGAATATTTCGGCTCTGCATCTGAATTCCAAAAAGGCGAAAAGAAAAACGTCGAAGGTAAAAAAATGCACGTCGAACATAAAGGGCATTTAAGAGATACTCTAATTGAGATGGAACAAGATCTTCAATCTTCTATTTCATATGCCGGTGGTACAAAACTTGATTCGATTCGCAATGTAGATTATGTAGTCGTTAAAAACTCTATTTTCAATGGAGATAAAGTGTACTAGGAAACACCATTTCATACCTATTAGAGCTACATCATCAATTATTACAATTGGCGGTGTAGTTTTTTATTATTTTTTATCGTTATAATTTTCAGACTAATCATATTATTCTTGATATTTTTTTATCTTTTTTACACTATTTTCATTTATTTACAATCAAATAAATATTATTGTGGTAGAATTGACTCATCAACCTCTATCATTTGAATCATTAAATACTACTAGCTATTAAATAAATTTGTACTAATTAACTTAGAGTATGAACTTGATTCAAACGGGAGAGAAACGAGAAATACTAAAATTAATCAACAGAATAGCGAGGTATCTTTATTTGAAAAAATTATTAAATTTGAATCTCCACAAAAAATTATTCATTGCATTCTTACTAACTTTAGTGATTCCTTCTATTATTCTAGGTGCAATTTCATATGACAGTACAAAAAAACAAATTGAATCTGAACAAATTAATAGCGCCCAATCAACCATTAAATTATTAAATTCAAATATTACGGATACAGTCCAACCTAAAACTCATGATGTAAGTTATTTATCTAAAAAAATAACATCATCATTATTAGATGCTTCAAAGGATTCAAATCTCCGAAATATTTTAGACCAATATGTCAATGAGCATCCGGAAGCTGCAATGGCTTATGTCGGTACATCTAAAGGCAAAATGATTCGTATGCCATATTTTGAATATCCAAAGGACTATGACCCACGTGAACGCCCATGGTATAAAGAAGCACTTCAAAGTAACGGCGATGTTGTAATTACAGAGCCTTATACATCCTCTACAAGTGGAAATTTAGTCATTACAATTTCAAAGGTACTAGCGGATGGATCGGGTGTAGTTGGTGTTGATATTGATATTGAAAAACTTCAGGAAATCGCTAATAAAGTTAAAATTGGTAAATTAGGATTTGTTTCTTTGATTGATAATAACGGAAACTATATTTCGCATCCTCATAATAAGAGTGGCAATGCAGCAAAGGAATCCTATATCAATCAAGTTTTATCTAAACCGTTTGGTCAAATAGATAATCAAGATCAAAAAATACTATATCAGACTAATAATGATACTGGTTGGAAAGTAATTGCTACAACGTATAAATCTGAAGCGATAACCGCTGCTTCTAAGACGTTACAAATTGAAATAATAGTAGAAATCATTTTTATCGTTATTGGTAGCATTTTAATACTTTTCATTGTTCGTTCAATTATAAATCCAATCAACAAATTAAAAGCTAGTGCACACAGAATGGGTGAAGGGGACTTAACAGAGGAAATTGATATTCATTCAAATGATGAAATTGGGGAACTCGCCAAATCATTTAACACGATGAAAAACAATCTTTCTTTATTAATTCAAAAAGTAAATAGTAGCTCAACACTCGTTCAATCTTCATCAGAAGAATTATCAGCAAGTGCTAGCCAAAATATTGCTGCATCACAACAAATTGCTGCTGCCATGCAACAAGTAACCATAAGTACCGAAAAACAAACACACGGAATCGAACAAAATGCAAATTCCGTAGAAGAAATTGCAACAGGTGTTACAGCAATTGCTGAAGATGCTTCACAAGTCTCTAATTTTTCAATGCAAGCTACACAACAAGCGGAAGACGGAGGACAATCAATTCAGCATACTGTATCACAAATGGATTCAATTTATCAATTTGTCACTCAATCAGATACTAAAATTAAGTCTTTATATGACCGTACAAAAGAAATTGGTGCCATTTTAGATATCATGGGAGACATTGCCGGTCAAACAAATTTACTCGCACTCAATGCATCAATTGAAGCTGCGCGTGCAGGTGAACATGGTAAAGGTTTTGCTGTTGTTGCCTCAGAAGTACGCAAGCTTGCTGAAAGCTCTCAAGAATCCGCTTCAAAAATTGCTGGGCTTATCACTGCTGTGCAAAAGGATTCTGGAGAAGCTGTGCAAATTATGAGTCAAACTTTAGAAAATGTAGAAGAAGGTATTACCATTTCACAAGACACTGCGCAAAAATTTGAAGCCATTATTTCAAGCATGCGCGAAATAACACCAAAAGTTGAAAATGTTTCTGCAACATCTCAACAAATAGCTGCATCTATTCAAGAAATAGCTGGTACTGCCAATAATCTAAACGACCATGCCAAAGATACTGCTGCCGCTTCAGAAGAAGTATCTGCTGCTACTGAGGAAACATTATCATCTATGGAATCAATGGAAACAGCTGCTGGTCAATTACTGAACATGTCTGAAGAATTGCAAAATGTTGTTCGTCGATTTAAAACTAAATAATAATAAAAAAGCTCTAGCCAGTTCAAACTGCGCTAGAGCTTTTTGGGTTTAAAGTTGGTTATTCTGGTTGAAAGACTGTTCCATCATCTAAATTAAACTGCCATTCCACACCAAATCGATCTCTCACGCTTCCGTAACATGGACTCCAGAATGTCTTTTGTAATTCCATTGTTACTTCTCCACCTTCTTGCAATGCACTAAACGATGAACGGATATACGCTTCATCATCACTCACAATAGCTAAAGTGATATTATTTCCGACAGTATACGGATTTCCTGGGAATGTATCAGAGAACATGATATCACTGCCACTAAGTTTAATATTGGCATGCATTACTAAATTTTTTGCTTCCTCTGGTAATTTAGAATTTGGATCATTGTCAGCATCACCAAATGTCATAATTTGAGGCTTTTCTGTTTGAAACGCTTTACTATAAAACTCCACTGCTTCACGAGTATTCCCATTAAAAATTAAATACGCATTTACTGTCATTGATTACACTCCTCTAACCTTTTTATAGTACATATATATTTTATTTGAAAGCTATTAGTTGGGTCAAACTTGAAATATTTACAATAAAAATACTTTTCATATAAATCAATTTCATAAATCCATTTTCGGTTATTAAATACGACCATTTCAACACATGATGTGGAATCAGCTTCGCTTTCCGCGGGCGAGCGTTGAGCCTCCTCG
>NZ_JBCMNM010000048.1:0-145808 GCF_050459865.1 Rummeliibacillus pycnus
TATGAAATTGATTCAAGTAACAAATTTATGTATTCAATATTCATGTTGAACCTTTGTAACTAACGGACAGTTTAGTTTCATACTAAAAAGGAAATTATGTTGAAGGGAGAAAAAGTGATGATGAATTTAGGGATTCTAAAATAGAAAGAAATAGGAGTGGTACATATGGCTATTTGTCCTTTATGTAACTCATTAAAAGTATTAGAAATAAATTGTCCAAATTGTGGTACTCAATTGGACAACGATGGGAAAGTAGCTGATTTTATGGATCCTTATAGTCATTATGAGGATGAAGAGACTGTGAAAATGGATGACGGCTATCCAAATACAGCTAAAGATCAGATTTGCCCCCATTTAATGGTCTGTCGTAATTGTGGATATGATAAGGTAATGTTCATACAAGAAGAATAGCTAGAAATAGGTGCATATCAAATTAGTATTTTATGCTTTTCTTAACCCTAATAATTAAAAAAGAAAATGAGGGATAAAGTGGATAAAAACGCACATTACTTTTGGGCGGTTCAATTGCCTGATGGTATTAAACAAAATATTCAGGATGAGATGCTGAATCTCAAACAAGTTTTTCAGTTTCAACGTTGGGTGCATATGAGCGATTTTCATATCACCCTTGCTTTTCTTGGATCGATGGATTCGCAAAGGCAACATACTGTAATTGATCTAGTAAGTAACGCCATAAAAGATGAAAGAGCTTTTAAATTGCAAATTCAAGGTATCAATACTTTTGGAAATCAAAAATCACCAAGAATATTTTGGAGTGCAGTAAACCACGAACGTAGATTATTTCAAGTTCAATCAATTGTTCATGAAAAATGCCAGGAAGCTGGATTCACCTTGGAAACTCGTCCATATCACCCACATATAACATTGGCACGGAAGTGGAATAGCGATGAAGAATTTAATATGGAGTTATTAGAAAAGTATAATCCCTTCCATGAAAAGCCTTTATCTTTTATAGCAAATAAAATCGTGTTATATAAAACGAACCTAGAGAAAACACCAAAATATGAACCAATTGAAACCTTTACTTTATTAGATTGATGAATGCTATAGATTCACCTTGTTAGGAGTATAAAAAGAAGCGCAGTTCAATTTTGACTGTGCTTCTTTTTATAGATTAACTATTATTTCTTCTAAGCTAAGCTTGTATTGTTTTTTTTCTAAACAACCAAATACAACTTTCAATTAGTGCTACTACTATTAGTGAGATGCCGAATAATGGCATTAAAATTCCA
Source organism: Rummeliibacillus pycnus (assembly GCF_050459865.1). Classification (GTDB taxonomy): domain Bacteria; phylum Bacillota; class Bacilli; order Bacillales_A; family Planococcaceae; genus Rummeliibacillus; species Rummeliibacillus pycnus_B. Next base: position 1,254 of record NZ_JBCMNM010000048.1, read on the forward strand.
AGTACAACCATTATGATACCAAATCCTACAGAAATGCCTTTTGACGTATTAGGTGGAGCTGAAAATTCCCCTTTCTTTTTACGAGAAAACCAAGTTTTGATCCCCCATAAAATGACGAAGATAAAGGCAAGACATACGAGTAGGTTAATGATTTTATTTGGCCACCCAAATAAGTGACCTTCATGTAATGGAATCCCCCATGTAAACCATTTTCCTAATATACCGTATTCATCGTAACCTACTTTAGAAATGAGTTTACCGCTATATTGATCAAAATAAGTTGTGATTTCGTCATAGGGACTAACATCTAGCCCTGTTACACCTGTGTTACTGCTTTTAGCAACTGTATAAACTCCATCTTCACTTGAAGGATAAATAATAGAATATGGTTTAGAAATTTTCGTAGCGTCTACGTTTGTCATCAACTGTTGAACGCTAATCATATTGCTGCTTGTCATATCCATACCAGGCATACTCATCCCAGCATGATGTGCATGTCCACCTTCTTTTGAAGAAGAAGGAGCATCATTTTTGCGAGTAGCCCATGGAATTTCACTCATATCAGAAGTAGGTGGGCTTTGTTGTAGTTTAGGGATACCAATTGATGGATGCTCTTGCGCTGCCGTATAAATAAAATTCCCCATAAATACTGACCAAGGTAGACCTGTAAAAATAATAGCAATCATTGGAATAGTAATAATTGTTCCAACAAGAGCATGCCATTTCTTATTTTTTTGACGTTTGGAAGCATTTTCTTTTTTCTTCAATGCTTTCCCTTTAAATGTCATATAAACACCTGATAATAGTAGGAATATAGCCCAACAAGCAGCTAATTCTACTAGATAATTGACAACTGTTCCTCCAACAAATAAAGAACTATGAAGATTTCTCATGACGTTTGAAAATGTATATTTTGAATCTTGGCTTCCTACAATTTGATAATTATCATCCAAAAATACATATTTTTCATCACCATTTTTGTTATCCATTGTTAAACGTGTGTTATATGGATCTTTAAGAACAATCACTTTCGAGACTGAATATCCTTTAAATTTCTCTTTGGCTTTTTCTATTCCTTCATCAATTGTTAACTTTTCGGTATGTGTACTATTCTCAAAGAAATAATGATCATACGCTTTATTTTCTACATTTGTGTAGAATAAATAGCCAATACCACTAAGGGTTAAAGTAAGTAATAATGGCGTGATAAATAATGCAGCATAAAAATGCCATCGCCAAAAGCGATTGTAGAGTCCTTTGTTCACTTTTTTCCTCCTGAATATTTTAAAAATTTTAAAGAACATTATTATTCTATAAAATGAGTGTGAAGTTTGAATGAAGTTATAAAAAAATCTGTTGAAATGATAAAATATCAATTTTTGATAGTGGAATCGATACAAAATATTGCTAAAACTAAGGGGGGTATAAAATTGTGATTATTGTTGGAGGAAAAGTAGGGGGAAAAGCTGCAATCGAACAAGCTTAAACTTTATTCTGTATAACAATATTTCTTTATTATCAGGATATATAATTAAAGGTGCCTGTCATTGAATTTTGTAATATCAATATGTATCAGGCACCTATTTTTCCAAGTGAAAGAAGAGTTTAGTATCAACATGAACAAAAGGGAAGGATTTATTTAATTTCCCTTAGACCTTTTCCTTGAAGGATCATTTGAACCCCTTCTTCACAAACTCCGTAAGACCGCCAAGAACAAGTTCCACAAACGGTTTGAATATCAGAAGGAATGACATGTTTTTGGATTTGAGATTCAATGTCCTCCCATTTTAAAATCTGTCCAATTTTTAAACCGATTTTCTCTAAAATCACCGCATCCATTTGATAGATGTCGTTATCTTGACAATGGTATTCACCTGAGTTTGGATACTTTTCACACAATTGATCAGGTCCATTTACTAGCTGAACCAACGTCTTTGGATTGGCTCTCAAGGTTTGATGTAAACGAGTCATGTTTTCAACGTATTCATTGGAATAACCCATTCCTCGATAGCCAAGTAGACAAAAAATATGATGACCCCGTAGACGATACATAATTCTCCCCCTAGAGAAATTATTTATTTGAGTTAACTTAATGTTTTTGATGGTTAACTTATTGTTAATCATAACATATTGAAAAAGGAGAAATAAAAGTTTAGAAAGAAAAATAATTCTAAGCTGGTACTCGTTACATATCCTGAACGAAATAAAATAATAGTTAGATGATAATTAAAACTAGCACAACAAAAAAGCCTCTATTAAAGGCTTTTAGTTCATTTCCAAGTGAAAGAAACGCTGAGTATTTTCTATAGAATGTTTTACTATTTCTTCAGGAGAAACACCCATATATTTGGCAATTTCACCAATAATATGTGGAAGGAAAGCAGGTTCATTTCTCCCGTGTTTAGGTTTTGGTTTTAAAGTTCGAGGTGTTAGATAAGGGGCATCTGTTTCGATCATTAATCGATCAAGGGGAATATATTGTACAGCTTCTTGTAATTCCTTGCCTCGTCTCTCGTCACAAATCCATCCTGTAATACCAATGTGAAAACCCATGGATACTAATTCTTGTACTTCTGTTTTATTTCCTGTAAAACAATGAACAACTGATTTTTCAATTTGATCTTGATGATTCTTCATCATTTCAACAAATCGTGCTTGAGCATCTCGAACATGTAAAAAGAGTGGCATGTCCATTTCTTTTGCTAAATCCAATTGTGCTTCAAAACACACTTCCTGAATTTTTTGAGGAGAATACATCCGATTAAAATCTAATCCACATTCTCCGATGGCTATGACCTCTTTATGTTGAGCTAATTGGCGTAATTCTTGGATGTGTTCTTGATGAAATTCACTTGCATCATGTGGATGAATCCCTGCCGTTGAAAAAAGAATATGGGGATATTGCTTTGCAATTTGTAGGCTTTCCTTACTTCCTGCTACACTAGAGCCAGTGAGAATCATCTGTCCAACACCATTTTGAATAGCGCGTTCAACAACCTCCTCTCGATCCTTTGTAAATTGTTTTTCTGTCAAATTAAGACCAATATCTATCAACGAATGCATTTATTTGCCTCCTAAAAGCTGCTTTTTCATTTTGATGAATATATGTATATTTTAGTGAATTTGATTGTGAGTGTATACTAATCTTGCCTTGCGCCAACAGAATCAATTAAGAAAAATAAGCGCATACCTTGTAAAGAGGAAAATTAGTTGGTATGTTTATTTAGTTGTGAAGGACAGTGTTCGTATTTAAAAAGATCATAAATACTAAAACAAATAGACAAATGTCTATTTAGGAGGTTAACAAATGGAAAACAACGATATATTAATTAGATTAAGATATGCCTTGGATATTAAAGACAAAGATATGGTCGATATTTTTAAACTTGGTGGTGTAGAAGTAACAAGAGACGAATTACGAAAGATCCTGACCAAATCAAAAGATGAGTATGATGAAGCGGATGATGTAAGTGAGTCGAATGATCAAATTAAATGTAATGATAAGATGTTAGAGTCCTTTTTAAATGGCTTCGTCACATTTAAAAGAGGGCCACAACAACCAAAACCAGGACAACCTAAAAGTCAAGAAATGCCTGAACAGAGTAAGGACCGTGTAAATAATATGCTCTTGAAGAAATTAAAAGTGGCTCTTCAATTAAAAACGGAAGATATGCTAGATATTCTTGATGATGGAGGTATCGCCGTTTCAAAGGGTGAATTAGGTGCAATCTTTAGAAAGCCAGGGCATCGGAATTATAAAGAGTGTGGCGATAATTTTGCTCGTAAATTCTTAAAAGGGTTGGCTGTAAGCTATAGAGGATAAAGCTACTCTAGTGGGAGCTATTCGCATATATTCTATTTTTGTCTATAGATAAATTTCATTAAGTAATTTAAAACAGCTACAACGAATTTATGATCGTTGTAGCTGTTTTTCTTCATTAATGTTTCTCCGCGGCCTCAGCATCGGCTTTTGTCAAATGGACTGTGCCAAATGGATGCTGCACAGGTGCATAGATGGAATACAATTTAAGCGGTCTGTTACCTGTATTAATGACATTATGCCATGTACCTGCAGGGATGAAGATGGCATCATCATCTTTTACTCTTCTTTGGAAATCTAAATTATTCTTGTTTTTACCCATTCTTACGATTCCTTCACCCTCTTCGATACGAAGGAATTGATCTGTATGAGGGTGGATCTCTAGGCCGATGTCATCAAGAATGTTCATTAATGTAAGCTGTAGATGCTTTCCTGTCCATAAAGCAGTACGAAATGGTTTATTTTGCTTTGTCGCCTCACTAATATTCACTACATAGGGATTTGGACCATGATCACTCAAGTTAATAGGGGCATTATGTGTTGTAGATTGAGGGGAATTAAACATAGATCCATATCCCACTTCATATGGAGTAAATTGTTCAGAAAAACCTTGGCCATACGGTGCATTGAAGTAAGGATAGGGATACATTCCGTACATTCCGTACATTCCTTGTTCATTATGCATGTAAGGATTATAAGGTTGACCATGTTGTCCATAATAATAATTCACGGTATCATTCCTTTACTTAAGCTTCTTTCATTATTGTATTCATTAACCCTAAATATGTGATTTGCATTACTAATTACGGGTGAATTATTATGAAATTATAAAGAAACTTAAAAGAAGGAACTATGTCTGATAAAAAGACATAGTTCCTTCTTTTAGTAAGGCAATTGTTCCGTAAACTTAGTGCTTTTTTTAAGATTTATCATTCTAAAATTCAATTTGTTTAATGGTGAAGCCAATTTAAATTGCCTGTTTTACTACTTTATTTAATGGGTGCAATACTTCTTGTAATGCACACATTTCTTCATCATTTAAAGGAAGAATAGGTAAGCGAACACCACCAACAGCAACTCCTTTAAGATTTAGTGCTGCTTTGACAGGTGATGGATTTGGTGCAGCAAAAAGACCATTGAAAATTGGAAGTAACCGACGATGATCTTGTGCAGCTTCTTGAGTTTTGCCGTTTTTAAATTTTGAAATCATCTCTTGCATTTCGTTCCCGATAATGTGTGATGCAACAGAGATTACTCCTGTAGCACCTATGGATAATGCAGGTAATGTTAAACTGTCTTCTCCCGTGTACACTGAAAAATCTGAAGGTGTTTGGCTAATGGTATCGGCCATCCCATCTAAATTACCACTTGCATCTTTAATGGCAACGATATTTGAAATCTGTGCAAGACGAACGATTGTTTCAACAGACATATTAATTACACTTCGGCCTGGGATATTGTAAAGTATGATTGGAAGTGCTGTTGCTTCAGCAATCGTTTTAAAGTGTTGATATAGTCCTTCTTGTGATGGTTTATTATAGTATGGAACGACAAGCATAATCCCATCAACGCCTGTATTTTCTGCTTGTTTTGTTAACTCGATAGATTCTCTTGTGTTATTTGATCCAGTACCAGCGATGACAGGAACTCTTCCAGCTACAGTACCTACCACAAATTTAAATAATTCTACTTTTTCTTCTGTTGTTAACGTAGGTGATTCTCCTGTTGTACCAGCTACTACTAAACCGTCTGTACCGTTGGCGATTAAATAATTTATTAATTTTTTTGCAGCTGGGAAATCAATTTCTCCATTTTGATCAAATGGTGTCACCATAGCAGTTAAAATTTGTCCAAAATTCATTACTTCTCCACATCCTTAATTATTTTTGATGAATAAACTAGAGGGAGAAGGGCAATTAGTAAGTAAACGCAAAAAAGCAACAACGAGGCTACGTTGTTGCAGTAGAAACAGAATCATTTCTGTGCGTATGATAGCCCTCCATATAGTTTCCTACATGACAGTTCTGTATTTATTCAACTACAGAACCAGCTTCGAGAAAAATGAGATTCTCTCAACTTCGGCAAATCCCCCTTTTCACAATCATCAATGGACCTCATTATCCTCCAATTGTGTACTCATGGTTTTTGCGCCTCTATCCTTACTTCAAAAGAAAAATTGAAATAAGTGAATATTTAATTAAATGAATAATACCACTTTTACTTTGTGATTGCAATGGCTTAAGTGAAAAGTTGTATCATGTTTTGATAGTATTTGGTGAAGTAGAGGATTTTGGAATCTGTTTATTGAATATAATTCTAGTTAAAGATATTTGGAAAAAGAAGGATGTCTGAAAGCAGTACTGAATCGATAATTAATTAGCAACTAAATGTGATTCCATTAAATATATATTAAGAGGTGTTGCGCGCTTTTCACGTGCTTAGCTTCTATCTCCTCGTTGAAGGCACTCAAAAAGTAAAAATAGATTAAAGATTATATGAAAATCTTGTACAGCTATCTTCGTTGATGTGGAATTAGCGAAGACTCCTGCGGAAAGCGAGACTGGTGAGACCCCGCAGTGAAGCGATTAAGGAACGGAGTCTAAGAACGCCACGTCCTGTGGCAACGACTCCGTGACCAACATCCTGTTGCCCCGAGGAGGCTCAACGCTCGCCCGCGGAAAGCGAAGCTAATTCCACATCATTCAGCAAGCAGATTAATTCTATTAATATTTGTATTTAAACACTTTATTACATCATGTGCATTTTTATAGAAATTTCACAAGGAGGGAACAATATGACAAGAGGCGAAAATGAAGATGAACTGTGGGATATTTATGATAAAGATCGAAAACTAACTGGTAGATTACATAGAAGAGGGGACCAATTGTCTGAAGGCGATTATCATCTAGTGGTTCATGTCTGTATTTTCAATAGCAATAATCAGCTATTGATTCAACAGAGACAGCCGTGGAAGAAGGGATGGTCTAACATGTGGGACCTTACTGTCGGAGGTTCCGCTGTAGCAGGGGACAACAGTGCTACAGCAGCAGAAAGAGAGGTAAAAGAAGAAATAGGGCTAGAACTTGATTTAGCAAATGAAAGACCACGATTTACGATTAATTTTGCAAATGGATTTGATGATTATTATATGATTACGCAAGATGTGGATATAGAAAAACTACAGTTACAAGAAGATGAAGTGCAAGCTGTTAAATGGGTAGATCGAGAAGAATTGTTGCAAATGGTTGAGAATGGTGAGATGATTCCTTATTATTTTTTGAATCATATTTTTGAGCTAAAAGATAACTGGGGTGCTACTAGTAGAAGGATTCCTTCAGCATAGCTAACATTTAAATAGAAGCAAATAAGATAAAACAAAACAGCTACAAAGACAATAAGTCATTGTAGCTGTTAATTTTTATAGTAAATTAATAATCTATTTACTTCGAAGACCTAGAGTTAAAGCATTTCCGCGAGCATATGATTCTGATAGTGCTTATAAAACTGTATGGATGGTCTTTTTATGCTAGAAGTTGAAACCGAAGCTTTTGCAACTCCATCCACATTGTAAGTGTTTAGTTCACTAATTCCCTTTGCACCTTGATAAGTAAAGTGACTCTTTTTAGGAGGGCAGTTAAAAGATAAGGAAGTTGGATTAATCATGGTTAATCCAATTCCTATTTCTTTTAAGTATGCTTCTTTTAGAGTCCACATTGTCAACAAATAGTCCTTAGATTCTTCTGAATTTTGATTAGCTTGAAAAAAGGATAATTCTTTTTCTGACAAAAATAACTCCTCTGTCCCTTTTAATAATGGAAAAGGATTAAGACATTCTATATCAACACCAATTCTTCCAGTAGTACAAATTCCGGTAAATATCCAGTCACCAGTATGAGATATACTAATGTCTCCGCTCCACCCAACAACTTTTGGCTTTCCATAGGGATTCTTAATAATATTTATGTCTTTTTCCAAATTAAAATAATTTTTAAAGCAGTATTTTATTTGGATAATAGCAAGCAAAGATCTTAATTGATCTATCCGGTGTTTATATTTAAGAATAGAACTTTGTTCATGGACAGTACACTTATTTAAAAGTGTAGTAAAAGTTTGTTCAGAAATAGAAGTGAAATTCATACTAGCAAGAATGACTTTATTTTGGCTTTCTACATTCAAATCAGCCATTATTTTTAATAAACTAATTCTCTCTTTTTCAAAACAGGGAAGTATCCAACTTCTTCACCGTGCTGTACAAGCAAAGATAGATATTCTTTTTTATCGAAAGATATTTGACTTGAATACATTTTAGTTTGACTGCTGTCCCAACGGAATAATGAATCCTTTACGCCTTCGCCTTCTAATATACTTACTGCTAACTGAAGATCTTCTGTGCTTAGACCTTTTTCAGGTAAGAATAGATTTGAGAAAGACTCTGTATCAACTAAATCGATATCATAACCTAATTCTTTAAGAGAACTAATAAATTGAACAAAAGTAATTGGCTCAGGATCAACAATGTGGAATGTTCTTCTGATGGTTTGGTTGTTCATAGCTAATTCAACTATTGATCTACTAGCAAGGTCCACAGGTGTGAAATCAACTAAAGAAGTATACTCAGGAATTTTACCCAATGTCATTACTGCTTTTAACATGCGATAAAATGCGTTGGTTTCAATATTTTTTTGGAAATTCCCTGTAACTGAATGCCCTGTTAGATTCCCCATACGACATACGGTAGCCAAAGTTCCTTCTTCCATTGCTTTGAAAATTAGTTTTTCAGCTTCAAATTTACTACTTGTATAAACATTTTCAAGATTGTGAGAGAAGTATGTTGGCTTAGTATTAATATATTCTTCCCATAAATTCGAATGTGCAAGGTCATCGGGTACACCAATTGTTGAAATATAAATAAATCGAATACCAGTATTTTCTTTAACTAGATTTAATAATGCTTTCGTTCCATTAATATTTACATTATTAAAGTGACTTTCATCGCCAAAATGTCTTACATCAGCCGCGCTATGAATAATCATATCTAGTGTTGCTTCAAGTTCCATTCTTGTTTCAAATGTAAGTCCCAAAGCTTCTTGAGAAAGGTCACCGAGAACTGGGGAAATACGTGATAACCAAGCCTCTGGAAGTTCTCCAAAATAATATTTAAGCATTTCTACTAAACGTTTTTTTGCTTCATCTATACTTTTTGCTCTGGTTAAACAATAAACATGGGAATCCGTATTTTTTAATAAATCATATAAAATGTGACTACCAAGGAATCCAGTTGCGCCAGTTAAAAGTATAGAATTAAACGTTGTTTTCATTTCTTGAGTATAATCCACAGTAGTCTCTGTATACATTGGATGCTCAATTAGATTTCTCTCTACTAAATATCCTTCATTTTTTTCTCTATTTCCAAAGCTATTATTAGATATAAATTCAGCTAGTTTTTCTATCGATCTGTATTGGAAGAAATCTTGGGTGCATATGTTAGGGAAATTCGGTTTTAATTTAACTAAAATATTTAATACTTTTAAGGAATTTAATCCATTTGTAAATAAGTCTTCCTTTATATCCAGCTTTTCAACCTTTAATTCAGTACAAACTGCTTGAGCTAATAATTGTTCTGTTTCATTTCTTGGCTCAATGATATCATTCGAAAGAAAATCGTTATAATCAATTACGCCTAAGAATTTCCTATCTATTTTCCCAGTAGGAGCAATTGGCATTTCATGTAATTGAATAAAGTAGCTAGGAATCATATAATCTGGCAATGTACTTTTTAATTCTTGATAGATTTCACTTTTCTTAATAGTTTTATTTGATTTACATGTATAAAATGCAAATAATTCTTTTTCATTATCTTTTTGTCTTGGGATAACAGCTGCTTCTTTCAAAAATGGAATTTTCAACATTTTATCTTCGATTTCACCAATTTCAACTCTATGACCACGTATTTTCACTTGATGGTCGTTTCTGCCGATAAATTCAATATTTCCGTTTTTTAACATTCTAACGATATCGCCTGTTTTGTAAAGCTTTGCATCTTTTTTTGTTGGGTGTTTAATAAAGGCTTGTGCTGTTTTTTCTGGTTTATTTAGATAACCAGCTGACAATCCAGGACCCTCAATTAATAGCTCTCCAGGTTCATCAATTTCACAAAATTCACCTGACTCGTTGACAATATATAAATTGAACCCTTGAATTGGTTTTCCTATTGGAACATTGGCAATTTCTTCTGGCCATTTACCATCAATATCATAGAATGATGCCATTACGGTTGTTTCTGTTGGTCCATAGAAGTTACTCAATTTGATAGAATAACCGAACTTCTCTTGCCAAAGACGGACCATTTCTCCTGTTAATGCTTCTCCAGCTAATGCGATCACCTTTAAAGAAGATAACTTAGATAAATCCTCTTCATTAAGTATAATTGTCATATTACGGAAAAAAGCAGTTGGCAAAATCATATTCGTAATTTTTTTGTGAGAGATTTCTTCAATTAATTGTTTAGGATTTTTTCGGGATTCTTCGGATAGAATATGTAATTGAACACCGTTTAACAGTGCTTGAAAAATATCAATGATTGATGCATCAAAGCTAAAGGAAGCAAATTCTGAAATGACGGTTTCCTTGTCAAACTGATAATGAGTACCTAGCCAATCTGCTAAATTTAGGACGCCTTTGTGCTTCACTAAAGTTCCCTTAGGATGTCCTGTAGATCCTGAAGTATAAATAACATAAGCTAGATCGGATGCAGTAAGATCCTTACAGTGAATGTTATCATTATTGAATCCAATCTTATCTACAATATAAATATCTTGTTCAAATCCAATTTTCTCTAATTTTCCTTGAAGAATAGTATTCGTTATCACCAATTTACAAGAAGTGTCGTTAATCATATAGCTAATTCTTTCATCAGGATATGCAGGATCAATAGGAACGTAGACACCGCCTGATTTCATAATACCTAATAGACTTACTATTGCTTCAATGCTTCTGTTTAAAAAGACACCTACAAAGTCACCTTTTTTAATTCCTCGTTCTACTAGTTTATATGCGACTTCATTTGACATTTTATTTAAATCTTCATAGGTAAATGATTGATTAGCCATAGAAATAGCTAAATGTTTTGATGCATCCCTTACAATGTCATAAAATTTGTCGATAATAGTCGTATTAGTGTCTAGTATTTTTGATTCAAGTTGTGTACTCATATTTTCACCCTATTCATTTTGACTTAAAATCAATATATATTTTACACTATTGAAATACAAAATTCGACAAAAATATAGTATGATTGTTCTATAATTAATACTGTTTAAAGTTAGGAGAAAAGGTAAAGTGAAAAAAAGAAAATCGTTTATTTTTAGGAATATTACTATTTCTGTCGTAATCTCACTATTTATAGCTATTGCAATAAGCTTATCTAGTTATTTAGTCTTTTCTAACATTATAAAAGATGATATTACTAAAGAAGCAAATGACATTGTAAATTCATGGGCAGAAGAATTGGATATGACTACAGTGAAAAATGCTATGAATGAGGATTATGATTCCCCAGACCAGCAAAAATTGATCGCATTTTTTGATAATATTTCTAAGACAAATAAAAAAGTTGCTCAAGCTTATATTTTCAGTTCCGACATTGTTGATGGGAATAAGACACCACTAATTGCTGCTCCAACACCATTAGTTGAGGCATTAAAAAAAGACGGAGTTAAAGTAGGCGATCCATTTCCTCAGCCGGATCGAATTGTTGATGCTGTTAAACGAATGAAAGAAACGCAAACAACAGTTTCTTCAGAAATTTATAATGATGATATTGGTACTTGGATTACTGAATTGTATCCACTCAAAGATGATAATGGTAAAGTATTTGCCTATTTTGGGGTTGATGTAAATGCAGATCTGTTTCATGTAAGTCAAGTTGAACTATTAAAGATAACCTTATTTATTCTGCTTCCTCTTTTGATTTTAATTGTTATTTTCCAAATTTTTTACACTAGAAAATCCTTTAAACCAATGAAAGAACTACTAAGAGGATTGCATGAGGTTGGAAATGGTAATCTTAGTATAAAATTAAAGGTAGAGAAAGATGATGAATTCGGACAACTTGTTTCACTCTTTAATAAAGTAATCGATAACATGAGTCAGATGATTTTCAAAGTTAAGGAAACTTCTGCTCAAATTAATCAAGCATCTGCAATTCTTCATCAAGGTGCAGAAAAGACTGAAAAGGACTCTGTACAAATTACTCATGATATTGAGAGTATGAATGAAGGAATGAATACTCAAAAAGAATCTATTTCTCATACTGTAACATCTATAGAAGATGTAGCTTCTTCTATTCAAGTAATTGCAGGTAATTCCTCAGATGTTAGTAATTCATCATTAGAAATGAATGAAATAACACAAGAAGGATCAAAATACATTAATAGTTTAATTGAACAGATGGGAACCATTAATTTATCATTTGATAACACGACAAATGCTATTACACAATTAAAGGAACGTTCTCAATCTATTCAAAATTTCCTTACCATTATCAGTTCTATTGCGGATCAAACAAACTTACTTGCCTTAAATGCAGCAATTGAAGCTGCAAGAGCAGGCGAGGCTGGAAAAGGATTTTCAGTTGTAGCAGAAGAGGTTAAGAAATTAGCAGAAGAATCAAGAGGTTCTACGGATACGATTGCCGAGATTATTAAAGAAATACAAACGGATACGGACAATGCTGTTAATATAATTGAACATGGAAATAAGGAAATTACTCAAGGTTTAAGTATTGCTCAAGATACAGAAAAAATCTTTGGTAAAATTCAATTATTTACAAATCAAGTAGCTAATAATATTACTGAAGTATCAGCATCTGCCCAAGAAATATCTGCTAATGCAGAAGAAATAACAGCTACATCTCAACAGTTAGAAGATATTTCGATGAAAAATTCTGCTTTTACTGGTTCTATCAATCAAAAGATGCAAGAGCAAGAAGGCAACGTTACTAACATGTTTAATGCTTCGAATCAGTTATATCAACTTTCCGATGAATTAGAAAAATTAGTTGAAATTTTTAAAGTAAAATAATGGGGATATAAAGAGTTTTTCCGTAAGTTGATTTCTAGATAATGTATGGTGAAAAATAAAAAAGCAGCCGCAATGACTTATGTCTATTGCAGCTGTTTTTTTCGTTTAAATTAAAAGCTTATTTTGGTTCCTACAAGACTACAGACTATCCATGTGACCTTGCAGATTATTTTTAAATTATGGTATTATAAATTGCTCCAACTATTTTTAGGAGTCGTTTCTACATATACCGTTCATTTTTATTTTTTACAAATTAAATCAGCTTCGATATCAGAAATTAGCGTTTACAATTGCTATATTGATATTTTTCTATAGAAGAAATATGATGATTGTTGGGAATAGAAATGAATTTAAAAGAATAGAAATGAATGAAAAGGGAGGTTTATGGATTTTGGAGAATACAAATAAATATATTCCATCAAAGTTTAACGCATTGTCTAAAACGGATGATGGCGGCGTTATTTTATACAATAGTTATACAGGCGCTATTGTTGATTTTTCTGATGAAGAAAAAGCTGAAGTCATGGGTTCTTTAAAAAGAACGGGGACTGAAGCATTAGATAGTGATGTAAAAAAATCTTTATTTGATAATGGATTTATCGTTCCTGAAAATGTAGATGAGAAAAGAAGAGCAGAGTACTTGCATCAATCTATGCACCGTACAGATATGTTGCACCTGATTCTTATGACAACAGAACAATGTAACTTCCGTTGTACTTATTGTTATGAAACGTTTGCACGAGGCAAAATGACAGACGAAACAAAAAGCGGTGTAAAAGCATTAGTAAAAGAACGAGCTACTACTCTAAATAATTTACATATTAGCTGGTTCGGTGGTGAACCACTACTTGAACTAGGAATTATCGAAGAATTGTCAAATTCATTTATGGCAGAAGCAAAAGAAAATAAAATCGATTATTCTGCTGACATTGTAACAAATGGATTCTTCTTAACAAGAGAAGTATTAGAAAAATTATTATCTTGGGAAGTACGTCAATATATGGTGACAATTGACGGTGTGCAAGCAGTACATGACAGTCGTAGACATATGGCAGGCGGTCAAGGAACATTTGAACGAATTATCGAAAATCTAAAAGCTGTTAAAGAAAGTACTGGTCAATTCGATATGACGATTCGTGTCAACTTCGATGAAGACAATTTAGCAGAAACTGGCGAATTGATTGAGTTCTTAAAAGAACACTTTGCTGATGATAAACGCTTTGGTGTATTCTTCCGTCCTGTTGGTAGATGGGGTGGGGAAAATAATGATGAAATCCCTACATGTACCCACATTACAGCCAATAAAAAAATCTGGGAATTTACAGAGACAGCTATGGATAAAGGAATTAGCATGAGTAATATGGTCACTGGTTCTATGATGCCAACTGCATCCGTATGCTATGCAGCTAAACCTAATGCTATGGTCATTGGCTCAAATGGTCAATTATACAAATGTACAACGGTTTTAGATGAAGAAGTAAATAAAGTTGGCCATATCAATGCTGACGGTACAATGGATCTCGATTATGATAAGATCGCTTCATGGGTAATGTCTGGAGAAGAAACAGACTCTGTTTGCCAATCATGCTTCTACCGTCCTGCATGTCAGGGGAATCATTGCCCATGGTATCGCGTGGTATCTGGAGAAAGACCTTGTCCTTCTGAAAAGAAAAATATTAAAAAAGTATTGAATCTTGTTTGGAGAAATAGTTTACAAAAAGTTCAATAAGAATTATAAAAAATAGTAAGAGGCTTTCTGCTAATAGTCGTATTCGTACGATTGAGATACAAAAATGTAGCGGAAAGAATCAACCTTTCAGTATCTAGTGAAAAGAAAGGGGGTGAGATGAATGCGCGTTCTACGCCCTGCAACTTCTCCAGTAAAAAATCAAAAATCTGGAAGAATCATGAAAACTGTACCTGGTAACTTAAAATAGTTAATGATAACAGTCAACAGTACTGTTTTGAAAATTAACCACAAATTAGGCCTTAATCTCGATTTTGAAGATTAAGGCCTTTTTGATTTTTATCACAACAAATGGTTCTAAAATATATTTGGGGTGCTCATATAATTAAGCGAAATGCAAGTAGGGATTGTGTTAAATACTTATTCCTCTTCATAAACGACAAGCTTTTCAACAGACAGGACTGTTCCACCGTGAAAACGGGAATGAAGAGACAATAATCTCTTTAAAGTTGCAACTTTTTCAACTGTGATCTTTTCACCAGTCATAATTAATGGAATTCCAGGGGGGTAGGGGATAACCATTTCACCAGAAATCTTACCAACTCCCTCGCTAAATGGAACTTGCGTTACTTTTGCTTTCTTCATTTTAGAGTATGGTAAAGATAAAGTTGTAATTTTTTCTGTTTCTACCCAATTTTCATTTGATTGATTCTCTTGCTTACCACATTGATTCTTTACTGCTAACTCGATTAAAGTAGCGGTACGATCAAATGGGTAGGATTCTCCCTTTTTTAATAAAGGTAGGACCAATAAGACATTTTGAGGATCTGCTAATTCAGTATAAATACCTTTTTCCTCAAGCAGTGATTGTAATTCATAGCCACTTAAACCACATTTAGATCGAATCGTAACCTTTAATGGATCAATCCATAAACCAACTGGAGGCTCTAATACTTCAATTTCTGGAATAGAGGATAAGCAAATCTTAAAATGTTCAACTTCCTTTATAATAAAATCTTGATCGTCATGCGAATATAAAGACAAATAAGAACGTGCCAAATCAAGTGAACCCATTATTGGATAAGAAGGACTGCTTGATTGAAGCATTTGTAAGTAATATTCAACCTGATTCATGTCGACCAATGAACTGTTAACATGTAAGTAAGAGCCCATAGTCATCGCTGGTAACGTTTTATGAGCAGAATGAACGACTACATCTGCCCCCATATCAATTGAACTTTTAGGAAAGGGATTACCTAATGTGAAATGTGCCCCATGTGCTTCATCAACAAGAACAGGAATGTTCTTATCATGGACTAAAGCTATCGCTTCAGTTAAATCTTCAGAAAGTCCGTAATAATTGGGTAAGGTTAAAATGATTGCTTTTGTATCTGGATACAAATCTAGTGCTTCTGATATAACATCTGAATTCACGCCCCCAGCCACTCCCCATCCCTCATGAAAGTTTGGAGCTAAAAAAACTGGTGTAGCATTTGTTAACATGAGTCCATGGAGAATAGACTTGTGACAATTTCGTTGAACAAGGACAGTATCTCCTTCGCCACAGGATGCTAAAATCATAGCCAAATTTCCAACTGTTGATCCATTGACGAGGAAATAGCTCTTCTTTACGCCATATAGCTCTGCTAGGAGTAACTCTGCCTCACGTATAGGACCTTCTGGAGCATGCAAGTCATCCAGTCCAGTTAACTCTGTGGCATCAATAGACAGTAAGGATTGATATATTTGCTTTCCTTTTTCTAAAAAGACTTGTCCGTTTTTATGCCCTGGAACATGGTAGGAAACCTTGCTCTGCGTATAAAAATGTTCTAATGCATCAAATAATGGTGTCTGTAATTGGTTCAATTTATATCTTCCTTCAACTTCTTATTTTATAAACACATTTTATCAAACTCAATGTTTCCTTCACTTACAACCAGGATTCTTTTAGGAGTTCTACACCTTTAATTATTTCCTCTTGTGTGAGGTTGCTAAAGCCTAATTTTAATATTGGTTCACTTGGAGATGAATGAAAAAAGAAAGGAGCAGTTGAGTATACTTGGACATCAAATAGTGTAGCTTGCTCAATTAACCAGCTCTCTGATTTTTGAAGATGGACCTTTATGAGAAGATAGAGTCCGGATTGTTCACCTATAATGGTGATATGCTGACCAAAATGCTGCTGTAATTCTGCCACAAGTACCTGCATTTTGTGTTTATAAACAAGGCGCATTCGTTTGATATGCCGTTGCCATTCTCCATCCTCCATAAATTTTGCTATTGTGAGCTGATGGATCTTAGATGCGGTATTTTCAAAGTTAATATAAGCTTTTTGATAGTCTTCTAAGAGTAAATCAGGTAAAACCATAAAACATAATCGTAATCCTGGCAGAAGTGATTTCGAGAAATTTCCTATATAGATGACTCGAGAAGAATCAATGGAAGCTAATGCAGGAAATGGCTTTTGTGTATAGCGAAATTCACTATCATAGTCATCTTCAATGACATAACCTTCATTATTATTTGCCCATTGTAAGATCATGTGTCTTTGATGTATTGGCATTGTCACACCTAATGGGCTCTGATGGGAGGGGGTGACATAAACAATCTTAGACTTATAAACATCAAAATCAGAGAAATCAATGCCAGACTGTTGAACAGGTAGATATTCTAATTGAAATTGATGAAATTGAAAGGCCTCCTTTGCGCCATCATAACCTGGATCTTCTAGAAGGATATGATCGAAGGTAGGCTTTAATATGGTCCCTAGATTAATCAGCATCTGCTGTGTGCTACTACCTATGATGATATGGCTTGCTTGAGTATGTACACCTCGAGATTGAAAGAGGTATTGTGCGATTTCTTGTCGTAAACATTCTTCTCCGAAAGGTTCTCCATAAGTAAAGGTTTGAGGCATTGTAAATACTTGATTGGTATACTTTCTCCAAGCTTTTATTGGAAAATGAGTTGGATCTACTGCTCCTGCACGGAAGTCAATTTGTGTTTTTTTTTGTTTTGGAGGAGTGTTTGCTTTTACTGTTGAATTTGAGTGAATCCAAATAGGCTCAATGGTATTTGCAAAGTAACCTCTTCTTCCTTCAGAACGAATATAACCTTCAGATTGTAACTGTTCATAAGCAATGAGAGTTGTATTGCGGCTACATTGAAGAGAGTCTGCTAAATGACGAATCGAAGGGAGCTTTTCATTCGGTTGAATATCTCCTTGCTCCATATAAGCTTTAAGTTTTTGATAAATTTGAATGTATTTTGGCGAATTTTCATCCATGGCAAAAATAATTTCTTTCAAGCTCTTCCCCTCCTTTGACATATGAATTATTTATAAACTGTATCTTTATATATGTCAATAAACTGTAATATGATAACAGAAAGATTGATAGAACAGAAGAAAGAGAGGGGTATTTTGGTTATTTCTTGGGTGAATTCTATAGAATACGAAGGGGTGTAGGTAGTGTTTATTCCAAAAAATTTTCAAATAACAGATCGACGTCTATTGAAAGAGATTATGGAGGACAATAGTTTCGCTACAATTATTTCGCAGCATGAAGGTGTTCCCTGTGCAACACAGTTACCTTTACTTATAAGCGAAGATGGAGCTCAAATATCAGGACATTTCGCAAGACCGAATTCACAGTGGAGAGAAATAGAAAATCAAATAGTCCTGGCTCTTTTTCAAGGACCACATAGCTACATTTCGTCTTCTTGGTACGAAACGAATCAAAGCGTGCCGACATGGAATTATGTGACGGTGCAAGCATATGGTAAGGTAGAGCTAATTGATGGTGAAGAGATGCTAAGGGATTTTCAGCGCATGGTGAAAAAATATGAAGCACCAAATAGTGGCTATCATTTAGAAGATATGGAAAAGAAACTATTAGATCATATGAGTAAAGGTGTTCAAGCCTTTCGAATGCATATAACAAAATTAGAAGGAAAAGCAAAATTAAGCCAAAATCATTCAATCGAAAGACGTCAAAGGGTAATTGAACAATTAGAAAAAAGAAATCACTTATTTGATCAACAAATAGCAAATTATATGAGACGACTCTAGGAATGTTCAACTTATTTTAACGAAGCCAATCTTTATCTTTTGAGTGGATGAACCAAAATGAGAAGCTATAATGACTGGAGATTTTGCAAAAGCCTTACTTAAATAATCAATAAAAGCTAGTCAGTTGACTGGCTTTTTTTTATTTTTTTTGAATTTGATTTTTAACAAACTTGATAAGTATGATTGATGTTGGAAATAATACATACTAGTAAGAAAGACAATAACTCAAAATAAAGGTGTGACTTGCATGAAAAAAGCTGTTTTTTTAGATCGTGATGGAGTAATAAATGAAGTGTTAACAGATCGGGTTAAATTTGTGAATAAGCCACAAGATCTTTACTTCTTACCAGGTGTTCCCGAAGCCATCAAGAAATTGAATGCTTTCTTTGACCACATATTTGTGGTAACCAATCAAGGTGGTGTTGGATTAGGTTTTATGAAGGAATCACAGCTTAATAAAATCCATGAACATATGATTGCAGAATTAGAGAAAGAAGGAGCCGTTATTCATGATGTTGCTTATTGCCCACATAAGCCAAAAGCAGGTTGTGAATGTCGTAAACCAAAACCAAAATTAATAGTGGAACTGAGTAAAAAATATGATATTGATTTATCTAACTCCTACATGGTAGGAGATACCGATACAGATATTATTGCAGGGAAGAAGGCAGGTACAAAGGGAGTCTTTTTAGGGAAGAGTGACCCGCTCGCAGATGCTGTTTTTCCTGATTTAATAAGTGCTGTTGATTGGATTATAGAAGATGCAGCAACTGAGTAGAGTAGAATAGAGATTAGGAGTAAGTCCATGAGTAGTCATGAGTGGTGCTAATCATTAGCTAAGTAGTCAAAATAGTGGCAATCAAAAATTAATAAAAATCTAAAGAAATGAAATAATAAGGTGGGTGCTTGAATGACAACTTATATCGTACTATTACGAGGTATAAATGTAGGTGGACATAATATAGTAAAGATGCATGATTTGAGAATTGCGTTGGAAAATATAGGTTTTGGTCAAGTGAAAACGTATATTCAAAGCGGGAACATCGTCTTGCATTCCAACGAAAATGATAACAAGGTAAAAAGTCAAATTGAACAAGAAATTAATAAGGTATTTGGTTTTAGTGTACCTGTAATCGTAAGAACAAAGTTAGAATGGGAAGAAATAATTGAAAAATGCCCTTATCCTGTAAGTTCATTACCAGAAGGTGAGAGTGTACACCTAGCTTTATTGGAAAAAGAGCCGACAGAGGAAAGCTCTAACTATTTATATGAGTTTAAAAGCGATACGGAAGAATGCTACATACAGGGGAAAGATGTTTATCTGCATTTACGCCAAAGTTTTAGTAAATCCAAGCTGCCAAATTATATACAAAAGTTACATGTTCCAATAACCATACGAAATTGGAAAACAATTATGAAACTTAGTGAAATGACGAAAACAATAAATACTTAATAGATTTCAATGTGTGAAAAATGAAGCTCACTATTTGTTTATTGATCCATCTATACGTTCAATCTAATTCTTTGACACAAACTTTTCAGACGAATACGATAGAAGTAAAGAATTTCCAAGTAATAAGCTAGGAGGAATATGAATGACAAATTTGTTTGAAGACTATACGTTACCAATCGGCATCTCACTACGAAATCGACTTGTGATGGCGCCGATGACAACTTATTCGGGTAATGAAGATGGTACGGTATCAGATGCAGAAGTAGAACATTATGCACGCCGTTCAAAAGGTGTCGGCATGGTTGTGACGGCTTGTACACATGTAACAGAGAATGGGAAAGGTTTTCCTGGGCAGTTTGCAGGGTATGCAGATCAATTTATTCCTAGCTTAAAACGTGTAGCGGATGCTATTCATGAGGGTGGAGCGAAAGCGGTACTGCAAATTTATCATGGTGGTAGACGTAGCATTCCTGAAGAAGTGCCGAATGGTGAACTTGTCAGTGCTAGTGATATAGCGTTTCCAGGAAATGCGACACCTCGTCCTTTAACAATAGAAAAAATTAAAGGAATCATCAAAGCGTATGGTGAAACAACTCGTCGTGCGATTGAAGCTGGATACGATGGAGTAGAAATTCATGGCGCGAATACGTATTTACTTCAACAATTTTTCTCAGGGCATACAAATCGACGTACAGATGAATATGGTGGTTCTATTGAAAATCGTATGCGATTCCCGTTAGAGCTTGTGGATGAAGTGAAAAATGTTGTTGCAAAACATGCAACAAAACCTTTTATCGTTGGGTATAGATTTTCTCCAGAAGAGGAAGAAGAAACTGGTATAACTATGGATCAAACAGTAAAGCTAATTGATGCACTTGCTAATAAAGGATTAACATATCTTCATGTATCACAGGGAGAATTCTTTACAAAGCCTCATCGTTTCAGTGGAGATAAAAATAAGACACGAGTTGAAATTTTATTGGATACCATACATGGACGCACCCCATTAATCGGAGTTGGCTCAGTTTATTCTTTAGAAGATGCAGAAAAAGTAAGTGAATCAGGAATTGATTTACTAGCGCTCGGCCGCGAACTTTTAATCGAACCGGATTGGGTACAAAAAGCTGAAGCAGGAGATCGCAATATCCCTACTAAGATGGATAAGTCAAAACAAAAAGAACTTGTTATTCCAGATCCAATGTGGAAGATGTTACATAGACCTGGTTGGATTCCAGGAATGTAAGATAGGTTCATTTCAGCCCAAAGCAGCATCTTGCGAGTCTATTTCAAGGAAACAACATCTCATTTGATATATGCACAGTATCAACTTTATGATTCCTGTCAATACTAGTCATAAAGGAGGTGCTGTATAATGGCAAAGGATGTTCTTTGTGAAGTAAGTAACTGCACATATTGGCAAAAGGGAAATCAATGCACTGCACATGAAATTTATGTAGTCAGCAATAGAGGGACGCAAGCCTCTACTACTGAAGAAACAGATTGTAAAACATTTGAACCAAGAAAATAATGTTTCCATACATCGGGATAACCTATTTCGGGTTATCCTTTTGTTATGAATAGTATTGATAATAATTATCATTTTCATACGATTTTTTACGTTAAATATTATTGGCTAATTAAAAATGTTTGAGATTATTTAATTTTATCCAACATAGTTTTATTTAAGGTTAGACTCCTTATTTACCAATAATAGTATATTTAATACATAAAAGTTTGAAACGAAAAATGGATTTCATTCATCTAACAAATGTAAAGAAAAGGGAGGGTAGGAATTGTTTAATCAAAGTTGCCCAGGTTAAGATTAATGTAAGATAAATATTACTTCAGTACGGTTCAACACCACATAATAATAATCTTGTATGGCTATCTTTGTTGATGTGGAATTAGCGAAGACTCCTGCGGGAAAGCGAGACAGGTGAGACCCCGCAGTGAAGCACGGTACGGGCTTCCGAGGAGGCTCAACGCTCGCCCGCGGAAAGCGAAGCTAATTCCACATCATGCAGAAAACAGATTAATACTATAAATATTTGTATTAAAACACTTTTACAGTATCCTCGGTCGGGGGAAGTGAGGAATTCACCTGAACTGATGAAAGTGGTATATTCATGATTGTTAGCAGAATTTGTAGTTGATCTTTCTGTGTTATAACAAAGCGTATTTTGTTCAACTGTTTCTCGAACAACTTGACAGTATCTTTCATAAACAGTAAAATAATTATCAAGAAATATTTTACTAGAGAATATTTATCAAATATAGAGTGCTTTAGCAAAGAGTTATATGTAATATGGCTATTTGAAAAAGTATATCTATATACTAACATTACAGTGAATTTAAAATGCTTCCATGTTGTTAGGAAGTCTGTTATATAATGAGGTAGGCTATTTAAAACCCAAATGGGCTAGTTAAAAGTAAACCGATAATTTCCGAATTTTAATGGTAAAAGACCATTGAATTTAGAGATTATCGGTTTTTTGTTTGAAATAGAAAATTATTATTTTAAAGCTAATTATGTAGAATTAAATGATAAAAATTTGATTTTACCTTTCATTCATTTCATTGAGAGGATGTTGAATGTTGAATTTCTTAGATTATTTTTCATGGTCGACAGTTTTTTTTATAGTATTAGGGGTTTCTGTATGTAGTGCTTTTTTGATGCTAATACCAAGAATTCCTGTAAATTATGTCCGTGTTCATATAGGAATCATTGCTTTACCACCGATTGTTGCTTTATTAGCACTAGTCTCTAACAATGGGAGCGTGATTATAGGTCCTTGGCATTTTGACTCTTTATCGTGGCTATGGTCAACATTTGTTTTAACAATTGGTTTAATTGTACAACGTTATGCGGTTCATTATTTATTGGGTGATCGATCCTATCAAAAGTATTTTACACTTTTAACTTTCACTACGGTTGCGGATTCACTTGCTTGGCTTAGTGATGATCTGAGACTGCTTTTAATCGGTTGGGGAGTTACACTTCTAGGATTGACATTGCTTATAGGGTTAAGAAAAGAGTGGAAAGTGGCACGCCATGCTTCTAAAATTTCTGCTCGTTATTTTGCAATTAGTTGGGCAATCATGCTAATCGCAATTGTATGGATTGAACAAGTTACAGGACATTGGGAATTATCTCAAGTACTTAGCCAAAATAGCCTAGCGCAATTAAATGCAGTGGAGAAAACTTGTATTAATCTATTGTTGCTTTTATCAACGATTATTCCAGCTGCACAATGGCCTTTCCAACGTTGGTTGTTAGATTCAGTTGTTGCGCCTACACCTATATCAGCGGTCATGCATGCGGGTATTGTGAATGCTGGTAGTATTATGCTAACACGCTTTGCACCTCTTTTTAATGGTGATGCAGTACAAGTTGTTTTACTTGTTTTATCTAGTATATCAGTATTGATTGGGACAGGGATTATGCTTGTTCAAGTTGATTACAAGCGTCAACTTGTAGGCTCTACAATTGCACAAATGGGTTTCATGTTAATCGAATGTGCGTTAGGAGCATATTTAGCAGCTATTACGCACGCAGTGTTACATGGTCTGTTTAAATCTACACTATTCTTACAAGCAGCCTCTGCCGCTCAACAACATAAACCAGTTGCTCATAAATCTCATGTTTCTTCATCTATATGGATAATAATTGGAGGGGGTTTAGGACTACTATTAGGAATTGCCTTTTGGTTGACTTCTCCGGATGAAGGATATCAATTGGTAAGTGCTTTAATTTTAGGGTGGTCTGTAGCACTTGCTTGGACTCAACTGGTTGCTTTTGGAACCGGCCATATTGGACGAATTGCTGGGATGATTCTATTCGCAGGAGCAGCCATTGTGTTCAAAACGGTGCATATTGTATTTGAAAAGCTTTTACATGATGCTATCCCAAGTGGAATTCAACAATCTATTTCAATGGGTATTTTACTTTTAGTAATATTATTGGTTACTAGCGCAATTGGGACATGGCTAGTACGTAAAAATTCAAAAACTTCATTTGTTATTTATCTTTGGCTTATTCGATTAGGTGAGCCGAAAAAGAAATTAGTAGAAAGTCATCCAAAATATCTGACACAATTACTATCTCAAGGGGGGAATGTACATTGAGTACGGCATTAACTCTAAACTTTCAAAAAGAATCAGATTACCTTAGTTTTGATATAAATGATTTGGTGAAAGTAGCTAGTGAAGTCATTGTACCACTTGGACATATCAACCAATTTGCAGCCCGTAGTCCTTGGTCAGGATTAGAACAACAAACATTTGAACAAGTAGCACGTCGACTAAAAGATACTTGTGATGTAGATATATATCCGAATGATGCAATGTTAGCATCTGCATTTGAAAAAGGTGAGATTGAAAAAAGATTTTTAAAAGAGGGAATAACTAAATGGCTTGATATACAAGATATAGAACTACCAAGAAATGTGGCTGAACAGTTTTGCCACAATGCCCTTGAGATCCATCAACAACCTTTTCATATATCAGAAGGACCTGAATTGAAAAATTTAGCAAAGAAACTATGCCACTATAAGACACAGATACCTAAGAATTATACAGTTCTTACAAATAGCCAGCGAGTAGAACAAATGGGGAAAGAGAATATCGCTGAGGATCTAAATATTCATATCATTAAATGGTGTAAATTGTACTTAGATGAGTCACAAGCGGTTTGGTCCATGCCTAATCGTAATGAAGGATTTTACTCGGCATGGAAGGCAATGATTCTATATGATCCAGCACTGAACCATAACATACGTAAACAACTTAAAACATTACCAGAAGATGCGGGACATGCTTTAACAGAAGCGATGATTACATTAGATATTCCTAAATCTGAATTACAAGATTATCTTGAAGCACATTTACTCTCTTTACCGGGATGGGCTGGCATGATGCTTTGGCGTTCACAACAATCTGCTGAAGAAGAAAAACTGCTTCTAGAATATCTGGCAGTTCGAATTTCGCTGGAGTGTGCTTTCGTTAAGCCATATCTTCCATTACGATCCCAAAAAGTAGAGGAACAGGTGCAAATTGAACCCCTACTATTAGATTGGATACAATGGGGAAACATGCCGATTAGTGATTGGGCAAAGTTATCTTCTACAGAAGTAAAAGCTCGTTTGTTACTCGCTGCTCGTTTTGATGAATTTGTTCGTAGTCGTCTTTGGCTAGAAGCATGGGAAAAAACATATGAAGTTCATATAAAAGAGATGATTTCATCAAAACAACTTAAAGTCGTTCAACAAACTAAGTCTATTTTGGTGCAATTTGCCTTTTGTATTGATGTACGTTCAGAACCTTTCCGTCGTCAACTAGAAAAAGTGGGTCCTTTCGAAACATTTGGAACGGCCGGCTTTTTCGGATTGCCAATTGAAACAACGGAACTTGGTAGTACGCATAGCCATGAATCCTTGCCTATCATGTTCAAGCCTCAATATAAAGTAATCGAGTCGTCATCTGATGTGGACTTAAAACAATATAAACAACGTGAAAACACCGCTAATTCACTTAGCCACGCATTTAATACGATGAAACATAACATGCTATCCAATTTGTTATTGCCGGAAATTAGTGGACCTTGGCTTAGCTTACAAACTTTGGCTCGTAGTTTTGTGCCACAAAAAGCAGGGTATTCCATACGGAAAATACGAGAGAAATGGCTGCACAAACCATCTACTAAACTTTCACTTGACCATATGCACACACATGACTCAGAGTTACCTGTAGGATTTTCTGAAAAAGAGCAAGTGTTTTATGCTCGACAAGCGTTAAAAATGATGGGGCTTACAAATGATTTTGCTCCTTTAGTTGTTATTTGTGGTCATGGTAGTCACAGTACGAACAATCCATATTCTTCAGCGTTAGATTGTGGTGCATGTGGAGGAGCTTCTAGTGGATTTAATGCACGGGTATTGGCAACTTTGTGCAACCTTCCTACAGTACGAGAAACGTTAGAAAAAGAAGGGATTGTCATACCAAAAGAAACTGTTTTTGTGGCAGCTGAGCATATCACAACACTTGATGAGCTTCGTTTCATATATGTTCCTGTACTTTCAGAGGCAGCACAAGAATCATATAATTGTATACAAACAAAATTGTCAGAAGTCCGTGATGAAGCAAATGCAGAACGAATTGTTCAGTTACCCACTTTGGACTCACATTATAAAAATCCAAAAGCAGAAGTTCAACGATTTGCAGAAGATTGGAGTGAAGTGCGTCCCGAATGGGGGTTGGCTCGTAATGCGACATTTATCATTGGTGAACGTCAGCTTACTGATGCCTGTAATTTAGAAGGTCGAGCATTTCTCCATAACTATCAATGGTGGAATGATGAAAATGGTGAAATACTTGCCAAAATTATTGCTGGACCTGCAAAGGTTGCCCAATGGATTAACCTCCAATATTATGCATCTACCGTAGCACCACATTATTACGGCAGCGGCAATAAAACTACTCAAACAATAACAGCTGGAATTGGTGTCATGCAGGGAAACGCTAGTGATTTATTGTCCGGA
Organism: Rummeliibacillus pycnus; assembly: GCF_050459865.1. Taxonomy (GTDB): domain Bacteria; phylum Bacillota; class Bacilli; order Bacillales_A; family Planococcaceae; genus Rummeliibacillus; species Rummeliibacillus pycnus_B. Next base: position 27,900 of record NZ_JBCMNM010000048.1, read on the forward strand.
CTTCCATGGCAGTCTGTTATGCAATCGGATCAAGAAGCCTACCATGAACCATTGCGCTTATTAGTGGTGATACAAGCACCAAGAGAGTATATTGAGCGGTTATTAGATCGTGATTCAGCATTTCTTCAAAAAGTACAACATGGCTGGATTCGTTTAGCTTCGATTAATGCTGAAGGACAATGGGAAAGCTGGTCTTAATCACTCCAGTTTAGTGATAAAATATTAATAAAATGTATTAATATTTGTTCATATTAGGAACTTTTAATAGGGGATAAGAATTATGGAAAAAACAAAAGGAAATATTGAATCAGAAATAAGTAAAGCATTAACTCATTGGGAAAAAAGTTATCTTGGACGAGGCTCTGTTTCGGTCAAATCGGATATCTTACGAGACATGGTAATTGTTGTATTACGAGGTATATTAACGCCTGCAGAATATTCGGTGTGCAAAAATAAGGAAGGCTTATTATCTGTAAAAGAGCATCGAAATAGTTTAGTAGAATCAGGTTTAGATGAACTAAAGCAAATTATTCTAGATTTAACAGGTGAAGATGTAGTAAGTTTTCATACCGATCTTAGTACACAAACAGGAGAACGAGTTATACTATTTAAACTATCAAATGATTTGCAAAGTAAATTATCTTAAAACAGTTATATAAATCATTGTTATTTCACTGTATAAATATTTTAAGCACTTAGGGGTGAATATGATGTATATAGATGGAAATAAAAAAGTGCTATTTTTGACTGGAATGGGGAAGGAATTGGAATCAACTCTATATCAGATGAAGAGCATTAATCCAGAGAATATCATAATTTTACAAGAATATGGCCAATTAATATTGCAACCATTCGACGATTTTATGAGAGATATTATCCTGACTGTATATCATGAAAATATTGAGGAGATTTTTGTGATTGATTCAAACAAAGATCAAAAGAATGTAAGCAGACTATTAAATAAAATATATGAGAATAAAGAATTACATGGGAAAATACAAACAGTAGATTATCTTTTGAAAAATTGTGCACCAGAATATACTGAAGGTAGTATCAGTGAATGGTTAGAGGGTAGCAATTCTCTAACAAATAATCTACAGAAGAATATCAATATCATCCGAAATCACCCTTTGTTGCCTTCTACTATTAAGGTTACTGAATTATTTATTGATTTGGAGAACGGAAGATTGACAGATGTAGATATCTCAAAGAAAGTTTTACTTTAAATAACATTATTAAATAAAAAATAGGCTCGGTTCATTTCCAATAGAACCAAGTCTATTTTTAACTAATTTTTGTAAGATAATTTGAATGTTTGTTAGGTATTCAAACAATTTAGTAGAAATAGTCTAATTAAGTTTAATAATTAAATCTCCAAATCATCCAATGTTAATAGTAATTTGTGTAAATCGATAATACAATCTTCAACATGATAACAACAGTCAAAGTGTAGGCTATAGATAATAGAAGTGATTTTGTTTCTTATATCAGCTATTTCTACGTTACTAGTAAGATTTTGCTCTAAGTGATTCATATTATAACTTCCTCTCATATGATTTTATTACTAGTATGTCTAAGAAATTTCAGATTTATTCTATTTGAATCAATTTAATAATGCAAAATTCATATAAAATATTTGAATATTTAATGATAACTAATTATGTTCATAGTGGAGCGAAAGACGGCGACTCCTACGGGATAAGCTTGAGCTGAAAGCCCCGCAGGAACGTAGTGACGAGGAGATTGAAGCCAAGCCCGTGGAAAGCGCCGTCTGTAGCGGAACATCCAAATCTGAATAGTGAAAAGTTAATGTGTTGAAATGCTCGTATTTAATGAGCGAAATAGATTTATGAAAATGATTCATTTAATTGAAATTGTAATGAACAAATTGATAGAATCAAAAAAGGTCGTTATTTCTAACCTTAAACTACTTAAATTTAATATGTAGGCGTATTCATAATAAACAGATATAAAAAATAGATTTATTGGGGGAGAAAATTTGGGGGAAAATAAAAATGTTTATAACACGATTGATGAATATATATCACAATTTCCTTCTGATGTTCAAGACAAACTTCAACAGTTAAGAAATGTTATAAAAGAGATTGCACCCGATGCTGAAGAAAAAATCAGTTATCAAATGCCTGCATTCACTTTGAAAGGGAACTTGGTCTATTTCGCTGCATATAAAAAGCATATTGGATTCTATCCAACTTCAAGTGGAATAACTGCATTTAAAGATGAATTATCGCAATTTAAATTGAGTAAAGGGACAGTTCAATTTCCAATAGATGAGCCATTGCCTTATAAGTTAATTAGTAGGATGGTTAAATTTCGAGTAGAAGAAAATATAAGGAAAGCAGAAGAAAAAGTTAAAAAGAAAAAATCTAAGTAATTGGCGCTTTTTCTAATATCAACAAAAAATAAAACCAGTACCTTAAATAGGGTACTGGTTTTTAAATTCACCTTATTTTTTTGCAGCCTTAGTTTGTCGTTCCCAATGTAAAAGAGAAGGATAAGGGTCAAATGCCCATTCAGTACGTCCATTGAATTTGTAAATTCCGTAATGGAGATGGGGTGGGAATTTTCCTGATGTACCTTCTTTACCGTATCCTGAACTACCGACAAATCCAATAACTTTGCCTGGTTCTACAACATCACCAACATTAACATCCTTACTAAAAGAAGAAAGGTGTGCATAATAATGATACGAGTTATTTTGATCACGTATACCTATGCGCCAGCCACCGAAACGATTCCAACCTTTTATCTCGACTACCCCATAGGATGATGAAAGAACAGGTGTCCCGTAGCTGGCAAAAAGGTCAGTCCCTTCATGAATTCTTCTGCCTCCCCAGCCTCTATTGTCACCCCAAGTACTTCTATAGCTGTAATCATAGTGTAAAGGTAATGGAAATACATGTTTATTAAGATCTGTTGTGTTGAAACGTTTGTAAAGAGTGGAAATTGCCATGATTTGATTGACAACTTGATCGCTTTGGTAATATTCCCATAAGGCTAATTTAAAATCATTTTCAGTGGGACCAAATCGACTAAGGTATCTTGCCATTGTGTACATTATATCTGCATCATCATCTGAATTGGCAATCCCATCGTTGTTCCCATCAAGACCCATGCCTCCGAAATAATCAATTGTCGAAGGCGTTGTATCCTGACTAAAAGGGTTTAATGCACCTGCCCAAAATTCATCAGAGAATTGAATCGCAACAACGCTATCACGTTTAGGGATATCTTTACGAACGGATTGTATATTTCGTTCATACTGGTCAATAGCAGCTAAATAATACCAAGGAACAAGCAAGTTCTCATAATGTACATAATGAGTCATACGCTGCTTCAAAATCTCTTCCCGAGAAGGCTCTTCATTTGCGGATGCGACAGTGGAAAATATTGTACTACATAAAACGGTAATTGCTAATAAGGGAATAAGATTTCGAATCACTAAAAAAATCCTCCTTTCCATCTCACTTATCATAACCGAAATTTAATTTTCCATAAGTGCAGGTTACATAAAGTGAAAATTATTGTTTATGCTAAATCAATGAATGACACAAATATTGATTAAAAAGCCTTAAATTCAAAGCGTTTTCAAATTGGTTTACATTGATTTAGGCTTTTAAAAAAATGAATGTTTTTTAAGAAAAAGTTTTTTCTACGTCATTAACATATCTAAATTGTAGCTGTTTATACGATTTTTTATTGGAAGAAAATTCGACAATGCACTTGTAATGGTAATCATTAATTCTCTAACTTCATACTATGTTATAAAACAGGCCTGAATGGAGGGAAAACCATAGACATTCTAAACAAGTTTAAGAGTTACCGGGAAGAAGAAAACAGGCTGAAATGGGAAGGTACTTTTGCAAATTACTTAAGTATTGTGCAGGAAAGGCCAGAAGTTGCTCAAACAGCCCATTCACGGGTGTACAATATGATTAAAAATTCTGGATTAGAAGAAAGAGACAGCAAAAAATTGTACCACTTTTTTGGAAAAGAAATTTTTGGTCTTGAAACGGCAATTGAAAGGCTGGTGGAGGAATATTTCCACCCAGCAGCAAGAAGACTAGATGTTCGCAAACGTATTTTATTATTGATGGGACCTGTGAGTGGTGGTAAATCCACCATTGTGACATTGCTGAAACGAGGGCTTGAACAATATTCGAGAACTGATGAAGGTGCCGTATATGCCATTAAAGGTTGCCCAATGCATGAGGATCCACTCCATCTAATCCCACATCATCTCCGTAATGATTTCTTTGAAGAATATGGTATACGTGTAGAAGGTAATTTATCCCCATTAAACACAATGCGACTTGAACAAGAATATGATGGCCACATTGAAAATGTAATGGTTGAACGTATTTTCTTCTCAGAAGATAAACGTGTTGGAATCGGTACATTTACACCATCTGATCCGAAATCACAAGATATTGCGGATTTGACGGGTAGTATCGATTTTTCTACTATTGCAGAATTTGGTTCAGAGTCAGATCCACGTGCTTATCGTTTTGATGGTGAGCTAAACAAAGCAAATAGAGGTATGATGGAATTTCAGGAAATGCTGAAATTAGATGAGAAATTTTTATGGAATCTGTTGTCATTAACACAAGAAGGAAACTTTAAGGCAGGCAGATTTGCATTAATTAGTGCCGATGAATTGATTGTTGCTCATACAAACGAAACAGAATATAGATCCTTTATATCAAATAAAAAGAACGAAGCACTTCACTCAAGAATTATCGTTATGCCAATTCCTTATAATTTAAAGGTAAGCCAAGAAGAAAGAATTTATGAAAAAATGATTAAAGAGAGTGATATGTCGCATATTCATATTGCACCTCATGCATTAAAAGCGGCTGCTATCTTCTCTGTATTAACAAGGCTTGAAATTCCTAAAAAACAAGGAATTGATTTAGTTAAGAAAATGCGTCTTTACGACGGAGAAAGTGTAGAAGGATTTAATTCAGTTGACATTGAGGACTTGAAAAAAGAATATCCAAACGAAGGCATGAACGGAATCGATCCTCGTTATATTATTAACCGAATTTCTTCAGCTATTATTCGTAAAAAAGTACCGTCTATTAATGCATTAGATGTGTTACTTGCTCTAAAAGACGGGCTCGATCAACATGCTTCAATTAGTCAGGAAGACAAAGAAAAATATATGAATTATATTGCAGTGGCAAGAAGAGAATACGATGAAATTGCGAAAAATGAAGTTCAAAAAGCATTTGTGTATTCCTATGAAGAGTCTGCGAAAACGTTAATGAATAATTATCTTGATAATGTAGAAGCATTTTGTAATAAAAACAAACTTCGAGATCCACTTACGGGTGAAGAAATGAACCCAGATGAAAAACTGATGCGCTCAATTGAAGAACAAATTGGAATTTCAGAAAACGCGAAAAAAGCATTTCGTGAAGAAATTCTGATTCGTATTTCAGCTTATGCAAGAAAAGGAAAACGCTTTGAATATAATTCTCACGAAAGATTACGAGAAGCCATTCAAAAGAAATTGTTTGCTGATCTAAAAGATGTCGTGAAAATTACAACGTCTTCTAAAACGCCAGATGAATCTCAACTTAAGAAGATCAATGAGGTTGTTGCTACTTTGATAGACGAACATGGTTATAACTCAACTTCAGCAAATGAATTATTGCAATACGTAGGTAGCTTATTGAATCGTTAAGAGTAAGGGTTAGGAGTGTCCGAATAATTTTAAGGACACTCCATTTTTATATCTTAAAAAGTTAAATTCTCGTAAAAATTAGCATAGTATAAGGAAAGAGATTTTTTCCACTACAAAGCTTTACATAAGGTGGGCTCTTGAGGAATGGATAATCAGGGTTATAACTTTTTAATAATAGATGGGTGAGGATAAAAAATGACTGAAAATTCGAATAAACGTTTTGTCATCTCTCAGGAAAATTGGTCTCTCCATCGTAAAGGGCACCAAGATCAACAACGTCATATGGAAAAAGTAAAGGAAGCTATTCAAAATAATTTACCTGATTTAGTAAGTGAAGAAAGCATCATAATGTCTAATGGTAGAGAAGTAATTAAAATTCCTATTCGCTCTTTAGATGAATATAAAATTCGATATAACTATGGAAAGTCTAAACATGTTGGTCAAGGAAAAGGCGATAGTAAGATAGGGGATGTAGTAGCTCGCGACGGAAGTGGGGATAGTAAAGGGCCTGGGAAAGGGAAAGAGGCAGGAGACACGGCTGGTGAGGATTTCTATGAGGCAGAAGTAAGTATTGAAGAAATACAGAATGTCTTATTTAAAGAATTAGAGTTACCTAATTTACAAGAGAAAGAAATGGCGGACGTTACAACAGAAAAAATTGAATTTAACGATATCCGCAAAAAAGGGCTTATGGGTAATATTGATAAAAAACGGACAATTTTAAATGCTATTAAAAGGAATGCAATGAAAGGAAAAGCAGAAATTGCGCCTATTCACAATGATGATTTGCGTTTTAAAACATGGGATGAAGTTGTAAAACCTGAATCAAAGGCAGTAGTCCTTGCGATGATGGATACAAGTGGCTCGATGGGAAGTTTCGAAAAATATTGTGCTCGTAGTTTTTTCTTCTGGATGACGAGGTTTTTACGCTCTAAGTATGAAACTGTTGAAATTGAATTCATCGCACATCATACGATTGCCAAGGTTGTAACAGAGGAAGAGTTTTTCACAAAGGGAGAAAGTGGCGGTACGATATGTTCGTCTGCCTATTTAAAAGCATTGGAACTTGTTAAAGAGAAGTATAATCCAGCTCAATATAACATCTATCCTGTTCACTTTTCAGATGGAGAAAACATGTCTACGGATAATGAGGCTTGTATTCGATTGGTTCAAGAATTAATGAAGGTTTCAAGTATGTTTGGTTACGGGGAAGTAAATCAACATAATCGTTTCTCAACTTTAATGTATAACTATAAAAAAATAGAGAATCCAAAGTTTCGACATTATGTGTTGAAAGCAAAAAATGACGTTTATGAAGCATTAAAATGGTTTTTCCAAAAAGAACAGCCTGAGGATTGATGATAGATGGTTAAAAGTTTCATTTCCAAATAATATACGCGGAGGGATTCAAATATGGAAAAGGAGCTTCATCAGGCGATTGATGAAATTACTGAAATTGCGATAGGGTTTGGTTTGGATTTTTATCCAATGCGTTATGAGATTTGTCCAGCAGATATCATATATACATTTGGAGCATATGGCATGCCAACCCGTTTTTCTCATTGGAGCTTCGGCAAACAGTTCCATAAAATGAAGCTACAATATGATTTGGGGTTGAGCCAAATTTACGAACTAGTGATTAACTCTAATCCATGTTATGCGTTTTTGCTTGATACAAACACGTTAACCCAAAATAAGTTAATCATTGCCCATGTATTAGCACATTGTGATTTTTTCAAAAACAACGTTCGCTTCACGAATACCAGAAGAGATATGGTAGAAAGTATGACAGCAACTGCAGAACGCATTGCTCATTATGAAATGCTCTATGGAAAGGAAGAAGTAGAACAATTTCTCGATGCAATTTTATCTATTCAAGAACATATTGATCCCTCAATCTTGCGTCCAAAGCTGTTAAAGAGCGATTATGATGAGGAAGATGAAGAAATCATTGCATCGAAATCACCATACGACGGTCTTTGGAGTTTGGATGAACCAGAAAAAGAACAAAATACAATACGCTATAAAAAGAAAAAATTTCCGCCAAAACCTGAAAAGGATTTGTTACTATTCATCGAGATGTATAGTCGCGAGTTGGAAGAGTGGCAACGAGATATACTGACTATGATGCGAGAAGAAATGCTCTATTTTTGGCCACAATTAGAAACCAAAATTATGAATGAAGGCTGGGCTTCGTATCGCAAAGATGTTTTTTTAATCTCTTTAAACTTAATTAGTCCTTCTATGGATGTTCTAATGGATAAGAGTTCAAAAAAGCAATTGGAATTTATTTTCCATTGCTTTTTTCGGTCTGTTGAGCACTTTTGAAACTGTTATTTCATTGATCTTGCGATTTCTAACATTCTTTCTTTCGATAATCTGGAACTACTCATTTCCACATAAGTGCCGTCTTGGACCCATCTAAGTAAGCCACCAGTAATGGTATCTCCGTTTTTATCTACTTCACCACTTTCTTCCCATCCCTGAAAATAACCCTTGTTTCCATTAATATCTACCTGTTGAGCATAGGGAAAATCGTCTTTGGTTAATGGAAAACCCAATCCCTGATTAATACCAACCATCAGCTTAGTATCCTTACTATCCATATAATGTAGCGTGATAAAAGGGGATAGAGATGTTTTGGTATCTAAAGTCCAATCATTAGGAATATTTGTAGGTGTCAAAATGGTAAAGTTAACCTCTTTCTTTAATTCTGAGATAGTTTTGCTGTTGTGATTATACTTAATTGCTTTAGCGGAAATTATGTTCGGGTAACAATACAACGTGATTAGGATAACTAATAAACGAATAAGGAATGTCAATTTACTACCTCCAATCAATTGGAAACTCAGATAGTAGTATCCCCAAAGCAATCACTTCTTATTAAACCATTCTTAGTAGTCCAAATCATATAGTTATGGAACAAAAAGGATTAAAAGGTATATTTATGATAACATTGAAGTAATATAATATATCGTTCATCCAAGAAGAATTTAACTAACTTATTTAATTACACAGTAGATACAGCTGAATAAGGGGGAAGAAAATGAGGAAGATAATTATTTTTTTGATTTCTATCCTATTCACAACGATGATTGTAGGTTGCGAAAAATATGAAAAGAAGGAAAAGTGGCAAGTAAGCCCTACTTTTACATTACCAGTTACCTTTGGTGATGGTACAGAAGGCGAGTATTTGTTAATTGGCAAAGAAGGAAAAGTTGGTTTTTTGATCGGTTCGGGTAAAAAAGGAAATCCAGTATCGTTACCTATAATTGCTAATAAAGCTAATAAGTATATGTGGCATTTTTGGGGAGATAAGGATACTATCAGTGGTGATTTTAAAGTAGTTGGAATTGACGAACAGGGAAAAAAGCATAAAGTATTGTTAGAAGGAAATTATAAAACATGGGGTTACTCTTCTCATGGTTCTGTTAGTCCTAACAATGGTGCAGATCACCATATCCCATCGGAAATGGTGTTCCCTACAAGTGGATTATGGAAATTAAAAATATATTTTAATGAAAAATTTTTTGATGAAATAGTTATAAACGTTAAAGAGAGCTAATTGAACTATCAGATACAAAATACGGAAAACGGCATGGTTCTAAGAAGAATAGGACCATGCCGTTTTATTTTAGCTACACTTCTTTAGTTTTTTAAATTCAAGTTTTATGTTTTGTTCTCTAGCCTTTCAGTTAAATCATTAAAGTCTTGCACTACTTCTTGCATTGATGATTTTTTAGCTAACGAAATCCCCTTTTGAATAGATTTAGAAGCTTCTTCAAATTTATTTGCTTTAATTTGGGCATCTGCAAGGCAATACCAGTAAAACCAGGCATCCATTTCTGAAATTTTATCTTTATAAAACTTTTCGATTATCGGAAAGTATTTAGAATATAATTCTTCGTTATAGACCAACTTTTCACCATTCCATTTAAGTACATCCACTAAATAACTATCGCCAATATACATTTGCCAAATTGCAATACCAACTTTTTGTTTCCCATTCACAAAATCCATTTTATGATAAGGAACATCAGCAATCTTTTTGAATGAGTTATCAACCCATTGATAAATTTCAAGTTCGCTTCCTGCTGCTGCACCAATTGTAACACCGAATAAGTAATCCTTTGTACCATCACCTGTAATATATGCCAAACCCGAAAAATCCAAATCTACTCCTTGGATTTTTGTTTCCAAAACTTTTCGCCAATCAGCATTGTCCTTTTTTAGCACTATTGATCCAAACTGGGAGGGAGATGGTTGATTTTTTGCTTTAATTTTAAATGTAAATATAATTTCTTTCTGTCCATCGTGGTCAAAGTCATAGAGTTGAATTGGCAGTGCGGAGGAAGGATTTTCAGGACTTATAAGCGACGCATTCGATGGCATAAATCTGCTAACAATTTTCATTAAGTCTTCTTTCTGATTCTCGCTAGCGTGAACAAATATTGGACTAAAGCTAACTGCAAAGAGTAGCAATAATGTAGGTAACATTATTTTCTTCATCAATATTTCTCCTTTTTACACCAAAATCAAACCGATACAATTAATTTAGGCTTAGTTTGTCCTATTCAGTTACAATAATTCCTTGTTCAACTATCATGCCCAGAATCTATGTCAGAGGTTCCTACGATTCATTTACCTTTTAAAAAAGATCTGATTAAAAGTGCACTAAATGATACGGACTTTATGGTCTAATAAGTTAAAAAAGTCAGCGATGCTTACTGTTTTTTATGCCACAGTGGGAACAAATAGTGCACTAAGATAGTTTTTTATATGTTCACTAATGCTACAGTTTCGTTCACAAAGGAATATCCAATATCAATATTGAATAAACTAATCAAGTTTAAAATAATGCTATTGTAGGAGGCAATCGTAAATTGGAGATGATATTTATCCGTCATGGTCAAGGAAAGCATACATTAAATATACCGAGTAGCCTACAAATATCAGATCCACCATTAACGACTAAAGGGGTGGAACAATCAAAATTATTAAGAGATCAGCTCCCTTTAACTGATAAGGATATTATAATTATAAGTCCTCTTAGAAGAACGTTGGAAACAGCATTAATTTGGAGTAATAATATCGACTGCCGTAAGATTGTAAGTCCATTAGTATCTCCAAGAATTTTTCCAATTAATTCAGAAGGAAACACATTACCTTGTGACAGAATAATTAGTTTAGAAATAATTAAAAATGAATATCCAACTTATGAAATTGATAGTAGGGCTTCATTTAAATTATGGTCTGAAGGTATTAATATTTTGCCAGAAAAGAGTTTTATAAAAATAGCAAAAAAATTTATTACAGATTGCAAACAACTGCAAAAAGAAAAAATTTATATAGTATCACACGATGGTACAATTACTTCTTATCGTCAAATGATTTCTGGTCAAACTCTTACCAGAAAAGATTTTCCGCAAGAAACAGGTTGGATTAAAATAAGTTGTTGAACTAACAGGGTGTCTTAGTTAAATAACAGCTTACAAATCAACTGTAGATTAGTTGGCTTTTTATTTCGCATACGGAACAAATAGTCAAATAGGTCCCTAATCCATATAAAAAACATCTTTGCGAAAGGATGGCTGGGCTTCGTATCGCAAAGATGTTTTCTTAAATCTCTTTTTCATTAGAACTTCCATGTTGTTCTAATGAAAAAGGGGGCAAAAAAAGCAATGGAATTGGTTTTCCATTGCTTTTTTCAGTCTGGTAAGCACTTTTGAAAAAGTTATTTCATTGATCTTGCGAGTTCAAACATTTTTTCTTTCGATAATCTTGAACTATTCATTTCTACATAAGTGCCGTCTTGAATCCATCTATGTAAGCCAACATAAAAGAATAAGATAATAATAATAAATTAAGACTGAGTTGATATATATCCAAAAATCAACCCAGTCTTTTTATTACCACATGTTTTGGTTTGTGAAGGGAATATATGTAAAAATGTAGAAAATAAGCAGAGATAAACTGCGAAGGGAGCATTGCGTATTGAAGAAACAAACAGGTATTATTTTATCGGCATTTGCTTGTATTTCATTCCTGATAAGTGGTTGCGGAAAGACGGAAACAAGCGTAAATGAAAATGAGAAGATTCCAAGCTTTTCAATAAATAGTCATGACAAAGCAGAGTTTGTGCCAAAAAGTAAAGCTGCTGGTAGTGAAGCAAAATATAAAATTAGCTTGGAGATGGACAAGAAAGGAAAATTCAGGATTAATTCAACTACCCATATTAAAAATATATCGACTGATAATTGGAAAGAGCTAGTCTTTTATTTTATACCTAATATCTTTACGAAATCGAATTCTCCAGAATTAGCTACACCCTCTTATGTAAGTATCAAAAGTATTAAAGTTGATGGAAAGAAAACTGAATTTAGTTTAGAGAAGGATACCTTGAAAATAAAATTGAGTAATAAATTGCAGCCAAATGATGAAGTAATAGTTAACGTTCAATATGATTTCACTCTTCCAAAAAGAGGTTTACGATTTACGGCAAATGAGAAAAATTTCTTTTTAGCGCAATGGTATCCAATGATTGCAACCTATAGAGAGCATAAGTGGAATAAGGAAGACTACAGAGTGAAAGGCGAAACGTACCACACAGCGTTTAGTGATTTTGAAATTCAGTACAAACTTTCAAATAATTTAACGATCATTTCATCAAGTGATAATGATACGTATCCAAGTGAACGATCAGGCGTATTAATCGGAAAAGACTTGAAGGAGTTTTATATTGCTTTATTAAAGGAACCCAATGTCATTGAAAAAAAGATAGGAGGTATTAAGATAAGAGTATTTGGCGTTGATAAACGGAAAGATTTACACAGTGACATTATGGAAGTAGCTAGTGATGCTCTTACTTATTTTCAAGATACAATAGGACCCTATCCACATAAACAATTAGATATTATATTGGACGAATTAGGAATGGAATACCCTGGCGTAGTAACGGCGAGTTCTATATATAGGAGTGCACCTGTGGACTCAGATATTCTAAAGAGTATGGTTGTACATGAAATTGCTCATCAATGGTTTTATGGTGTAATTAGTAACGATCCTTATCATGATGCTTGGTTAGATGAAGGGATAACGAGCTTTGCATCGAACTTGTTCTACGCACACTATCAGGGAAAAGAAATTTCTATGAATGAGGAGTTATTTAAAGACTTAACTTTGCCTGTCAACCTTCCATTGGATGAGTACTCTCTTGGAGAACAAAGCAGTTATATCTATGGAAAATCTCAGATAGGGTTATGGAAGGTTTTTCAAGAAAATAAAGCAGAACGGCAAGTGGAAAATTTTCTTAGAAAATACTATGAAAATTATAAATATAAGGAAGTTGATACGAATGAATTTATTAGATTTTTGAAAGATTATCTAAATTTAAATAATGATTCTTATTTTAATGGTTGGATTAAATTAGATAAGTGATTAGTATCTGGGTGCTTAGTAAAAAGTCAGCTTTAGATTAGTTGGCTTTTTTATTTGGGGTTAGTTTACTGCCCAATTATGACATCGTGGACTTATAAGAAAATTGTTCTATTAAGATTTATACAGTCATAATATGTAATAAAATTCCTAATGATGGAGGGATTTGAATCAACAAAAAATCCTTTATTTTGTTGGTAATAGTATTTGCTTGTATAATTTCTGTTTCTTTATGGTTAAGTGGAAATAACAATGATAAAACATTAGCTGAAAGTATGGAAGAAACTAAAATAGAAAAAAGCAAAATTGAAGAGCTAATGTCTCAAGTAAATGAAGAACTAATAAATAACGGGTATAAGGGAATAGGTTTAAGTTTTTCATATGATTTGCATATGATTACCGTACAGGTTCATGATAAGAAATTTTCAAATCGTAATGAAAAAAAGATTAAAACACTAATATATAACATAGCGAAAGAAATAAAGCTCGACAGTATAAAAATTCAATTTGAAACAATCGATCTTTACTCGAACTTAAATGGGGAAAACAAAAATAGTGAATTACCGAACGAGGTTGTCTTAAATATTTCCAAATTATTAGAAGACAAAGGATATAGATTTAGCTCAATTTCTTTTGATCCAAGAACCGCTAACCCAAATATTGAAATCAAAATTGAAGGAACAGAAGATTATTATTATAACGTGAGAGATGAAATTCAAAAACTTGTATCTAATGCAACTTTTTTAAATAAAAAAATGAACATTGAAGTGAGTGTAAAGAGAAGAAGCGAGAATGAAATAAAGAATGAAATAAGAGACCAGAATTGGCAACCGATTTTTAGTGCGATTAGAGAAGAGACTGATAAAAAGTTTAAAGAATACAGAGGGTTTGCTTATTCTTTCCATCCGAAACCATTGCAAATTATTATAAAGACAAACTTACCTAAATCAAAATGGTACTGGAATTCAAATAAGAAGATAGTTCAGATTGAAGACTACGTAAATGAAATAATAAAGATCAAAATGAAAGAGTTATCAGTGGAAGAAATACCATATGAAATTATTATAAGGAACAGAGATAATAAAAAAATAAATTAAAAAGGGTGCCAATCTAAAAAATTGGTGCTTTTTTTCTTGAACTTTTGTACTAAAGAATAGGATTGTTCAAGGAGGAAATTAAAGGGTAGGTATTGAAGTAAAGTCATAAAAAATAATATTAGAAGAAAGAATAAAGGGAGGGGAAAATGGGATTGTATTGGATAGGGCTTATTTTCTGGATATTGATTGGAACGTCAATTTTTTTATTTATATGGGGTATATGGAAACAATCTTGGAAGACATTATTAATTAGTGGAATTGCACTAATGCTACCTTCATTATATTTCTTAGGTGCAGAAAATTGGTTTAGAATACTTGCTTTTTTACCTATAATCCCTTTATTTCTTGCATATTGCACAAGAAATAAAACTTTATAATGATTAGAGTTTAATAAATTTTTTAATGGGGTGTAAAAATGAATGATAACAAAGATAAATCTAATAGTGGATATACGATTTTTAAAACAACGGGAGTACGTCATGAATATCCTCATGTTGATTTAGTTAAACAACAAGTAACCTGTATTGTATTATACAAAGAGGAAACATATATGACGGCTATTGTTGATTTAAAAAATGATACTGTACAAGTTCAAGGAGATGTTAATGGGTTAGGAGATCTAACCATCAGTGGAGAATCTTACATTGATATGTTCAAATGTCAGGCAAAGTTCTTTATAGATAACAATATTTCTAATCCAAAAAAGTATTATGATGAATTAATAAATAATCAATCTTCCTAAACTAACAGGTGCTTTAGTTGATGAAGACAATAATACGAGTTATAACTTTCAGATGATTAGGAGTCTAAATTAATATCAACATTAAATTTTAACAGAGCTATTTTTATATAAGGATAACAGTCAACTGTAAATGGGTTGGCTTTTTATTTTTGAATTTGATATCAACAACCAAATCTGGTTATGACGGGCTAATATCAATTATATTGGGCAAACTACCTTAACAATTAAATTAGGTGGAAAAAACATGAAAAACAAGCAAATTAACTTTATTTTAACTTTATACGTTTTGGCTTTTGTTTTATTTCCAACAGGGATTCTGTTTACGGATACAGGTACAGCAAAAAGTAAGGAAGTTAGATCTGGAGTAGAGCATACGGATTATTATGATGTACTATTATCGTTATTAGATCCTTATGCAAGGAAGGTAATTACCAAGGAGTATCCAGAACGCAGTTATGCACTTTGGGATGCGGAAATAATAGAAGTAAAACGACTTACTAGAGGATTTCCTCATTATAATTTCATTGTGAAAGTGAAATATGATACTTATACAGGTGCTCTTAATCCACCTGAAGGCTATATCACAATAACTTTTCAAGTAACATTAGAAGGAGTTTCAGTAATAAAAATTCAAAAGTAATCAAGAATCATTTTTTAAATTTTCATAAATGAACTAAGAGGAAGTTTACTTGAAGAAGGATAGTTGTAGTCAAGCTGGAGAAAATAATCCTAAAATTAATTTAGGAGCGATAAAAGTGAACAAAAGCATTCCACTTATCTTGTTCTTGTTAGTTATCTTTGGGGTGAAAATTGGTACAGTATCTGCTAATACAAAAGATTCTCCACCACCTTCTATTGAGGAAACGTTCTCTGAAGCGGGGTTTAAAACCGTTGAAGAGTCAGTTGAAGAGTTTGAAAATTATTTTGAATGTGATGTAGAGTTACCCAGAATGACTCCTTCTATTTCTTTTACGCATAGATTTGGAAGATTTTATGAAGATAAGCAATATAATATGAATCATTCCTTAGCTATCAGGTTTGTTAATAAAGATATTAGGGAAAATATTTATAAAATTGATATTCGTCCTTTAAAAAATAAAATTAATTTCAAAGATAAATTGAACTTAAATGGCAAAGAATTTACACTTCAAGATGGTAGTAAAGCCATTTATTTTGAAAGTCACCAATTTAACTTTTTGGTTTTTGAGAAAAACGATTTGCAATATCTACTTGGAATTTATAGAAAGGTACCTAATACAGTAACACCTGAATCATTAGTTAAAATAGCTAATTCAATTAAATAATCCACGGACAGTCTCCTCCTATCATGCTATTTACCCGTTAAGAATGCTAAGAACATATTTTGTTTTTTAATATCTCCACAGCTGCACATAATAAAGAAAAAGGAATGCTTATAATGAAACTTATTCTTAGACGTTTACTTCTATTGTTTATCATCACATTTTCCGTTTCTTCAGTCGCTTATGCAGAGCAAGTTAATCAAAAACAAGGTGGAACTAGTGAGGGAATTGTAGTTTATCATGTTAAATATGATTATAATGCAATATCAAAATTTCTAGGAATTAGTCGTAAAGATTATGAAAAGAATTGGAATGAAGGTCTATCCATTGCCGATATGGCGGAAAAACAGGGGATGTCTAGAAAGGACATCGAAGGCTATTTTTATAATTTCCATTATAAGGAGATGCAAAAATGGCGTGCAAAAGGAGTTCTAACAGAAAAGCATTATTTCCACCTTGTATATAACCTAACTGCTGAAATTGAGGATTTCATCAATCGCAATCCAAATCGAATAAGCTAAATAAAGTCAGCGATTGCTGGCTTTTTTGTCGCAGTGAGAACGAATAGTCAAATAGTTCACTAATCCATATAAAAAACACCTTTGAGAAAGGAAGGCTGGGCTTCGTATCGCAAAGATGTTATCTTAAATCTCTTTAAACTTAATTAGAGCTACTATTGATGTTCTAATGAAAAAGAGTGAAAAAAGCAATGGAGTTTGTTTTCCATTGCTTTTTTTCAGTCTGTTAAGCACTTTAAATCGAGTAGAGGCTAATTTTTTTCGAAAATTGTTTTCAAACAGCAACCTGTGACTTTAATCGTAGAAGAGGTTTAATTCTTAGGAGTTTTTTGAATGGCAATAGCAATAGTAGAAGGTATTTTTCTTCTGGAGCTTAACAATAAAAACTCATTTTATGAATCACTTTAATCATTTGATGAATACTAAAAAAAATATAAGGAGTCGTTCTAAATGTTAAAGAAAAAAGTTTTTTTATGTGCTTTCTTTATTGTATTTTCGGTAATTTTCCCTGTTTATATTTATGCTGAAAAGTCAAATGTTGAGGAAAGTTCAGAAGTACTATACCGAGATGCCGTACTTACACTAATTTCAGACAGTATTAACAACTCATTAGTTGGACATTACGGTGAATTACCTAAATATCATCTGTCTAGTACAAAAATATTAAATTTTAGAAGGATTGAGGAAGGCGGTTATTCATTTGAAGCTGATGTACAAGTTAAATCTTGGACAACCCCTCTTCCTCCTTATGGGCTTGATACCTTAAAAATTGAAATTAGCCCAGCTGGTGTGGGTGTTCTTAAATTTGAACATAAGGAAATAAATTCATTGACGGAATAAGTTAAATTTCACTTTTTTACAGTTATATTTTCATTGTGTATCGCCATAGTTCAAATGGCTAAAAATTTTTGTGGTAAAGAAATTTGCAACTATACCAGACTATTCATGGGAAGGAATGAATGGCAAAGAAACATCCTATGCAAGTAGCCCTAGCGTCACCTGTATGACTGTCTAAAAAACATCTTTGCGATAGGATGGCTGGGCTTCGTATCGCAAAGATGTTTTTTGATTAGTAAGCTGAATAACTTAATTGATGTTTTTATCAAACTAAGAAGCATATTCGAATTTTACGTAGGTATGCTTCTTTTTACTTTGGAAAGTTCTATCCCAAAGAATAGCTGCAAATGTGTCATTAATAATTCTCAAAAATTTTTATCACAAATAATATTTAAATTTGAATGATCATCTTTATTTTTTAACTTTACATAAGTAAAATGAAAATAATGGTAATAGCTATGATGGGAATGCATTAACAAGTATATTCAATGTTATATTTAGATAATTATTAAAAGTTCTTTAAAGTAAAATAGGAAAACAAAAATGCTGATTTTATACTTTATAAGTAAAAATCGGCATTTTTAATGAAACCGTTTAACGATATCTTCTGTCTAACCATTGATAACAAGAAGAGAGGAGAGACCATGGAGAAATACTTAAGAGATCAATTATTACGAAATGCAATGGATATGTATGGAGATTATTTACTCAGATTAGCTTATATATATGTGAAAGATCGAGAAATTGCAGAGGATCTTGTCCAAGAAGCATTTATTAATTACTACTTACATATCGATGAATTTAAAGGAAAATCAAGTTTAAAAACATATTTATACAGAATTACTGTAAATAAATGCCATGATTATTTAAATAATTGGAAGTATAAGAAAATTTATTTCACAAACTTATTTTCAAAATTTTTGGTTTCAACAAAAACACCAGAGGCAGAGATTCTAATAAATGAGCAATTAACTGTATTAAATACTGCTATTCAAAAATTGCCTCAAAAATATAAAGAAATAATAGTACTTTATTATTTTACTGAATTATCAATTCCAGAAATTAGTGAGGTATTACAATGTCCAACTAATACGATCAAAACGAGACTAGCTAGGGGAAGAAAAAAGATTCGTTTATTCATAGAGGATATGGAGGGAGAATATGAAACATAAGTTTGATAAATTGGAGTTTAAAGATCTCATACCTAACGATTTAATTTTATCTGAACAAAGAAAACAACAAATTGAACAAGAAGCTGCAAGACGATTGCATTCGACAAAATCAATTTTAAAGTGGAAACCAATAATGTTAACAATTACGCTAATCGTAACTGCTGTTCTGATAAGTTTAACTATCTATAAACCTGAAAAAAACATCTTGCAAGGAACATCAAATTTCCCTACAGAAAACATAGTAGTTAAGAAAAACATTAACAATACAATAAAAGAAAAAACAAATTTACAAACATTAATGTTGAATTCGTTTGATCACTTTACAACTGCCAAAGGTTCTTTTGATTACTACAGCCAGAAGGGGAAATATCATTTACTTGTTGAGTATCAAGCTGATTTATCTGATAATCCGTGGTCTTATGAAAAGGTGCAAGATTTATCTTTTACTCCCCAATATAGAGATGTGTCTAAAGAAAATGTAATAGGTTACGAAGAATACAAATATTATGGAGAAAATTTAATAAAGATTGATCACACTAAAAAAGGAGCTCCAACTACTACAAGTGTGCGAACAAATAAAATAAGTAAAACAGAAAGAAACTACTTAAAAGGATCTACTATAGATGAAAGAATAGTAGTAGATGAGAATGGAGAAAAAAATTATATACGAAGGTCAGATCCTGCTTATTTAGGAGTGTCTAAAATGTCTTTGTTACCTGAAGATTTTACAATGACATTATTAGAAAATAAAAATGAGTGGAATATTATATCAACTGGAAATATGTTGGGATTAACTACAATAATAGTAGAAGGCAATTTAACTCGTGAGTATCAAAATAACTATAATGCCAAAACTTTTAGGCTTGAAATTGCAGAGGAAACAGGCGTTTTATTAAAGCTTGTTATGAAAGATGAAAAAGGAAAGGTAACAGAAGCAATGATTACTCGTGATATACAATTTGATAAATCTTTGAATTCAGAAGTATTAAAGTGATTTTTGAAAAGCACATATTTTGGAGGCATTATTTTTTCTAAAACGTATTATAAAAGTTCTGAATAAAGCTTGGTTCTAAATGGATAGAACCAAGCTTTTTCACTGGTAAAATATCAACAATATAGTTAAACATAGCCTAATTTTAAATTGCAAGGTCTTTTTTGTAATCCTCTTCATATAGTTACGATAGTAATATTATGAGAGGAGTATTCGGAATGACGGAATACAATGTTCATGAAGTTCTTGCTATTCTTCAAAAATACTATATAACCGAATCGCCGCAAATGGTAACAAGATGGATTCGAGAAGGTAAGATACAAGGAATACGAAGCGAAAATCGTAGGGAAGGGTATCGAGTGTCCGAAGACGATTTACTCGATTATATTGAAGAGCTTCGACCAGGTTTACCAGCCATAATGGAAATATATGAGGAATATATAAAGAACCTAGGATTCCAACAAAATGAAGAGGAAAAACAATCTCAGGATAATATTCAAAATCTAGAAATAGAGCAGGAATCTAAAGTGAGGGAATATGAAAAAGAAATAAAAGATCTGCGTGATCAGATTTATAACCTTGAAACAGAGTTGATTGATTTACAACAAGAAAAGCAAATTGTTGAAATGAATGTAATTGATTTGATGGAGGAAAATGATAAATTAACCGTTGAAAATAATGATTTGACAGAGCTTTTTGAGATAAGTGATAAGGAAATAATACAGTTGAAAAACAGATCATTACAGATTAACACAGTAATTAGTGAGAGTGAGGGAGATGTAAAACAAATTAAAATGACACTTGACGAGTTTAAAAAGCTAACTAGCGACATGATCTTAAAATTGGAACTAGACCATGAAGATCCTATAACCGTTAATCTCCTTTATACAATTTTCAACGAATTGTTTGAAAATGACTTATTAAAATCAGATTTAGTCACAGCAACTGGAAATATCAAATGCCCATACACTAAAAAAGAGTACAAGCAAGTTAAAAGACTAATCAATAATGCAATCAAATATTATTTTGAAAACATTAATGAACAACAAGATAATCAAGAACATAATGAAATATATGTGGCTAACGAATAAACGTTAGCCATTGATTTTTATATGGAATTTCATTTTGATACGTGTTGAATGAAAAAAAGGTAATGTCACATTTGGATAAAAAAAATATAAGAAGCACGATCCCTTCTATATATGGGGGCGTGCTTTTTGGCGTATAACATCTAGAATGACTATATATAGTGTTTTGTATAATTGACTTTTCTATATATTGTGTAGTAACATACTCTCACGAACAGATTTTCTTATTTTTGGATTTTGTGTAAGAAGAGGGTAGAAAAGATTTTTCAAAGGATTATAAAATACTTAATCGAGAGGAGAATAATATGATAATACCTTATGAAAATACAGAATTATTAGATGATTTGCTGCAACGTATTGGTGAAAAATTGCAAATAAGCAAAACCCAAAGAGGCTTAGCCGAAGAAAGATATAAAGCAGTGGGCACTTGGCTTTCAAAAGATGAGGATGTATTTAATGGAGCAGAGGTAAACATATATTCACAAGGCTCATTAAGTATTAGTACAACTGTAAAACCCTTATCAAGACAAGAATACGATCTTGATTTGGTATGTGAAATAAATCATTCCTATCTAGGAAAAGACCCAATTGAGCTGTTAAATACTATTGAAAAGCGTTTGAAAGATAACGAGATTTATAGGGAAAAGGTAGAACGAAAAAATCGTTGTATTCGATTGAATTACGCAAATGAATTTCACATGGATATTTTGCCTGCGCACCCTGCAATTCCAGGTCCAGATGATACATGCGTAAAGGTTCCAGACCGCAAAGCAAAAGATTGGAAAGATAGTAATCCAAAAGGTTATACATCATGGTTTAACGATCGGTCCAATCAAATTAGAAAATCATTTGAAGTACGAGCAGATATTGAACCATTACCGAACGATGAAAACATCGAAAGAAAAGCACCACTTAAAAGAGCTGTCCAATTGATAAAACGATATCGTGATATCTATTTTGAAGAAGACCCTGATTCAGCTCCTATTAGCATTGTTTTAACCACCCTATCTGGTCACGCTTATAATGGACAAGTATCTGTTAACGAAACTATATCACATATTCTAAATCAAATACTGTTATTGATTTCAGAAAGTGAAAAAAGATTAGTTGTATTAAATCCATCAAACGAAAAAGAAGATTTAAGTGAAAGATGGGACGGTCAACCTGAGTTATACCAATCATTTGTGCAATTTATCAGGGATTTCAAAATCAGTTGGCAACAAGTAAATGCATTACAAGGATTGGACGAAATTGCTGAAAAGTTAAAACAAATGTTTGGTGAAAATATTATTAATCAGACACTCAAAGAGCAAGCAGAACATCTTGAAAAAGCTAGAAGCAATAAAGGTCTTGCAGTATTAGGAACTTCAGGTTTATTAGTAGCAGCTACAACAGAAAATGCAGTAGCAGTGGAGAAAAATACGTTTTATGGGGAATAAGAAGATTCCGTTCAAAAAAAACTATGTAGCTATCTCTCAACAGATTATTGCAATGAAAAATACGTTTCCAGGTTTTAAAGAGGAGTGGGACAAGAATACGGTGATTTGGACAGGACATTTGAAACCAACAGCCTTGAGTAAAAATTATACAGTTAGAATTGCTTATTCTTTAAATATGATTCAACCTCAGGTAACGGTACTTTCGCCTAAACTTGTCAAAAGGGGAGAAGAATCAATTCCTCATGTATATCCAGGAAACAAATTGTGTCTTTTCCGACCTAAACGGAAAGAGTGGACAAAAGAAATGCTAATTTCGGAAACAATTGTTCCATGGGCATCACTCTGGTTGTACTATTACGAACTATGGCATACAACAGGGGAATGGCTAGGTGGAGGAGAACATCCAAATAAGAAAAAAAGAAAGAATTATTTTTAGAATTTAAAGGGGGAAAAGCTGTTTGTCAAAAACAAAGATTCCAGAAAAAACAAAGTTAAGATTATGGGTTAAAGCAGGCGGTAGATGTGAATATAAAGGATGCAATGAACCATTATGGCAAGATGCATTGACTCTATCAAAAATGAATGCTGCATATATTGCGCATATTGTTGCAGATAGCCCTAATGGTCCACGTGGAGATGAACAACTATCAGAACAACTTGCATCGGATATCAACAATCTAATGTTAATGTGTGATGAACATCACCGATTGATTGATAAGGAAGACGTAGAGGGTCATCCTGTTGAGAGATTAAGAGAAATGAAGAACAGTCACGAGATTAGAATTGAAATGGTCACTTCCATTGGAGAAGATATGCAAAGTCATGTGCTATTCTATGGAGCTAACGTAGGAGAACATTCTTCACCATTAAATTGGAATGATACCACTTGCGCTATGTTGCCAAATAAATATCCAGCAGAAAAACCCGCTATTGGATTAAGCTTAGGGAATAGTTCTTTTCGTGATGATCAGGATTTATACTGGAAAATAGAAAGTGAACATCTAAAGAATCAATTCAATGACAAAGTAAAAAGAAGGCTTGAGTTAAACGATATTCATCATTTGTCAGTCTTTGCATTGGCTCCACAACCACTACTCATATTTCTAGGAACGTTAATTTCTGATATTTATTCTACGGACGTTTATCAACTACACAGAGAACCACGAACTTGGAAGTGGCAAAATGAACCTGATGATTTTGAATATATAGTACATGAACCAACAACTGTTTATAAAAAGGTTGCATTAAATCTTTCGTTAAGTGGAAACATTGATAACAGTCGAATAACAAACGTTCTTGGAACAGATACTTCAATTTGGACTATAACAGTTCCTTCGCCGTATGTTGATTTTCTAAAAGGAGAAAATCAGCTTAGAGAATTTCGAGTTGTATTAAGAAAATTATTTAATAAAATAAAGCTTGTACATGGACAAGAAAATCAACTTCACATATTTCCTGCCACTCCAGTTGCAGCAGCAATCGAATTAGGACGTGTATGGATGCCTAAAGCTGATTTACCAATTTTAATTTATGATGAAAATAAAAAAGTTGGAGGATTTCACTATGCATTTTCTGTAGGAGAAAATTCTTTGCAACAATTTAGTGCGACTTGAGGGTTATATAGTAATATAGCAGAATAGATTTGTTAACAAACAAGGTATTGTTTTTTTTCATATCATTGCTTAAGTAATTGGTAAATAATTTTAAAAAAAGAATCCCTCTTGACAAATTTTAGAAAGGTTTGTAGTATTAACTTATAAGAATTAATCTGGAATGGGGTTCAAAGAGTAGCCGCCCCTTCGTTGTTCCCACGAACCAGAACTATTTGTATATAAATAGTAAATTATGGGACCTATACCTAGGTGTTGGGTTACAAAAATGCACCGCTACTCAATTTATTGAATTAAATATTTCCATTTAGTGATACTAACTATACCTGAGATGGAGGTTTTATGGGTAGCCGCCTCTTCGCCGTTCTCACGACTCAGGACAACTTTATGGTAGTAATATATGAGACTTTTACCCTTGGTATGGGGTTATAATTAAATACCGCTACCCACATATGAATTTCTTTTAATTAGCTCTGATTTCATCAGAGCTAATTTCTTTTTATAAATTATTTATATTAGGAGATAGAAAAATGAAATTTGTCTTTGGAAACATACATGAATTGAAAGAAACGGCTGTTCGCCCTTCATTAAGCAATTTAACCTTAAAATTATTATCTGAATATTACGAAGCATTTTTAATGCCTTTTATATACAAATATGAATTAGACGACGGTACTTATCTAAAACTACGTTGTAATGATTATAATTTTGCACATCTTCTGGGGTTAGAGGATATAGTTAAAAATGAATTAAAAAGACAAAGACGATCTACTGAAATTCCTAATTATAAAGGTAAAGTCGCTTTCGATTCTTGTAAAAATGGGACATTAACTTTTGATTCCATAAGAGCTATAGATAGAAAAAAATTAAATAGCTACCGATTAAAAAGCATGTATTTTTTTCTAATACCTGAATTGCTTATTAATCCAGATGTTGTTGAATACGATCAAACAAAATCAGGTAGTAAAATAAATGCAAACTTACTTTTTTATAAAGAGGAGTTCAATGCATACGTCCATTTAGGAATAATAAAGGAAAGTGAAAAATCGGGTTTTTTTGTTCCTTCAACAATGCTTATTGAAATTATTAACGAAGACAAAGGTAAAGATGGAACACAACATATTAAAAATCAAACCCCGAAAAATATTATCAAAGAAAATCGTATCATTATAAATTGAGTTATAAAATACATATTGTTTAAAAATTAATTATTATCTTGAAATAAATAACTGTGGCTAACGATTAATCGTTAGCCACTTAATGTTTATACGTAAAGCTCGCTTTGGTTGCAAAAAATTATGTTAGTGAGGATAATACGATTTCAATATTCTTTTCTTCAAATACAATTACTTTTTCGACTAGGGTTTTTATAAGAGATTTCGCTTCAACAATCGGTAAGATATCAATGGAATCTACTATTGATGAAATTTTTTGATTTAAGTTTTCTTCAAGTTCTACAGTATTGATTGAGGCAGTGTTAGAACTTCTATTTTCTAATTCATTGATTATTTTGTCCATTCTTACTTTTTCTTCTTTCAGGTCACCTAATTCTATAAGTCCTGCGGTATATGCATCTACTTTTCGTTTGTAACGATTCTTTGCGGAATGTATCTGTTGCATGACTATATGTTTTTCATCTTCCTGAATTTGTTTGGCAATTTTATAGACATACGATTGATTAATTGATTTAGAAAGCTGTAATAAACCTTGTTTAAACCACTCTTCTACATCGTTGGCATTATAAGGTTTACTTGTACATGTTCCTTTGTTTTTGTTTGCTGAACAACGATAAACTCGTTTACGGTTCGTTTTCGGACCAGACCAGCTTATACTCATGCCTGCGCCACAACGTCCACATTTCAGAAATCCTCCTAATAAATGTGGGCTAGTTTTAGAACGAGGGTGAACAGGTTTTTTATCCATTACCTTTTGAACGGCATCCCAAGTTATCTCATCAATAATGGAGGGATGAGCATTTTCTACGACAACCCAATCTTCAATATCTTTTTCAATTTGTTTTTTCTTGCTTCTATCAACCCGATTCCAAACAAGGGTACCTTTATATACTGGATTGGATAACATGAGTTTAACGGATCTTATGGACCATTCCTTTTTTTGTTTGGATGGTATTCCTTCTTCATTAAACAACTTAGCAATAGAATAAAAACCATAGCCTTTGTTTAAATAAAGATCGAAAGCTCTTTTTACAATGTTTGCATCTTTTTCATTAATAACTAATTCTTTGTTGATTAAATCATAGCCATAGGGACTTTGAGTTAACCATTTTCCATGGTTTGCTCCATGAAGCATATTTTCGAATACCCGTTCACGGATACGTTCACGTTCGAACTCAGCGACCGCACCAAGAACCTGAAGTGTTAAACGTCCAGAAGGGGTATTTGTATCAAAGGATTCACTAATTGAGATAAATGAAACTTTAAAGTCTTCAAATAGATCAATGATTTCAAGTAAATGTTTAAGACGACGGCTCATTCGATCTAATTTTGTCACTAAAACTTTTGAAATCGACCCTTTTTTCACTAGTTCAATAAGTTTTATAAGTTGAGGGCGCTCCATGTTTTTTGCTGAATAACCATCCTCTACAAATACTAGTGGATTCTCACTCCAGCCCATTGCACGACAATAGGATGTTAACCTCTCTTGTTGTTCATCTAATGAAACCCCTTCCCTTGCTTGTTCATCTGTTGAGACACGACAATATAATGCAATGGATTTATCACTTTCAATAGATTGAGCCTTCATGTGTTTTCCTCCAAGTCTGTTTGTCCATATATATGAAAAAACAAATAAAATGATGAAATCTTAAAATTAGAAGGGTTGTCCATCTCTCCTTAAGCATAGACATAAGTAAGGGGGGATAGAGTGAACGACTTAATCGTAGGTTTTAAGTTTGATAACATTGGCTTTAATAAAATCTCCGATTTAGACGAAGAAAATCAAGCGAGGGTAAAGCATCTCTTTCTTCAATGGGAGAAAAAAATGATGCATTCTTCAGCTATTCATTCCGTAGGGCAGGAGTTGAATATTGACCCCAATAAAGTGTTTCATATTTCAATTGAAACAAAAAAAGAGAGTCCAACCCTTCATGGTTAGACTCTCCATTTTTTAAATCATTATTCATTATCGTAAACAGATTATTCATTATTATGAATAATTATATTAAATGTTGGGTATTATGACTATAGAATCTTATTTTTTTAGAAGAAGTTCAAGTCCATTTTCAAAAGTCGTAAGCAAGTAATGAGCTGCTTCAGGATTAGAGTGTTCTAGTTCTGCTAACAGCTGCTTTGCATGTTTCAGTCTTAAATCTAATTCGTCCAAGTCTTCAGATTCAAGGGGGAGGATATGCAACTCCGATTGAAGTTTTTCTAAAAGCGAAAATTGAATTGTATCGGTTTTCCCTGTCTCCAAATTACTCAGGTAACCAGGAGAAACATTTAACCTTTCTGCAAAAGCATTTAAGCTAATTCCTTTATTGGTACGTAAAGTACGAATTCGTGAGCCGATATTTTGCAGCATTCTGTACCTCCAATGATTGTTTTATTTATAAATTATGAAAGTTTATGTTTGTCTAATGAACCTTTTGATTGTCCTAATTCTATAAAAAGAACAGAAAGTCCTTCAAAAGGTTAAATGAAAGGAGAAAAATAAATGGCACGTATGAAGAAGACAAAAAGCAGAATTACTTCCATTCAATATGTTCACGATCCTGAAGCTGCAAAAGAATGGATGAATCTGTTTATGGAGATTACAAAAAAGAAATTAATTGAACAAGCTTCGCATAAAGATAGATAGAACAAAATCTATTATTTTAGAGGTGAAAAGATGAAACAAACAGTTGCTTATTATCGAAGTTCAACACAGCTTCAGGAGGAATCCGTTACTACTCAACAATATGAAATTAACCAATATGCTTTAAAGAAAGGGTTGTTGGTTGATTTGGAATATCCTGAGCCTTCGGTTTCAGCAAGAAAAAATAAGTTGAATGAACGACCACAAATGAAACAATTAATGACGGACATCCGTAATGGAAAAGTCGGAACATTGCTTGTCTATAAAAGAGATCGTTTGGCGCGAAAAGTAGAAGAGCATTTAGTTCTATACAACCTTTTTAAATCGCACAATGTAGAGGTGCATTTTATTGCAGAAAATGAACCTCCTATGCGTTTTGATATATTTGGAGAACTCATGGAATTGTTCATTGGTGTAATGAATCAAAGGGAAGGAGAACAAATCAATTCACGAATAGCTGATACCAGGTTAAGTAACTTTATAAGGGGAAAAAGTATTGGAAACTTGCCATTTGGGTATTTAGCAGATAAAAAGAAAACAAAAATAATAAGGGATGAGGATGAGCTTTCAATTGTAAAAACCATCTTTAACGAATGGAATACAGATAAATATGTAAATATGGAAAAGCTGGCACAAAAGTTAAAAGAGGACGGCTTTAAAAGAAGAAAAAAAGAATGGACTCGAAATAATGTTTCAGATGTACTAACTAATCCTATTTATATGGGAATCCGAGTTGCTACTTTCGATAATCGCCAGGTTTCACGGTCTGTTGAAGAACTTGCCATAATAACAGCAGAAGAATTTGATTTGGCACAAGAGATAATTGAAAGTAGGAAAACTCCTATGATACCAAAAGAAAAATTTAATTATTTGTTGTCTTCATTAATCTTTTGTGACGTATGTGAGCAGAATCGACTAATCGAGCAGGGAAAGAAAAAGATAAGTATTGAAAGGAAGCCTTTGATAAATTCTAAAAGAACAATAAAAGGAGAGATTTGCGCTACGTATGAATGTAGTGAACACAATATAAAATTGGAGCAGAAGGAAATTGAAAATCTCGTTTACTTGAAAACTAGAGACTTTTTCTTAGAATTATTAGATACACATTTTGAAAAGCTGTATTCTACTCATCTTAAGAAAAGCTTAAAACAATTATCGAAGGTAAAGGCTGACTTTATAAAAGAATTAGAAAATGCTGAAAAAGCGTTACTCCAAGTTACAAATAAATGGATTCATAAGGAAGATGAATCAACTAAGAGTAAAGTTTTGGAGTGCTCAAATAATTTAAAACGAATCAAAAATAAAATTTTTGAAATTGAAGTGAAAAGACAAAAATTTATAGAAGTTCCTGATTTTGTTGATGAAATAAAAAAAGAGCTTTTAAAGGAAGAAAATTGGATGTTATTGCCTTTTTCAAGAAAAAGCGAATTAATTAATGATTTAATTCAAGAGATTTATGTTGATGAACTCTCTTCGCGTATTATTTTTAAACATCCTTATTTAGAAACAAACGAGGTAGTCCAATGACATTATCCGAGTTTTTGAAAACGAAAGAGTTACAAGCAGCTTTTTATGGAAGGCATTCAACTGATGAACAGAATGTCGAGACACAACGGTTTATTTGTCATGAATTTGCTGAAAAATATGGAATTACTATCATCGATGATTATGTTGATGAAAATAAATCAGCCTTCAAAAACCCACTTAATAAAAGGGCACATCTAGATCGACTTCGAAAAGATGCAAGAGAACGAAAATTTGATTGTGTTCTGGTTTATAAAGCTGACCGATTAGCAAGAAGAATTGACCAGCATATGCAGCTTTGGGGAGAGTTCCGTGAGTTAGGAATTCCCATTATTTTGACAGAATCAGAAAAACTATATACAACAGATAGTCCAACAGAGATTATGGTCGAAGTTGGGTTAAGTTCCCTTGAAGCTGAAAATACAAGGATACGAACAAGAGATTCCTATAACAGTAAAACAGCCAAGGGAAAATGGCTAGGCGGAATATTACCCTATGGATTTCAATACGAAAAGGATAAAAATGGAAATTCAATTATGATTCCAATACCTCATCAAATTGATAATGTGAAAGAAATCTTCAATTACTATAAAAGAGGATATGGTTTCAAGCGTATTGCAGCCCTTATGAATGAAAAACACCCAAAAGACACAATGGGAAAATGGGTGGCAGAAAGTATTAAATCCATCATTACCAATCCTTATTATGCGGGATATACTACAAGTCAAAGAATTGTACCTGGTTCAGGAAATTCAGTTCAGGATAGGAGTGAATGGAAAAAAGGTAAGTGTGATAAAATTCCAGCTGTTATTCCAGAAGAAGAGTGGAATGAATGCATGGAACTGTATGAGGAGAAAAAGAAGGGGAAAATAACTCGAAATAAATATATAACCCCCTATTTATTCATTGATATACTTCATTGTAAATCCTGTAAACAAAAAGTGATCGGTAAAAATTACACTCCAGGGAAAAGAAAAAAAGATGGCGGAAAATATGAAGACCAAAGGTTTTATATCTGTAAAGGGTGTAAACAAAAGTGGGATGTTAATAAGGTACACGAGTATTTATTTAGTGAAATTATGGGTGGATGGCATTATCAATATCTTTCAAGAAAAAAAGAGGAAATACAATCTGATATTATGGAAAAAATCCAAGAAGAAATACAAGAAATAGAAGAAAGTATAAAAACCTTCAAAAAGGATTTATTTAAATATACGGATAAACTAAAGGAAGTTGAAATAAAACAAAAAGCATTAATGGAAAAGAATCCAGAACCAGATGATCTTCAACATGCACTAGTTCAATATCGAATAAGTGTTCAGAAAAGAATTGATTTGTATGAAAAAGAAATACAAAAGAAAGAAAATGAAAAGCAGCAACTTTATTTGTCTTATGGTGATGTTGAAAATTTCAAAGAAATCACCAAACAATTTACAGGTTTTAAATATGATTTTACGCAACCTGAATTCAGAAAATTGGTCTTATTTTTATTGGATAAAGTAACAATTAGCGGAAAAGAAGAATACCAGTACGAAATAATGGCTAAAGTAGATCTTAGCGAAAGAGGAACCATATTCTTAGGATTTAATTAATGATTGAAGCAAGGATGGAATCAATCCATTCCTTGCTTTTTTCTTTTGGTTTGCTAAATAAGATTGATGTATTACATCTTGTAATTACTCATATTCACATAGCTTAGGAACCACAAATTCGGGAAAAGTTTTGATTATTTTTTCATATGTTGAGAAATGAGATTGGTTTGAGATAATTACAATATCGTCTCCATCATAGCCAATCCAAAAGATGCTTGTATCATCTTCTACTTTAACTACTATTGCTTCTGCAATTTCGTTTCCCCAATTTCCTTTCCATTTTCTTTTTTCTACACTAAATATATCTTTTTTTGTGGACCATAAAGCTAATTCATTCTCACTACCAAGACTAAAGTAGATAGGGAAAATCTCCTGAAACTGCTTTTCGGTCTGGATTTCAGCAACTAGAACGGATCTTTTCTTTTTCTTAGTTAAGTATCTGCAACTGATATTGAATTCCTTGCAAGTTTGTTCAAACTCATCTTTCCAATAGGAAGGAATTTCAGAACAAAAATAAAGTGGAAATGATTTAATATTTTTCATCCACCAAGAGATTAAATTCCTATCACATACTGCTTCATCTAAGCTATCAATAGAGAAAACATATGGTGTAGTGCCTTCTAACGCAAAGGGGAAAAACCCTCCAGCTTCAGGGTTTGAGTCATAGTAACTCTTTGGAAAATAACCTACTTCTATCTCCAATTTTCTCTCCTCCTTAATTCTAATATTTTATTTGTTTTTTTTCATAAGTGACAAACGCCCTCTAATCATTAGTTCAAAGTGTATTGTCAACAGAGTTAATTAACATAGCTCTGAATTAAACCTTTAGTAAAGTTACCATAGTAAAATTATTTGGCAGTTTTTATTATAGTAATGTTATGAAGCTAATAAAAGATAATCTTTGAATTATTAGGACAAGTGGTAAACAGGTAGTAAAGTTCGGCAATGGGATAGGAACAGCTATTAGTAAGCATTTCGCAGTTCGGCAAAGGGATAGGGTTGGGATCCCGACCCTATCCCTTTGCCGAAACAGCTTGTCCTAAAAAATAGGCTTGTCCTATATATATCAAGGCTTTGATACTCAATTATTTATAAGGAATTTCATTGTTGCAAAATAAGGTTCGGCAAAGGGATAGTATCGTGATTTAACAGTTCGGTACAGGGGTAATTATTCTAATAATGTTACGATAGTAAAATCATAATAGATGAGAAATACTTGTTGTTGAATGACAACAAAGGCGGGTACTGACATTCAACGATATGTTTGGCAGTCAACAAATTAAAATCATATTTAAAACTCGATCCATTAGTCATGGGTCGAGTTTTACGATTATTGTAATTGTCAATTAAAGGTCTTTGAATATTTGCAGAACAAATTCTTTAACGACGGAGTTTAGTGGAATAAACAGTCAGTTATAGAGAACACTAAATATGAGGTGTTTTCTTATGAAAAAAGTTCTTATATTAATGATTGCCATTTCTCTTTTTACTGGTTTAACAGAAACTAAAGCAATGATAAATGGATATGATGAAATTGCAAAGTCTGATAAAGCGGATGTTACTCTTTATGCTAAAAAGATGAATGGAGTATATACAGATTTTAAAATTGATTTTCAAGGCGGAGTTCTTACAAGACCTTATTGGATAAATACAACAAGTCCTACGTGGTCCCCTCAAATTATGTATGAGGACATCAATAAGGATGGAAAAAATGAGTTAATAATAATTTTGACCAAGGGTACTGGTACTGGCATATTAGAACGAGAAGTTCACGTTTTCCATATCCAAAATCAACTCTTAAATAAGAAGCTTGTTAAAGTTCCAGTTGAAATCCTTGTTGATGACCCAATTGCAATTGTATTAAAAAACGTAAAGACCGATTTATCATCCAACAAGGCTAATATTAGTATAGGCGACAAGAAATATACAATTGATATTAAACCTTTAGGTATTAAACCCGAACATCTCTTTACTGATATTTACTTTGGCAATATTATCAACTTTGAAATAAAAGACAATCAACTTATTGCAAAAATCGGAGGTCAAATTTCTCCAGCAGGTGGGAATATAGGCGATATTCTAATTACGTATAAGTTTAAGGATAAAATGTATCAAGCAAAATCAATTGAATTTAAACCAAATGTGTTGAATGACAAAAAAATCGGGAACTGACACATTTGAGCACGATTCTATTTTATTTGAATCGTGCTTTTTATTAGTTTGATTCATAATTAACGGGGCAGTTTAGTTGAAGGGGTTAAAAGGAGTTACTCGTTTGCTTTCAACCTTCTGCTTTTGAAATCAATAGCATGCCAGTCTTCAGAACCCGTATTACTAAAAGTAATGGTCACTAAATCATATGGAGGATTATGAGCTCCTTCGAATGTTGTTACCTGCACGGTGACATTAAACCAATAGCTACCTTCTCTTAATTTCTTGATTTGTAAAATTCCTTCATTATAATACTGCTTAGGTTCGCCATAATGTTTCTCGATTTCTTTATCAATAAAGGGAAATAGCAAAGCGAGAATCACGTCATCGCGCAACTGTACATCATTTTTAGTTACGGTTTCAGCTTTGGCAGGTGAATAAGAGAAAAGAGTTAAGCAGGCAATCAATATTAACATGCTTTTTTTCATAAAAATCCTCCATCCATTTTCTCTTATCATGAACAATTAAGAAAATCTTATTAAGTCAACTGGAGCAGGTTAGAAGATAAAAAGATTAGGGTTAAATTATCTAGTAACAATCAGTCCTAAAAAGTAAATCTCGATCATAAAATCGGGATTTACTATTTCAAATCTAAATAGTTATCGAGGGTTCTCGTTGGAAAATTCCTCTGTTCCTGCTTGTTCGCTCCATCCCTTAAATTCACCCTTCAATACAGCCTCTTTTTTAGCTAGACGACTAAAACTTCCTCCTAGAAAGTTTCCTTTCATATCGTAAAAAATGGCTTTCTCTACAAGTACTTGAGCGTCTTCATATACAGAAGCAAAAAAATATAGTTCTGTCCCTTTATAATCAGTAGGTAAAGAGTCGAGAGCGTATTTCCCTAATTTCTTTTGTATTTCATCTAAATTACTACCGTTTACTTTTTCTCTGATATTCAAAGTTGCATTTTTATACTCTTTGTAAGGATGCTCATTTTTAGATAAAGAATTATAAAATTCATCTGCTGAATTATCTTTCGCTTGAACAAACGTAATATTTAAACAAGTAAATGCTAGGATCATTATTAAGAAATACTTTATCTTCAAAAGATCACCTCCTTTTGTATTATTATTATCGATTTAATAAAATCCATTCGATAATTTGAACGCTTAGTTGGCTTTATTATTTTGATGTGGTTACTTAGTAGTTTCTCTTAACTTAACATCGATTATTTGTTCGGTTTTATTGTCTAATTTAACATCAACATATACTCCAAATTCTTTGTTGTTATCCTTTAACCAAAGCCTGAACTTTTCTACAGAGTAGTCTGTTATAGAAACTCTTCCTATATGAAAATAATCAATAATTGTCGCTTGGGGGTACTTTTCTTTTGTCTTTTGAATAGCAACCTGTCCCCATTTATAATAAGGGGAAATTGTTTGTTCCAAACTTTTAGATTCATTCAAAGTTATTGTTGAAAAATCTCCAAAAAATAATGTATGAAGAGCAAATTGTATTGATAAAATTGTTTTCATGATTTATAAACCACCTCTTTAATTTAGTCTTTACTTATTTGAATTAAGTCATTCGTAAGCCTCTTGTTCACTTATTGGTGAAAAAAAGTAAACAGTTAACACTTGTGGAAATAGCAATATCATTTCAAGAACGATTTATTTACTAAAACCAATTAAATTGGGCAAACTACCTTAACTATTAAAATTAGGTGGAAAAACATGGGGAAAATCCAATTAACTTTATACGTTTTGATATTTGTTTTATTTCCAACAGGGATACTGTTTACCTCTACAAGTGCAGCTGGTCGTGAAGTAATCGTTTCAGATGGTGAAGCTACGCTAAAAGAAGCGATTAACATTGGATTCCAGAGAGCAAAAAAATGGAATGTAAACGCAACACTTTCAAGAGTAAACAGTGTGGATGAAACGATGGGAGGTTCGAGAGGAGAAACAGGAAAACGCTTTAAATGGTTTATGACCTTTGTGGTTCCAGGTACAGATGATTTTGTACTAATTGGTATCTCAGAAAAGAAAATCACCTTGTTTAGACCAGGTAAACAATCTCAGGATCCAACAATACCCTACGATAAGATTAAGTTTGATAGCTCCGATGTTCTTCAGCTGGCAAAGGATAAATATGGACTAAAACAAGGAAAAGATTGGGCAACAGGATATCATTTTACACTTGATAATATCGATGGCAAACCCATTATAAATGTGTTTGGAAATGATAGAGATAGTCGTTTTACTTCAATTTCATTCAATGCCCAAAATGGAGATGTGGTCAGTGCCGATCATAAATTACCATACGGTGGAGGTTTAATATCCAAACGTATTGGTACCGATACCGTAACAAAAAAAGGAATGGCGATTATGGGGGTTGTCGCTAGAAATAACAATTTAGTGGTATGGGGAGACAAAAAGCCAACACAATTTAGTACAACCAAGCAACCTTTTATTGAATTGAGTCATAACAACGGAGAATCATGGACAGAACTCCTAGTTAATAAATATGTAACACATGCGTGGTTTAATAAGAATGATCAATTATACGCAGCAACCGAAAAAGAATTATGGGCAGGCATTACATCAAAAAGTAAGGGAACAAAAATCCTTTCATTAGACCACAAGATTGAGCGCATTGATTATTCGATCAACAACCATATAGCCGTGATATCAAATGGAAAGATTTACTACACAAACAATCAAGGGGAAAATTGGAAACAAGCCATTGTACCTCAACCATTTTTTGTGATTCAAATCTCGAATAATGGTGATTTGGTAGGATTAACAGAAGAAAGGAAGGTTTTGCTAAAGACAAATGATGGTTGGAAAGAGATAACTATGCCGAATCGTAATGATGAACCTAATGATATGATAGTGATTAATAATAGGCTATTTATTACAACACAAAGTGGAATTTGGACCCGAGATCTTCAAGAGGGAAATTGGAGAAAAATTAAAGTTGATGAAGAGATAGTTAAATTCATTAAAAAAGGCGAGAAATTATTCGGATACACACATAGAGGTGAAGCTATTTATTCCATCAACACGAAAGACGAAAGAAAACCTGAAAAAGTGTTTGATGCGGTTGATTTAGTCGTTATGGATGTGGATATCATAGGAGATACGTTATGGATTGCAACTATACCAGGCTATTCATGGGAAGAAATGGATAAGAACAAGAGATAATAAAAAAATAAATTAAAAAGGGGTGCCAATCTAAAAAATTGGTGCTTTTTTATGTTGAACTTTTGTACTAAAGAATAGGATTGTTCAAGGAATAGTTGTAGTTAAGCTGGAGAAAATAATCCTAAAAAATAATTTAGGAGAGGTAAAATTGAACAAAAGCATTTCACTTATCTTGTTCTTATTAGTTATCTTTGCGATGAAAAATGGGACAGTATATGCAAATACAAGTGATTTTCCTCAACCATTTGAAGAAATACTCCCTGAAATTGGGTATGTAGCAGTGGAAGAAGCATTAGAAGATGCTGAACAACATTTAAAAAAAGAACTCAAGCTACCGATTAGATTACCCCCGATAACTTTTTCTAACCATCCTACAGAAACAAAAGCCACACGAGAAAATTTATTAGAAGATGTAGTAATTGACCTTTTACGTCCACAAATGGAAAAAGTAATAGAAGACTATTATGGAACCGCCTCCGAAATAGGAACCATTTGTGAAAAGATTATTGATATTAAGAAGCTGGATCATCCAGGTTCTTGGCTTTTTGAGACTAAATTAGAGTTTACAACTTACACAGGAGCTCATAACCCTTTAGATATTTTTACGGTTGCATTAAAAAAAGATTGGGATACAAACGGATGGATTATTCAGGATTACAAAGTAAAAAAGTTTAACCCAAACAAAAAAGATAAATGTAGAAGTCCTGTGTAAGTGTAAACTTCATGGAGGATATTTGTTTAAAAAGTATAAACTTCAACTGTAGATAGGTTAGGTTTTTATTTCATAATTCGGAACAAATAGTTCACTAATCCATATAAAAAACATCTATGCGATAGGATGGCTGGGCTTCTTACTGGCATCAACGTATCATGAGAGAATTAAATTTAACAACGACTGAAACAATTGATTATGCGAAGTTAAATGCGGGCGTTGTTCAGCCATCTAAAACTTCGATTAACCCATATTATTTAGGGATAAAAATTTATGAAGATATAGAAAAGAGATATGACAACCCAACAGAAGAAATGAAAAGATTAGGAGTCAAGCCGAACTCAGGTCGTGAGAAAATTTTTGAAGTAAGAGAAGTTGAATCGGATATGTCCTTTATCCGAAACTATTTGACCAAAGATTTGGTTAAACAAGAGGACCTTTATTTATTTGAGAAAAAGGGATTGGACTACCGAATTACAGACAAAGATTATAGAGCAGTACGTGATCAACTTGTATCGATGAGAGTGAATGGTGGATTCCCATACATCGTTGTGGAGAATGGAGATTATTTAAGAAATGGCGAATTGTATCTAGTTCACGGCTATGAAGGGATGGAACTCGATCCTAAATATTTAGAACATGTCCTACCGAATATTTATCAATTATGGGGACGCCCTGTGCATTTAAGAACAGTTGTTGAGGAGAAATTTGTGCTCTATTCATATGATGGTAAAAAGAATTCTAAGAAATTTTTATAAAGCTAAATAGGGAAAACGTCAGCCCATGAATGGTAGATTTCATGGGCTTTTTATGATTTTTTAAACGATTCTTGAATTTTATATATAAAACAATCATATTCCTTCCAGCATCCAATTAACATTCAAAAAGGCAAATAAGACGAGCCTATAACGTTATGACTATTATTAGTAGTAATTGATTTTGATTGAGTCTACAATATTAGGTATTAAGTAATGGTTTATATATTAAAATATTCCAAATTTGTATTTTGTTTTATTGAAATATAAGAAAATAGTTTAGATTATATAATTAACAAAATATTGTTTTGAAGTATTCGATAATTACAGATATGATAAGTGAGGAAGGATTTTCCTTAAAAATTACGAGGGGGTTATTATGTGAAGGTTAACAAATTAAGTAAAGTAACTGCTTGGTTACTTGTTTTTGCTTTGATATTTGGATTCATGATTCCGCAAACTTATCATGCAGAAACAATCTTTGCGACATCAATTACAGATGCAACAGCTATTACAGAGGGAAATGCAATTGATGGAACATTTGAACAGCCTGGAGTACATTGGTATAAAATCACGCCAACAAAAGAACAAATTTCAGAATATTCTCATCTGAAAATAGAAGTAAATAGTGATCAAGTAGTGAATGTATCTGTCTACTCTAGTAAAGAAAATGCAGAGAAAGATCAAACTTTTGAACAATATTCTACAGGAACAATTCCTGGAACACCAGCAATCATTCAATTTCCATATGCTTGGGACAATACTTACTACATAAAGGTTGAGTATTACGGACTAATAGAAAATATTG
This sequence comes from Rummeliibacillus pycnus, assembly GCF_050459865.1. GTDB lineage: Bacteria > Bacillota > Bacilli > Bacillales_A > Planococcaceae > Rummeliibacillus > Rummeliibacillus pycnus_B. Next base: position 66,400 of record NZ_JBCMNM010000048.1, read on the forward strand.
ATGAAACAGGAAACCAAACAGTAACTTCAGTTGCACCACCACTTGATAGTGCTGATTTTGGAAATGCTAGTTATACTTTAAAAACAAGCTCTGTAAAATTACCACCAATTACAGAGGATGCAACAGGAGCAACATGTCCAGTTGAATTTAGTGTAAACGGTAAAAGCAGTGCAAAGGAAATGTTGAATGATCTTCGTTTATTCCGTGATGGAATTCTTTCGAAAACTGAACAAGGTCGTCAATTATCATCTCTGTACTATAAAGCAGCGCCATTCGTTCTTGCGAAGTTAGCATTCAACAAAAATATTAAAGATGATCTTTTTAATAATTTAGTTGTTCTTCAACCTTTAATCGATGATTTAAACACAAATGGTGCAAGTAGCTCTCGTGTAATTAGCAAAAGCGAAGCTAAAGCTATCAATGCATTATATAAAATCGCAAATGATGCAGTACCAACTAAATTAAAAACAGAAATGGAAAGTCTATCGAAAAAAGCAAATCTTACTAGCCTTGCAGGTGAAAGAGTAGTAGACGTTGTTAATCGAGTAGGTATTAAGTTACCACAATCTTCAAGTGGTAAATATATTGTGAAGTTAAAAGAAGGTAAAACATTAAATTCAGTTCAATCAAAAATCAAAGGAAGTAACACGTTATCTACTTTATCAGCTGTAGATGAAAAAGATGAACTATTTGATAATATGTATGTTGTTAAGATGAATAATCAAAATTCAGGAATGAGTGCTAAGGCACAAGCAACTTCACTTCAAGCTACTGTTTCACAAGTGGAGAAACTTCCTGAGGTTGAATTTGTTGAGCCTCTTCAAACATATCATGCTCAATCGAATGATATTGAATCAGCCTATCAATGGTCATTGAAAAACCTTGGTGGAGATGAAGGAATAAAAGGTGCTGATATTCGTAACGATAAGTTACAAAGCCTTTTAAGTAAACGAAATGTAAAAGATACACTAATCGCAGTTGTTGATACAGGTGTTGATTATACACTTGCTGATTTAAAAAATCGTGTCCGTACAGATATTGGTAAAAACTTTGTAGATAAAGATCAACCTCCGTTAGATGATAATGGACATGGTACGCATGTTTCAGGAATTATTGCAGCAGAATCTAACAATGGCTATTCGATGGAAGGAATTGATCAAAAGGCAAAGATTATGCCTGTTAAAGTTCTGAATGCAAGTGGTTCAGGAGATACAGAACAAATTGCTTATGGTATCAAATATGCTGTTGATCATGGAGCAAAAGTTATTAACTTAAGTCTAGGTGGAAAATATAGCCGTGTACTAGAATATGCTCTACAATATGCTGCTTCAAAAAATGTTGTTGTTATAGCTGCTAGTGGAAATGATGGACAATATGGAATCTCTTACCCTGCCTCTTCAAAATATGTTATATCTGTAGGAGCAACGAATACTTTAGATATTGTCTCTGATTATTCAAATTATGGGGAGGAATTAGATTTAGTTGCACCCGGAACTAAAATTCCTAGTATTGTACCTAATGGAAATGTAACTTATATGAGTGGAACATCAATGGCTACACCACATGTAACGGCTGTAGCAGGATTACTTTTATCAGAAAATCCAAAATTGAAAGTAGCCGATATTCGTAAAATTTTACACGAATCATCCGATAATGTAGCATTTGAAGAGAAGGATAATGAAGAAGAAGATAGTGGTAGTATTGTAGATATAATCGGCGGTGGATCCGGTGGTGCTGATTCGGAAGATTTATATATTCCTATAGGTAGTGATCTTGTTTCAGGTTATGGAAGATTAAATGCATTTAGTGCAGTAAGTACTGCTGATTTAAAAGTAAAAGTAAACCCAATTATTGTGGGGAAAACTTCAGTAACAGGAAATGCTATAAAAGGTGCCAAAGTTGAAGTTAAAAAGGGAACAAAAGTAATTGGAAAAGCAACAGCTTCTTCAAAAGGAACTTTCTCAGTGAAAATTCCAGCACAAAAAGTAAAACAAAAACTTCAAGTTACTATTTCCGATTCAACTGGTCTTGCAAAATCAACACTTACTGTATACGTTGAAGAAGAGAAGTTAGCAGTAGCTCCTTTAGTAAATACAATTAGTAACAAAACAACTTATGTAACCGGATATGCTATGCCAAAAGATAATGTAGTGATTAAGGATGCTTCAAAGAAAATCATTGGCCAAGGTAAAGCCGATAGCTACTATGAATTTAAGATTAAAATCAAGAAACAAAAAGCTGGTACTAAACTTTATATTACAAGTGTAGATTCAGCAAAACGATCAAGTAAGATTATTAAAGTTGTGGTAAAAGACAAAATCGCACCCGCAACAACAAAAGTAAATACAGTAACTAGTAAAACAACAGCTGTTAAGGGTAAAGCAGAAAAAGGCTCAACTGTAACAGTAAAAGCAAAGAGCAAAACAATTGGAAAAGCTAAAGCAACTAGTAAAGGAAACTTTTCAGTTAAAATCAAGAAACAAAAAGCTGGAACTTCATTGTATGTAACAGCGAAAGATAAGGCAGGAAATACAAGTAAAGCTAAAAAAGTAATAGTGAAGAAATAATAGAGGTATTTACAGTCTTTTATTATGATTTGAACTCCGACTAAGGTCGCTTTTAAAATGGACCTTAGTCGGGGTTCTTTTTAATCTTTCTAGTTTGCTAATTAATTTATTCCTATTATAAAATTATAAGTGAAATGGAAAGTGAGGAGACAAATGGATGAACAACCTAACGAAAATGAAAATATTAAAACCAGCTTATGAAGTTTTCGAAGCCTTTGTTGACCCTTCAAAAATAGGCAATTTTTGGTTCTCAACGAGTTCAGAAAGATGGGAACAGGGCAAGACCATTACGGTAAGATATGATGAGTACAATGCTCAACTAGAATTGACGATAATAGAAATTATAGAAAATGAAAAAATCGTTTTTCAATGGGGCGAAGATGGAGAAGCGCATATCGTAACCATTACTCTCGAAAAAATAGATCAAATGAGTACGATTATTGAAATTATTGAAGAAGGCTTTAAAGAAAATGATGATGATTTTGTAAACCGAATACTAGAAAATAAAGAGGGCTGGGTATATATGTTGACCTGTTTAAAAGGATATCTAGAATTTGGGGTCTACCAATTAAGAAGTGCATTAGTGTTGGATTAGCCAATAACCAGAAAAGGGCCAATTTCTAAAGAAATTAGGCTTTTTTGTTTTGTTGAAAATAGCCTTCATAAAATAGAGGTACTATCTTTACATACAAAGTAGTTTTATATAGATTTTTTCTTAAAAGAAAGGGCAAACTTTTACCCTCTTTTTGATAATTTGAATTTATAGGTAAAGGGGAATTCTACGTTTTGGTAGAATTTATGTATGGATAGATTGATTAGAAAAGGAAGTTTGATACTGTTGAAAGGAGTGCCAAATTTGCAACTGGATAAAAAGCATTGTCCGATATGTGGTGAGGAAAACCATTGTAAGGCTAGTACTAATGAACAATACCAATGTTGGTGCATGAAAGAAAATATTCCAAAAGAAGTTCTTCAGTTGGTTCCTAAAGAATTGAAGGGGAAATATTGTATTTGTCAAAATTGCATTGGAAAGTATAGAGAGTAAATTAATTACTGTCCAAAAAAAGCAATAAAAGACCAGCGTATTTTATCTAGAATCTTTAAGATATGTATAAGGAGTGAAATCATAGCATGTGGCTACAATCCATTCAGCAGGCGATTGACTATATCGAGGAAAATTTGATGAGAGATTTACATTTTGAACAAGTAGCGAGTGTTGCGAATTCTTCTTCCTTTCATTTTCAAAGAGCATTTTCACTTTTAACGGGGATGACTCTGGGAGAATATATAAGAGGAAGAAGATTGACATTGGCAGCCCAAGAGATTGCAGAAACTGATTGCAAAATAATCGATATAGCATACAAGTATGGCTACGAAACACCTGAAGCATTTGCTAAGGCATTTCGAAAGCAACATGGTATGAAGCCAACAGATGCAAGAAATCATTCAAATATGATTCATTCTTATAATAAGCTTGTCATACAAGTACAATTGAGAGGAGCGGAACCAATGAATTATAAGATTATTGAAAAGGATAGTTTTCATGTGTTAGGTGTAAAGCGTACTTTTTCAAGTGCAAATGGGGAACAATCAAAGAAGATAGCTCAATTTTGGCAAGATGTAAATCAAGATGGCACAAGTGGCAGGTTAGCAGCGCTAATTGATGGTACAGTTCAAGGGTTAATAGGTATTTGTGAAGTTACCGAAAAAAATGTAATGGATTATTGGATTGCAGCAAGCCATGAAGGTGAATATGCTGGAGATTTTGAAACCTATTTAGTGCCTGCCTCCAAATGGGCAATTTTCGAAGTACATGGTGCAATGCCAGCTGCAATGCCGATCATGTGGCAAAAGATATTCCAAGAATGGCTTCCTTCTCACCCATATGAATTAGCTGAAACACCAGAATTAGAAGTATACGGAGAAGGAAATCCATCAAGTGATGATTATTATTCGGAGATTTGGGTTCCTATTAAGTAAGAATATAAAAAAGAAGAACTGAAGCTCATCAAATTTTTTGATGGGTTTCTTCATTTACAGCAACTATTGCATTAATCTTTCGGAATAATAGTATTTACTTTACATTATTTAACCTACAATCTAAATTAAATAAAGGATGCTGAAAATTCAATCGACTGATTGAAAAGCAAGAATTTGGATTCGTAGGTGGGATGTTAAGTGGAGCAGCATTTGGATTATTTAATTGAACATTTCGGGTACTTTGGCATCATTATTGTGCTAGTTGGAGGAATTGTTGGAGTTCCTATACCTGATGAAGTTCTTTTAACATATGTTGGATATAATGTGTTCCAAGGAAAGCTATCGTACATAATTTCATTAATCAGTGCCTTTATAGGGGCTACGGGAGGAATTTCGCTTAGCTATTTTGTTGGTTACAAATTCGGCTTACCTTTATTAAAGAAGTTTGGTCCTAAATTTCACATTACAGAAGAAAAAATCGATAAAACGAGCGCTTTGTTTTATAAAATTGGACCCGCTTTATTATTGATAGGCTATTTTATCCCTGGAGTACGGCATCTTACTGCATATATAGCTGCTATAGATAAATATCCATTTAAAAAATTCGTAGGTTATGCTTATACCGGTGCGCTTTTATGGAGCTTTACTTTTATCACTTTAGGCAAAATCCTGGGTGAAGAGTGGCATAAAATTGGATTTTATCTGTCAAAATATCATGTATATCCCATTTTAGTGATTGTTCTGAGTATGATCATAATTGTTTATTTGTTTTTGAAAAAGAAATCAAATAAATTGATGGAATAACAAGTAATGAAGGTTGAGATTTTGCAGATAGTTCGAATAACTATAACAAATAAAAGGTTGATTCAAAACTGTTTTTGAATCAACCTTTTTTTATCAAAGATGCTTAATTTTTTATTAGTTGTGGACTGTAGATTCTTTCACTTTTGCAACTTTAGCATCCTCTTCGTTTGGAATGAGAAGATTAAGAATTAGTGCAGCAAGGGCACCTACAGCTGTACCAGAAGATAAAATATAATTCACAAATGGTGGTACGCTGTTAAGAATTTCTGGTGGAAGAACGATAGTGCCAACTGTTAAAAGGATAGGAAGTCCAATAACCATCATATTACGGTCATTGATTACTACGTTTTGGATTACTTTTAATCCGTTCATCACAATGGCAACACAAACAATACCAAAAATTGCATTGATAACTGTAACAGGAACACATGTAATGATTGCTGATAATTTAGGGATTAAGCCTAAGATTACAAGAATAATTCCTGCGCTAATAATCGCTCTTTTACTAGCTACTTTTGTGATAGCAATAATTCCTGCATTAGAAGAATAACCAGTCATTGGAGTACCACCAAAAAGTGAGCCAACAAAGCAACCAAGACCTTCTCCAACAGCTCCACGATTTAATCTCTTTTCATCTAATTCGCTATCAGTAACCGTCGATACTACAAACCATGTTCCCGTTGTTTCGATTAATACAACTAAATAAATGAAAACCATCGTTAAAATAGCCTGTAAATCAAAAACTGGTTTACCGAATGGGAAGAAACTAGGTAGTGAAAACCAAGCTGCATTTTTTACAGAGGAGAAATCAACTTCACCGAAAAATGATGCTGTAATTGTTCCGAATACAATAGCAAGAACAACAGAAGTCAAACGGAAGAATGTACCAAAGCCCTTTGCTTTTCGACCCAATAACATGAAAATAACTAATACTGCTGCAGAAACAAAAGCGATGAAAACATTATGTCCAACGTTACCAGGTGCATGGTAAATACTATTAAATGCACTTGGCATTAACGAAATCCCTACGATAACAATAACAGTGCCACCTACTAGAGGTGGGATGACTTTCTTCACAGCCTTAGCAAACCATTTTAGTGGATAACCAAGAAGTGCAATGATTAATGCGCCAGGCAATAGACTACCAAAAACAGCTCCTAATCCAAGTTTTCCTCCAATAGCTGCTAGTGCGCCAATTGGAATATAAGAGGGGCCTTGTACAACTGGCAATTTAAGCCCACCAATTGTTTGAATAAGTGTCGCCATCCCTGCTGCTAAAAAACACATTTGAATAAAGAATGTTGTATTCGATGTACTTAATGATAATAGTCCAGCGATAATGATTGGTGCAATATATAAGTCCATGGCAAGAACATGTTGTAAACCTAATAAAAAGGCTTTTCTCCAATTAATCTTCTCATCGACTCCGACCATAATGTTCGGATTTTCGTTGTTTTGTTCCACTGTGTTTTCTCCTCCATTTTTATAGATAGATAAAAATAAATATAATAAAAGCCTGTGGTGAAGATACGTAATAATAGTGTTTGTATGTATTTCTAAGTTTATTACTATTATTTCTATGGTAATTTTTTTAAAACCATACCTGCATTATAAAGAACCGTTATGCTTATGTAAATACCAAAAATACATACAATTTAAAAATTCGTTAAATAATTGTTCGTGTTTTTGTATTGACTTTACAAATTTTACTCCATAAAATATAGCTAAGAGATATAAAAGGGAGAAGTGAAATAATGATAGAAGATCAAGTGTTACGCAGTGGCTGGGTTGTTGCTTGTAAAGAAGAAGATGTAAAAGAAAAACCATTACAAGTAATAATTTTAGGGGAGAGAGCTGTTCTCTATAGAAATGAACAAGGAATCCATGCTTTCAAGGATTTATGTATTCATCGTGGTGCTGCTCTTTCACTAGGCTGTGTAAAAGATGGCAATCTTGTATGCCCTTATCATGGTTGGCATTATGACTCTGAAGGAAAATGTACGAAAATTCCGCAACTTCCTGAAGGCCAAAATATCACATCAAAAGCGAAAATATTTAAATTTGGTTGTAAAGTTGCTTACGGATTTGTATGGGTTAACTTAAATAATAACAATCCGGATTTCTTCCAATATCCTGAATATAATGATAGTAACTTCCGTAATGTTCTTTGGGGCCCACAAGAAGTTAATGCAAATCCTCCTCGTATTGTGGAAAATTTCTTAGATGTTAGCCATTTAGCATTTGTTCACGAGGGGTATCTAGGTGTTCAAGAAAAGCCAGAGATTAATGACTATAAAGTGCACTCAGAGGACGGAAGAATCTATACAGATGAGATTATCATTTACCAACCAGATCCAGATGGTACGGGTGTGGCAAAAGATGTTCTTTATACGTACGAAGTTCTTACGCCAATGACAGTTCGCTTCACAAAACGTGAACCTGAGAATAACACAAAAATGACAATCTTACTTACCATTTTACCGATTGAAGAATGCAAATCAATCGCATATGGAATCTTATCTTTCGACTATGAAACGGGTCAAACAGATGAAGAAATCATTGAATTCCAAGACATGATTTTTGCACAGGACAAGCCAATTGTTGAAAATCAAAAGCCAGAAGAATTACCACTTGATCTACAAGTTGAACTATCATTAAGATTTGACCGATTAAGTATTGCTTACAGACAATATCTAAAACAACTTGGCGTAACTCTAGGAGTAGAATAGGTAGTATTAATTAATGTGATAAATTACAAATGCTCTTCATTATTCGTTAAACAACGAATAATGAAGAGCATTTTTTCTTTGTAATGAGGACGTAAATTGCTGAGAGAGCGAATACAATTTGAAAAAGAGCGAATAAACGGAGTGAAAGGGCGAATAAATAGAAATAAAGAGCGAATAAACAGAAGTAAAGAGCGAATAAATAAATTAGATACAATCTGCGAATAAACTAAAGAGAATGGTAAATACAGAGTAGCATTTTCCTTCATGAGGAAGACTTAAATTGCTGAGAGAGCGAATACAATTTGAAAAAGAGCGAATAAACGGGTGGAAAGAGCGAATAAACAGATGGAAAGAGCGAATAAACAGAGTGAAAGAGCGAATAAATAGAAATAAAGAGAAATAAAGAGCGGATAAATAAATTAGATACAATCTGCGAATAAACTAAAGAGAATAGTAAATACAGAGTAGCATTTTCCTTCATGAGGAAGACTTAAATTGCTGAGAGAGCGAATACAATTAAAAAAAGAGCGAATAAACGGATGGAAAGAGCGAATAAACAGAGTGAAAGAGCGAATAAACAGAGTGAAAGAGCGAATAAACAGAGTGAAAGAGCGAATAAACAATAACAAAGAGCGAATTAATCCATACACAGAGTCAAAAAAATAAAGCAGTCAATGGAATGATCTATTCAATCATCCTATTGACTGCTTTTTCCCCTCATAAAAGGGCAGTACCCCCCACCTCAAGGTTTTTGGAAAACCGAAGAAGTATAGGTGGGGATTACTTCCTGTAAAAGCCCGATTGGTTCAACTAACAATTAGTGGAAAAAACCACTGATTGAAGTTTCACTTTATTAAATTTCAATGATAATTGGTAAGATCATTGGTTTTCTTCTCGTTTGAGTGAACAAGTATTGACCAACTGCTTTTTTTACTTTTCTTTTCACTGGATTCCATTGTTTTGCTTCCTCTGTCTGTATATCCTCAACCGTTGCTACCACTAAACGATTAACATTTCTTAAGAGATTTTCGAAGTCCTTTGCGTAGACAAACCCACGTGAAATTGTATCTGGTTCAGAAATAATAGATCCATCCGTTTTACTGATAGTTAAAACAATAACGAGCATCCCATCTTCGGAAAGCTGTTTACGGTCACGTAATACGATTTCTCCAACTTCCCCAATATCAACACTATCCACATACGTATCACCAGCAGGGATTTTACGCGTTTGGCGAGCCTCTCCATTTTCAATATCAACGACATCACCATTTTTGATAATAAATGTGTTTTCTCTTTCTACCCCTACGGATTCAGCTAATTCTCGATGAATATATAGCATTCTATATTCACCATGAATTGGGATAAAATATTTTGGCTTCATCAGTGACAGCATCAGTTTTAAATCCTCTTGATAGCCATGACCTGAAACATGCATTCCTGTTATGCTTGAGGAACCATAAATAACTTTGGCACCAAGCTGAAATAGGTTATTCACGATACGTGATACATCTTTTTCATTGCCAGGAATAGGGGAGGCAGCTAGTATCACTGTGTCATCGGGTAAAATTTGTACATCTCGATTTCCTGAATTTGACATACGGGAGAGTGCAGCAAGTGGTTCACCTTGACTTCCTGTACATAGGACCACGACATCTTCTGGTGGAAGCTGCATGACTTTTCGAGCATCGATAATCATTCCGGGAGGAACATTTAAATAGCCACGTTCAATTGCTACAGCTACAACATTCACCATGCTACGACCGAGTAAAGCTAATTTCCGATTTGTAATTTTGGTAGCCTCAACTATTTGTTGAATCCGGTTTACATTAGAGGCAAAAGTAGAGATGATAATTTTCCTTTTGGCACTTAAAAAGGCTTCGTCAATATGTTTTCCAACTAAACGCTCAGAAGGCGTTGAACCAGGTCGTTCAGCATTTGTACTTTCAGAAATAAGTGCTAACACACCTTTTGTACCAATCTCAGCCATTTTATGAATATCAGAACATTGATCATTCACCGGGGTTAAATCGAACTTGAAGTCACCAGTATGCACGACAACTCCCTCTTGAGTATGGAAAACAATTCCAAGGCAATCAGGAATACTATGGCTTGTCTTAAAAAAGGTTACCTTAATATTGCCAAAATCCAAATCTGAATTGGAGTCAATTTGGATTAGTTCTGTCTCTCTGAGAATTTTATGTTCCTTTAATTTTATCTCAATTAATCCAAGCGTAAAGCGTGTGGCATAAATAGGTATGTTTAATTTTTTTAAGAAGTAGGGAATACCTCCAATATGGTCTTCGTGTCCATGAGTTACAATTAAAGCCTGAACTTTATCTTTATTTTCAAGTAAATAGGTGATGTCGGGAATGATTAAATCGATTCCTAATAAACTTTCATCGGGAAATTTCCCCCCACAGTCAACTAGGACAATTTCATCTGCGTATTGAATTGCATACATATTTTTACCAATTTCGTTTATACCACCTAAGGCGAATATGGATAATGCATTCTCTTGCTTAGCCAAAAATATTACCTCCTACTATTCAAAACTATTCCAACAGTTTTAATATATCTTGCTATATTGGTTGAATATTACATCATCCTTTAGTATGGCTAGCTATTCTTTGTCTTATACGAAAATGCGTATGTAAAAGTTTAAATAAGAGGGTTTTTTAACTATCAAATCAAAATTGATCACTAAAGGATGAAGTTTACGCTCTTAACAAAAAGATGACCCAATAAAGCTACCTTTAATAGCCTTCTTGGGTCATCTATTTTTTACTTGATTTTTAGTGAAAGTTTGTACGGATCTATTGAACTGCGACCTTTGGAATCACGAACTTTTACGTAGTATGTTCCTTTATTCAAATTCAAGGATACGATTTCTTTGTCACCTTGTTCATAAATATCTGATTTTGCAACTCTTTTGCCATTACGGTAGATTTCAATCATGCCGTCTATTTCTTTTCCTGCATCAAGTGAAAGTGTTACTTGATTTGCTTTCTTAGATTCATAAACGTACCAATCAGAATCGCCATCTTCATATCCTGAGTTGAAGAAACCTGTTGCAGAATATAATTTACTGCTGTTTTTCTTAAACTTAAGTGGTTTAGATGGTTGGTTTTTCGTTATTTTCGATTTTGCATCTTCATCTTGTTTATTTACAGGATTAATTTTTAACTGATATGGCCATAAGGTAATACCAGCCATTGAATCGACAAAACTATGTGCAATTACGAAATAAGATATGCCTTTTTTCGCTTCAAAGGAGCCAGTGTTTGTTCCATCTTCTGTTATGTTCATGATGTATGATGAGCGATCAATATCTTGTTCATCAAGCTTATGGTTTTTATTTACATCTTCTGAAATTTGTATCAATCCGAAAAATGGAGCTAATAATTCTTTCGGATATTTCGATTTAAGTGACGATGTTAGTTCCGTTCTAGAGAATTTGACACCGTATATAGAATCTTTAGGCGCAGTAAAATAATAAGAGTCGATATCATTTGCTGTAGAAAAGTTTGCTGTTACACCTGTTGTAGGGAAAGTTTTTGCTTGTTCTGGTTTATCATTTTCTTCATACTTGTCACTTTGATTACTAACAAGTAATTTTGATGTAATTTGGTATCCATCGTATGGGATTTGGAATAAATTATAATTTGGACTTACTGACAGATAATATTTTTTATTTGCTTTTAAACTTGCAACAAAATGATCTTTTATCCAATCTTCTGAATCCCAGTCCTCGTTTGTTGCAACAGTTGAAAGGTTTTGATATGTTTTTCCATCTTCACCTTCTTCAGTAACAACCTCGTATAAACTAACAGTTGGAATATTCTTTGATGGAGTAGGTAAGTTAAATTGATAAATACCATCACTAGTTGGTGTTAGTTTAAACCAATCTTGGTCTGAAGTATTTTGAAGATATCCTGTTGCAGATCCACCTAATTGATATGAACGAGCACCGGACTCCAATAATTCAATTTGCTTTGAAGAATCACTTGGTCCCATTTCAAGGAATGTGGATGCAAAATTACCACCATAGATTGTGATTCCTTCTCCTTCTTCTTTATATAGTGTTGATTCGTCAAGGCCGTCTTCATCTTCGGGAATTGCCTTTCCTTCCAAGTTTACGCTATATGGAATTGCTGAAGCAGCAGGTCCTTTATCCCCAATACCGCCAAAATTACCGAATAGCAATTGGAGGATGTTAAAATCTGAAAATGAAGAGTTGTTTGTTACTTTTAGGTAATATTCCTTATTAGGTTCTGTTTGGAACATTAATGTTTCGCCAACACTTGTACCGCCATTATTGCTTGAGAATAGAGGATATATCTCTTCACTAGGAATTCCTTCTGAAGGAATTTCTTTGCCGCCTTCATCTGACATTGATGGGAATATCTGTTCCTTTTCATAAACAGAGAGACTTAAATCCACGCCTGGGATTCCAGTTACACTAAATTTCATTAATTGTGCTTCTTTTGAAGTAAAGTGGAAGTAGTCTTCATCACTTTTTTCACCTGTCATAAGGAGGCCGTCTTTGCTATATGGCCAGTTTTCAATTTTAATAGGTGTTTCTAATGTAGTTTCATCTTCAGGAAGTTGGTCTAATTTATCTACTTTTAATGTAGCATGTGATTGTTTTGCATTTGAATCATCATAGCTTCCATTCACATCTTTAATACCAATGGCAACTGTTCCACTAAAAGGAGCCTGGATTAGTTTACCTTCTGTTTTGCCTTCTGTTACATCATTGACTTCCGTTTTTTGTTGCTCATTATCACCAAAGAATTGAATCGTCATTTTGTAGTCATATTGAGATGCACCAGCCAATGAAGCTTGAATATATTGGCCTTTTTCTACAGGAAGTTTCACCCATTTTTGTTCTGATGGTTTGGTAAAGTTATGTTTGATTTCTGCAGGTGCTACAATTTTCTCTGCATTATTTAAGATTTCCTTTTCTCCCCATTTAGCTGTTACTAGGGAAGGGATTTTCTTGACGTCAAATTTTAATGCTGCAACTGGGTTAATTAGACCACTACCATATTTATTATCAAATCCTTTTTCACCTAAATCTGTTGCTGTTTTTTCTAGAATATATTCTACTTCAGCTGGCTTAAGATTTGGATGCTTGGATAATAGTAACGCTACTGTTCCCGCAACAACTGGAGATGCCATGGATGTCCCACTTAATTTTGTAAAGGTTGATCCTTTTTGAAGATCGTAGAAGGAAGAATAGACATCTTCACCAGGTGCTACTACGTCAGTTGAAGGGCCATATGATGAATAGTAACTTAGTTTTTTCTCTTTATTAATAGAGCCAACGCTAATGACACCTTCATATTTAGCTGGATAGACAGCCATATCAGATGCTTCATTTCCAGCAGCGGCAACGACTACAACACCCTTGCTAATTGCTTTATCTATTGCTTCTTTTAGAACATCAGAAGGAAGGGAGCCGCCCAAACTCATATTAATAACGTCTGCGCCTTCATCCACTGCCTTAAGAATGGCATTTGCAATTGTATAATCGAAAGTCCAAAAATCGCCATTAAATACATCTAAAGAAAGAATTTTTGCAGCTGGATCTAAGCCGTAGCCACCGATACCATTATCTTTTTTACCAGCGATAATTCCTGCAACGTGTGTTCCGTGAGTATCGGGTGTAGTTGGATTCATTGGGTTAATAATGTTTGTTCTTTTAATGATAGAGTCTTTCAGTTCAGGGTGATTATGATCAATCCCAGTATCAATGACAGCTACTTTAACCTGATTTTTCCCTGCAAGCTTTTGTGCATCTGCCGTTTTTAATAGGCTATGCATATATTGCTCGCTTACTTTTGGGTCGACTGTTCCTGAAAGTTTGTATTTTGGACTTAGGCCTACAGATATGACTTTCTTATTCTTTTGAAGTTTTTGGATTGTCTGCTGTAGGTTCTTTTTATTTTTGACTTTAACAACTACATAATTAAGACTTTTAATATCGCTTATTACAATATTTCCACCAAGATCACTGTTAGATAATTTACTTGAATATTTAATAATAATCGTGTCATCACTATAATTTCCTGTTTTTTGGGTAGTTTCTGTCTCGTCAGTTTTACCAAGCGTTTTTAGCATAGTTGATGCGGAGCCAGTTTTTGCGGTTGCAGCAAAGCTACTAATCGGTGTAAGAACTAATGCACAACTTAAACTAGCCGCTGCAAATTTTTTTGTAATAGATTTCATAAGATTCCCCCTTAATGAAACAACTATAAAATTATTAATATAGTGTTCCTATAATGTTAATATATACCATTATAGTTTATATATTCTTTAAAAAATATAGAAAATTTGAAATATTTTTAACAATTTATAAAAAATGTAAATAAATTAATCGAAATCCATTTTAGGTTTTTTAATATGAACATTTCATATATCCGATTATTTCATTGTGGAGCGAAAGACGGCGAGTCCTCGAAAATGCATTCGCATTTCCTTCTTGCGACGAGTAATCGCAGGAGCACATCTTTTAAAGAACAAAGCCTAAGAACGCCACTTCCTGTGGCAACGGCTTCGTGACCAACATCGTGTTGGCTCGAGGAGATTGAAGCCAAGCCCGTGGAAAGCGCCGTCTGTAGCGAAACATTTAAATCTGAATAATGAAAAGTGAATGTGTTGAAATAAAAAATGCATTCTAAGTGAAGCTGTATAAAAATTATCAGTACTCTTTAACAATCCCAATATAAAGTAAAGGAAATAGTAGTAGGTGAATGTAATTTTGGTGATAAATGTTCATAATATAGATTCTTCGTGGTTATAATTTTAGGTGGTATAATTAGCTTATAAAAGGGAGGTATAAAGTTATGTTATTTACTTATAAAAACATTATTGTTGGTATTGATGGTTCAAAAGAAGCTGAGGTTGCATTTAAAAAAGCTGTAGAAATTGCCAAACGAAATAACGCTACGCTACATTTGGTTAGTATCATTGATTCTCGTGTGTATTCTGCGCTTGAAGCTTATAATTTTTCAGAAGAAGAAAAACGCGCTGAAGAATTTGCTACAACTTTGTTGGAAGACTATAAAGAAGCTGAAACCGCTGGTATTGAAAATGTCAATATAATCGTACAATACGGTTCTCCTAAATCAGCAATTACTCAAGATATTGCTAAAAAAGTGGAAGCGGACTTGATTGTTTGTGGTGCAACTGGTCTTAATGCAATTGAACGCTTCTTAGTCGGCAGTGTTACAACAGGTATCGTTCGCTCAGCTGATTGCGATGTACTTGTTGTCCGTCCATAATAAGCACAGACAATTTGCAACAAAGCTATAATATGTCAGTATTAAAAATATAGAACAATAAATTTTGTGGAGAAGAAATGGAACTGTTTCTACTAATTTAAAGTATAAAAGAATTGCGAGTATCGTTATTTTTATTTCTTAAAATATTTCCATACTCCCAAAAGGTATAGAACCAATAAAAAAGCTGACCAAAGAATTTTATTTCTCTGGTCAGCTTTTTATTTTATTCCTTCTATAATCTGATTACTATTTTAAGCTTCGGTTAAGGAACGCTTTTGTTCGTTCGAATTGTGGATTGTCAAATAATTCTTGAGGAGTACCAGACTCTAGAATCTCACCGTTGTCCATGAATACGACACGGTTAGCAACTTCTCTAGCAAATCCCATTTCATGGGTTACGACGATCATCGTCATATGTTCTTCTGCTAAATCTTTCATAACTTGAAGTACTTCACCAGTTAGTTCAGGGTCTAGAGCAGAAGTTGGCTCATCAAATAACATAATTTCAGGATCCATCATCAATGCTCTAGCAATCGCTACACGTTGTTTTTGACCACCCGAGAGTTTTGCAGGGTATGCAGAAGCTTTGTCAGCAAGTCCAACTTTCTCTAAAAGCTCCATGCTACGACTACTAATATTTTGGGAGGATTCTTTCTTTACTAAACGTGGTGCCATTTCGAGATTCTCTTGGACCGTAAGATGTGGGAAAAGATTAAAATGTTGAAATACCATGCCCATTCTAGAAGTGACGCGTTTAATCTCTTGTGGTTTTGCATAAACCCCATCTTTTACAAGATAATCACCCGCTACTGCAATACTTCCACCATTTATTTCTTCGAGATGAACAAGACTTCTAAGCATTGTACTTTTACCAGATCCAGAGGGTCCAATGACCGCTACTACATCATTTTTATTTACATCAAATGTAATTTGTTTTAATACATCAAGATTGCCAAATGATTTTTTTAACTTGGATACTTCAATGATAGCCATAATGACCACTCCTCTCTATTCAAATGTAAACCGACGTTCAATCCATTTAAAGATTAATGTAAGTATTAGGGTCATGATAAGATACATAAATCCTGCAACAAAGAATGGAACGATCGTAAAATCACGGTTTACTGCAGCTTCTGCATAGTGTAATAATTCAGGAACAGCTACTGCATAGAGTAATGCTGTATCCTTCACAAGTGTGACCGATTCGTTTGCTAACGATGGAATAGCAATACGGAACATCTGTGGCAGAATAATACGTGTTGTTGTTTGGAATTTATTTAACCCAAGGACTTGTGCGGCTTCATATTGGCCTTTATCAATTGCTAACAAACCACCACGGAAGATTTCTGCAAAATAAGCAGCATAGTTAAGAACAAATCCGATGCATGCTGCTGTAAAGCGGTCTAATACTAAATATTGACCAATACCTGGAATCATGGGTAGTCCGAAGCAAATTATTAATAATTGAAGTAATAGTGGCGTACCACGCATTACATAAATATATACTTGAGCTAACCATGAGATTGGTTTAAAGCTACTTTTCACAGCCAATGTTAATAAGAAACCAAGGGGTATAGATAATACAATGGCGATTAGAAATAATAGTATGGTCATTTGTGATCCTTGTAGCATTGGTTTAATGACCGTAATGAGATAGTCTAAATTCATACAAGTGTTCCTCCTAAATGAAACTTGTCGATTGACAAAAACGATTGTGCTTTATCAGAATTAGGGAAATTGCATTTTTTATTCCGATAAGATAAAAACAAAACAGGTTTCCAAAAAAGGAAACCCGATTTTGACTGTTAATTATTTTACTTTAATACTTTGTTTTCACCAAACCATTTTTTGGAAATTTCAGCAGCTGTACCGTTTTCGTTCATTTTATCAAGTGCTTTTTGTAATTTGTTAAGTAATTCTTCATTACCTTTTTTAACTCCTACACCGTATTCTTCAGGCGCAAGGGATTCATCAAGAACTTTGAAAGTACCTTTTTGTTTTGACATATAATAATCAATTACTACTTCATCAATTACTACTGCATCTGTACGACCACTTTTTAAGTCATTCAAGGCCATTACATTATCAGAATACTCACTGACATTTTTTATTTTTGATTTAATAGGACTAGCATCTAATGCATCTGCTGCTGAAGATTGTGCTTGTAAACCAACTACTTTACCATTTAAATCATCTAATTTATTAATTTTTGAATTGGCAAGTGTTACGACTACTTGAGAATTTTTTAAATATGGTTTTGTAAAGTTAACTTGTTTTTTACGTGCGTCCGTAATCGTATATCCATTCCAAATTAAATCGATTCGACCACTGGATAACTCAGATTCTTTCGTTTTCCAATCAATTGGTTGAATTTGTACTTTATAACCCATTTCTTTTGCTGCAGCTTTAGCGTAGTCAATATCAAAACCAACGATGTTATTTTTTTCATCGCGGAATCCCATTGGAGCGAATGTATCGTCAACACCTATTACAAGTGTTTTATCATCTTTGGAAGCAGAGTTAGATGAACAGCCGGCCATCACACTGAAGATCGCTACGATGAACATTGTCATAATTGCAAAACGTTTCATAGTTGAAAACCACCTTTGATTTATATTATTAAATATTGGTTCAATTCACTTTAGTTCACTAGTGCGTTAATACATTATTAAGTTAGTACAGTATATCATTGTTTTGTAGAGAATGACAATAGCTTTTTTGATATATGAATTCAAGTGAATTAATGTTAGATTATTCAGTATATTATTATTCAATTTTTAGGCATCTTATTCGTAGTAGGGTATAAAAAAACAGGAGAATAAGCTTCTACTTCCTTTATTGTTAAAAACGTTCTGCTAACTTCAATAAATAAGGAAGTTTATTATAATTATTATTCAGTACCCACAGAATAATTGCGACTCTTACTAGCTGCGATTTTATAGCAACGCCACATCTAATATATAGTATACTGAGACTAATATATTTGAAGATATAAGTAAGCTAGTAAATTAATCTACAACTGATTAATTTACATTTCTATTTTACTTAAATATTCTAAAAAATATTGACAATTCCCAATGTTTTGTGATTTGCTATGATATAAAACAAATAAATATAGTTCAGAAGGAGAATGGATTATGGTGCAAATTTTTTCAGATAGAATGTTAAAAACAGATAGCTCATTTATTGCACAAGTTATGCGATTAACTGAGACAAAAGATATTATTTCTTTCGCAGGAGGATTACCAAATCCAATTTCTTTCCCAGTAGCGGAATTCCAAGAATCCATGAATCGCGTTTTACAACAATCAGGTGAAAGAGTTTTCCAATATTCAGGAACACAAGGCTATTTGCCATTACGTCAATGGATTGCAGATCGTTATAAAAAAAGATTTGATATAGACGTAACTGCAGATGACATCTTAATTACAACTGGTTCTCAACAAGGATTAGATTTGATGGGGAAAGTGTTGATCAATAAAGGGGATAATGTAGCTGTAGAAAGCCCTTGTTATCTTGCGGCTATTCAAACCTTTTCACTTTTTGAACCAAACTTTTTGCCAGTTAGCCTTGAAGATGACGGCTTAAATTTAGAAGAACTAGAAGCTACACTGAGAAATGATAATGTGAAATTATTATATACTGTTCCGAATTTCCAAAATCCTACTGGGTTAACGTATTCAAGAGAAAAAAGAGAAGCTATTTATGAAATTATCAAGAAAACGGATACGATTTTAATTGAAGACGATCCATATGGTGAACTTCGTTATGAAGGAGAATCATTACCATATATTGCAGGTGGGAAATCTGACAACAGTGTATTATTTGGTTCATTCTCAAAAACATTATCACCAGGAATGCGTATTGGTTTCCTATGTACAACGAATAAAGAGTTAATGGGTCATTTAATCGCAGCAAAACAATCTTCAGATTTGCATACAAATGTAATTTCTCAATATGCAATCTATGATTATTTGGCAAATAATGATTATGATAAGCACATCAGCCAAATTACAGAATTGTATAAAGAACAATGTAATTCGATGATTGCTTCTATGGAAAAATATTTACCAGCTCATGTTACATTCACAAAACCAGAGGGTGGTATGTTCTTATGGGCTGACCTAGGAGAAGGCGTATCATCCGTGGAAGTCTTTAATCGTGCGATTGAAAATAAAGTAGCCTTTGTTCCGGGGGATCCATTCTATACGAATGTAAAAGGTGCAAGCACATTACGACTAAATTATACGAATTCAGATCAAGCAACAATTGATGAAGGAATTAAGCGTTTGGCATCGGTATTATAAATAAGAAAGGAGGGTAGATTTGAAATAATCTATCCTCCTATGTTAAAAAATCATTTGATTACTACGCTTAGAGCATAAATGAAAAAGAAGTGAATTATTTAAACGTATGGAGAGTTCTTTTAAATCCATGCGTTTTTTCATTGCGTCAAATAAAAAAAGCTTCTTTTAGAAATGCAACTCTCAAAAATATTCAGTTTCGTTTTTCAGAGGTAAAGAAAGTTGATTTTAGTGGCTCTACAATGGATAAATTAACATATAACTTTTTGAAGGCAGGAAAAGCTGATTTGAGTAATGTAACGATTTTGTAATTTTAATTACAGTGACTCCAAAAATAAAAATGCAGACTTATACAAGATATTTGTACATTGTCCTGCATTTTTTTCTATTGGAAAAGTTTCGACTAGTACAATCCTTATTTGAATATATTTAAGTGATGAAAAGAATAAAGGAGATGTAAATTTTTTTGCCTGAATATTTGCAGAGCTCAATGTTTGAACATCAATTTTGGCTTGAAATTTTAATGAATCACGGGCAATTTATCCGTGACTCTCTTTATCCATCTGAGAAGGAGGATATTGAACAGGCAAAGACATTTATCCAGCGCTATTCTAATCTTCACATGCAAGTAGGCTCCTTAAATGAATTAAATGCAAGCTCATTTGCTGAAACAGCAGACGAAGCAGCAGAACAGTTAAATAGGAGGAGATTTCCTTAGCATAATAGTTATTAATATGAATTTGCCTATTCTTCAGAAAGAATTTTTATAATGGAGAATAGGCATTTTCCTATTAGGATATAAATAGGATGGTGGAATAATTACTTCCTTGAAACAGTTATGAAGCAAATGATAATAGATAAATATTTAAATCTAATTATTTTGATGTAAAATATAATTATCTGAATAATCAATTTAATAGTAGACGTTGCAAAAGAAATAATATTGGGGTGATTAAAATGGCAATCGAACTAGTAAGAGAACATTTTAAAAAGTATGGCCTGGAGCATAAAATTATGGAATATGAAGCTTCAAGTGCAACAGTAGAACTTGCTGCAGATGCTTTGGGAGTAAAACCAGAACGCATTGCAAAAACACTTTCTTTTATAAATGAAGATAGCTGCATTTTAGTAGTAGCAGCTGGTGACGCAAAAATTGATAATGCCAAGTTTAAACACAAATTTGGGGTAAAAGCCAAGATGCTTACACCAGATGAAGTACTTGAAAAGGTTGGGCATGCGGTTGGTGGTGTTTGTCCTTTTGGCATACCAGAAAGTATTCCTGTCTATTTAGATGTATCCCTTAAAAGATTTAAAACGGTATACCCAGCATGTGGGAGTAGTAATAGTGCAATCGAGCTTTCATGCGATGAAATATTTACATATGCCAATGGACAAGATTGGGTTGATGTTTGTAAAGGTTGGCAAAAGGATGATTTCAAAGATGGAGATTTAATAAAAAACACAAGAACATATTCTTAGTGGTAACACACTTGTTTTGTTTAATTTTGAATATCCTAATGAAAGATCTTTGGTAGCAGAGATTCACCAATTTTCCTTCAGATGAATAAGGTATGTTAGAAAATACTATTCAAATGGAGGGGTGTTGTGGGGTATTTTGTTTCTGTAGAGTCAGGAGTCAATTTATATGTTGAAGATCTAAACCCAACTGGCGAAAAGACCATCCTATTTATACATGGGTGGCCATTGAATCATAAACAATTTGAATATCAATTTAATGTTCTTCCTGAGAGAGGGTATCGATGTATCGGTATTGATTGGAGGGGATTCGGTCAATCAGATAAACCCATGAGTGGCTACGATTATAATAGGTTAGCAGATGACATTGCTTCTGTAATCACTACTCTTCAATTGGAGAATTTCACGTTAGCTGGACATTCAACTGGAGGAGCAATAGCACTTCGTTATATGGCAAGGTATAATGGATATGGCGTTCGCAATCTTGTCTTAATCGATGCTGCGGCACCAACAGGTTTTACTCCAGAAACAGCAGCAAAATTCCTAAAGGAAACTTACAATGATCGTCCGAATATGTTAAGGGATGTAACGGACAGCTTTTTCTTCCAATATATAACAAAACCTTTTTCTGAATGGTTCTTTCAAATGGGATTAGAAGCGGCGAGTTGGTCAACAGCTGCTATCATTAATACACTTAAAGATGAAAAGATTGAAACAGAATTTCAAACTATTTATGTTCCTACTTTAATTATTCATGGTATTCATGATCAGGTTATTCCATTTTCTCAAGCAAAAATCATATATGAAAAAATAAAAGGTTCAAAGCTTGTAGCATTTCATTATAGTGGCCATGGTCCTTTTTGGGAGGAAAGAGAAAAATTTAATGAGGTGTTAATCGATTTTACCTCGCGTTAGATGCGAATTAAATCGTTACTATGTATCTGTACAATGACAATGTGAAATGACATCGCATCTGCCTTAAATCAAGCCGATTTAACTATTAAATATTGTGCCAGCATGCTTGGTGCTGAGTAAGAAATCGGAAGAATCATTAACAGAATCTATTTAATAACTCCTCCTTTGGGGAGTTTTTATTTGTCGCTAAGTGGAAAAATCAGGTACATAAATATATGCTATAAGTTATATTAAAAATAAATTAAAATAATGTTTTAAACGAAATCCAGTGGTATTGTCTAGTTGTTCCTTCTAAATAAGAAGGGTTAACAAATCCTTATTAAAATGATACAATGTCCCTTGGCTGAAAAGTTAGCAAATATATTAATATAACATAATGAATGAATAAATCCTAGTGAAACCTTTATTAATTTCATTCGTACTATAGTAAAGCGGTAGAAAGGGAGTGGAGGTTTGCAAAAATTAATAGAAAACGGAGGCTTTCGTTTTATTGCATATACCTTATTTTATGTTGTCATATTAGTATTACTTGTATTGATTTACGGATTCCATGATATGAATGCTGGTCCGTTTATTTATACGGAATTTTAAATGAAAGTGAGAGTTACTTATGAGTGTTCTGCAAAAAATTCATGAAATGTCTTTGTTATATCCTGAACGCATCGCCTATCAAGTAGATGAAGAAACATTAACTTATGGCGAGTTGTGGAAACAATCTGATCTTGTTGCAGCATTTTTGATCCAAAATAAAATAGCTGCTCAAGCACCAATTGCCGTTTATGGGCATATGTCACCACAACAAATTATCGCTTTTTTAGGAGTAGTAAAGGCAGGGCATCCTTACATTCCGTTGGATACATCTATTCCTGATGAGCGTATTCAACATATATTGTCTGCATCGAATGCAGCAATGCTACTAAATACAGAAAAGATTAATATTAAACGATCTCTACCAACTTATGAAGTGAATTCTGTACTGGAATTGTCTGATTTAAGTTCAAAAACAATATCTCAGAGTAATTGGGTTGAGGGTGAAGAGATCTTCTATATTATCTATACTTCTGGAAGTACAGGGAATCCAAAAGGTGTGCAAATTACAGCGAATAACTTAGAAGAATTTGTTATGTGGCTTGAGGATCATGCTCAATTGCAAGATGGTGTATATCTAAATCAAGCACCATATTCTTTTGATTTATCCGTAATGGATCTCTATCCTGCGTTGACAAAAGGACGTTCATTATATGCATTAACAAAAACGGAAATTGAACAACCAGCAATGCTTTTTGAATCATTACAACGGTCGAACGTAAATGTTTGGACTTCAACACCGTCATTTGTGAAAATTTGCATGATGAACCCACTTTGGAATGAAGAAATGATGCCTTCAATCAACAAGTTTTTATTTTGTGGAGAAGTATTGCCGCATGAATTAGCAAGTCGTTTGCAAGAGCGATTTCCACAAGCGCAAATTATCAATTTATATGGCCCAACAGAAACAACTGTTGCGGTAACAGCAGTTGAAGTAACTAAAAGTCTTCTTGAAGTCTTTAATGTTTTGCCCATTGCAAAGGCTGATTCCGATCGATTGATATTACTTGATGAAGCTGGAGATATCGTGAGCGAAGGAGAGAAGGGGCAACTTGTTATTACTGGTCCAACAGTAAGTAAAGGGTATCTCGGTGCACCTGAGCAAACTGATAAAGTATTTAAACTTTGGCGCGATGAAGATGTGTATTATACAGGTGATGTTGGTTATTACCAAAATGGCTACATCTTCTATTCAGGTCGTTCTGATTTCCAAGTGAAGCTTCATGGCTATCGCCTAGAAATTGAAGAAATTGAGAAAAAGATTGGATCATTAAATGAAGTAAGTGGTTGTATCGTACAGCCAGTGAAAGTACAAGAAGAAGTAGTGTCTTTAACTGCATTCGTTGTACTAACCCAAAAGACAGATGAAAAACCATTCCAAAAAACAAAACGATTAAAAAGCGCATTATCTGAAGTTGTCCCAAGTTATATGGTGCCAAAGAAGTTTATATATGTGGATCAACTTCCTTTGAATGCAAATGGTAAAGTGGACCGTAAAAGATTGGCGGTAGAAGTAACGATATGATACCTTATGGTGATTTTACATTCTTCTTTATCATCGGTATTTTATTGATACCTACAATCATATTAGGACTTAAAGGAAAGTCATCGAAAAAGTATAACATGTTTATTTCAGTTATCATCTTGGCGATTATTTTTAGTTCATCAGTTAAGAGTATAGTTTCGTTGGTACTATTTACGATTTTCCAAGTGCTATTAATTAAAGGATATCAAGCGTATCGATCAAAGAATAATAATGGTACCGTTTTTGTAATTGCTGTTTTACTAGCAATTCTACCGCTTGTAATGGTGAAGATACTGCCTTTTTTAGGGCTTAACAATGTCTTTGGTTTTTTAGGTGTTTCTTATATTACGTTTAAAGCTGTACAAATGATTATGGAAACACGTGATGGCATGATCAAAAAGCCGATTTCTATCGTGGAACTTATCTATTTCCTTTTGTTTTTCCCATCGATTTCATCAGGCCCAATCGACCGATGGAGACGATTTGAAAAGGATATGAACCATGTCCCAGATCGTGAAGAATATCGTGAGTTATTATTTAATGGTATTAATAAAATTTTCCAAGGATTCTTATATAAATTTATCATTGCATTCTTACTCTACAATAAAGTTTTATTGTATTTGCCAAATCATACTTACAATTATTTAACACCTTTTGAAGGACATCTTGCCTATATGTATATTTACAGTCTATATCTATTCTTTGATTTTGCAGGATATAGCGCATTTGCAATTGGTGTAAGTAAAATTATGGGTATTAAAACTCCTGAAAACTTTAATTTACCATTCTTAAGTAAGAATATTAAAGATTTCTGGAATCGTTGGCATATGAGTTTATCATTTTGGTTCAGAGATTATGTCTATATGCGTTTTGTTTTTTGGATGACGAAGAAAAAATGGCTAAAGAATCGTTATACAGTATCTTATATAGGCTATTTCTTATTATTCCTTCTTATGGGCGTATGGCATGGATTAGAATGGCACTTTATCGTGTATGGTTTGTATCATGCAATTCTTATTGTGTGCTTTGATAAGTTTGAAAGATGGAACAAAGTGCATAAGTTCTGGCCTAAAAATAAATGGACCAATGCTATTTCAATTGTGATTACATTCCATTTTGTATGTTTTGGTTTTTATATTTTTTCAGGCAATTTATTTTAATTAAAAAGGGGTTTATTTAAATGGAAAAACAACAAGTATTTGAAGTATTAGCTGCTGTATGTGAAGATGATGTTATTTTAGAAAATCCAGATATTGAACTTTTTGAAGAGGGTTTACTCGATTCATTTGGTACAATTACATTACTAGTTGAAATCGAAGAAAAACTAGGTATTAATGTACCGATTACAGAGTTCACTCGTGAAGAGTGGAATACACCTAATCATATTGCGGAGAAATTAGCTGAGTTAGCATGAAAAAGATAACATTCCTTCCTCTAGTGATTGCAATCATTATATTTTTGGCTTTTATATTTTTCCCTAATCGCTGGTTGAAGAGTTGGATAACAGATCAAAGGGTAGAAGAGGCAAAGATTGAAATGAATCCTCTTATGTTCCAAGGGGCGTATTTGCAAAGTCAAATGCTAAAAGATAAAAATGCTCTTCCGATTTACGGATCATCTGAACTGGAACATTTTGATCCTTTCTATCCTTATAATTACACAAAAGCAGCAGGTACACCCTATTCTACTTTTATGGTAGGACGTGGAGGAAGCCAAAGTATTACACATTTCTTAAATTTTGCTGAGCAAGAGAAAAACTTGAAAGGGAAAAAAATCGTTTTTATCATATCCCCTCAATGGTTTACAGCTCAGGGAATGGATGATTTCCATTTTTCTCCCAACTATTCAATGCTTCATGCGTATGACTTGGCATTCAATCATGAAATGAATCCTAAGTTAAAGGAAAAAGCGATGCGACGTTTATTACAATTTGATACCGTTAAGAGAGATCATCTCTTAGTATCAATGTATAAATATGAATTAGCAAAAGATAAAATGCCAATATTAGGACGAGCAACAATGGCAATTGGTTATATGAATCGAGCACTTCTTGAGAAGAAGGACTTATATTATTCATTGATCAATGAAAAGGATAAAAATCTACATGCGAAACCATCTCTTATAAAAGATCAAACATTTGAACAACAAATAGCTAATGCAGATGCATATGGGAAAAAACGTATTACAAACAATGATTTAAATGTAAATGATAAATACTATAATCGTAATATTGCACCAAAATATAAGCAGTTAAAAAACTTCAGAAAAGATGTTGATTATTCTAAATCACCTGAATATGAAGATTTTCAACTTGTGATTGATGTGTTAAAAGATGCAGGTGCGAAACCGATATTCGTTTCAATTCCAATGAATGGAAAGTGGTATGATTATGCTGGCTATCCAAAAGAAAAACGCCAAGCTTACTATCAAAAAATAAGAACGATCATAAAAGACTCTAACTATCCTTTAATCGATTACTCATCTCATGAGTATGACCCTCATTTCATTACTGATACAATTCATATTGGATGGAAAGGATGGGTATATCTAGATCGAGATATGGATCGTTATTGGAAAACTAAATAAATGATTGAAGAGCTGTCTTAAAAGTGATTTCCAACACTTATAAGACAGCTTTTTTTAACTTCTAAGGTAGTTCGTATAGCTCAAGTATCTCCTCTTTATGATTTTTTTGGAAAACATTTGTCCAAAATGTGAATAAAATGTTGACAAATTGTGTCTGAAAGCGTTATTATTATGACATAAAGTTGTCACATTTATTTGTATATAAAAGAGGGGGATGCAAAATGAATTATACTGATATTATTTTAATTGCTGTAGCATGTATGAGCATTCCATTGGTTTGTGCAATTTTCTTCGATGCATTTTACGCAGAGAAAAAAAGCAAAACCTTTTCATTGAAACGAGTTTCTTGTTGGTATGCTTTGTTTTTCGCTTTATCTTTTGTTCCATCCTTAATGTTTATCTCTTAATAATATATTTAAGTAAAAAAAAAGAACCTTCTTTCTTAGAAGGTTCTTTTTTTATTGATTTTATTAAAAAACTGATACAAAAACAGTATATATATCATGGCGGATATGAATGGAAATGGGATTTTCTACTTATTTCACTATATCAATAGTGCAAAATATTTACAAAAATATGTATATTAAAATCAAAAAAATTACATTATAATAGTCTTAAAATAATGAATTTAGTTTTTAAGTTAAAAGAATTATCTAGTGGGAAAACTTTATTGTTTGCTGAAAGAATCTATTATAAGTTTAAGAAAAAAGGAGAGACGCTATGTTTTCAAAAACGAAAAATCATTATCAATATTTTTCTGAAATTTCAGGTTCTGATATTAATGCTAACGAACGATTTCAAGTTAAATTAGATTTTCTAGGTTTATCTTCTATTAGAAGAGCTTCAGTTCAAGAATTAAAAGTATTGTATGATGCACATCATAATGAAATACTGGATGGATTTTATAGTTATTTAATATCTTTTCCAGGCTTCAGAGAAATAATTGAAAAACATTCATCTGTTGAGAAATTAAAAATTACATTTGATAAACATTTCAGAAGTTTATTCGAAGATCAATTAGATTTGCAATATATCTTTAATCGAAGAAAAATTGCCTATACACATGCAAAGATAGGTGTATTACCTGACTGGATGATTTCAGCCTATACATTAATTAACCAAATAATTATTCCATTAATCATTGAGAATTATGGCCGTAATCGTAAAAAAATGATGGATGTGCTATTAGCCTATGAAACACTTGTGAGTATAGATCAACAACTTATAGTAGAGACATATATTGAAATTCAAGCTGGTTCAATTGTTAATGGATTAGGTGAAATAATTGCTTTTAATACTCAACTTGATCAAATCAAAAATTTAATTCAGTTTCAGGAAATGCAAAAGCGAGATGTTATTTCGGCAAATAGTTTGATGGAGCAATTAGATGCTAGTATTGAGGAAGTTTCTGCATCAATTGTAGATGTTTCAAATGATACACAAAGTTCATTAGAAGAGTTGAGTAAGGGAATTCAGTCCCTTAGAAATGTAAATGAATTAATGAGAACGACTGATCAAGGACAAGAAAGTATCAAAGAAAATGTTAGAGAATTAGAGAACAGAGTGAATAACGTTACAAACTTGATGGAATTTATCAAGGGGATTGCAGAACAGACAAACTTATTGGCATTAAATGCATCGATTGAAGCAGCTCGTGCTGGAGAAGCAGGCAAGGGGTTTGCTGTTGTGGCAGAAGAAGTTAGAAAATTGGCAGATAATACAAAATCTTCTGTGCAATCTATTTATGGAGACATACAAAAGCTTCTAGAAATTACAAAGAACATTAGTACACTAACAAAACAATCTGCCGATGACTTACATATGGGTGTAAACGAAACATCCAATATTACAACCGCATTATCTACATTAAATGATACATTACAACACCAAGGGGCTAGTATTGAGGAAATTGCTACTGCTACTCAACAACAAGCAGCATCGGCTAACGATATCACTATGAAAAATCGTAATATAGCAGAAAACGCGATAAAGAGTAAAGAAATCTCAAATGAAACGGGTGAAGCGATTTACTCTTTAAGTAAAATGATTGATAATTATCGAACAAAAACGATATCTAAAAACTTCATCATTAGTCAGGAAGATATTATTTCACTCACTATTACTGATCATTTATTATGGCGTTGGAAAATTTATAATTTACTGTTGGGTTTCGAACATTTAACAGTCGATAACGTAAAGTCACATAAAGAATCGCGTCTTGGAGAATGGTATTATGGACAAGGTAAAGAATTATTAGGCAATGAACCGGTATTTATAGAAATAGAGGAACCACACACACGTGTCCATGAAGTAGCACGGAAAGCAGTAGAGGCTTATAATAATGGCAACAGCGAATTAGCTGAGGAATATCTAGTACAAGTAGAAAAATGTTCAAACATTGTGATTGATAAACTCACTAAATTACGAGAAATTATCATTACAAGTAAACAACTTTATCAACATTAAAGTATAAGAATGTGATAATTTTCCTGCAACAAATCTACCGAAGCGATGCATGAGTAATCTTTTTCTACGACGATGATCGTCGATTCGCCTGCGAAAAGCGAAAATAATCTTCTTCAAGTAATAGTCCATTTGTAATAAAAAAGTTATCAATGCAATAGTTTTTCAGGCAACACGAGTATGCGAATAAATAATAGAAATCTTTTCAATTGATAAAAAGGCTGTCCTAAAAGTGAGCTATTCATGCACTTTAGGACAGCCTATTACTTTTGAAAAGCTTGTACAGCCTATACTATTTTAGCTGTTCTGAGAACTAAGATAAAAGCTTACATGAATATGCATCATTATAATAGAAGATATTCAAATTTTCTTCCAAGATTATTCCAAGTAAAATTTTAAATGTCCTATAGTAAAATCGTTTTAAAACCCATACTTTTTTGATATTCTTTTTTGCGAAAAGGTAAAATAGTCTTTGTACGAAATCATAAGGAATATGGTATCGTAGAATATAGAGGAAAAGTATATTAATGAGAAGATTGTTAAAGAAATTTAATGTTTTTTTGCAACTTATTGTTATATAATTTGTCCTGATATGTAGAAAGAAATGAGTGACGAAGTTGTCTTATATACTTCAATATACACTTGATATGATGATTGTAATGATCATTGCAATTCCATTTGTTGTGTATATACGCTTTAAATCACGGAAAAAACAAGATATTAGCCTAGAAAATCGTTGGCATGAAGTTGGAATTATAACGTTTTGGGTTTATTTAATTGGTTTATTTTATGAAACCATTATTCCCAAAAATGGCGTTAGTCTTCAATATGCAGAAATGCGAATTCATAATCTAGACGCCCATGGTGTTAATCTGCATCTATTTCGTGTGTTTACAGATGTTTATAATGCCATTCATTATTTAGACTTATGGCAACCGTTTTTCATTAACTTTCTTGGTAACATCGTAATCTTTATGCCAATTGGTTTTCTACTACCATTACTTTGGCGGAAGATGGAGAAGTTCTTCTTTGTTTTTATTACTGGACTAGGATTGTCATTATTTATCGAGACAATGCAGCTTCCCCAATATAGAAGTACTGATGTAGATGATTTATGGTTGAATACTTTAGGCGCCATATTAGGATTTCTCATCTACAAACAATTTGCTAAGCGGATACCTAAATTGAAAGAGAAATTTAAGCCTTTCGTTTAGAACATGAATTTTTGGGGAAAATGTCATAATACAGTAAGGGAAGAAGGGGTACAACATGAATAACCAGAAGATTACAGCTGAAGAACGAAAAAAGAATCATGTGATGAATCATTTAATGGAACTTGGCGTGTTTAAAATAAATGATAAACAACTATATCAAGTACCATTAGAAGTATTGATGAAAGAATACAAAAAGCATACGAGCTAACAGGTTGCTACTATGTGGCAATCTTTTTCGGTATAAGTCAAGTGAAAATAAGAGTATAATCAAAAGATGTCGAATGTTACATAGTACATTCAAAGACGTGCTAAATTAAATAGATTGAATGGAATAGATAGGAGAATAAAATTATATGTGTGGATTTACAGGATTTATCGGTGAGGTTTCAAACTCTGACGTTGTGTTAGAGAATATGATGAACCAAATTATTCACCGTGGACCAGACTCTTCAGGGCAGTTTACAGATGATCAAGCAGCACTTGGGTTCCGCCGCTTAAGTATTATTGACGTAGCCAATGGTAGCCAGCCTCTTTATAACGAAGATCAATCATTAGTATTAATCTTCAACGGTGAAATTTATAACTATAAAGAAATTAGAGATGACCTTATTGCAGCAGGCCATATTTTCGATACAGATACAGATAGTGAAGTATTAATTCATGGCTATGAGGAATACGGCACAAAATTAGTGCAAAAATTACGTGGTATGTTCGCATTCGTTATTTGGGACCGCAACAAAAAACGCTTATTTGCAGCGCGTGATATGTTCGGAATTAAACCATTCTACTATGCACATATGAATGGTACATTACTATTCGGTTCAGAAATTAAAAGTTTCTTACCACACCCACACTTCGAAAAAGTACTTAACGAAAAAGCACTAAAACCATACTTAACATTCCAATTTCCAGTATTAAAAGAAACTTTCTTTAAAGGTGTTTTCAAATTACCAGCAGCTCACTACTTAACATTTGAAGATGGTAAATTAGAAATCACACGCTATTGGGAACCAAAATTCAATCCAGAAGAACGTCCACTTAATGAGATTGTAGAAGAAATCGATTCAACTGTTCGTGAATCGATTGAAGCTCATAAATTTTCAGACCCAGATGTTCTAGTAGGTTCATTCCTATCTTCTGGTGTGGACTCAAGTTACGTTGCTTCTGTATTAAAGCCAGATAAAACTTTCTCTGTTGGTTTCGCAGCAGAAAAATTCTCTGAAGTGGATAATGCAAAAGCATTATCAAATGAACTAGGTATTGAAAATGTCAACGAAGTATTAGACCCTGAAGTTTGCTTCAATAAACTTGATGAAATTCAATATATGATGGATGAACCACACTCTAACCCATCAATTGTTCCTTTATATTTCTTAGCAGAGCTTGCTAGAAAACATGTTACAGTTGTTCTTTCTGGTGAAGGTGCTGACGAATTATTTGGAGGCTATGCAGAATACGATGAAACACCTACAATGCGTAAATATAAAAAAGTACCGCAATTTATACGTCGCCCTATTGCAGAAGTGGCCAAAGCTCTTCCTGAAATGCGAGGTAAGCACTTCTTAATGCGTGGAGGTCTGCCTGTTGAACAAACATTTATTGGACAAGCGCATATTTTCGAAGAAGAAGAATCAACTGCGATTCTTACAGATAAATATAACCATGCTCCATCTGTTGCAGATATCGTTATGCCAGTGTACAAGAAAGCAGCTGGTGAAGATGATTTAACGAAGAAACAATTGTTGGACTTACAACTATGGCTCGTGGACGATATCAATTTAAAAGCGGATAAAATGAGTATGGCTCACTCAATTGAGTTACGTGTACCATTCCTTGACCGTGAAGTGATGAGAGTGGCTTCTAAAGTACCTTCTCACTATCGAGTTAACGAAAAAGATACAAAATACGCTTTCCGTCAAGCATCACAACGTGCACTTCCAGATGAATGGGCACACCGTAAAAAAATAGGTTTCCCAGTACCAATTCGTCTTTGGTTAAAAGAAGATAAATACTACAATCAAATTAAAGAAGCATTTGAATCACCTGAAGCTGCACAATTCTTTGATCAACAAGCAATCGTTAAATTGTTATCAGAACACTACGAAGGCAAAGCGAAAAACCAACGAAAAGTATGGACAATTTACATGTTCTTAGTTTGGTACAAAAAATATTTCGGCTAATTGTTCCTTTAGCTTAAAAGAGGATGATCAGCGTTGTTTAAGAGAAGTAAAATGCCTCGGCATTTGCTCCTCTTTTGCTTTTTAATGCTTTTTATGAGTGGCTGTTCTAGTATTTTACCGGCAAAAGAAGAGAAAATGGACGAAGGAATCAAAGTACTTATTGTTGCATTTGGAAGCAGGGAACCTATTCCAGACATGAAAGTTAGTGTACGTGATTTAGACACGGACAAACTAGTTACAACTGCAACAGGTGATTCTGAAGGAGAAGTTACGCTAAACGGTTTAAAGACAGGTCATAGTTATTTATTTGTCCCATCATCATCTGAATACACTTCTGATGTTACAAAAGAGCCAACTAATGTAGCGAAGGTTGTAAACGTAAAGGAAGATACATCTTATGTCGTCCTTGAAACATATTATCAAAAGGAAAATCAACGACTGGATGTACCTGTCATTTTACAAAATCCACAGCTTCCACATGGCTGTGAAATTACAGCAATGACGGCCGCCTTTAACTACTATGGTCTAAATCTTAATAAAATGAAGATGGCAAAAAAATATCTACCAACTGAAGAAGTAATTGATAAAGATGGAAAGAGAATTGGTCCAGATCCAAATAAAGCTTATGCAGGTGATCCTGCAAATGAATTAACTGGTACATATGCCTTCGCCCCTGTTATTACAAAAGCAGCAAAAAAAGTAGCACATGACTATAAAACCGATTTAAAAGTGACCAATCTTACAGGTGCAAGTGAAAAGAAAATAATTGATAAGGTACAACAAGGCATTCCTGTTATGATGTGGGTAACACTCGATTTATCGAAGCCAAAGAAAAAAGAAGGCTGGTATATAGAGAATACCAATAAAAAACCTAAAATGTACCGCAATTTACATGTAGTGGTTTTAACAGGATATGAAGATAATAAAGTAATTGTAATGGATCCATTGCATGGCTATGTATCACATAATGCGAAAAAATTCTTCTCAAGCTATAGAGATATGGGCTCCCAAGCTATTGCAATTGAGAAATAAATGAGAGATTATATAATTATTTGATATTTTTTATGGCTAAACTAAATGATATTGAATATATTCATAGATTTTCTCTTAAGATAGCCTTTTGTGAAAAATTATAAAGTGGTAGAAAAACGAGACTCCTGCGGGAAAGCACTGAAAAGTAAAAAAACATGAAAATATATAATAAAAATCTTGTGTAACAATCTTATTTGAAGTGGAATTAGCGGAGACTCCTGTGGGAAAACGAGCTAGACGAGACCCCGGAGCGCAGCGAGGAGGCTCGTCAGTTCGCCCACGGAAAGCGGAGCTAATTCCACTTCAAGTAAAATCAGATTTTTACTTTAATTTTTTGCATGCAACTATTTTTTTCAGTGAACTCAACGAAATTGAGTGAGGATTCTTTCTTGCTTTTCTGCGCAAAGCGAGCGGTCTCTACCCAAATTAGTTTACAAACGAAATCTTGAATAATCTTAGATATATTGAATAACAAATTCAAGTTGAACAAAGCCTTGAAAATTACGACATCAAAATAAGACATTATTCGTTTATAAAGAAAAAATATGATAAACTAATGGCATTAAAAATTAAAATAAGTACAAAATAAGTGAGATGATAAGAGATGGCAGAACAACCATTTTTACCAATATTAATCGGATCAGATATGAATGCATATGGTATGGCACGTGCTTTTTATGAAGCATATGGAATCAAAGCAATAGTAGTCGGCCGAGCACATTTAACACCAACACAAAATAGTCATATTCTACATTTCAAACAAGTTTCAAACTTAAAAGAAAACTTTGTAGAAGAAATGAAAAAATTAGCAAAAGAGTACGAGCAAAAAGACTTACTACTTATGGGTTGTGGCGATGATTATGTCAAACTCATTATTAAAAACAAACCAGCTCTGGAACAATATTTCACTGTTCCTTACATTGATGAATCTTTAATGGACCGCATATTACTGAAAGAAAACTTCTATAAAATGTGCGAAAAATATAACTTCAGCTATCCTAAAACAGATACTTGTACGTTTGAGACATATGAAAACTTCCAAGTGAAAGTTGAATACCCAATCATTATTAAAGCTTCTAATTCAGTTGCATATTGGGCTTGTGAATTCCCTGGGAAGAAGAAGGTCTTCATAGCACATGATGAAGCAGAAAAAAATGCTATCTTAAAAGCAATCTATAGCTCATCTTACAAAGACCACTTAATCATCCAAGAATTCATCCCTGGTGATGACTCATATATGCGCGTATTGAATGCATATGTTGCAACAGATGGTGAAGTGAAGCTTATGTGTTTAGGTAACCCAATTCTTGAAGAACACTCTCCAGAAGGTATTGGTAGTTATGCGGCCATCATCACTACTTATGATAAAGATTTAATGGATCAAGTCCGTTTCTTCTTAGAAGATATTGGTTTTACAGGTATTGCAAACTTCGATATGAAGTATGATTATCGTGATGGCAAATATAAACTATTTGAAATTAACCTACGTAATGGGCGTAGTAGCTACTATGTAACTGCTTCTGGTTATAACTTGATGCAATATGTAGCAGATGACCGTATGTTACACATTCCACAAGAATGTACTTATGCAGATAACGAACATTTGTGGAGTATCATTCCAAATGGAGTATTATTCAAATACGCACAAAACAAGGAGCTTAAAGCTAAAGCTCGTAAGTTAATCAAAGAAGGTAAAGCAACAAACTCTTTATTCTACAAAGAGGATATGAATTTTAAACGTTGGTTCAAACTTACATTGAATAGCTTGAACTATTATCGTAAATACAAAAAATACTTTAACAATAAAGGTCTGTCTTAAGTTATGGAAAAGAAAGTACTCGGTATTATTGGTGGCGTGGGACCACTAGCAACAATGCTGCTTGGTGAAACGATTGTCCGTAGAACGAAAGCATTTAGCGATCAGGAGCATATGCATTTTATCATTGATAATGATACGCGTATCCCTGATAGAACGGCCTATATCCTAGATCACTCTAAACCAAATCCACTACCAGTGATGGTTGAGGATGCAAATAAGCTTGCTGATTCGGGTGCAGATCTGATTTGTATTCCTTGTAATACAGCGCATAATTTTTACGATGATTTACAAGCAGGTTCTTCAGTTCCTGTGTTGCATATGATTCGAGAAACAGCGAAAAAAGCACATAAATTAAATGCAAAACGTGTAGGAGTACTTGGTACAATCGGTACATTGACATCCAATATGTATCAAGAGGCTTTGATAGATGAAGGAATAGAGCCAGTTGTTCCAGATGAAGCAATGCAGCAAAATCTTATGACCGTGATTTATGACTATGTAAAAGCAGGCAAGAAGGTTTCAAAAGAGCAATGGCAACCAATTGAAACTGCCATGAAGAATATGGGTTGTGACTACATCATATTAGGTTGTACAGAGCTATCAGTTGTGAATCGTGAGTTAGCGCTAGATGATTCGTATATTGATGCATTGATTGTATTAGCTGAATGTGCGATTACTGGTTGTGGTTACGAATTATTAGACTAAACATTGAAAGACCTGTCCTTTCTGTAAGGGACAGGTTTTTACATAATGTAAGTTATTTAATATAAATGAGAGAAGGTGTGGGAAACAATGTCATTCTTAACTTTACTGAATGAAGATTTACAAAAAAAGTGGACTTTCCCATCCACAATGCCAATCCAAGATCAAATGATTCCGGCACTATTAGATGGAAAAGACGTAGTAGCTGAATCCCCAACAGGTACAGGTAAAACATTAGCTTATCTATTACCGATACTACAAAAAGTAGATGGTGCAAAAAAAGCAACGCAGGCACTAATCGTTGCTCCATCCCAAGAATTATGTATGCAAATTGTAGAAGTTATTCGTACATGGACTGCCGGTACAAATATTACGGTTGTTCCATTAATTGGTGGGGCAAACCCACAACGCCAAATCGAAAAATTAAAGAAAAAACCAACCATTGCAGTTGGTACACCAGGACGTCTAAATGAGTTAGTTAAAGAGAAGAAATTGAAGTTACATGAGCTAACTACAATCGTTTTAGACGAAGGAGATCAACTACTAAGCCGCGATTATCGTGTCATTGTAAAATCATTTATCGACGGTGCAGATCACGAACGTCAAGTCGCAGTGGTATCAGCAACGATTACCGATGAAATCGAATTAGTAGCAAATCGTATGCTCCATGATCCTTTACGTTTTCAAGTAAAAGTAGATAAAACATTAACAGGTAGTAAGGTCGTACATTCCTTTGTAAAACTACAAGAACGTGACAAAACTGAATTTCTACGTAAATTATCACATGTATCAGGAGTTCGAGGACTTGCTTTTATGAACAATTTAGATCAAGTCTTAATGAAGAAATCTAAGCTTGAATTCCGCAATGCACCAATTGTGGCACTACATTCTGAGATGAAAAAAGAAGAAAGAAAAGCTGCTTTAGACAGTTTCCGCAAAGGAGAAGCGCGTATTCTAATTGCAACAGATATTGCAGCGAGGGGCTTAGATATAGAAGGATTAACGCATGTTATTCACGTAGACGTTCCATATACGAGAGAACAATATGTCCATCGTTCAGGACGTACAGGACGTGCAGGAGCAGATGGAGAGGTTATTACATTACTTGCATATCACGAAGAACAAGCTTACCATAAACGAGTTCGTGAACTATCAATTAAACCAGTTGAAAAAATTTGGTCTAATGGCCAACTTGTAGAAGGACACGCAGAAATTAAACAAGTTCGAAAACAAACAAAGCCAAATGGTAATTCTAAATCGCAAAACTCATATAAAAAGAGTAATGAAAGTAGTTCATTTGGAGCTTCTTTTAAGGATTCTGGAAATAAAAAACACTTTACTAAGAAATCTAATAAAAATAATAAGAAACGGGGGAATTAATGGTGACATTTGAAGAAAAGCTAGAACAATTTGCTGAATTGGCTGTAAAAGTTGGCGCTAATGTTCAAAAAGGAAAAACTCTTTTGATCAATACAACTACAGATACAATTGAATTTACACGTTTAGTCGTAAAAAAAGCTTATGAAGCAGGCGCTGCTCGCGTAACAGTGAATTTCTCTGACGATATGATTAATCGTGAATTTTTCGACAATGCACCAGATGACGAATTTGCAAAATTTCCTCGTTGGATTAGTGAGCAACGTGATGAACTCATTGAACGTAAAGGCGCATTACTATGGATTGATGCTGCGGATCCAGATAATTTAACAGGTGTCCCTGTAGAAAAATTATCCGCTCATCAAAAAGCATCAGGTAAAGCTTTAGAAAATTATCGCGATGCTGTTATGAATGATAAGATTGCATGGTCAATCATTGCTGTTCCTTCAAAAAAATGGGCTGCGAAAATATTCCCTAATTTGAAAGAAGAAGAACAAGTACCAGCATTATGGGAAGCTATCTTTAGAACAGTTCATATAGGTGAAGGGAATGTCATTGATAACTGGGAGCAACATTTGAAAAATTTAGATGCACGTGCGGACCTTCTAAACAAGAGACGCTATGCTAAATTACATTACACAGCACCAGGTACAGATTTAACAATAGAATTACCAGATAAGCATATTTGGTGCACAGGTGCTAGTCATACTCCAGATGGCACTTCATTTGTTGCGAATATGCCGACTGAAGAAGTTTACACAATGCCTTTAAAATACGGGGTGAATGGTTATGTTTCCAATACAAAACCACTTGCATTCCAAGGTAATATTATCGATCAATTCAAAATTACATTCGAAAACGGTAAAATTGTAAAAACAGAAGCAGGCGTAGGTGCAGAACTACTTCAAGAATTAACAAAAGCAGACGAGGGTTCACAATACCTTGGTGAAGTTGCATTAGTACCACATGAATCTCCGATTTCAGCTTCAAATATTCTGTATTACAATACTTTATTTGACGAAAACGCTTCAAATCATTTAGCAATTGGCGAAGCATACCCAACATGCTATGAGAATGGCAGCGCTCTTACAAGAGAACAACTTGAAGAAAAAGGTATCAATACATCCATTACACATGAAGACTTCATGGTAGGCAGTGGTGAAATGGACATTGACGGTATCTTACCAGATGGAACAGTAGAACCAATCTTCCGTAAAGGTAGTTGGGCGTTTTAAACAAAAACTAAAACTCCACTCATTGTTGAAATGGGTGGAGTTTTTTTGCGGAAAATTGATAGTAGTATAGATTCAACTAATGAGTAATGCAAAGAAATGACAATTCGCCGCAAGGATTGCAACCCACGGCGAGCATCGAACTATTTCTTTATAGGAGCCTTCTTCTTTTTAGCATCAATTGCTTTTATGATGATTGGATAAACAATTGGAGCTATCTTAATAGCAGCTTTTACAACTTTTCGTACTTGCATAAATGAGCACTCCATTCTTTAAGCTTTTCTATATTTCACAATAATAAATACCGCAAATTTGAAACTTTAAACTCTAAGAACTTTTACACCTTGAATAATATTCCAAATAACAACGCCAAGTGATAGTACTACCTCTACGATGATAAAAACTAACCAAGCAATCACTAGGAATGCACTACTACTTGATTCATCCATCATGCTCATCTCATAACTAAACGGACTTGCTGCTATTAAAGCAATGAATAGAATTACCCCAATAATAGTGGGGATTAGTAAAAGAAGATGAGAGATGAATGCACGTTTTGCATGTCTTTTTACTTCTCCATCGTTAGCTGCAAAATAGACGATTAATGGTAAGATAAATCCGGCAAAAAATATACTAAAATAGCAAAGGGCTGACAGTACGCGATTATTATCCAATATTGACACCTCCATTACTATACATACGTATGGAAATGAGATAAAGATTCGTGTATACTTCATTTATTTTAGTGAATTAAATCAGTTTTTAAACATACCATGTTATCATTTATACGATTTAATTTAGCTAATAAATATTCTTCATCTATAGATGAGAAACAAAGTAATCATTGCAAGTAAAAAGGAAAGTGAATGTTAGACTTTTTATGATTATTGTTGATGTTTTTACAATTAATGTATCCTACTATTCGGTTTAAATAATGAAATTATCCTAGTGATATGCATACACTAATACACGCGAACGTAAATTTTGAAGAAATTGTGGTATAGTTAAGTGTAGATATTTAATGAGAAGGGATCGTTTGAAATGATTGCAAATACGCAACAAGAAATAGACGCTTTAATGAAAGCTGGTCGTGCAATGGCTGAAATTCGCGAAGCTATGAAAGCCGCAACAAAGCCAGGTGTGACAACAAAAGAATTGGATGATTTAGCTGGTCGTCTATTTGAGGAAAAAGGTGCTGTTTCAGGCCCTAAAGCAGAATATGATTTTCCAGGGTTCACTTGTATTAGTGTAAACGAACAAGTTGCACATGGTATCCCAGGTCATTACAAACTAAAAGCCGGAGACTTGATTAACATTGATGTTTCAGGTCATGTTGATGGTT
This sequence comes from Rummeliibacillus pycnus, assembly GCF_050459865.1. Taxonomy (GTDB): domain Bacteria; phylum Bacillota; class Bacilli; order Bacillales_A; family Planococcaceae; genus Rummeliibacillus; species Rummeliibacillus pycnus_B. The sequence goes on from NZ_JBCMNM010000048.1 coordinate 106,521, forward strand.
ATTATGCAGATACAGGTATTTCATTTATCGTAGGAGACGTTGACTTACCAGAGGTTCAAAAAATCTGTGACGTTGCTAAAAGTGCATTTGATCGTGCAATGACTAAAGTCAAAGCAGGTTCCCGTCTAAACCAAATCGGTAAAGCTGTTGAACGTGAAGCTCATGATCATGGCTTATCAGTAATTATGAACTTAACTGGTCATGGTGTAGGTCGTTCACTGCATGAAGAACCACAATACGTTTTAAATTACTTTGATGCTTGGGAACGAACAATTCTTAAAGAAGGAATGGTTCTAGCTGTTGAACCATTTATCTCACAAAAAGCAGAACACATCGTGGAAGCAGGTGATGGCTGGACTTTCATCACTCCAGATAAATCACTTGTAGCACAACTTGAACATACAATCATTGTGACGAATGGTGAACCAATCATTACGACAAAAATAGATTAAAAAAGAATTGGCTAAAAGTTTCTTTTGGCCAATTCTTTAAGGTAGTGTATTGAAGCAGGAGTAAATGCTCCGCAATGTACACAATAAGTATAAGGGGGTGTCTCTTATAAAGGGTAACAAAACACATTTAAGACACCTCTTCAAAGCTCTCTGAACTTATTCAGAGGGCTTTTGTTTTTTTATAAAAATAATACCGACCACTAATACACCACTCAAGAAAAGGGCAGCAGTCGTTACAAGTAATTCTTCAAAACCATTTTTAAATGCAATACCAATAAAAGCCCAAATATATACGATAGGGAAAAGTATATCATCATAATGGAAACGGATATGCAATGCTATTGCAGTTCCACATGTAAGTGTAATAACGGCCCATAAAGGATCGCTAAGTCCTAAAAAACTCCAATGATTATGAGTAAAGAGAAAGGCAATATTCATAAAAGTTACAATACTAACCCAAGCAAGGTACAACGATATTGGTAATCGCCCACCCCATGAACGATGCCAAGCAGGATATGTAAAATACAAACCTGTTAATGAAAGAAGCATTAAAATGATCGACAAAATAGACCATGTAAAAAATTCATAATGCCAAAGATAAATCCATAACATATTAAAGATAGAACTAGTTACAAACAATACTGTTTGTAATAGACTAATCTGAAATTTATTGCGATGATTTTTCCATAAAAGATAAATCCAATAGGCAAAAATAATATAAATAAATACTCTAATAATATAAACATACCTCGCTGGACTAAATAGGACAGTATAGCTATTGGAGATTTCACTTGTTGTATGACCATTTAGTGGAATCATATTAGCGGCTACACTAAATATAATCATTGCGATATAAACAATTGTAATGACGATTAGTCTGCCCAATAAAATCTCCTCCTTTGATTAGATTTATAAACAAAACTAATGATTGATTAAATCAGTCATCCATAAGTATACAATCGTTTTGCTCCAACAACAAATATCATTTTAGTGAACTTTGCCGTAATATGTTAATATGGAAGAAAAAAGGGAGCAGATAAAGGTGACTAAGCACATAGAAAATATGAATTTAGATAAACAGTTAGATGAAAATTTTTCCTACAAAAAAGAGTTAAAAAAGCTACAATTCGAGATGCTCAACATTCAGCAATTCCTTTTTAAGCATAATATTGGATTGATCATTGGCTTTGAAGGTATGGATGCAGCAGGAAAAGGTGGGGCTATTAAACGATTAACAGAACGTTTAGATCCACGTGGATATGTAGTGCATCCAATTGCTGCACCAACTCAAAGTGAACTAAAATATAACCATCTTTATCGATTTTGGAAACGCCTTCCCGCTCGTGGTCAAATCGGTATATTTGATCGTACATGGTATGGAAGGGTACTAGTAGAACGTATTGAGGGATTCGCTTCAAAGGATGAATGGGGACGTGCTTATGAAGAAATCAATCAATTTGAGAAATTATTAACGGATGATCATTTCATCCTAATGAAGTTTTGGATTCAAGTATCAAATGAGGAACAGTTAAAAAGATTTAAAGAACGTCAAGAAGATCCGTATAAAAAGTGGAAACTGACGGATGAAGATTGGCGTAATCGTGATAAATGGCCACTATACGTAGAAGCGGCTAATGATATGTTTGACAAAACAAATAAAAAAAATACTCCATGGATCTTAATTGAAGGAAATGATAAAAAATATGCGCGCATTAAAGTGTTAAAGGAAACGATTAAACATGTAAAAAAAGAATGTGCACGTTTTGGTCTACAAGTTACAGATCCTGCAGAGGCTACTGCTCAAGAAGTTTAGCAGTAATTATTATATAGCTGTATAAAGTAACTTAATAGCTTTACAATGCTATCACAAAGGGTGGGTATGGTTAGTATGGTATTTTTAGAGGGGCAGCGTTGTTATTTACGTACATTAGAAGTAGCGGATGTAACTCCATATACAGAGATGGTTGCTCGCAATATGCGTTACTGGTCTATTCATGAGCCATTGCATCCGCCTGAATACTACACTGAAAAAGTACAATTGAAGAAAATTCAAGATTCTACTCGACAGATGCATGCAAATCGTGAGTATAGTTTTGGTATTTTCGCTTCTGGGACGACCCAGATTGTTGGACATATTTCAGTATATTCGATTAGACGCCTACCTTTCTCAAGTGCATTTGTCGGTTATTCAATGGACGAAGTGCATACTGGAAAGGGGATTGTTTCTGAAGCACTTTCAATCGTTTCAAAGTTTGCATTTGAGGATTTATGTATTCATCGTTTGGAAGCATATGTTTCACCAAAAAATGTAGCTTCAGTACGAGTATTAGAGAAAGCGGGATTTCTAAGAGAGGGTTTACTACGAAAATTGCTATATATTAATGGTAAATGGCAAGATCATTATTTGTATGCATTAATGGAGGATGATTATTGAAAGGGAAAGGCCGCTTGGCGGAGATGGAGAAGTAATGTTCTCAAAATATTCAACGGAATGTAGAGAATTGTTGTCGAATTTCCCAGGAAATATGTCAGAATAACGTAAAAAGCGATTTCCTCAAATTTTAAGGAAATCGCTTTTTACTCTATCAATTTTTATTTGTTTCCATCAACTACAACATCTAAATGACCTGTTTTTGGGTCAATTACTAATCCATGGACAGGAATAGAGTCTAAAATTAAAGGATGATTTTTTATCAGTTCAACACTGTTACGAACGTTATCTTGAACATCATCAAAACCATGTAACCATTGATTTAAATCTACTCCTGAATAGTTAAGTATATCTAGTGTTTCTTGCTTAATTCCACGCTCCAGCATTTTTTGTAGCATTTTATCAGGGGCAACTGCACTCATACCACAGTCGTAGTGACCTACTACAAAAACTTCGTCTGCTTGAAGCTCATAAATTGCGACTAGTAAACTTCGCATGATTCCACCGAATGGATGGTTTAAAATTGCACCAGCACTTTTGACCATTTTAACATCCCCATTACGAAGATTCATCGCTTTAGGTAGTAATTCGACTAGACGGGTATCCATGCAAGTTAAAACTACAAAATGTTTATCAGGGTATTTACTTGTAATGTATGGCTCATATTTTTTTTCATTCACGAAGGATTCATTGAATGTAAGAATTTCATTTAGAATAGACATGCGTTCACTTCTCCTTTTCACTTCCCCTTTGCATTACATTACTAATTGTAAAATATCTATTCTAAAAAGAAAATATTGAATTGTTTTATTTTTTTAGTAAATGAATCGTATCTAATGCTTTTCCGGTACCTACTGCTACAGATTCCAATGGTTCAGGAGCTAAATGTACAGGTACGTCTAATACAATTGAAAGCCATTCAGTCATGCCTTTTAATAGAGAACCACCGCCAGTTAGTACTATCCCACGATCGACAATATCACCTGATAATTCTGGAGGACAGCTTTCTAGTGTTCTACGAATCAATTCTAAAATAGATAATAGACTTTCGTTTAAACAGTTTTGAATCTCAAGAGAAGATACTGTGATTGTTTTTGGAAGTCCAGTTACAATATCACGTCCGCGAATTATCATTGTTTCAGTTGGATGTTCAATCAATGCATAGCCAATTTCTTGTTTGATTTTTTCAGCGGTTGGTTCTCCGATTAAAACATTAAATTCTTTTCGAGCGTATTGAATAATTTCTTCATTCATACGATCACCACCAAGTTTCATCGTATTAGAAGTAACGACTCCACCAAATGAAATAATTCCGACTTCTGTTGTACCGCCACCTATATCTACGATGACACTTGCTATTGGATCACTAACAGGTAGTTCTGCACCGATTGCTGCTGCAACTGGTTCCTCGATTAAGTAAACTTCTTTTGCACCACATTGTTTAACAGCATCTTGTATTGCTAAACGCTCAACAGAAGTTGCTCCAGATGGTGTACATACAACGACAGTTGGTTTACGTAATGATGATCCCATTTTTTTTGATGCCTTTTCCATCATGGCTTTAATCATCGCTGTTGTCATATTAAAGTCAGCTATTACGCCATCTTTTAATGGACGCATTGCTTGGATTGACATAGGTGTTTTTCCAATCATTTCTTTAGCTTCTACCCCAGTAGCGATGATTTCGTTTGTGTTCGTGTTAAATGCTACAACTGATGGTTCATTTAAAATGATGCCCTTACTTTTTGTATATACTAACGTATTGGCTGTGCCAAGATCGATTCCAATTGATGTTGTCGAAAACATACGTAAAATTCCTCCTCTTAAGAAAACGGTTCTTTATCAAATGTTGGTAAGTTGGGGAATACACCTTCACATTTCAATTGCTGCTTGCTGAAATATGAGAATACCACAATAAATAGTATAGAACCTAAAAACCTTTAGTTACATAAGTATAAAGTATATTTTTTATATTAAGTATGTTATTTAATGGTATATAACAATTATTTCAGTTTAATATGAAAAGATAGTTGGTAGAAAAAGTAGATTAATGGAATTTATATAGTAGGAAAGATTTTGATTGTTATAGATTTGTTAAATAAATGTGAGGAGAATTTAAAAAAGAGCTCCTTGCAGTTTGCAAGGAGCTCTCCTATATTAGAATTTAGTTTTTGGTTTTGGATCTATGATATGTGAAGTAGAAGAATCAAGACCTACTCGTAAATAGTGTATTAATAAAGCACCTGTAATTAAAAGTAAACCCATCATTCCACCTACAATTGCAATAAATGATGCCATAATCGATAGCCCTCCCTAAAATTAAATATATTCATTATTAACTAGTATACATGATTCTAGCTTTTAAAATAAGGCTAAAATATGAATTCTATAAAATCTTACAATGATTTTATAGAACATTATTATCATAGCACATTTTACCGAAAAGAAAATGGTTATTTATAGTAACGACTATTGAGATTAGAATGCCCAGTTACCATTACGAAAAACAGCTTCTACTTGACCATCTTAAAAATACTAAAATAATTGTAACAATTTAAAAAAAATAAGCAAATGCGACAAATTTAAATAATATACTGTCTATTTTATGAATTTTCGTCAAATATCCTTTATTGTTCGACGCGAAATATTAACATTAAGAAAAAATGACCGAAATAATAACAAGAATGACGACTTTGGAGGTACTAAAATGGATTTATCATCAGTTGTGGGTCTAATAATGGGCGTCGTAGCAGTAGTTGTGGGTATGTACTTTAAAGGTGTGACTCCAGATGCGTTGCTTAACCCAGCAGCACTCTTAATTATTATCTTAGGGACAATGGCAACAATAACAATTGGGTTTCCTAAGAGTGAATTGAAAAGAATACCAAAACTATTCAAAATCATATTCACGGAGCAAAAGCTAGTAAGCGATGTAGAAATTATTAAAATGTTTTCTCAATGGGCAGATTTAGCGCGTCGTGAGGGATTACTAGCTTTAGAAGGTAAAGTTGCTGAAATTAACGATCCTTTCTTGAAAAACGGTTTAACTTTGGCTATTGATGGTCAAAATGCAGACTATATTCGCGATGTCTTAACTGAAGAAGTAGAAGCAATGGAAGAGCGTCATGGAAGTGGATCGCAAATTTTCACTCAAGCAGGTACATATGCACCAACATTAGGGGTACTCGGTGCAGTTGTTGGTTTAATTGCAGCGTTGAAAGATATGAGTGACATAGACAAATTAGCGCACGCCATTTCTGCGGCCTTTATTGCAACATTGCTAGGGATTTTTACAGGTTACGTTTTATGGCATCCGTTTGCTAATAAGCTTAGACGTAAATCTAGTATTGAAGCACGTCAAAAAATGATGATGATTGAAGGGATTCTTTCAGTTTTAGAAGGGGAGGCTCCTCGCGTAATTGAACAAAAACTTGCTTCATACTTAACAAAAGAAGAACGCCGACAAATTATGGATGAAAGCGGGGCGAGCGGCCTTGGCAAAGAAGACTAAAAGAAGAAAAAAACATGATGAAGAAATGTCAGAGGCATGGTTGCTTCCTTATTCCGATCTTCTTACACTATTATTGGCATTGTTTATTGTATTATTTGCAACTAGCTCTGTAGATGCTCAAAAGTTAGCTCAATTATCTGCAGCGTTTAATGCTGTGTTTGAGGGAGGTAGTGGGGTAATGGATAATCCTTCCCCAGTAGATCCAACAGACCCAAAAACTATATCGAATAGCAAAAACTCAGCTTATGTAGAAGACCAAAAATCGCTTTCTAAAATAAAAGGAAAAGTGGATGATTTTATAGCTGTAAACGAGTTAGAAAAACAATTCGAAACAAAGTTAACTGATGAGGGTCTTCTCGTTACAATTCGAGATAGTGTGTTATTTGATCCTGGTAAAGCAGATGTGAAAGAAGAACACAAAGCTACAGCAAAAGAATTGTCAAAACTTCTAGTATTTGAACCTAAAAGAAATGTAGTGATCACAGGGTACACAGATAATGTTCCAGAGCGTAATGGTGAGTTCTCATCGAACTGGGAACTAAGTGTAATGCGTGCAGTAAACTTTTTGACACTGATTGTAGATAATAATCCAAAATTAGACTCATCATATTTTAGTGCTAAAGGTTACGGAGAAAACAAACCGATTGCTTCAAACGATACAGCAGAAAATCGCGCTAAGAACCGTCGTGTAGAAGTACTAATTCAACCATTAGTGAAAAAAGATGGTACTTCAACAGATCCTTCTAGTCAGACGGATTTATCAAAACAATCAAATAAAGAAAATACAACAAAAGAATAATATAATTAGTATAGAAGCGGAAGCTGCTAGAGTTTGACTAGCAGCTTCCGCTTTACTATTTACGTAATGAGCCAAGTTCTGCAACGATTGCTTGCATTTCACTTGGACTAAAGGCTTGACGCTTCATTACCATTTCATACAAAAAAACTAACTCTTCGTAATTATTTGTATCAAAGTGTTCAGGTTTCATCGCATCTGCATTAACCATACGTAGCTTATCTTTAATTCCTTCAATCATGAAAGTTACATTTTCTGTAGATGGTTGTGTAAGATTCAAAGGGATTCCTCCTATCTTTTATTCCATTCATTTACTACAGTATCATTTCACGATGGCATTTGATTGTCAATTCTTATTTGTAAACTTTAAAAGAGGTTTGAAACTGTTTTACAAGCAAAGTAGTGGGGTATAATAATATATATAGATGTTTGGAGGAGGATAAATATGTCTAACAAATTAGTTACAGGTATCGCATTAGGCGCAGTTGCAGGTGCAGCATTAAGTATGTTGGATCGACGTACGCGTGAAACTACAACTAAAAGGGTGAAGCATTTTGTCATTGATGTGCAGTATTATGCATATAATCCTGAAGAATTAGTCGGCAAAATCCAATCTACAACTAACAAAGCTCAATCTATGTATCATACTTTTATGCATGACAAAGATTTCTATTTGGAAAAGATAAATGAGATTCAAGAATTAACTCCTCAAGTAAAGGAGATAGTTCTTGAGACAAAAGATGTATTTACAGCGGGTATTGAAAAAGAGAAGAATTCTCCCTCTGAATCAGTTATTCATCTATAAGTTACTCATACAAAGGGGGAATCCCTTATGGGGAAAAGTAGAAAACGTATGAAGCTTTATAGAAGATATAGTTTTTCAGGAAACTCCAAATCGATGTCAACTCGTAGGGGAGATAAATCATCTGAAATCTTCAATAAGATGAAACTTATGCATTTAGAAAAAAAAGATAAGCTAGATCAGAAATATGATGTCACAGAGCTAAAGGGATTTATTTTGGCATTTTTCCAAAGGTTGAAAGATGCGGATATTACAGGATTTGGTGCGCAATTAGCGTATTTCTTCCTATTATCGTTATTTCCATTGCTAATCTTCTTAATGACATTATTACCCTTTTTGGACTTTTCCGGGGATATCATATATATGATTCTGGAGAAAATGCTACCGAATGAAGTGTATACAATGGTTGAAGGAACGCTTACAGAGGTGCTTGAAAATCGTAATGGTGGGTTGCTATCAATTGGGGTAATCGGTACGATTTGGTCTGCGTCTAATGGCGTAAATGCGTTAGTGAAATCATTAAATCGTTCTTATGACAAAGATGAAACGAGACCATTTATAGTTGCAAGATTTATGTCTGTCGTGTTTACTTTAATGTTGATCATGCTAATTGTCGTCGCACTTGTCCTTCCAGTGTTCGGTGAACAAATTGGTTTGTTTTTATTTTCTGCATTTGGGTTTGAGGAAGACTTTTTAATCGTTTGGAATAAATTCAGATTGATCTTACCACCAATAGTAATCTTTATTGTCCTAACATTAATGTACTGGATTATGCCAAATATTAAATTGTATTTAAGAAGTGTGTTAATAGGAGCATTATTTTCTACAGTCTCGTGGTTGTTAGTATCCTATTTGTTTTCTTATTATATAAATAATTTTGCGAATTTTTCAGCTACATATGGTAGTATCGGTGGGATTATTATTCTTATGTTATGGTTGTATGTGACAGGAATAATATTAATGGTGGGTGGCCAAATAAATGCTATTACGCAACAAAGAAGAGAAATGCTAGAAAAGAAGAATAGAAATAAGAATAGATAAAAAACTTCTCGTCATTAAAGGCGAGAAGTCTTTTTATTTTATCAAATTTTCTTAAGCATTCTTAAGCTGTTTAAAATTACTAAAATCGTACTTCCTTCATGACCAACTACACCCAGTGGTAGATCTACTGCTTGTAAGAAGTTAGAAATAATTAATAATACGATAACGGAGATCGAGAAGATTACATTTTGCTTCACGATGGTTTGCATTTTACGTGATAGCTTTACAGCGTAAGCAATTTTGGAAAGGTCATTTTTCATCAATACAACATCTGCAGTTTCGAGAGCAACATCTGTACCTTCACCCATTGCAATCCCTGTAGTCGCAGTAGCTAGGGCAGGGGCATCATTAATTCCGTCACCGACCATACCAACATGATTGTATGTTTTCATTAAATCTTTAATATGATTAACTTTTGTTTCAGGTAAACATTCTGCGATGTAAGTATCAACACCAGCTTCTTTTGCAATTACCTTTGCTGTTTTTTCGTTATCGCCTGTTAACATCACAGTACGAATACCTAAGTTTTTCAATAGAGCAATAGCTTTTTTTGCCTCTTCTCGTACAGTATCTTTCATAGCAGCAAGTGCAACTATACCGTTATCATCTGCTAAAAAGACTATTGTTTTACCTTCTTCAGCAAGCTTAGGGGCAATACCCTTAGCAAATTTAAATGCATCATCTCTACCAACAAAATCGGATTTACCAACTTTGTAAGAGTGGTCTTCGACAGTTGCTTTTAATCCCCAACCGGGTACATCTTCAATTTGAGCTTGATGAAATGAATCAATACCACGTTTTGTAGCGAAAGCAGTGATTGCTTGAGCCAGAGGATGGTTTGATTTAGCTTCAATTCCAGCAATAATGGATAGAATTTGTTGTGCATCTTCACCTTCGCGTACGATAAAGTCAGTTACAACTGGTTTACCTTGCGTAAGTGTTCCTGTTTTATCAAATGCAATGGCTTTTAATACACTTAAATGTTCAATGTGTAGACCACCTTTGAATAATACACCGTTACGTGCGCCATTTGAAATAGCTGATAATGTTGCAGGCATAATAGAAGCAACGAGTGCACAAGGTGATGCTACAACTAGTAAGACCATGGCACGATAAAATGTTGTTGTCCAGTTCCAATCAAGTAAGAAGTGAGGGACAAACATCATAAGTGCAACTGTAGCTAAAACGCATTTAACATAAGTACCTTCAAAACGTTCGATGAATTGTTGTGAAGGTGATTTTTCGCTTTGGGCAGATTGTACAAGATCGATAATTTTTTGGAATAATGACTCTGAATTTGGTTTTGTCATTTCCATCGTAACAGCACCTGTCATATTAACAGTACCTGCAAACACATCTGCACCAACTAATTTTGTTACAGGGATGGACTCACCAGTAATAGCAGCTTCATCAATTGAAGTAGCACCTTCGATTATAACGCCATCTGTTGGTACTCGTTCACCTGGCTTGATTAGTAATCGATCACCTAAGCGTAGAGAAGCGACAGCTACACGTTCTGTTTCGCCGTTTTCTTTTATTAGCCAGGCCTCTTCTGGTTGTAAATCCATTAATGCAGAGATTTCTTTATGGCTCTTATTCATTGCGTAGGTTTCTAATGCTCCACTAACAGCAAAGATGAAGATTAGAATAGCACCTTCCGTCCAATATCCGATGATTGCAGATCCGACAGCTGCTAAAATCATTAAGAACTCAACATTCAGTTCTTTGTTGGTAATTGTTTCTTCAACGCCTTCTTTAGCTTTTGCAAAACCACCAATTATGAATGCTAATATATAGAAGATAATGGATGCAGTAGTTTCAACATTTTTACCTAATAACCAAGCAACCATGATTAAAACGCCAGAAAGAAGAGCCGCTATAAGTTCTGCATGTTCCTTTGTTTTCTCAATTAGATGATAACCATTCTCTTTTGTTATTTCCATTTGCAATACCTCCTGATAATGAAAATCAATATCAAAACCTTGATATATCTATTATTAATAACGGTTTAATGTTGTTGATAAAAATTTTAAAATCATTTCTAATTTAGAATTATTATAACATAGAGGGAGGGAGGTGAAAAGTATAATAATCGATATTTTGAATGGGTTTATGACAACTTATTGAAATGAGGAAGGGAGTGTGAAAAAAAGTTAATAAAAAACCTCTCCAAAATTTCTTTTAGAGAGGTTTAGTATCAGTTTTTTTAAAATACACGTTCAGCGTGTTCAGCTAATTTCTCTAGTGAACTTTTTTGAACATCAGCATGTAATGAGTTTCCATGAGAATCCATTGTAACAACGGCAGTGAAATCTTCAACACCTAAATGCCACATTGCTTCTGGAATACCAAATTCCATTAGGTCTACACCATCAACTGATTTAATGCAATCTGCATAATATTGAGCTGCACCACCAATTGCGTTTAAGTAAACGCCGCCATGTTCTTCAAGAGCTTTTAACGTTTTTGGTCCCATACCGCCTTTTCCCATAACTGCACGGATACCGAATTTTTTCATAATATCTCCTTGATATGGTTCTTCACGAATAGATGTTGTAGGGCCTGCTGCTTTAACAGTCCAGTTATCATTTTCGTCTTTTGCCATTACAGGACCACAGTGATATACGATTTGACCGTTTAGATCTACTGGGGCATCATGACTCATTAAATGATGATGAATTGCGTCACGACCAGTATACATACGGCCAGTGATTTTCACTACGTCACCAACGTGAAGAGAGCGAATTTGTTCTTCTGTAATTGGTGCACGAAGTTCAATAACTTCTTTTTTATCTTCTTTATCTGCATTTTGAGCTGCATCTTCAAATGCAATTTTTTCGCCTTCTTGATAATGCCAATTTTTGATTTCACCTGTAGTCGCATCAATATCAACAGCCATTCTGCGGTAAGCCCAACAGTTATATGCGACAGAAACATAGAAAGAAGCTGGAATACGGTTCATCACGCCGATTTTACAACCAAGTAGTGTTGCTTCACCACCAAATCCCATTGTGCCAATGCCCAATGTATTTGCTTTTTCTAATATGTAATCCTCTAATTTAGCAAGATCTGAATTTGGATTAATATCATCTACATTACGGAATAATTGTTCTTTTGCCAAATCATATCCAGAAGAACGATCTCCGCCAATACCAACGCCGATAAAGCCAGCTGAACAGCCTTGACCTTGTGCTTGATAAACAGAATGTAGGATACATTTTCGAATACCATCTAGATCACGACCTGCACGACCAAGTCCTTCAAGTTCGCAAGGTAAGCTGTATTGAATGTTTTTGTTCTCACAGCCGCCACCTTTTAGAATTAGCTTGATTTCGATATAATCATTTTCCCATTGTTCAAATTTCATAACAGGAACGCCTGCGCCTAAGTTGTCTCCGCTGTTTTTGCCAGTTAAAGAGTCCACTGAGTTTGGACGTAATTTTGCATCTTTTGTAGCTCGAACGATTGCTTGTTTAATTACTTCTTTGATTTCAAGTTGGTTTACGCCAACAGGAGTTTTAATTTTGAAAGTAGGAAGACCAGTGTCTTGGCAAATAGGTGAAACGTTATCATCTGCCATGAAAATATTGTTCGCGATTGTATCTAAGCTCATTGCGGCACGAGTACCAGCGTTTTCTGCGTCTTTTGCCTTTTTAATGGCACGACGAACGTCTTTTGGTAAGTTAGTAGAAGTTTCAGTCACTAAATTATAAATGCTTTGTTCTAGTGTATTTAGATTCATGGTAATAGCCCCCTCAAAAAGGTAATTTTTTAACCAATCCTATTATAACCTGTCCAAAACATGAAAAAAAGAGCGTATATAATATATACGCTCTTGTAAAAATTTCATAAGTAATAATTTGAGATTTAATTTTCAGGACGGTTTTTGAATTGTTCCATTTTGTCTTCTAAATCGTCCATCATTTCAATAAGGCGATCGATATCTTGTAAGTCTGCAGTTTCAGGATCCATAGCATCTAATACTTCTACGAAAATTTGCAGACGTTCTTTCAAATAAGTTACTTGTTGCTCTTTGTCCGTAATTGATTTGCTCATCGTTACACCTCATTTCATCATCACCATAGTAAACGATTTTATCAATTTTTTCAATTCTAAATCCAAAATTATAGGTCGAAAGAGTTATTTTAATTTTTTGTAAGTTAAGAAAATTTACAAAACTAAAGTAAAATGTTAATATGAGATTAACATAAAAGGAAGGAGGTAAAAGTGAGAAATCACCGGAATAGCAACCCATTCGTAGGAGTCCTCTTCCTTATTATGATGCCCAAATGTAGCACATCAATATGATAAAAGCTGGTAATGTATTTATTCCCAAGAGATTTATGTAAAATGTTTTCTGATAAAGAGACCTCTCTTAATTGGAAGTGATTCGTAAGGAATGTAATATGATTAACCGCTGCAAAGGGTATGGAACAGGAACCTATAGATTTGCAATATGAAGGAGGGAGTTAAACAGATTCTCGGTCCGGGCTTAGGCCGAAAATGGGTTTAATGTAACAAATAATGCAAATAACAGATTGTTAAAAGACTCAGTACACTACTTATTGTATGTGAACTGAGTCTTTTTGTGTATTCGAAAGTAATTCACATGCTATGTAAAATTATGATAAAATTGTCCAAGTATCCAAAAAATACATAAATAAAGTTTCATGAAAGATAATTTCATACTTTCGGTTACATACGAAATCAATGGTTAGTAAAAATTGGAGGTTGCAGTGGAAATAAATCAGCGATTAGAACAAAAAAGATTTTGGATTTTAGTCATTATAGTATCCATTTCAGGATTCTCACAAGGTATGTTAATGCCACTTATATCAGTTATTTTCGAACAAGATGGTGTAGCATCGTCGCTTAATGGTTTAAATGCGACGGGACTTTATATTGGAACGTTACTTATATCCCCATTTATCGAGCAACCATTACGGAAATTTGGTTATAAACCAATTATTTTGGTGGGTGGAGCAATAGTCTTTACATCCCTTCTTTTATTTCCGTTATGGAAGAATGTATTATTTTGGTTTATCCTTCGGTTACTTATTGGGATTGGGGATCACTCCTTGCATTATTCAACTCAAACTTGGATCACAAGTACATCACCTCAACATCGTCTTGGCAAAAATATTGCGATTTATGGATTATCATTTGGTACAGGTTTCGCTGTTGGCCCGCTATTGGTCCCATTGACAAAGATTTCCGAAGCCTTTCCGTTTATCCTTTCTTCGCTCCTTTGCTTATTAGCTTGGTCACTAGTATTCTTTTTGAAGAATGAAAAACCAGAACCGATACAAACGAAAAGTGTAGGGGAAAATATACTTAAACGTTATACAGTCACTTTAAAATTTGCATGGATCGGCTGTTTACCAGCCCTTTGTTATGGTTTTTTAGAATCCTCATTAAATTCGTTGTTCCCTGTATATGCCCTAAGAAATCATTTCGAAGTTTCAATGGTATCGATTATTTTAGCGGCATTTTCAATAGGTGGGATTATTACGCAAATTCCACTTGGAACTTTGGGCGATAAAATTGGACGTCGGAAAATTGTATTAAGCTCACTATTAGGTGGAGGAATTTTCTTTGGAGTAGGAAGCATCGTAGAATCATATGAAATTTTAGTAGCTACTAGCTTTTTGTTTGCAGGAATGTTCTGCGGTTCATTATTCTCACTAGGGATTTCGTATATGAGTGATTTGACCCCAAGAGAGTTGCTGCCAACAGGGAATTTAATGTGTAGTATTTTCTTTAGTTTTGGTAGCTTATCAGGACCATTATTAGGTGGGCTATATTTACAATTTGTGCAAAACTACAGTTTCTTATTGCTAGTATCCATTATTTTGCTTGTGATCTTTGCTATTAGTTTTATCTTCGGGAGAGAAGATAAAAAGCAAACAACATTATAAAAAGAAAAGGGAAGTCCTACTGTCAGAATTGACTTTAGGCCTTCCTTTTTATAATAGTTCATTAGTTAATTTTGAACTGTTCAATTGAAGATTTTAAAGATTGAATTTCATCGGATAGATCAGTAGCGGATTCTGCTACAACCTGAATAACTTTTTGTTGTTCGGCAAGTGATGCGAATACCTCTTGAGTAGCACCAGCATTTTGTTCACTAACACTCATAATGCTATTCATTGAATCCATAATTTCATCTTTTGAAGTCATTAAAGTAATAAAATTAGAGGATACGTCTTCAATAGCTATTAAAATTGTTTGAACGTTTTCTTTAATATGGTCAAATGATAGTCCAGTATTATGAACAGCCTCATTTTGTTGTTGGACAATCAAGGATGTTTTAGAAATTTCGTCGTTAGCGAGCATTGTTTCTTCTTCAATGCCTCTTAACGTATGTTGAACACTTTGTGTAGAGTTTTTGGTTTGTTCAGCTAATTTTCTAACTTCTTCAGCAACTACTGCAAAACCTTTGCCGTGTTCACCTGCACGAGCGGCTTCAATGCTCGCATTTAAAGCCAATAAATTAGTTTGGGCTGAAATATCGTTAATAGATGAAATAATAGTTTCAATATCTTTCATTTTTAATGATAGGGAAACAAATACTTGTTGAACATGTTCTACTAAATCAGTTGATTTCGACGATTTTTCTTTTAGAATAACTAAATTGTGTAAGCCCTCTTCATATGATTTTTGCATTCCTTCTGAAGCTTGTAACATATGATTGTTTTTTTTGTTGAGCAATTGGATTTGCTGAGAAACTTTGGTCACTGCATCTTTTGCATGTTCTGCATCATTAACTTGTGTTGTAGTTCCTACTGAAACTTCTTCGGCAGCTTTTGTAATTTCGACTGTTGAAGCAGTCACTTCCTCAGAGACAGCAGCAAGATTTGATGAGGCTTCTCGAACTTCCTTAATCGTACTATCTACATCAGTGATTAACGTTTTAATATTCGTTACCATCACGTTGAAGTGGTTGTTTAATTGACCAATTTCATCACCACGTTTTGTTTCATCAAGCTGTACAGTTAAATCACCTGAAGAAATATGCTTTAAATTACCTGTTAATTTTTTTATAGGGACACCAATATGTTTTGCCAATAAGTACATTGCGATTGCTCCAATCACAAGTGATATAGCTAATGCAATAAATAGGACAATAAGTAAATTGTTTGCGGATTGGTTGAAATCTTTTTTGTATGTACCTGCAGAAACAATCCATCCCCAGTTTGGATCCATTTCTGAATAAGTAATCTTGTCTGCTAACTTATCAGGGTTGTCAGGAAGAGGGAATTGATATTCGGCATATCCTCCACCTTTTTCTGCGTTTTTAATGACAGATTGAATATAATAATGACCGTTACTATCTTTTAATCCCCAAGACTGTTTATTCTCTATATTCGGATGTGCGAGCATATTACCGTCTTTTTGTAAGATGAAAAGATAGCCGCTTTCTCCTAAGTCAACTTTATTGGAAATTTCACGTTTACCATCACTATTCTTTTTACCTAGGATTTGCTCTTTTACTTCCTCTTGTGCATCTTCTAAAGAGATTGTGCCGTTTTTAACCTCTTTATTTAATGAATCAATTTGCTGTAATGTTGCTAGAACACTGTTTTTCACAATTGTTTTACCTAATTCGTCCATGCTTTGCTTGGCATTAAAAAAACTTGAAATGCCAATGATAAAGCAGGGAATGATCATTAGTAATAAACAGGTCAGCATTAGTTTCCATTGAATTGAATGTAGTATCTTTTTCATATATTCCCCCCATTTATACAGTATTTTATAACTATTATGTATGCGTTTTCATTTACTGTAAATAGAAAATTGTACATTTGCTAGAATTTTTTATTAATTAGGATGAAAATACTTAAGGAATTTCTTAATTTAATAAAATAGACGGCTTTTCAAGGTGAAAGCCGCCTATTTTTACTATTTTAACGTTAATAATGATACAGATTCAACGTGTGATGTTTGAGGAAACATATCCATTGGTTGAATATATTCAACATGATAAATTTTAGTTAATTCTTGTAAATCTTTTGCAAGTGTCGATGGGTTACATGATGTGTAAACAACTCGTTTTGGTTTTACTTTTAAGATGGTATTAATCAGGCTAGGTGCAAGGCCGGTACGTGGAGGATCGACAGTTAATACATCTGGAACGAACCCTTCTTTTTGCCATACATCCAACCATTTTTCGGCTGTACCTGTAACGTATTGAGTGTGATTAAATCCATGTTTTTTCGCATTTTGTTTTGCATCTTGAATGCTTTCGGGAATAATGTCCATTCCACGTACTTCTTTCGCATCTTTTGCTAGCCATAAGCCTATTGTTCCAACACCACAGTATGCATCTACTACCATTTCTTTACCAGTTAATGCAGCGGCTTGTTTGATCTGGTTATATAGATGAACTGTTTGTTTTGGATTTAATTGGAAGAATGCTCTTGCTGATAAATCAAATGCGAATTCTCCAAGTTCTTCATGGATTGTATCTTTACCTGCAAGCGTAAAGGATTGCTCGCCAAAAATAAGGGAAGTTTTATCAGCATTAATATTTTGAACAATTGATACAATTGCTGGATCCATTTGTTTTAATTTTTCTACGAGCGATTCCTTTTTAGGAAAGTTTTTACTTGTTGTAATTAGTACTAGCTGAACCTCACCAGTTTGTATTCCAACACGTACGACAATTGTACGGATAATTCCTTTTAATGAACGACCATCATAAATAGGAATATTTAAATCATTGATAATCTTTTTTGTAGCGTTTGTTATTTTTGTAGTCATCGGATGTTGTACAAGGCATTCATCAATATTTAATAGTTTATGACTGTTTTCTGCGTATAATCCAGCAAGGACTTGATTGCCAGGTTTTCGCACTTGGAATTGACTTTTATTTCGGTAATGCCAAGGGTCTTCCATCCCAATAGTTTGACGAATTTGAATATCTTTTGCTTCAGATTTAACATATTTATTTAATGCTTGGACAATTACATCACGTTTGGCAGTTAGCTGATATGAATACTTCATATGTTGTAATTGACAGCCGCCACATTCCTCGTACACAGAACAAGGTGGGATTTGGCGAGCTTTTGATTTTTTATGAATTTTTAATACCTTAGCTTCTGCAAAGTTACGATTAATCTTCGTTAGTTCAGCATATATTTCTTCTCCAGGAAGAGCACCTTTTACAAAAACAACGTTGCGTTTATAGTAACCGATGCCCTCGCCATTAATACCTAATCGTTTGATTGTTAGTGGGATTCTTTGCCCCAATGTCATTGTAGGTTGTTGCACCAAAACTTACACGTCCTTTTTCACTTCATCTTTTCATTATAGCGAACGGTTCAGTGTAAGGGAAGAAACAGCTTCAACTATGAACTAGGTACCAAAGGGATATCATTTACAAGATTATTAATGGAATCAAAGCGATAGCCTTTTTTCTTTGCATCTTCGATAAAGCGAGGAAGTGCTTCTGCATTATCAGGAGAAACAGTATGCATTAAAATGATTGCTCCTGGATGTACTTGAGATATTAAGTTATTGTATGCGTATTGCCAGCCTTGAGGTTTGTCTTTTAGCCAGTCTTTAAAAGCTACTGACCAGAATATATGGCGATAGCCAGCTTCTTCGCCTACTCTCAATAATTCTTCACTGAAAACACCTTCTGGAGGTCTTGCGAAGACTGTTCTTTCTACATCTGTTATTTGGGCTAGCTTTTGATCAAAGCGCTTCCATTCATCTAACATTTGCTGTTTTGTTAGTCTCGCCATATTTGGGTGTTTATCAGAATGATTTCCAATTTCATGTCCTTCTTTTACCATACGTGTAACTAATGGCGTAGCACTCGTTAAATAATGTCCAGTTAAGAAAAATGTAGCTTGAATGTTTTCTTTTTTCAAAGTGTTTAAAATTGATTCGGTATAACCATTTTCATAACCACAATCGAATGTAAGATACATTACTTTTTCGTCAGTTTTTCCTTTATATACGGCTCCGTATTTTGCAAGCATTTGATCAAATGAAGCGCCGGCTTCCGGTGGTACTTCGTTTTGCGCTTTTTTAAATCCCCAACTAAATTCTTGAGCAGACGCAGTGAACGGATTCGCAATGATACCCGTAATAATAATGGCCATAGCTAAAACAATACCAGTTGCATGCTGTTTAATCATGTTAAACGCAACCTTTCTTTTTTTAGATAGGTTGTGTTGTTTAGATGAAATTATGCAATTACAATAAATTTTCTAATGCACTATAAAGAGTTGGATATTGAAATTGAAAATCTGAATTCAATAAAACTTTTGGTAAGGCTTGCTGACCTTCTAAAACAAGTTGACTTTTCTTACCGAGTGCCATTTTCATTAAAAGTGAGGGTACAGGAAACCAATGAGGACGATGCATTACTGCTGCAATTGTTTCACCGAAATTTTTCATCCGAACTGGATTTGGAGAAGTGACATTTATAATACCTTGTAAGTTTTCATTGCTAATTGCAAATGTTATAGCATTAACTACATCCTCGACATGAACCCACGATACCCATTGGGATCCTGTGCCGACTGTTCCACCTATGTAAAGTTTATATGGCATGACCATCATTGGAAGAGCGCCTGCATTTTTGCCAAGAATCACACCAAATCGAGCTAAGACAACACGTACACCTAATTCTTCTGCTACCTTTGCCGATTGCTCCCAATCGCGAACTGTTTTTGCAAGGAAATCGTTGGCGATTTCCTGTGACGTTTCTGTATATGTTGTTGTTGTAGAAGCAGGATAAACACCAATTGCACTGGCATTTACCAGTACTCTAGGTGGAGTTTTTAAAATCTTTAGGAGGCGAATTACTTCATTTGTAGCTGATAACCGACTTTCATAAATATCTTCTTTATGTTTTTCAGTCCAACGCCCTTTATTTAAAGAAGTACCAGCTAAATTAACGATTGCTTCAATTCCTTCTAAATAGTCTTCTGGAGAGGAGTTTTTGGACAACCATTGAATGTATTGAATGCCATTTGTAAAATGATTATTCTTTCGAGTTAAAATAACAATCTCGTGCCCTTGCTGTTGTAAGTGTTTAACAAGTTCTTGACCGACAAATCCTGAACCACCTGTAATAGCAATTTTCATAACAAATCCTCCTGAATCAGTTAAGTTCATATCTTTTATGAATTGAATCAATTTCATAAATCTATTTGGGCTTTTAAATAAGAACATTTTTAACTTTTTCGCCTCGATATGGATGCTCCGCTACAGACGGCGCTTTCCACGGGCTTGGCTTCAATCTCCTCGTCACTACGTTCCTGCGGGGCTTTCAGCTCAAGCTTTTCCCGTAGGAGTCGCCGTCCTTCGCTTCACAATAACCAAAATTGGATATCATTAATTGTTCGTTTTATATGAATTTTTCATAATGAAATTGATTCAACTATTAATAATTAAGATTGCATCCAGATTAATTGTAAAAACTAAGTGACGTTTGTTCTCTCCTGATATGGTGATATGAACTCACTGAAAAAGTCAAAATAGATGATTATTTATAATAAAATTTTGTATGTGGCTATCTGTATTGAAGTGGAATTGGCGAAGACTCCTGCGGGAAAGCGAAGCCAATTCCACATCATGCATAAAACTGATTAATACTATTAGTATTTGTATTTTCATAAATTTAAAAACCAAAAATGGATTTGTGAAAATGATTCATCTAATAAAAACATAGTGATGTTTGTACTTACTTGAATCAAAGATATGCTATATGTGACACTTTCCATGATGTTAGGATGGAAAAGTTGTATACTAAGCATAGCAAAGGAGGGATTGGATGTCTCGAGTCATTACCAAAATTAGCCGTCAAAAACGAAATCAGGAACGTTATAATATTTATCTAAATGAAGAATATGCATTTAGTATTGATGAGGCTATTTTAATTCAGTATAGTCTTACAAAAGGGAAGACGATAGATGACTTAACAGTAGATGAAATTGCTTTTGACGATGAGATTCAAAGATCATTCAATCGTGCATTATCCTTTTTAAGTTTTAAAATGCGAAGCGAGCATGAAGTTCATCAAAAACTGAAAGACTTGGAATTTGGTGAAGCCGTTATTCAAGAAGCATTACAAAAATTGAAGAAGCTAGGCTTTTTAAATGATGAAAGCTATTCAAAAGCATTGTTAGAAACGAAGAAGAAAACAGCTAAAAAAGGTCCTAGAGCAATTCAAAAGGATTTAGAGAAAAAAGGGATAGATCAGAAACTTCAACAGCAAGTTTTACATTCGTTTTCTGAGGAGGAACAATTAGAAATAGCTTTGCAATTAGCTGAAAAAGCTATACGCAATGAGCATCGTAAAACGCCTAGCCAAATGAAGCAGAAGATACAAGAAATGCTTATTCGAAAAGGATACTCTTTTACTATAGTTGAGCAAGTCTTTGAACAGATTGAATTATCTAAAGATGAAGACGAATGGACAGAAATGATTAGCCAACAAGGAGATAAAGTTTGGAATAAGTATGCTTCTAAATATAGTGACTATGAATTAAAGTTACGAGTGAAACAAGCACTTTATCAAAAAGGTTTCCCTATTGAAAAAATTGAAATGTTTATAGAACAAAAGGAGCAAGACGATGGATAAAAAATTTAGTGAAATGACACCTAATGAATTACGTGAAACGATTGCAACATTGAAAGAAAAAGCACGTAAGGCTGAACAACTTGGTATTTTAAATGAGTTTGCTGTTTATGAACGTAAAGCATTATTAGCGCAAGCTTACTTATTAAACCCAGATGACTTTAAACCGGGAGAAATTTACCGCATAGAAAACGATCCAGGCATGTTCTTCCAAGTAGACTATTTAAAAGGTGTTTATGCATGGGGCTATCGATTGGGCGGAAATCATTATGAAGAAGCATTACCTATTTCTATGTTAACTCCAGTCAAGGAGGCATTTTAGTGGAGCAAAAAATAAATGAGTTAGTTGCTAAACTACGTACCAAAAACCCAAGTGTTTCTGAACCAAAAGCACGTGTTTGGATTGAACTACTATGGTCAGATTTTGAATCCACATATGCTAAGGCAGGCTATGACTATCGTGGTGCAGAAATGACTGAAAAAATCATTTTGCAATGGATTGAAAGCTATGGCGCACAGCTTCATGAGTTTGCAGGGCGGAATCCAAAATATGCGCATTTGCTAGATGAAGTAAAATAAAACACACTGACCGTTCCATTATTGGAGCGGTCAGTGTGTTTTAAAGGGTGTTGGTGCAAATTTTGGAAACAAGTCACTTTCATATATAAATCATACAACAAGTTTCTTCTGCAATTTATCCTCACTAAAAATCCACCCGGTAAATGAGTTTACGATTTCGTAGTCCTGGGTTAGATGAGCAATTGCAACAAACGGATAGCGATTATTGCTACGATAACGTAAATCAATCAGTCTAACTTCGATTAAATCGTCTTCAATATCAGCAACTTCCCATCTATATAATGGAGAAAAGGAAACAAATGATATAAAATTAGGGTCCTTCATAGCTGATTTAAATACAGGCGTATCTGGTAATGGTTCGATTAGAAACTTATCATAAATCGTAATTGAGCGCCCGTATGCTCGCCCAACATAATGATGAGTTTCAGAGTTTGCAGCTACACGATATTGAAAAAAGTGTGATGTTGGCGATAAAATAATACGTTTAGCATCAGGAATCGTATTATGAACAGCTTTCTTCACAGATTTTTGAAGGAAATATCGTATTATATAATAGATGAAAATAACACTATACAACGTAAACATTGTCGGAACTGGGTTAGCACCAAATGCCCAAATCATAAGTGCGATAACATGGAGTGCAAAGATGATTGGATCAAACGTATTAATCCAGCCAAGAGCAATCCATTGTTTTGAAAATGGTCTTAAGGCTTGTGTTCCGTATGCATTAAAAATATCTACAAAGACATGTAAGAATACAGCAAAAAACGTCCAAAGCCAAAGATGTAAAAGATTCGCATTAGAGAATATAATTGAAAGAAAAACGGTAATCAAAATAGGCCATAATATAACTGCTGGAATTGAGTGTGTAATTCCTCTATGGTGCCGAATATAAGTGGCATTGCCACGTAATTTTAAAATTGTATCAATATCTGGAGCTTGTGAACCAATAATCATACCAGTAATAACTGCAGCTGTAGTTGGTGAATTATGAGCAACAACTGGGTCAACTAAAGCTAGGCCACCCAGAGCGATTCCCATAACTAGATGTGTGCCAGAATCCAAGATGATCAACTCCTTATTTTGTGGGAGAGAAGAAAATATAAAATATTCGCATTAGTTTCGTTAATGAGTCTTGTTGATATTATGATAGAAATAAGTGTTTGTCTATTGGAATTTTACGTACAGTATGAACGTCAAGTATGAGAAATGCAAATAGATGATTTTTATATTTACTTGACATGCGAAAAGTGTGCCGATATAGAAACGCTACTTATATGCACTAGTTTACACTATATTACCCATTTTTTATGTGAAATAAAATCGAAATTACTTAGGAGAGAATCGTGTATTATCAATATAAAAAACAATTTCAAAAAGCATTAGTCGAGTGGTTTCAAAAAGAAAATAGAGATTTGCCTTGGAGAAAGACAAAAGACCCTTATAAAATTTGGGTTTCAGAGGTAATGCTTCAACAGACAAGAGTAGATACAGTAATCCCGTACTATAATAGATTTATAAAAGAGTTTCCAACACCAGAAGTATTAGCTAATGCACCTGAGGAAAAACTTTTGAAACAATGGGAAGGGCTTGGTTATTACTCAAGGGCGCGAAATTTACAAGCTGGTGTTCGTGAAGTAGTTGAAACCTATGGAGGCAAAGTACCTGATAATCGTCCTGAAATTTCAAAACTTAAAGGTGTCGGACCATATACTGCCGGTGCAGTATTAAGTATTGCCTATAACAAGGCTGAACATGCAGTAGATGGTAATGTTATGAGAGTACTAAGTCGAGTACTATTAATAGATGCAGATATCACATTACCCAAAACAAAAAAAATATTTGAAAATGCTGTTATGGAGCTAATTAATACAGAGTACCCATCAGAATTTAACCAAGGATTAATGGAATTAGGCGCATTAGTATGTACACCAACATCACCAAAATGTTTGCTCTGTCCAGTAAGGGAATATTGTACAGCATTCAATGAAGGAAATCCTGAAGAACTGCCAGTTAAAACGAAAAAAGCAAAAACAAAAAATCTCTATTATGATATGTTTGTGGTACAAAATGAAACAGGCCAATTCCTATTAGAAAAAAGACCTGAAAAAGGATTGCTTGCGAATATGTGGCAATTTCCGATGATTGAACAAAATAGCAAAGCAACATATACAAATGAATCACTACTTGCAACTACTTATCAAGTGGAACTAATTAATCGTGAAAAACTTTTAACATTCAAACATGTTTTTTCACATCTTGTCTGGCATGTGGACAGTTATATTATTGGTGTAAAACAAAAAGGCGATACACCTGAAAACAGTGCTTGGTTTTCAATTGAAGAAATAAAAGAATTGCCTATGCCAGTACCGATGCAAAAGGTTTGGCAACACTACAAAGAAGAACTTTAAATATTTAATAAATTTATTGAGTATAAAAAAAGCCTCTATGCACAGATTATATTGCGTGGAGGTGATATTCAATGAAGAAGAATTTTACTAATTCAAACAACGCAAGTACTGAATTTGGTTCAGAGACTAACTTTCAAGAAGTAGCAAAACAAAACCAACAAGCTGAAAAAAGCAAACAAACAGCTTCTGGTCAATTTGGTCAATCAGCTGCTGAAGAGTTTGGTTCTGAAACAAATTTAAATGAGGTAAAAAAACAAAACCAACAAGCAGAGCAAAATAAAGCTCAAGCTTCAGGTAAATATGGCCAACAAAATCAACAAAACAATTTTTAGTTAAGATATTCCCTAATTGGTGAAGGTTTTGTACCTTCACCAATTTTTTGCTACAAGTTTTCCGCTAGGATTGTTATAATGTTACAAAAGAATGCTCAATAGGAGTGTTTGTTAAAAAGGTGGGCTTTTGAATGGCAATTCCTTCCGAAGGGGAAATTATACAAATACATAGTTATAAGCACAACGGCAATATCCACCGAGTTTGGCAGGAAACAATGGTTTTAAAGGCGACCAAAAATATAGTAATCGGTGCGAATGAAAGAACACTCGTTATCGAGTCAGATGGACGTACTTGGGTTACACGTGAACCTTCGATTTGCTATTTTCACGCAGAGCACTGGTTCAATATTATTTGTATGTTAAGAGAAGATGGAGTATATTACTACTGTAATATGAGTTCACCATTTGTATTTGATCATAGTGCGGTGAAATATATTGACTATGATTTAGATATAAAAGTTTTTCCAGATATGACCTATACACTGCTCGATGAAGATGAGTATGAGCAACATAAAAAGGCTATGGGATATCCACCTGTAATTGACCATATCCTAAAATCTAATGTAGATAAACTAATTAGCTGGATTCAGCAACGAAGAGGTCCATTTGCTCCTGATTTTATCCAAGCATGGACAAACCGTTATGAATTTCAAAGACAGTTACACGAAAATGATGAGTAACAAGAGATGTCTCACATAAGTAACTCTACTTAGGGGACAAACCTTAAACATTCATCGGAAACCGTGCAAAGGAGTTGCCCAAAAAACTTTGGGCAACTCCTTTCACTTGAAAGGAACGTGATTTAAATGGGGAGTATGAAACGCTATTTACGCTTCGTCAAACCTTACCGATTTGACATTTTTCTTACCTTCATTCTCGGTGTTGTGAAATTTGCCATTCCACTTTTTACACCAGTACTGATTAAAATAGTAATTGATAATATTATTGGTGATCATAATTTATCTAATGCAGAAAAAACAAAAGATTTATTTTACTGGCTTGGAGGAACAGTGATATTATTCTTTATCATTCGTCCCCCAGTCGAATACTATCGACAATATTTTGCACAAAGAGTGAGTAATAAGATTCTATACGATATTCGTCAGAAATTATATTCACATGTGCAAAAACTCGGTTTAAAATTCTATTCAAATAATCGTGTTGGAGATGTCATTTCACGTATGATCAATGATGTCGAGCAAACAAAAGAGTTTGTTATGACAGGGTTAATGAATGTATGGATTGACTTATGTACAATTATTATAGCTATTGGCATAATGATGAAATTAGATGTGAAATTAACCCTGGTTTCATTAATTGCATTTCCATTTTATGCGATAAGTGTGCGTTACTTTTTTGCTCGTTTAAGATCATTAACAAGAGAACGTTCAAAAGCACTTGCTGGTGTACAAAGTTATTTACATGAACGTGTACAAGGTATGAGTATTATCAAAAGTTTTACACTTGAAAAGCATGAGCAACAAATATTTGCTGAAACTAATGGGGATTTCTTGGACAAAGCATTAGAACAAACACGTTGGAATGCTAAAACCTTCGCCGTAGTGAATACTATTACAGGGATTGCCCCACTTATTGTTGTTGGGTATGCTGGATATCAAGTAATCAATGGTGATCTTTCAGTAGGAACGATGGCGGCTTTTATTGCCTACATCGACAGTTTATATAATCCATTACGTCGTCTTGTGAATGCATCGACAACACTTACTCAAGCGGCAGCTTCAATGGACCGTATGTTTGAATTATTTGATGAAAAATATGATATTGTAGATGCGCCAGATTCAGAGTCGTTATCTCAAGTAAAAGGTAAAATTGATTTTGAAAATGTGACATTCGGTTATGGAGATGAAGGTAGAGATGTTCTAAAAAACATCAACTTACACATTGCTCCTGGACAAACAGTAGCACTTGTTGGAATGAGTGGCGGCGGTAAATCTACCATCATTAGTTTAATTCCTCGATTCTATGATGTAATCGAAGGAGCAGTCAAAGTAGATGATGTGGATGTACGAAAAGCAACAATTGAGTCTTTACGTTCGCAAATTGGGATAGTATTACAAGATAATATTTTGTTTAGTGATTCAGTAAAATCTAATATTCTGATGGGGAATCCACATGCCTCGGATGAAGAGGTAATTGCTGCTGCAAAGGCTGCAAATGCTCATGACTTTATCATGTCATTACCTGAAGGCTATGATACGAAGGTAGGGGAACGTGGCGTTAAACTTTCTGGTGGTCAGAAACAACGTGTTGCAATAGCTCGGGTATTCTTAAAGAATCCTCCAATTCTAATTTTAGACGAAGCAACATCAGCGCTAGATTTGGAGAGTGAAGCATTAATTCAAGAATCCCTTGATCTCCTTGCACATAATCGAACCACTGTGATAGTAGCTCACCGTTTATCTACTATTACACATGCAGATCAAATTTTAGTTATCGATCATGGTGAACTAAAAGAGCAAGGTACACATGATTCATTGATGAAACAAAATGGTATATATCATGATTTGTTCCAAGTTCAAAAATTAGATTAAAGTTAACATATTATGTAAGTAAAATAATGAGGCTTCTCTATACTAGAGAAGCCTTTTATTTTATTAGAATGATATACAATTTATTTCATAAACTAGAAATATGTTGCAATTTATATATAAATAATAATAGAATGAAAAAAAGTGAATTTTTAGAAAATTAGCTCTTGAAGGAGTGACATGATGAACCATCAAAAAGAACTTTTGCAGGTTAAAGACCTTGAAACAACGTTTTTTACAGATGATGGGGCTATTTCAGCTGTCGATCACATCAATTTTTCTCTTAAAAAGGGAGAGATTCTAGGTATAGTTGGTGAGTCTGGTTGTGGTAAGAGTGTAACTTCACTATCTATTATGGGTCTTGTACCATCTCCTCCAGGGAAAATAACAAATGGACAAATACTATTAGAAGGTGAAAATTTAACTGAATATTCAGAAATGGAATTGCGGAAGATTAGAGGAAAAGAAATTGCGATGATTTTCCAAGAACCTATGACATCATTGAATCCTTTGTTTACGATTGGT
The DNA here is from genome assembly GCF_050459865.1 of Rummeliibacillus pycnus. GTDB lineage: Bacteria > Bacillota > Bacilli > Bacillales_A > Planococcaceae > Rummeliibacillus > Rummeliibacillus pycnus_B. The sequence goes on from NZ_JBCMNM010000048.1 coordinate 134,548, forward strand.
AATCAATTAGCAGAAGCCATTTTAATTCATCATAAAGGATGGTCAAAGAAAAAGGCTACTGCACGTGCAGTAGAAATGATGAAATTAGTAGGACTCCCAAGAGCTGAAGAGTTAATAAAAGAATATCCTCATCAATTATCTGGGGGAATGCGTCAACGAGTTATGATTGCGATGGCTTTAGTATGTAATCCGAAAATTTTAATCGCGGATGAGCCTACAACAGCACTTGATGTAACAATTCAAGCGCAAATTTTACAATTGATGAAGGATTTAAATAAGCGACTAAATACTGCGGTTATGTTAATTACCCATGATTTAGGAGTTGTTGCAGAAACATGCGAAAGAGTTGTAGTGATGTATAGTGGACAAATTGTAGAAGAAGGTCCTGTTGATGTTATTTTCAAAAATCCCGAGCATCCTTATACAAAAGGACTGATCCAATCTGTCCCTGATATGAGATATAAAAAACAACGTCTATATTCAATTCCAGGGAATGTACCAAAACCAGGTACTGTTAAGCAAGGGTGTCGCTTTGCTGCACGTTGTGAATTTGCATCCGATCGTTGTATTAGTGAAAATCCAGAATTATATCAAACATCAGATGTGCATAAAACGAGATGCTTCTTACATGAAGGAAAGGGGGCGTCTATTGATGATAGAACCACTATTGAAAGTAAATAATTTAAAGAAATATTTTCCTATCCGTAAAGGGGTTCTTGGCAGAGAGCATGGAAGTGTAAAAGCGGTAGACGATGTTTCCTTCTATGTCAATGAAGGTGAAACACTAGGAATTGTTGGTGAGTCAGGTTGTGGAAAATCGACAACTGGCAGAATGATTATGAGATTACTAGACCCTACAGAAGGCTCGATAGAATTTGAAGGAAAAGACTTAGCGAAACTATCGAATGCGGAGATGCGAAATGCGCGTAGAGAGATCCAAATGGTTTTCCAAGATCCATATGCTTCTCTAAACCCGCGTCATTCTATTAGGAAAATATTAGAAGAACCGTTGATTGTACACGGGCTAGGGGATGCGAAAGAACGTAGTAGAAGAGTCAATGAGTTACTAGAAATTGTAGGACTATCAAGTTATCACGCGAAACGCTATCCACATCAATTTAGTGGTGGACAAAGACAACGTGTTGGAATTGCTCGTGCTCTAATGACGAACCCAAAACTCATCATTGCAGATGAACCAGTATCTGCTTTAGATGTATCAATTCAAGCTCAGGTTTTAAATCTTATGCAAGATTTGCAAAAAGATTTAAAACTCACATATATCTTTATTGCACATGATCTAGGGGTAGTAAGACATATTAGTGATCGTGTAGGAGTAATGTATTTAGGGAAAATGGTAGAACTAGCTGAAAGTGAACAACTTTATAATAATCCTCTTCATCCTTATGCAAAAGGCTTACTTTCTGCGGTACCTGTACCAGATCCGGATTTCAAAAGAGAACAAATTCTGCTGACTGGGGATATTCCTAGTCCATCCAATCCACCAACAGGTTGTACATTCCATACCAGATGTCCATTTAAAACGGATATCTGTAAAACTGTCGTGCCAAAGTTAGTAGAAGTGGAAAAAGGTCATTCTGTTGCTTGCCATCTCTATGATGAGCAGTTCAACAATGATATATAAATTAATCAAACATGGGGGTTATTGAATGAAGAAAAAGAGGTTTTTATCTGTAGGTCTATTGTTAGTGCTAGTATTATCAACACTTCTTGCGGCATGTTCATCTGATAAAAAAGATGGCACAGAAAGTAACACGAACACTGGCGATAGCAAAAAAGAAAAGACTCTTGTATTTGGGCGTGGGGGAGACTCAGTATCTCTTGATCCAATCACTGTAACAGATGGTGAATCATTTAAAGTAACACAAAATGTCTTTGAAACACTTATTAAATTTGGGGAGCAAGATACAACTTTACAACCTGGTCTTGCTACAAAATGGGAAGCTTCTAAGGATGGGAAAACATACACATTTGATTTACAAGAAGGTGTGAAATTCCATGATGGAACAGACTTCAACGCAGAAGCAGTAGTAAAGAACTTCGAACGTTGGATGAGTGGGAATGCTGATAAATATCCTTACTTTATCTCAATGTTTGGTGGTTTCAAAGGAGATAAAGAAGCTGTAATTAAAGAGGTTAAAGCGGATGGCGATTACAAAGTAGTATTTACTCTAAATCGTGCGCAAGCGCCATTCTTGAAAAACCTTGCTATGAGTCCATTTGGTATTGCAAGTCCAACTGCATTTGAAAAAGAAGGAGACAAGTTTGGTGACAATCCAGTAGGTACTGGTCCATTCAAATTTGTATCTTGGAAACGTAATGACTCCGTAACGATTGAAAAAAATAAAGACTACTGGAAAGAAGGACTACCTAAGTTAGATAAAATCGTATTCCGCTCTATTCCAGATAACTCTGCTCGTCTAAATTCTTTAAACACTGGGGAAATTGATTTAGCTGATGGCATCAATCCATCAGATGCAGCTTCAATTCAAAGTAATAATAAATTACAAATCTTCGAACGTCCATCGATGAACGTTGGATACCTAGGCTTAACAGTTACTCGTCCGCCATTTGATAATGTAAAAGTCCGTCAAGCGGTGAACTACGCAATTGATAAACAAGCAATTGTTGATGCATTCTTCGAAGGAAAAGCAGAAGTTGCGAAAAATCCAATGCCTCCAGTAATTGGCGGTTACAACGATGATGTTAAAGGTTATGAATATGATCCAGAAAAGGCAAAAGCTTTATTAAAAGAAGCTGGATATGATGGAAAACAAATTGAACTTTGGGCAATGCCAGTACCACGTCCATATATGCCGGATGGACAAAAAGTTGCTGAAGCGATTCAAAAGAATTTAGCAGATGTTGGTATGAAGGCAAAAATTGTCTCATTCGAATGGGCTACTTATCTTGATAAAGCAGCTAAAGGCGAAGCAGATGCATTCTTACTTGGATGGACTGGTGATAACGGAGATGCAGATAACTTCTTATATACTTTATTAGATGAAAGTAGCATTGGAAGTAACAATTATACATTCTTCAAAAACAAAGAAACTCATAAATTATTATTAGAAGCACAAACAGAAACAGATGAAGCAAAACGTAATGAGCTGTACAAAAAAGCACAAGTAATCCTTTCAGAACAAGCGCCATGGGTACCACTTGCTCACTCTACGCCATTATTGGCTGGTAAAGCAGATATCGTAGACTTCAAACCTCACCCAACAGGTTCTGATATCTTATCAAATGTTGATTTAAAATAATAAGCTTTAAATTATTCGTTTTTAAATCTGCAATTGTTTTAGCTTTAATAGAAATTAAATTTTTCTAAATTTGTAGAAATGGGTAGGAACTGCGAGACTCCTACGGAAAAACGAATAAGAATAACTCGGAGCGAACGAAGTGAAAGCACTGAAAAGGTATAAATAGATGAAAATTTATTATAAAAATCTGGTATAGCTATTTTTGTTGATGTGGAATTAGCGAAGACTCCTGTGGGAAAACGGACTAGACGAGACCCCGCATCGTAATTAAGGAACGGAGTCTAAGAACGCCACGTCCTGTGGCAACGACTCCGTGACCAACATCCTGTTGCCCCGAGGAGGCTCGTCAGTTCGCCCGCGGAAAGCGAAGCTAATTCCACATCATGCAGATTAATATTTGTATTTAAACACTTTTTCAGTACCCTAAACGAACTGAGTGAGTAGGTATTCGTACTTGTCCGCGGAAAGGGAGCAGTGTTTACTCACTAGAAACATTCTCTTTTTTCATGCACATTAAAAATCTAGTATTTAGGAATTATTTTAGCTGAAATCACCTTTTACTTTTATTGGTGAAAGGTGATTTTTTATCTAAGTAAAATGACAACAAGAGGATGGAGAGGTGAAGAGTATGCTGCACTATATCGGTAGAAGATTATTACAGTTGATCCCTGTTTTGCTCGGAATGACGTTTATCGTATTTTTGATTATCCGTGCAATTCCGGGTGACCCTGCGCAAGTTATTTTAGGTCAACAGGCTACGAAAGAAGCAGTCGCAGCATTGCGAGCAAGTCTGGGATTAGATAATCCATGGTATGTGCAATATTTTCATTACTTAGGTGACCTAATTACAGGTGATCTAGGTGAATCGATGCGTACAAAAATACCGGTTGCAAGTGAGCTTTGGCCGTATCTAGCGGCAACTTTAGAATTATCCTTATGCGCAATTATTTTAGCGGTGATTATTGGAGTAAATGCAGGCATTATTTCAGCTTGGTTCCAAAATTCATGGTTCGACTATTTAGCTATGGTTATTGCATTAATTGGCGTATCAATGCCTATTTTTTGGCTAGGTTTGATGGAACAGTGGGTGTTTGGAATTCAGTTGGATTGGTTACCAACATCAGGACGTGAGGATGCTCGAAATCCTATTAATCCAATAACATACTTGTATGTAATAGATACTATTCTTCAAGGGCGTTTTGATCAACTAACCGTAGTACTTCAGCATTTAATTTTACCAGCTTTAGCATTAGCAACAATTCCGATGGCTATTATCGCACGTATGACACGGTCAAGTATGCTTGAAGTTTTACGTTCAGACTATGTTCGTACAGCTCGTGCTAAGGGCCAAAAGATGTTCTGGGTTGTTTACAAACACGCGTTAAAGAACGCGATTATCCCTGTATTAACAGTAATTGGTTTACAAATGGGGTTATTACTCGGTGGTGCTATATTAACTGAAACAATCTTTAGTTGGCCTGGAATTGGCCGTTATATCTATGATGCAATTGGTTTCCGGGATTATCCAGTTATTCAATCTGGAATTTTAGTTATAGCGTTTATCTTTATCATGATTAATTTAATTGTCGATATTTTATATAGCCTAATTGATCCAAGGATTAAATATGACTAAAAGGAGGAGTCCAATATGTCTCAAATGGCACCGAATGTAGCATCAAATGTATCAACACAGAAAGATCAATCGGCTGGTCCATGGAAAGAAGCATGGCGTAGCTTTAGAAAAAATAAAGTTGCACTAGTTGGAGCAATTATTGTGGCTTTCTTTATCCTACTAGCTATATTTGGTCCTCTAATTGCTTCACAAGGAATCAATGAACAACAATTGAGTAATCGATTAAAAGCGCCATCTGCTGAACATTGGTTTGGAACAGATGATTTTGGACGAGATATTTTTTCTCGAGTCATACATGGAGCTAGAATTTCCTTAATGGTAGGTTTCTTTTCTGTCATTGGTTCCGTAGTAATTGGAAGTATTTTGGGGATAATTGCAGGTTACTATGGCCGCTGGATTGACACAATTATCTCACGTATTTTTGATATTTTATTAGCGTTTCCTAGTATCCTATTAGCTATTGCAATCGTTTCGGTTTTAGGGCCATCTTTAACAAATGCCCTAATTGCCATTGCGGTGATTAACATTCCGAATTTTGGGCGACTTATTCGTTCGAAAGTATTGAGTATTAAACAAGAGGAATATATTACAGCGGCTAAAGCAATTGGAATGAAGGATATTCGTATATTATTTGCGCATATTTTGCCCAATTCCATGACGCCAGTTATTGTACAAGGGACACTGGCCATTGCATCAGCAATTATCGAAGCAGCGGCACTTGGATTCCTTGGACTTGGCGCACAAGCACCTCAACCTGAATGGGGCAAAATGCTAGCAGATGCTAGAATTTATTTAGTCAATGCACCATGGACGATGATCTTCCCAGGTTTAGCGATTATGTTGACCGTACTGGGTTTCAACCTAATGGGTGATGGTCTACGTGATGCACTTGATCCAAAAATGAAAAACTAGTTAAAAACCTCCAATTCGTCTAGTTAAAAACGATTGGAGGTTTTTTCTATAGGTGTTGAGTATAATGTCAAATGTAGACTTTGAAACCAGCTAACGATACCAATTTGCATAGAATCTTAACTAATCTTTCAGAATCAATTTTATTATCAGCCGTACTAAATAATACGATCATCTATTTCTACTTTTAAAATTTCATGTGAATGACGGCTTTGGTATGCCTTTATTAAAGTATCCAAATGTTCTAGATTTTCTTCATAATCTAATATTCGAGAAAGAATATGCAGTAGATGATAGCTTGAGAATTCTTCTTCATTTTCATCTTCGTGTGCTAATACAATGTGCTGAGCGAAAATATCCATTACTTCATTGCGTTGTAAATATTCCTCTTTCCCAACCCAGGTTGTATGCTCATGTTTTAATTTACCGGTATATTTCAAAAATAACTGTTCATGATAAGTTAGTAGATAATCTAAGCGTTCTTGTATCATAATACGAAAACGTTCAGGTAAATGGGCCATTTCATTTTCATGTAAATGTAGTCGATTTAATACTTCAATACTCTTTTTAGTCGTTAAAATCATTTGACGATAAATAACTAGTTTGCGAGCCTTTACAAATTGCTTATTACCAAAATATGCACGTTCTTCTTTGTACAGATTATACAAAATCTTGATACGTTCGTATCGCTGTTTCAATGTTCGTAACGATTGTTTTGTAGAAGTATGCTCTGATGCTTGACGAGCTGCCAAACGAATCCACCGAATAATATCGTCCTGTAAAATATTTAAGGATGCATAAAGACGCGTTTCATATCGAGGTGGAAGGAATAATAGATTAACGGCAAATGCTGATAGTACACCAATCATAACGGTAGCGAAGCGAATAAGTCCAAATGTGATAAATTGTTCGCCTTGAACTTCCATAATAACAACCATCGTAACAAGGGCTAGTGAAATACTATCCTCAAGTTTAAATCGAATCATTACTAATAATGTTACAATTGCTGCTAATCCAACTGCTACGAACTCTTGTCCAAAAATGTAGCCAAAAGCAATTGCGACAACTGCTCCAATGATATTCCCTTGAACTTGTTCAATTATAGATCGATAAGAACGATAGAGAGAAGGCTGTAAAGAGAAAATAGCAGCAATTCCTGCAAATACAGGAGATGGACAATGTAATGCCTGTGCTAAAAATAAGGCCAATACAATGGCGACTCCAGTTTTTAATATTCGGGCACCTAATTTCATATGAAAATGGGTAACCTCACTTTCTATATACTGTATTCTGGTACTTTAAACGATAAAGAGCAATTGGTCAATAACTCTATATTATTTATATTTATCCAATCTGAAAAGAAATGAGTTACGAAGTTGATTCTACTAACTTTATATTACTCAAGCAAAAGCTCACCTAAGGATTGTATGTTTTTATTGTAGTTAAAAATTCATCCAAACAACAAATAAATTGTTACAATATTAATATGTATTTGAATGGAGGAATTATCATGACAATGTTAGAAGGATTAGAAGCACCTGTGTTTTCATTGCTCAATGAAAAAGGAGAAAAGGTTTCTTTATCTGATTATAAAGGGAAGAAATCAGTTGTACTTTATTTTTATCCAAAAGATATGACACCTGGCTGCACAACAGAAGCATGTGATTTTCGTGATGCTCATCAGGATTTTTCAGATTTAGATGCTGTAATTTTAGGTGTAAGCCCAGATGATGAAAACAAACATGTTAAGTTTATCGAAAAACACGGACTCCCTTTTTCTTTATTGGTAGATACAGATCACAAAGTGGCAGAATCTTACGACGTTTGGAAATTGAAAAAAATGTATGGTCGTGAATACATGGGAATTGAACGCTCTACTTTTTTAATCAATAAAGAAGGAATTGTTGAAAAAGAATGGCGTAAGGTACGTGTCAAAAATCATATAGAAGAAGTGTTAAATTATCTTCGAAGCAAAGGGGAGTAAATCATGAAAATTTATTTTACGTTTGATCCTCGCCCGGATTTAAAAGAAGATTTATTACATGAGTTCCCGGAGCAGGAGTTTATTTTTCGTAATACGGTGGATGAAGACCTATTAAAAACAGCTGAAATTTTAGTAACGTACGGCGAAGACTTAGTAGAAGAACATATTGCGATTGCTAATCAGCTGCAATGGATTATGGTTGTATCAGCTGGACTTGAAAAAATGCCATTAAATGAAATAGCAAAGCGTGGGATTGTCGTTTCAAATGTACGTGGTATTCACAAAGTACCAATGGCAGAATCAGTATTAGCACATATTCTGGCGTATAAACGTTCACTACCATGGATTTATGAAAAGGAAAGAAATGCAGAATGGAATCGTAAATCGAAATCCAAAGAATTAAGGGATTCAACAGCGCTAATTTTAGGTCCCGGAGCAATTGGGGGAGAAATTGGACGTTTATTACAATGTTTTGGTGTTAAAACGATAGGTTGTAATCGCTCTGGAATGAACGCCGATTATATGGATTGTATGGTAAAGTTCGATGACTTAACGACTGTTTTACCAGATGCGGATATCGTTATTTCAGTACTACCAAGTACGAAAGAAACACATCATTTATTGGGGCCGGAGCATTTTAAAGCGATGAAAACAAGTGCAATCTTTATGAATTTTGGTCGAGGTGACTTAGTAGCGACAGATGTATTGCAACAAGCTCTTTTACAAAATGATATAGCATATGCGATATGTGATGTATTTGAAGAGGAACCACTTCCTAAAGAGCATCCGTTTTGGACAATGGATAATATAACAGTGTCACCACACGTTTCAAGTCATTCTTCTCGATATTTAGAACGTGGCTTTGATATTTTTAAACCAAACTTGAAAAAGTGGATAGCAGGAGACAAGCAGATTGAGAATATCATTGATCCTTCAAAAGGGTACTAATTATTATCTTTTATAGCCAAACTATCATTAACCATTTTTAATTGAGAAAATCAATGAGAATATGATTGCATTTACATAGCAAATCACGTTTGTTTATCGATTGAAAATAAGAATCAGTACCTAAAAAGTGAACAAAACACTATAACGGGATGTAGAAATATTGACATTTGCACCACTTATTAAGTAAACTAATTATAACGATTATAAATAAATAATACTTATGAAGTGAGGTGCATGGCGGTGTCCGAAATGCAATTGAAAAGTGCACTTGACACGCTAAAGACAACCGGCGTAAGGATTACTCCTCAACGTCATGCGATTTTAGAGTACTTAATTGAATCAATGGCGCATCCTACTGCTGACGATATTTATAAAGCATTAGAGCATAAATTTCCTAATATGAGTGTTGCTACTGTATACAATAATTTACGTGTTTTCCGTGAATCAGGTCTTGTTAAAGAATTGACCTATGGCGATAACGCTAGTCGTTTTGATTTTGTAACAAGTAAGCACTACCACATTATTTGTGAATCATGTGGCAAGATTGTGGACTTCCATTATCCTGGACTTGATGAAGTGGAACATCTTGCAGCCCACGTTACAGGCTTCAAAGTCAACTCTCACCGTTTGGAAGTATACGGTACATGTCCTGATTGTGCAGAAAAAGCAACAAAGCTTCAATAATGGTATATTAAAAAAAGCTATACATGGTAAAAAACCGATGTATAGCTTTTTTCTATATGGAGAATTTTATGGTAGACTGTTTTATGTTCTTTCTATAAAACCTCGTCTCAGATAGAAACGAGGTCCTTACTAATCTTTGTGCGTACGTTTTATTTTATTGTTGTAAGCTTGATTGAATTCTTTGCCTTCTAATGACTTGTCTAATGTTAGAGGTTCGCTACAAAACATACACATATCTACGCGTCCCAACACCTTTGTGTGCTTATGGCAATTTGGACATTCAACCATGACTGCTTGAGTCGATAAAAACCCAATCCAAGCATAAACCGTTGTGCTCCCAATAATGCATAGAATACCAATTGTCATGAAAATAACGACTAACCATTTATTTTCCCTAAAGATGATGGCACCATACATGATGATGAAGCCGATAAAGATAAGAGATAAGGCAAATGTACGGATTTTATTAATTTTACTTTTATAAGGTTTCTTATTGGATTTCATTTGTTAGCCTCCTAAATTACAGGATACTAAAAACAGTATAGTTAGGCAATACGATTTGAAACTATGAAAAGGAATCTAAATTTTACTGTCGAAAGATTATTATATAGAGATTTTATTCTAGGAGGATTCTTATGGAGCAATTACTTCGTCCAATTTATCAAGAACGTGCAAGTCAGCCTAATACATTAGGGGTTATTATTGTAGGAAAAAGAGAAGATGTAAGCCCGATTACAGATACATTTGATACCATCCTATTAGTCATAACGAAAGAGAATCGTGTACCAGTCTATACAAAACACTACACATTTGAAAATCACAAAGCAGCAATGCATATTATTACTGAAAAACAATTACATAAGTGGCTCCTTGTCGGAACAAACAAGAAACTTATCGATTGGATTTTGTTTGGGAGAATATTATTTGATCGAAACGAATATGTTAGTAATTTAAAGCAAAACCTTAAGGACTTTCCCTTCTATGGAAGGAACGTCAAAATGGGGATAGAGTTTGCAAAGCTAATTCGTCACTATTTAGAAGGCAAAGTCTGCTTTGAAGAAACAAACTATTTGGATGCCTATAATCATGTAGTAGAATCTCTCCATCACTTAGCACGTCTAGCAGTACTGGATAAGGGATTATATCCAGAAGTCACTGTATGGTCTCAAGTAAAACTAATCGATCCTGAGATTTACAAACTATATGAAGAACTTATTACAAGTGAAGAGACTATTAATAAAAGATTAGAGCTTTTATTCTTAGCAAGTGAGTTCCTAATTCATTCGCGTACCGCAGATGGAGCTCGTCATATATTAAGAGTAATGTCTGAAAAGGAATATTGGACAATACAAGAGCTGCATGAACAAGAAGAATTGAAAAACTACTCTGTAGACTTGGAAGTGTTCGTTGAATTTCTAATTAGTAAGGGATACATTCAAGTTGAAAACATAGAAGCAAAGAGTAATCAGATCTTCCATAGACATTATAAGATTGAACAATCCACAAAATAGTTGTATAGTGATTATTACATCACTTTTATGGAGCGAAAATAAATTCTCAAAAAAGTGTTGACTTTCATAAAGAAACTATTGTATTATATTAAATGTCGCTAAGACATACTAATTAAATCGCGAATCTTTCTAGTGAAAAACTTTTCTAAAAAAGTTCTTGACAGTTAGAAATGAAAGTGATAAGATGTAAAAGTCGTCAAGATGACGATGAGATATGAACCTTGAAAACTGAACAAGCAAGACGTTAATCAATAAACTTTGATTACTAACATTTGTTAGTAACAAGGACAAAAAATAGATATCATCTTTTA
>NZ_JBCMNM010000049.1:0-16002 GCF_050459865.1 Rummeliibacillus pycnus
AACAAAGATAGCTATACAAGATATTATTATAAATTTTCATCTTTTTTACTTTTTCAGTGCCTTCATTCGAGGACTCACTGATTTTCGCTTAAGGTTAATAAATTCTCAAAAATCAACTACCAGATAACAAAGCCAAAACTAATTAATATAAATTAACCTTTTTCATACAATGTAACTACACAAGCACCACCAAGACCTAAGTTATGTTGCAATGCTAGTCTTGCACCTTCGACTTGGCGATTTCCTGCATCTCCTCTCAAGTGCCAAACTAATTCAGTACATTGTGCTAAGCCTGTTGCACCAAGAGGATGGCCTTTTGACATTAAGCCCCCTGAAGGATTAATGACATATTTTCCACCATACGTATTGTCGCCATCATGAATTAATTTGGATGCTTCCCCTTCTGAAGCAAGACCTAATGCTTCATATGTGATGACTTCATTTGGTGTAAAGCAGTCATGTAATTCAATTACATCTATTTCTTTAGGACTGATTCCTGATTTTTCGTACACTTCTTTCGCTGCACGAGCTGACATACCAGCACCAACTAGATGAATATTATCGTGTATACTGTCGGGTGTATCTGTTGTCATTGATTGTGCAACGATTTTCACTTTTTGATGGATACTATGTTTTTTTGCGAAATTGTCACTACATACTATGACGGCAGCTGCTCCGCAAGTTGGTGGGCATGCCATAAATCTTGTCAGCCCCGGATACACAACAGGTGCATTCATAACCTCATCTAACATTAACTCAGTTGTAAATAGAGAATACGGATTGTTGATGGCATGTTTTCTCGATTTTAAAGCTACCTTGCCAAAGATATCTGCATTCGCGTCGTATTTTTTTAGATATTCTAAACCTGCAGCACCAAATACTTTTAACGCAATCGGTCCATCTGGTAAATCAGGGTTTAATTCCTCAAAACTGTTGTTAAGCCATTTGAATGGCGATGTCCGATCTGTCCAATTATCACCTATAACACCCGGTTTCATCTCTTCAAATCCAAATGCTAGAACACACTCCGCGGCACCCGATTCTACTGCTTGACGTGCCATATAAAGAGCTGTTGAACCCGATGAACAGTTATTATTTACATTAATGATTGGAATTCCTGTCATTCCAACTAAATACAGAGCTGATTGACCACAGGTACTATCGCCATAAACATAACTTGCATATGCCTGATTTACTTCTGATAATTCAATGCCTGCATCAGCTAATGCACCACGGATGGCTTTTGATGCCATCATTTCATATGGTTCGCTCTTCCCTGGCTTTTCAAATTTCACCATACTTACCCCAATTACATTTGCTTGATTTCCCATTTAAAACCCTCCTATTATTATTAGAATTCTTGATTCAAGATTTACTTATCTAGGTGATAAACGAACCCCACCATCTAATCGAATCACTTCACCATTTACATATTCGTGTTCCATGATAAAAGTTGCTAGCTCCGCGTATTCGTATGGACGTCCTAGTCGTTTCGGAAACTCTACACCTTCTGATATTTTTTGAAGGACCTTATCAGATAGTTCACCTGCCATTGGCGTTAAAAACATTCCTGGTGCGATAGAAGCTACGCGGATACCAAATTCAGCTAAATCACGTGTAAGTGGTAATGTCATCCCTACAATGCCTCCTTTACTTGCACTATAAGCTGCTTGGCCCATTTGTCCTTCAAATGCTGCTGCTGAAGCTGTATTAATAATGACACCTCGTTCGCCAGAGTCCGTTAGTGGTTCGTTATTTTTCATTTCATTTGCAGCTAGTCTGAGTACATTAAACGTACCGATTAAGTTGACGTTGATAATTTTAGTGAAATCTTCAAGTGCCATAACACCTTTTCTTCCAATTGTTTTGGCTGGTTTCCCAATACCTGCACAGTTTACACACACATGAATGGCGCCAAAAGCATCGATTGCTTGTTGAATACCCTTTTGTACAGATTCCTGATCTGCTACATTGACTAGTGCAAACTGAACCTTATCTCCAAATTGTCCAACTAATTCTTTTCCCTTTTCTTCGTTGAGATCAAAAATGACAACCTTTGCTCCTTTTTCTACTAATCTTGAAACCGTTGCTTCTCCTAATCCTGAAGCGCCACCCGTAACGATTGCTACCTTATCTTGTAGATTCATTTTCAAACATCTCCTCTAAATTTAGTAGTTTTCCCAAAGCGCCCTGCTTCGCTAATCTTTTGATTATTCCAGTATCAATACCAGCTTCCTTCAATATTGCTAAAGTGTGCGTTCCTGTTTGGACGCCAGTAAATTGGTATTTTGCAGGTTGATTGGAGAATTTGATAGGAAAGGCGATTTGTTTTTGCATCCCACCATCTTGCTTTGGAATCTCGACGACCATTTCCCTTGCCTTGAATTGTGAATGTTGAACGGATTCAGAGAAGTTCAACACAGGCTCGACGCAACCATCAAATCCATCACCAAGAATCTCTAGCCACTCATCAAACGTTTTTTGCTTAAATGTTTCTGTAAGAATCGATTTAAATTTCCGCTGCTCCTCTGGATTTTCACTGCTACTCAACTGAATCAAACTCTGATCCCCTATTAAATTGCAAAGCCTTACCTGAAATGGCGTTTCTATGCTGCCGACAGAAAAATAGCGGTGGTCTTTTGTTTCGTAATAGTCGTAGAATTGACCGCCATTTAATAGTAATGATTCAGCTTCTGGTTCTATGCCTCCAACAAGATAGCCGGAACCATACATTGCATTCATTGCAAAAACACCATCAGTAATACTTATATCAATGTATTGTCCCTCGCCACTTTGTTCACGATGATAAACAGCAGCTAGAATCCCAATAACTGCTGGGAACGAACCCCCTGCAATGTCCGCAACTTGTATACCAGCTGGAACTGGAGGTTGATTTTTTCTAGCAGAATATCCCGCGGCTCCTGCTAAAGAAAGATAATTAATATCATGCCCTGCTCTTTGTTGAAGAGGACCTGTTTGTCCATATCCTGTAATCGAGCAATAAATAATTTTCGGATTTATTTCCTTTAACTGTTCATACCCTATGCCCAACCTTTCCATCACACCTGGACGGAATTGCTCAACAACAATGTCATATTTCTGAACTAACTGATATATGATTTGTTTTGCTTCATCATTTTTTAAATCCAGTGCTAATGACCGCTTCGAGCGATTTATATGGCCAAATGCTGCAGATAGCTCTCCATCTATTGGAGGCAAAAATTTCGTTAAATCCTCCCGATTTGGTGCTTCGACTTTCAGTACATCTGCTCCCATATCAGCCAACATCATTGTTGCAAATGGCCCTGGCAAAAGTGTGGTGAAATCTAATATTTTCAAGCCTGATAAAATCCCCATGCTCACCCCTCCATTTCTATGGATGATTTACCAAATCATTTTATTTACCTAGAATATCCTTACTAATGATTTCCTTCATAATTTCGGATGTTCCACCATAGATTCGCTGAACTCGTGCATCTGTAAAAGCTCTAGAGATTGGGTATTCCTCCATATATCCATAACCTCCAAACAGTTGTAAACATCCGTCTGCAATCCTCCCTTGTGCTTCAGTCGTAGAAAGTTTCGCAATACTTGCATCTGCAGTAGACAGTTGGTTGTTTTCTAAAAGGGCTAGACACTGATTGACATAAGCACGATTGACTTTAGCTTCGGTAATCATTTCGGCGATCTTATGACGAATCGTTTGAAGTTTACTAAGAGGTGCACCAAAAGCCTCTCTTTCATGAAGGTATTTGACCGTGATTTCCAAAGCCCCTTCCATAGCACCACATGCACCAACAGCAAGAATGGTTCGTTCTCTTGGTAGTTCATGCATTAATGTGATGAATCCACGTTCTAGTTCACCTAGAACTTGACTAGGGGATACTACTAGATCTTCAAAAAACAATTCAGAAGTGTCGGCAGAATGTAGACCGATTTTCTTTAATTTTTTACCTTTTGTTAAACCCTTTGTATCAGCATCTACAATAAATAGTGTCGTTCCCTTTGATGCAGGGACTTTATCATTGGTTTTGGCTACTACTATGACAAAATCAAAATTTTGCCCATTCGAGATAAATGTCTTTGATCCATTGATAAGATAATTTCCCGTTTCATCATCTTTGACTGCAGTCGTTTTTATACCTTGAAGATCACTTCCTGCAGCTGGCTCCGTCATAGCAATAGCACCAACGAATTCTCCTGTTGCCATCTTTGGTAGATAATACGCTTTTTGTTCTTCCGTACCCGAGTTAAGAATATAATAGGCAACTATATTTGAATGAACAGCTAAGTTTCCTGAAATAGAATTAAATCCAAGATGGCTAAATTCGTCTACAATGCTTGCTGAAAACTGGAATGGTGCTCCTAATCCACCGTATTGTTCTGGAATATCTACGCAAAGAAGACCTGCTTCACCAAGCTTTCTCCAAATTTCCCTTGGTAAAATACCTTCTTCTTCCCACTTATTGTAGTAATCTTCTATTTCCTTATTAGCAAATGCTTGAATGGATTTTTTAAATAATGTAATTTCTTCCTCGATTGCTACTGATTTCATGAAATCTCCCCCTTTTGTTCCTTCAATCTATCTATATTGCAAATTGCGTGCCAAATTTATATTCCGTTAAATAAAGCTTTTTAATATAGGAAGTGTTACCGATAATTAACAGAATATTGTAAATTGTAAATAAAATTAACAAAAAGTGTTAACCCTTTCAATTTGATTTGTTATAATTTGCATCATAAGGAGTTGAATGATGTGCTCATTTCCGACCTAATGACAACAAATTTTATTTCCTGCACTAAAGAACAAACCTTAAGAGAAGTAATTCCAATGTTTACTCAAACCCACTCTAATATACTTCCAGTAGTGGATGAGACTCATAAATTAATCGGGATTATTACAAAGAACAAAATGTTAAGAGTTTTAGCCACACAGCCATCCTTTGATTCAAAGATTGAACAATTCTATAACAATCAACCTATATTCCTTTCACCTACAATTGATATAGAAGAAACAAGAACATTACTTTTACGACACAACGTAGGACATGCACCCGTTGTTAATGATGATATGATTCCCATTGGTCTTGTCTCCACGAAGCAGCTTTTGTGGAGTTATAATGTTGTCTATAGCCAATTGTCATCTGTTCTCGATTTTGCCTATGACGCGATTATTCTCGTGAATCAAAGGGCAGAAATTACAATGGTTAACAAAGGCTTTACCGATTTGTTTGGCTTAAATAGCAAGGATGTTCTTAATCAATCAACAACCTATTTATTTCCGGAATTAGAAATTGAAAATGTCATCAAAACTGGCATTAGTATTCTCAATACGCCTCAACTAATCGAAGCACAACAAACACTCATTTCGATCTTGCCAATTAAAGAAAATGGAGAGGTAGTTAGTGCAATCTGTAAAGTGACTTATCGAGGCTTAACACATTTACATGAAGCCTTATCGAAAGTGAAAAAACTCGAAAAACAACTATCCGACTATCAACATGAAATTAGTGAAATGAAAGGAACGAAATATACATTTATTGATATTGCTGGAGAATCAGAGTCGATAAAAAAGATAAAGTATGAAGCTACATTAGCCTCTAAAAGCATGTCAACAGTGTTAATAATTGGAGAAAGTGGTACAGGAAAAGAGTTATTTGCACAAGGAATTCATGCGTCATCAAAACAAATAGGTTCCTTTGTCCAAGTCAATTGTGCTGCGATTCCTCCTGAATTACTTGAATCTGAATTTTTCGGCTATACGGATGGCGCATTTACTGGGGCAAAAAAAGGTGGAAAAAAAGGGAAATTTGAATTAGCGCAAAACGGTACGATTTTTTTAGATGAAATTGGAGATATGTCACTATCACTTCAAGCGAAAATTTTGCGTGTTTTGCAGGAAAAAGAGTTCCAACCTATTGGCAGTTCGAAATCCATTCATCTAAATACAAAAATCATCGCTGCGACCAATCAAAATATCGAAAAGCTTGTTGCAGAAGGGAAATTTAGAGAGGACCTTTACTATCGTCTTAATATTATGCGTTTAAATATTCCACCTTTAAGAGAACGAATTGAAGATTTACCCGATATTATTCAAGCAATTGTTCAACGATTAAACCAAAGTGGATTCTACGTTCGGGGTGTCACACATTCAGCATTACAGAAACTGATGAAACATTCTTGGCCAGGAAATATTCGCGAATTGCACAATGTTTTGGAGAGGGCAGCAAATATTAAGTCTGGTGATTATATTGATTCAGAGCACATTGCTGATTTTATTCCAACAGTAAAGGAACAAAAATCAAAAAACCTATCATCTCCATCTACTTCCACCTATCAAGATACCATTCAATCAACGGAGAAAGACCTTATACTCTTAGCTATGAAAGAAGCAAATGGTAATAAGACGAAAGCAAGTAAGATACTGGGAATCTCAAGGCCATGGCTTTATTCGAAGCTAAAGAAATATAATATCGAATAATAAGTTGATATTCTTTACCAAGAACTAGGGTTTGACATTTTTTTCGAACTCATGTAAAAAGGGATATAAAATTTTTTCACTTTTATATCCCCTTTATTGCACTTAATTAATATCCTTTAAAATCAGGTACTCTTTTTTCAGAAAAGGCCGATAATCCTTCTTGGCAGTCATAAGAATGAAGATGATTTTTTAAAGCTAAAATCTCTTGTTTTAAAGCGATGTCTAATGGTTGCTCTTGCCCATCGTTTGCAAGTTTTTTCATTTCTCTTAAAACTAGTGGACTCTTTGTAGATATTTTATCGGCTATTTCTTGTACTGCCGCTTCAAGTTCTTCTGCAGGCACTACTTTTTGTACTAATCCGTACTGTTGCATTTCTTGTGCCGAGATGAAATCCCCCGTAAATAACAAGTACTTTGCCCGATTCACACCGATTTTTCTAGGTAATCTTACAGCTCCACCCCCACCAGGAATTACACCAAAATTAGCATGTGCATCCGCAATCTTTGCCTTTTCTGAAGCAATCACAATATCAGCAGTCATTGTTATTTCTAAACCGCCAGCTGCAGTAATTCCATTTAAAGCCACTAATAATGGCTTAGGAAAATGATTAAGTTTTGTAAAAGTATCTTCAGCCGAATCTAACATCCCTTTTTGTCCATCCGGCTTCTTTTCTACATCACTTAAAATCTCTTTTAAATCGGCACCTGCACAAAATGCTCTACCTTTTCCTGAGATAACTACAACTCTTACATGCTCATCACGCTCGGCATCTTGCAATGCTTCTAATAATTCAATCATTAACGATTTCGATAATGCATTCAAATGATCTGGTCGATTTAGATAAATCCAACGCGTTAGATTCTTTTGCTCCACTAAAATTGTATGAAAAGCCATGGACAAAACTCCCTTCTCGTCACTTGTTATTTTGAAATTAAGGCTGAAATATTTGCCTTTAACACCAATTCACCATCATTTTTAAAGGATAATAAAAGCAAAGTTACTTCCCCATTCACGTTTCTCTCTTGCTTTTTAATAACCTCCGCAGTGACATAAAGAACATCATCAGGATAAACTGGTTGCACAAACTTTAAATTATCAATACCTGTTCCAGCAATAACATGGTCACCCAGTATATTTAAATCCGTCCATAACTTAAAGGAAACGCTAATCGTATGTAACCCTGAAGCGATAATTCCTTTAAATCGACTTTTCTTCGCCTTTTCCTCGTCAACATGCATATATTGCGGATCAAACTGTAAGGCAAATGAGATTATTTCATCTTTGTTCATCTTATAAGATTCTGTTTCAAACTTTTGACCAATTTGAATGTCGTCAAATTTCATATAATCACCTCATATAGATCTACTGCAAGTATCATGCCAACATTATTCCCTATACCAAATAACGTTTTTGCAAACAAAAATATAAATCTGTAAAGCATTCTTAACGAATAATTGTTTAGAATACTTTACAGATTGTAAACAGTTTAAGAGACTGAAAAAAAAACCGTAAACTTGCAATTGATGAATCATTTAGATTCCATTTCAAAAAACTTGGTTTGGATAGATGCATATCAAAAATTCTAAAATAAAAAAATAGAAGTGGAATGATTCCCCCACTTCCATTTTCTTTCTTTTATTATCGATTCCGAAGTTCCCAATCTGTACTTGTAAACTGAGGGGTGATGTTTTTGTGATCCGTTTTAATTTGTGGTTGCAAGACATACCAGCCTCTTTCATTTACGGAACCGTCAGTTACATATTGGAAACGAATAAACTTGGTTCCCTCAGGCAATTGATAGGATTCTTTTTGCCAATTACCACTATTTCCTGTTAATGCCCCGAGCTCATTCCATGTAATTCCGTCTTGAGAAATTTCAACTTTTCCTATATCCGAATCTGATTCCATTCGGTACCATGTTTGAAAAGATAAGATGGATGGCTTTTGAATATTCACTTCAGCTTGCAAAATCGCCTTTTTGTTATCACCATATCCAGCAAACCATGCATCTTTATTCCCTGGAATAGCGACAGGAATGGCATCTGCTGCATGTCTAGCTACAAGCCTTCTTGTTTGATTCGTTGACACTGTATTACGTGTTGGATGGACGCGATTAGTTAGTAAAATGACGACGGCTTTATTTTTGGGGCTAATCACTAAAGAAGTCCCTGTATAACCTGTATGTCCCATAGTATTCACATCCGTTAACCCATCCATATACCATCCCTGATTTAATTCAAATCCAAGACCATGGTCATTTCCAGGAAACGCTTGATTCATATTTTGCTCCATTAATTGGACCGTTGAAGGTTTTAAAATGCGTGATTGACCATATTTGCCTTCGTTTAAAAATGTCTGTCCTAAAATCGTTAAATCATGTGCTGTTGAGAAAACACCTGCATGGCCAGCAACACCATCTAAAGACCATGTATTTTCATCGTGTACTTGCCCCCATACGAGGCCTCTACCTGTCCACGGCTGATATTCAGTGGCTGCAATTCTCGGTTTTAAAGATTCTGGAGGGTTGTACATAGTATCTTTCATCCCTAATGGGTCTGTGATATGTTGTTCTACGTATTCATCCTGTCTTTGCCCTGTTAATCTTTCAATAAGAACACCTAAAGTAATCATATTTAAATCACTATACGTATACTTTGTACCTGGCGGATTAGATAGACCATGTTTTAAAACGATTTCTAAGCGATCTTCTCTAGATGTTCCCATTTTATATAGTGGAATTCCTGGTTCAAATCCAGAAGTATGGGTCATTAGTTGCCGGATTGTAACGGTCCCTTTTCCGTTTTCTGCAAATTCAGGTATATACTTTGCGACTGGGTCATCGAGTTGAAATTTTCCTTTTTCATATAATTGCATTGCAGCGACAGAAGTGAAAATTTTACTGATCGATGCAATATCAAAAATAGTATCTTTTTTCATCAAAATAGGCTGATCTGTTTCTGTAAACTTATCATCTAAGTATCGGTAGGCATAGCCATATGCTTGCTCTTTAACTTTTATTCCTTTTCTTGTAACTGAAACAACAGCACCAGGCATCACTTTTTGATTGATTGCGTTTTGGATGATTTGATCAATTTCATTCAAAGGTGCCTCAACCATTCCTGCATCCTTTGGTTGACCATCACGTAACACTTGTGATGATGAACCCGGATGGTCCCATGTAAATTGATCATACTGTTTGTTCACCTCTGTCTTTTTAAGTGTTGTCGCATAAGAAAAGTCTAGCATTCCAAATGAAATTGTCGCACTTATTATCCCTATTGAGCATGTTTTCCATAACCACTTTTTCAACTGAATCCCCCCTATTTATATTGTAATCCGAATCCAAAATCATATAGATTAGGTATGGTAACAGGTAATTTTCCATTTGGTTGGATTTCCCCTATTAATGCTTTAGCTAGTGCTCGAGTTGAGATATCACGATTACCATATGTTAGGACATTGGCATCTATCTCTGGAAATGCCATGATATCATAAGGGTTTCTCATAGATGCTACAACGACAGGTTTTCCAGTTTGTTTCAAAGCTTTTACGAATGATTGTTGCGCACTGTTCGTATTGGCATTATAGGCTGTCACAATAATCACATCCACATTTTGAGCCTTTGTGACTGTTGTTTGAATTTGATCGGTTGAAGGAGATGTGCTAGTACTCGAATTGATTGCATCCATCCCTTTTTCTAAAAGAAGTATAGCCAACTTTTCTGAATTCGCTACTGTTGGCCCAGTTACTAATACTTTTTTTCCTTTTTGAATTGGTAATACATGATTATTATTTTTAATTAATGTAATGCTATTTTCAGTCAATTTATCTGCGATTTTTAAATTTTCAGATAGTCCAATGTTGTGAATTGCTTCTTTTTTAACTAAAGGTTGTTGAATGATTCCACGTTTATATTTTGCTGATAATATTCTTGTAACGGATTGATCTAAACGTTTTTTGCTAATTTCTTTTGATTTTACTGCTTTTAGCATGGTATTATATGCGACTTCTACATCTGGTGGATTGAGTAAAATATCTGCACCCGCTTGAAATGCTGCTACAGGCACTTGATCTATTGGTAAAACATTTGCTCCTGACATATCTAAACTGTCAGTGATAATCAATCCATCATATCCAAGTTGTTTACGAAGAACCCCTGTCATAATTGGCTTTGATAAAGTAGCAGGAAGCCCTGAATTATCAAGTGCTGGAACGACAATGTGTGCTGTCATGATTGCATCAATACCATTTTGAACGGCTTTTTTGAACGGTTTCAAATCAACTTTATTCAATGTTTGCAGGTCATGGTTCACAATAGGTAATCCATAATGAGAATCGACATTCGTATCTCCATGACCCGGAAAATGCTTTCCTGTCGCTATAACATTTTGACTTTGAAGACCCTCTACTTGTCCGATTCCTAGTGAAGCAACTAGATCAGGATTTGCCGAATAGGATCTCACACCGATTACTGGATTTTCTGGATTCACATTGACATCTAAATCTGGAGCAAAGTCCATATTTATCCCTAAACTTTTTAATTCTAAACCCATGATTTCAGCAGATTTTTTCGCAAATTCTTCTGATTGTGTTGCTCCGAGTGCCATATTTCCTGGGAAAACTGTAGCAGGATCTGTAATACGTGCAACAACTCCCCCCTCTTGATCAGTTGAGATGAATAAAGGAATTTTGTTTTTTTGTTTTAAGGCAATTTCCTGTAATCCATTTGACAACGATTGAACTTGACTCGAATCTACAGGTGTTCCAATGTTTTGAGACCAATTGAAGTAGATAACGCCTCCAATATGATATTTCTCAATGATTTCCTTAAAGTTTGCCCCACCACGATTTTTCTCAATATTAGTTGCAGCATAATCTGGATCAATTGGAGTTTTTCCATAAGCATGTACGATAAATAGTTGTCCTACTTTTTCTTCGATTGTCATGTGCTTTACTTTCTCTTTTACCCACTTCTTTGCAATCTTTTCCTCATTTCCATTTGATTTATCCTTCGCTTGAGACATTGGAACAATTGAAAATGTAAAAAGAAGCACGAAGGTCAATAAAAAAACAATGACTCTTTTCCCCATCTAATCTACCCCTTTGCTCCATATTTATAGTGCTTTTAATTTCAAGTTTAACACTCCATCTGAATTGGTCTATACAACTTTATATCCTTTTATCAGAATATTTATAATATTTAATTTTTTAATTTATGAAATTTTTCATAAATAATGGAAATTAGACTAGTGATAGTGGCTTAGTTAGCCTTATTAATGTATTAGTGGCTGGGTTAAATCATGAGTTTGTTGTGTCGATTATTTTTTCAGAATATTATTTATTTTCAATTGATGTTGTAACAACAATAGTGTATGATACATAGTATAAATATATACTGTATGACATATAGTAAATAAAAAGGAGGTGGGTGTGGTGTATGAGTACTTTATTGAATTCATTAACGACAGAGCTTAGGAGAGGAACATTGACTTTAGCTGTCTTAAGTCAATTACAAACTCCCCAATATGGATATTCACTTGTTCAGTCGTTGGAAGAATCCGGTATTTCAATTGATCAAAGTACACTATATCCTTTGCTTCGCCGATTAGAAAAACAGGAGTTAGTCTCGAGTAGTTGGGATACTGCTGAGAGTAGACCTCGTAAGTATTATATTTTAAGTGAATATGGATTAGATATTTTCGTGCAGTTAAAAAAGGAATGGATTAACAATTCGAAAGTTCTCTACGGATTATTAGAAGAGGAGGAAGATATATGAATCTGATTGAGATTTATATTCAAGAGGTAACTCGGAGGCTACCTCAAAAAAGTCGTGAAGATATTGCGCTCGAGTTACGGTCAACTATAGAGGATATGCTACCTGATGATTACAGTGAAGAAGATACAAAGGCAGTTCTTGAAAAATTAGGGAGTCCAGTCACATTAGCTAGTGGTTATCTAGATCGGCCAATGCACTTAATTGGTCCACGCTATTTTGATGTATATTTAACGCTACTAAAAATGATTTTACCGATTGCCGCTGTCATATCGTTAATCTCGATGTTTGCTGAACATTTTATTGGATATAGTGGAGAACAAGCGGTTCTAAATGTTGTTTTGAGTCTTATGGGTGAAGGAATAGGAAGAATCATTGAAGTAGGGATCCAAGTATTCTTTTGGCTTACACTTGTGTTTGCTATTTTAGAAAGAACAGATAAAGTTAGTGATGAGCAGCCTTTAACAGCAAGCCTAAAAAAATGGACTCCTAATGATTTGAAAAACATCTCATATATCCCTAAGAAAAAAGCGATTTCAAAGGGTGAGGTATTTGGAAGTTTAATGTGGACAGCGATTTGGTCAACTCTTTATTTTTATGCGAATCATCTTGTAGGTGTATATGAACGCGGCAGAGACGGACTTGAATTTGTGACCACAACTTTTAATCAGGAAGTTTTACTTGGATATTGGCCAATCGTTCTTGTTGTAATTGGTTCCGAAATAGCACTAGCTCTTTATAAATTAATAAAGGGGCAATGGACAAAAGGAATAGCAATTTGTAATACTGCAGTCGAGCTTATTTCAACCATTGTATTCATTATTATCTTAACAAATCCGAATCTGATGACCCAAGATTTTATTACGTATATGGCTGATGTATTTACCACAACAGCTAATCAATTTGAAACATGGATAGTTAGCGGCGGAATTTTCATCTCTATTTTATTTGCAGCAATCAGTGTATTTGAAGGCTTCCGCAAGGCTAAAATTAGAATTCATTAATATTTAAAATCGTACGATTACCTCCTCTTCAATTTCTAATCCGTAAATAACCGAAAATAGACAATTGTATATACATTTTCAATGATCCAGCATAAATTAATATCAGATCATTTTCAGGGGAGTACTTCTCCCCTTTCTAATTTTAAGAAAAATAAGCTTTTCCTCCCCTTTTGCACCTGCTTTTGTAACACATTTTAATTCGAAAAGTATAGAATCTCCTGTTTAGTTATTTGCTAGGTTAACGCTTAATATTTCAATCAAGCTGGTAACACATTTCAAATCTTTGATATTCCCCACAAAAATACATACCCATTTTTGATTAGATACACTAGTTAGTTTCAATTAAAAGACATCCAACTCGATACCAAAATAATTATTAATAATGGTTATATTTACACTATTCCCGTACATATTATATTAAATATATTTTTTTATGAAATGAAGAAGGAGGTGATGAGCTATGACAAAAGTAGTTTTAATAAATGGCAAGTATTTAGCCATCTTAAATGATTCACAAGTTGTTGAAACAAGAGAATTACCAGAAGGTGTTAATCTTGGTGCGATGGGAGAAGTTGAATACGACCACCAGACCGGTCAAATTATCATTGATGGACAGATTATTTAATCTGACTCCATCATTTTTTATACCTACAAGCCTCTATTCAGAAATCCTCACTAGAATAATGTTTGCTTTTCTATATATGTAGCCATTTAGAATAAATTAAGCAAATAATAATCATTAGCCTCTATAAAATGAAGCACTTTTGGATCTAGCAAATCATTATCCACGGAAAATCATGTTCAATCCGCGAATTAAGTATTCCAATCCACGAAAATTCACAATCTATCCACGAAATTAACATCCCAATCCACGAAAATTCACGTTCTGTCCATGAAACAAACAAAAAAGAACCCAGTCATCAAAAGACTGAGTTCTTTTTTTGGTTGTACATCGATACTACCAAATAAACAATCCTACAAGCATTGCACTTAATAATGAAACAGCAATACCACTGATAAGAAGTTTCCAAACGTTTCTGCCGATAATCGCTGATTTTTTTTCATTTAACAGTGAGCTAAATGCGCCGTAAATCATACCAATTGTACTGAAGTTCGCAAATGATGTTAAGAATGTTGCTGCTACCGCAACAGTGTGTGGAGCCATTGAATGAATATGTTTCGTTAAATCCATCATGGCAACGAATTCATTGGTTGCTAATTTCATACCCATTAATTCTGCTACATACATGGCATCTTTGGTAGGTAAACCAAGCAAATAAGCAAAGGGACTAAAGAGGTAAGAAAAAACTTTTTGAATCGTTAAGCCATGAACTGCTAAACCTAGAATCCCATTGACTGCAGCAGTTAAAGCTACATAACCAACAAGCATTGCTGCAATAACGATAACCATGTTCATACCAACTAACATACTGTTAGAAATGGTTGAGAAGAAATCCTTCTTCTCTTCTTTTGATGGTTTGTAAACGATGTCTTCTTCGTTTGGAACATCAACTGGATGCAGCATATTAACAACAAGCAACGCGTTTAAACAGTTTAACGGAATCGCACAAAATACATATGCTGCTGGAACCATTGATAAGTAAGCGCCTACAATTGATCCACTAATACAACTCATACTCATAATCCCAAAAGTAAGTAAACGATTCTCATTTAATTTATCCAACTGATTTCGAATAACAGCTAATGCT
Organism: Rummeliibacillus pycnus; assembly: GCF_050459865.1. GTDB lineage: Bacteria > Bacillota > Bacilli > Bacillales_A > Planococcaceae > Rummeliibacillus > Rummeliibacillus pycnus_B. The sequence goes on from NZ_JBCMNM010000049.1 coordinate 14,969, forward strand.
TCGGTGTTCCCTAAGAACATCATTTGGATAGAGTAAAAACTTTCTAATTTTGGTAAACCCGAAACTTTAGATATTAACCAACCTACTTTATCAATAATCCAAGTCAAAATACCGAAGTAAGATAAAATATCAAAGAAAGTAACGATGAAAATAATTGGCACTAATGCACTGAAGAAAAAGTCCACATTGTGATGTGCTAAAGCACTTGGCCAAACAAATGCAATCCCCTCATTTGCACACTTAATTAACCAATTAAAGAAGTCGGCAATCTTATTGATAATCCAACCACCAATTGTCGTTTTTAGCATAAACCACGTAATTAGTACTTCTGCTATAAGAATTGTAAAAATGGCACGCCATTTTATTTCTTTCTTACGAGGCGAGCATAGGAATACGATTCCCATCACGATAAACAACCCCAAAATGTTCAATAAAAAATACATATAAGCAACTCCTGGCTATAAGAATAAGCAACAAAAAAGCCCTTACATTTTTCAGAATTGGAAGAATAAAAAGTAAGCGCGTCAGAGTAAAAATAGTCCCATTCACTTGAAAACTAATTTTATTCAAACTTTCCTGTAATCTAGTAATGACAGTTAAAACAATCATCCATATAAATAATTCAATACAAGGAAATACTTTTGTTTAATTGATAAAAATATTACACTCCACAAATTGAATTATCAATATTTTATCATTTAGTCGCAATAATAAAATTAACTCGAAAATTTCAAAAGGTCAGACGACTAACTTTTATAATGTGTAATATATAATTTTCTATACAATAGTAGTTACCCCAAATTCATGTTTCTAATCAACCACATATCTTTTATAAACAATTTCATAATGCAAAATTTATAAAAAATATACGCGCATTAAATGATATCCAATTTTGTTCATTGCAACGATTTCTGCATCGATTCTCTCGAGAATGCATACGCATTTCCTTCTTAAGATGTAGATATTGAGGGCATTGAAAAGTGTCTAAGAACAAATTTGAATAGTATTAATCTGATTTCTGCATGATGTGGAAT
>NZ_JBCMNM010000050.1:0-12504 GCF_050459865.1 Rummeliibacillus pycnus
ATCAACAAAAATAGCTATACAAAATTTTTATATAATCTTTCATCCATTTTTACTTTTCAGTGACCTCATCGTAGATCTACAAAGTCGAAGCTAGCAAAGCGCCAGACTTCAACAAGGAGTATAAAGCCACCCCCATGGAAAGTGCCACTTGTAGCAAAAAGCCAAATCTGAATAATGAATATTGAAAAGTTAATGTGTTTAAATGTTCGTATTTAATAACCGAAAATAGATTTTATGAAATTGATTCATAGATATACCGTGATTCATGCCATATCCTAGTTATCAATTGAGCGAAAGACAGGCGACTCCTGCGGGAAAAGCAAGCAAATCAAGACCCCACACGAACGAAGTGAGGAGGAGGCTTGATGCTTGCCCGCGGAAAGCGCCTGTCTGTAGCGAAATAACCAATTCTGAACATTGAATGTTAATATGTTTAAATGTTCGTTTTAATAAACTTAAATGGATTTATCAAATTGATTCGAATAGGAAATAATAACTTTCTTTATCATGATTTTTTTACCAACATCTTATAGCCCTGATGCTTAAGAGTGAATTTTTGTTTTTTTCAGAAAAAACTTTTTAAACTTTTTATGAACAAAATTCCATTATAATAAAATTATATTTTTATGAAGAATTGAAATGCAATTTATGACAAATAACTGCGGACAAAGGGATATTAGTTGGGAGAGTAAATATGCGCAATATAATTACTATCATAATTGGTTCTGTTTTAATTGGGTTTGCTTTTAATTTTTTTCTAATACCGCATAAAATTCTAAGTGGTGGATTAAGTGGTATTGCAATAATACTTGGTATTGTCACTCCTTTAAATACAGGTTTGTTAAACTTCTTATTAAACCTACCTTTACTTATAATAGGATTATTGAAATTAGGAAAAAGATTTATTGGTTACACGATTTTGTCAGTTGTTGTAATGTCAGTAAGTCTATATGTAATTCCTGTTTACGATATGTCAGATGAACCTATTTTAGGGTCGCTTTTTGGTGGGGTTCTAGCAGGTGTTGGCGTTGGGATTATCTTCCGTGCCTCAGGATCTTCCGGCGGATTCGATATTATTGCTATGTTGTTAGCAAAAAAAAGAGATTTTCCACTTGGTGCTATAATTTCTTGTATGAATGCTGTTGTTGTTTTGATCTCAGGTTTTGTATTTAGCTGGGATGCTGCTTTACTTACGTTAGTATCCATCTACGCATCTGGCAAAGCGATTGATATGGTTCATACAAATCACATCAAACTAACACTTATGATTATTACTTCTAAAGGTGATGATATGAAGAAGCAGCTTCTTTCAACTCTCTATCGAGGTATTACAATTATGGACGGCGAAGGTGCATATACTGGAGAAAACAGAAAAGTTCTAATTACAGTCATTACACGCTATCAACTTTCAGATGTTAAAAATATCATTCATGAAGTGGATCCTCGCGCTTTTGTCAATATTACGGAGACAAAAGAAGTAATTGGTATGTTTGACCGTGGATAATAGTCATTCAATCTTCAATTGATTGAAGAAAACGATTAAAATAATGCATGATGAATTAAGTAAAAACTAGAGTATTTTTATACTCTAGTTTTTTTGCATTCAAAAATCTATATTTTTCACTTACTCTTTTTAAAACATGGTTATTACTTATCCATATATGATGCAAAAAAGAGTTAACGAAAAATAATTTTCGTTAACTCTTTTATTCATTCTATGAAAGTCTACCTTTAAAATCATCATAATTAAATTGATGAAGAATACGGCAATCTCCATTTTTATCTTTTATCATAAGATTCGGTAGCGCCATTCCGTTGAACGTATTTGTTTTTACCATTGTATAAATCGCCATGTCACCAAATACGAGACGGTCGCCATTTTTCAATGGTTGATCAAAGGAATAATCTCCAATGATATCGCCTGTTAGACAAGTTGGACCACCAAGACGATACGAATATGGTTTTTCCCCTTTTTCTCCTGAACCGAATAGAGGTGGACGATAAGGCATCTCTAATACATCTGGCATATGGCAGCAAGCGGAAGTATCCACGATTGCAATATCGATACCATTTTTCAGTGTATCAAGTACTGAAGTTACTAGGACACCAGCATTCAATGCAATTGCTTCGCCAGGTTCTAGATAAACTTCTACATCATATTTTTTTTGGATTCTTGTAATACATTCTTCCAGTAAAGAAATATCGTAATCTTCCCTTGTAACATGATGACCGCCACCAAAGTTAATCCATTCCATTTGAGAAAGCCATGGTCCGAACTTTTCTTCAATCGCGTCAAGCGTCGTTGCTAAATCATCAGAATTTTGTTCACAAAGTGTATGGAAATGAAATCCTGAAACACCCTCAAGTAATTCAGGACGGAATTGACTTAATGTCACACCAAATCGAGAACCAATGGCACATGGATCATAAATTTCATGACCTTCTTGTGTAGAGCACTCAGGATTAATGCGTAAGCCAATACTTTTCCCAGCACTTAACACTTTATCGCGATACTTTTCGACCTGAGAAAAGGAATTGAAAACGATATGATCACTTAATTCGATAATCTCGTCGATTTCATCTTCACGATAAGCTGGTGAAAAGACATGATTTTCTTTACCCATTTCTTCATATCCAAGCTTTGCTTCGTATAAACCACTACCTGCAGTACCACTCAAATACTCACCAATCATAGGATACATTTCATACATTGAAAATGCTTTTTGAGCGAGTAGAATCTTGCATCCTGTTCGATCCATAACACCTTTTAGAATTTGGAGATTCTTCTCAAGTAATGATTCATCTACTACAAAACTTGGAGTTGGGATTTCACTAAACTTCATCTTAGTCTACTAACTCCGGATCGAAGCTTTCTTTCCAAGGAAGTCCCCATTTGTTTAATGCATCCATGAATGGATCTGGATCGAATTCTTCAATATTGTAAACGCCTTTTTTATCCCAAGTTCCTGTCATTAACATCATAGCACCAATCATTGCAGGTACACCTGTAGTGTAAGAAACGGCTTGTGAGCCAACTTCTTTATAGCATTCTTCATGGTCACATACATTGTAAACATAATAAGTTTTATCTTTTCCGTCTTTTTTACCACGGAAGATACAGCCGATGTTTGTTTTACCTTTTGTGCGTGGACCAAGTGAAGCAGGATCTGGTAGTACAGCTTTTAAGAATTGAAGTGGAATAATTTGTTTACCATCAAATTCAATTGGTTCAATAGAAGTCATACCAACATTTTCAAGACATTTTAAGTGAGTTAGATAGCTTTCACCAAATGTCATGAAGAAACGAATTCGTTTAATTCCAGGAATATTTAAAGCAAGAGATTCGATTTCTTCATGGTGCAATAAGTACATATCTTTTTCGCCAACTTCTGGGAAGTTATACTGACGTTTGATTTCCATTGGTTCAGTTTCTACCCATTCACCATTTTCCCAATAGCTACCATTTGCTGAAACTTCGCGGATATTGATTTCTGGGTTGAAGTTTGTAGCAAATGGATATCCATGGTCACCTGCATTACAGTCAAGAATATCAATGTATTCAATTTCATCAAATTCATGTTTTAGAGCATAAGCAGAAAATACACTTGTTACGCCTGGGTCAAAACCGCTACCTAAAAGTGCTGTAATACCAGCTTCTTCAAATTTTTCACGGTAAGCCCATTGCCAGCTATATTCAAATTTTGCAGTATCTTCTGGTTCATAGTTTGCAGTGTCTAAATAGTTTGTTTTTGTAGCTAGACAAGCATCCATGATTGTTAAATCTTGATATGGTAATGCCAAGTTCATTACGATATCTGGTTTTACTTCTTCAATTAACGCGATTAATTCATCTACGTTATCTGCATCAACTTGTGCAGTTGTAATTTTAGTACCTTGTCCATCTAACTTTTCTTTTAACGCATCACATTTTGATTTTGTACGGCTAGCAATACAAATTTCTTCGAATACTTCACTGTTTTGAACAGCTTTATGAATGGCAACAGAAGCCACTCCTCCACAACCAATAATAAGTGCTTTTCCCATCATTATCGCTCCTAACAATATATATTTTACAAAGCATTTCTTGGTTTCTTCTCAGCAATCAAAGTTGCTCCAGATTAATTCTTTCCAAGAAAACATTCATTGACACACCAAAAAACAATTCAATTCGGCTTTTCACGCTAATCCCATTAGGTAAATTTTGTCATTTCAGTTCTTTACTTAGTTTAATGGGATTTTTTCGCTTTCCAATAAAAAAAGCAAGTGCATAACGCATAAAGCGCATCACTTGCTTTTGATATAAAGAACAAATAGAAAGAAAATGTACATGTTTTATTACATATGTATCCTTTAACCATAAAATATCATGATTTTACGGCTGAAAGCTCTTTACTATTCAAATATATCATTTTAGGATCAGAGTCTATATAGCAAACAATTACTTTTACCACTCTTATTGACCGTTTCACAAGTTGATGTGCGTTTGCACTGGTTGTAAAGTAACCAACTTATAAAATTTGAGCTTCTAACTCAATCAATAAGGCAACGAAAAAGTTGCCAATCGGCATTTGACCCGGCACACCGTTGCCTTAACTTTCCAAAAGGAAAATGGTCAAAATCATCTGCTTGGAAAACCCCGATAATTTGTATATCAGCTTTCCAAAATTCATAACTCAATCATAATATCAACTAATAACCAAATTATCAATAGGAAAAATTGAAAATAATCTGCAATTAGTCTCTGTTTTTTTCCAATGTAGTTTTGATTAACTAATTAATATCAAATAAAAAAAGCAAGCGTTTTCTCGATTAACTCAAGAAAACGCTCACTTATTTCTTAGGCTCTTACTAATCTAATATTAAAGATTTTATGATAAATAACGAAATATAACGCAGGTACAGCAATCAACATTAACATCGAATACTGTATTGGTAATGTCGTATTAACCAAATTGCCTAATACAATAAAAATAATCGTAGCCATTAAAAATTTAATCATTTTCATAACTTCCTTTTCAGTTTAGTTATTTTTACTTAATGCACCATTTATTTTGAAAACAAAAAAATTATTTTTCTCTTATTACGCAAAAATATGAATTAGCGTTGCTCTCAAATCCACATCAAAGAATAATGTTTCGTTGATTATATTTTACATTATTATGTCTGATTTGTGAACAAAATGTGTAGAATTTATTTCAGAAATTTGAACAACGCTGCTCGTTCAGATCGAAAATTAGAACCAGCATGTTTTCATTCCTTTCAATAACTAAAATTATGTTAATTAAGTTGCACTTATTATCATATTAATCGTTATATAAGCCATTATTATTAGAATGGAACATCACATTGAACTAGTTTCCAAGTTCCATCATTTTAAGTAATTTAAATATTTATCCTTATATTGTAAAATTAAACTAACCTAACTTATAACCACAGAGTACTTTACATTGAAGGAGGATTGTTCACATGGTTGCAAAAAAGAAGTCAAAAAGATTTCTATGGCTTGTCTTTGGATTACTCATAATTACGTCAAATTTAGCTTTATATCATACATCATTTGGCATATCGAATTTACCTGAAATTACAAATGGTGTTGTTTTAGGTTCGCTCGTTGACTTTATCATAATGGTTCCCCTAACTATTCTGTTGTATCAAAAAAAGTTCACAGTAAAAAAATTAGTTCTTCTTGCTGCTACAGGATGCATTGCAGCTCGTTTTATTATTCCAATGGAACATCTGAAGCCTTTTGTAGCATTTACATGGCTAGGTTTTGCTATTGAAGCTGCACTTTTTTTACTTGAAATTTCTTTAATTATTTCACTTGTGTTTTACATGCCCAAAATTATTCGCACAACAAAAGAAAGTCTATATCCAACTGTCTTTGCGTTTCCACAATCAGTGGATCAACATGTAAAATCACACAGACTCGTTCATATCATCTGTTCAGAAGCATTGATGTTTTATTACGCTCTGTTCAGTTGGCGAAAAAAACCACATGAAGGATTTACACTTTATAAAAATTCAAGTTACATTGCTTTTCAAATAATGATGATTCATGCCATTGTTATTGAAACTCTTGGAATTCATTGGTGGCTTCACGATAAATCTATTACCTTATCAATCGTATTACTTATTTTCAATGTCTATTCTGTTTTCTTCTTTTTAGGTGATTTGCAAGCGATGAGGTTAAATCCTGTAACCTTCCACAAAAGTTCGCTACTAATTTCTGCAGGAATTTTGAAACGTGTCGAAATTCCCTATGAATTGATAGAAGACATTATAGTAAATGAATCTATCCTACAAAAGAAACCTTCAATAGATACACTTGAATTTATAGTCCGTGACTTTGAAAAAGTTTACCCAAATGTATTACTAACACTTAAGAAACCAGTTGAAGGAATCTTCTATTTAGGTATTCGAAAAAATTACAATCACGTTGCAATTCGTATTGATCAACCAGCTGAATTCATAGCACAATTAAAAAACCAAACCGATTTTTAAAAAACAAAACACGCCTTAAAACGCTTATGTTTGCGTATTAAGGCGTGTTTTTATTATTATCAACTACCTATCCTATTTTTCAAGATATAGGACCTGGTTAGTTATTATTAATTATTTTTTCTAGAATGAAAGACTTGCTAAAACTAACCCCAACACCCCTAAAACTGCAATCGGCAATAAAACCTTAAATGAATCTTTCACACGGATATGTGAAATCACACCACCAATTCCAACTGCAGTAACCAATAAGGCACCCCAGAAAACAAATTCATAATACCAATAGCCAAATATTAACAATACAGCTGATACTGTCTCCACTAGTCCAGTGAAAAATCTGAACCATTGAGGTAATTTCAAATGACGAAATGTTTCTTGATGCAATTTGGAACCAACAATTTTACCAAGACCTGCATTTAGAAAAAATAAAACTAAAATACCTTGCAAAGTCCACACAAGAATATCCATAGTTCTCACCTCCTCGCATGAAAGAGCAGCAATTATCCTTATAACTAATTACCTATGTTAGCTTAGAATTATCTAGCAATCATGCTGCTTATCTACAACATATTCAAGCTATATAAAACGGTTACATTGTATCCATTCTAAAAGAAGATTTGAAAGCATGTATTGAATTTCTGAAAGTAAAATGATTTCTGCTACGAAGATTACAATGCTGATATGAGAGGCAGCAAACAGTAAACTGTTGTTTTAGTTTCTATTTGGATATCCCCTGTGTTATTAAAATAAAATTCGACATAATTTTCTACTTAACGATCAATTTATCCTTTATTTTTAACGTAATATTCTGAAAATATGATTGACGTAAAATTTAATAAACTGCATAATTTGAATATGCAATACTATTACTATTCAACTTCTTTCCATTTTTATAAAAAGAGGTGATTATATGATTGATTATCATTTAACAGTTAGAGATATTTTACAACGTAATTCTTTTAAATCCGCGAAAGTGATAGCTGGTTTTAATGGTTTGAATAGACAAGTTAAATGGTCACACATACTAGAGGTAAATGAATTAGAATCGCTTATAAATGGTGATGAACTTATTCTAATGACCGGCGTTGGTCTACAATTAGATTTAGAGTCAAAACTTCATTACTTACAAAATTTAATTGATAAACACGCAGCATGTATTTGTATAGAATTAGGCACTTATTTTCGTGAAATACCGATTGAGTGGGTCAATCTAGCAGAAGAACATGACTTTCCAATTATTATCTTTGAAAATATGGTTAAATTCGTAGACATCACCCAAGACTTACATACATTCTTTATCAATCACCATCATCAATTGCTCTTTCAACTAGACTTACTCTCCAAAAAATTTATCGACTACTCCTTAACACCAAATGGAATTTTGAAAATTCTTCAAGAACTTCATCGTTATTTTAATACAGGAGTATTATTCGCATCAGATGATTCGAAGTCTTATTACGTCCCATCAAAAATGAAAGATATCGAAGCTACAATTCAAAATTACTTAGATTATTCATTGTCAACTAACGATAAAAGTAAAGTAATTACCATTTCAAATGAAACATTTGTATTAATACCCATTAAAGGCCTTGGTCAAATATGGGGATTTTTGTGCTTACAGATGAATCAAACCGTATTAAACGATTTTGTCTATTTAATTCTAGACCGTGCAGCTCTTGCCATCGCACAAATTCTCTCTCGTAATCGAACTATACAAGAAAGAAAACAAAACAAAGAAGATGAACTAATTCAGAATTTAGTCAAAGGGCTTGAATACGATCCAGAAGATGTCCAAACGTATTTGCCTTCTCTAACACGTCATATGTATTATAGAATTTTCATCATCAAGTTACGTTTTCCAAAAAGTACTTTTAACGAGGAAGAATGGGAAGAAATTAAACTCCAACGTACTATGTTTATTCGCTCTATTTTTAAGCGACTTGGTTTCTTCCCTGCAGTATCTTCAACTAGAACTGCAATCACAGTCATTGCATCGTTTCAGGCAGCAGGACAGTTACAAAATGATACCAGTAGATTTACTCAAGTAATTGAACGTATTGAGGCCACGAAACAAGGCGGTTATCTAGATGGTGCAGCCTGTTCGTTTGGTATTAGTCGAGCATACAATGATATCTTGCATGTTAAGGACGGTTATTTGGAAGCAAATGAAGTACTTCATTTGCAAGAACAGAAAATATGTACAAGTTATTTTTATCAAGATCTTGGTGTAAATAGATTGTTGCTATTATTAAAAAATAATGTGCAATTACATGATTATGTAAATGATTATTTGAAAGAGGTCTTAAATCATGATCAAAAACATGACAATGATCTATTTAATACACTCTCCGTCTATTTAGAATGTAACGGTGTAAAAAATGAAACGGCTGAACGCCTTTTTATTGTTCGCCAAACCTTATATAATCGATTAGAAAAACTAGAAACACTCCTCGGCAAAAATTTTATGGAACCTTCTAATCGTCTTGCACTGGAAGTTGCGATTAAAGCTTATAAACTTATTTCCACCCCTACATTTATAGAAGAAAAAACGGTTTTCTTTGCATAAAGAAAACCGTTTTTTTATTAATTTGAGCGTGGATCCAGTATATCTCGTATCGCATTGCTTAGCATATATAATCCTAATACCATCAACGTAATGGCAAATCCCGGTGCATATGTGTACCATGGTGAACTGATTAAATATGCTTGCGAATCCTTTAACATTCGTCCCCAACTTGGATCTGGTGGCTGTACACCTAACCCTAAGTAACTAAGTGCTGCTTCTGCCAACATCGCTACTGCAAATGCAATAGATGCTGCAACAATTAATTGAGACGATACATTGGGTAGAATGTGACGAAACATAATTTTCAAAGGACTTACACCAATTAACTTTGCAGCAAGAACATATTCGGAACCTTTATGCTGAACAAATCCACTTCGGGCTATGCGAGCAATACTCGGAATAGCTATGACACCGAGCGCTAGAGAAGTGTTAAGAATTCCTGGTCCAAATACTGCTACTAACATTAAAGCTAATATTATACCTGGGAATGCCATTAATGCATCCATAATTCGCATAAATAGCTCATCAATCCATCCTCCTACATACCCTGCAATGCCACCTATTAATGTACCAAACACTAATCCAATACTAACCGTTAATATCCCCACTAAGAATGCAGTTTGTGTTCCCTTCATAATCCGACTAAAAATGTCTCGTCCAAATTCATCTGTTCCAAACAAATGCTGACTACTTGGATTTTGTAGTTTATTTGCAATATTCATCTGATTCACATCGTAGGGTGTATAAAAAAAGCTAACAATCATCATGATTAACAGAGCCGACAGAATCAGGAGGCCAGTAATTAAATTAATATGTTTTGCATAGCTTGATAGTTTCTTCATACTATCCCTCCCTAATTTAATCGGATTCTTGGATCAAGTACAGAATATAAAATATCTACTAAGAAGTTAATCAAAACAACGGCAACTGTTATATACATTACAATTCCTTGAACTAATGGAAAATCACGATTACTTATAGATGTGATTAAGAGCTGGCCAATTCCTGGTAATGAGAAAACTTGCTCAACAATTATAGTTCCCGCAACCACTTCAGCCGTGATGATACCAAGAACTGTTAAAATAGGAATCATTGAATTCCTTAATATGTGCTTATACATCACAACTCTTTCTGAAATCCCCTTACTCCGCACTGTTCGCACGTAATCTAATCGCAATTGTTCTAAAATGGCAGTCCGTACATATCGGAACTTTACTGCAATTTGTGGAATCGCAATCGTCAGAGCCGGCAAGATCAATGCACCTAATGCGCCCGATATACTTTCAGACCATGGAACGTAACCATTAATTGAAAAGAAATCAAAATTCATACCTATATAAAGAATGAGGATCATCCCTAGCCAAAATGATGGGATCGCCATACCTACTTGAGTTGCTGATGAAAGAACTACATCGCTCAATTTGTTTTGTCTTTTTGCTGCAAAAATCCCAAGAGGAATGGACACGATGATGACAATCAATAATGAAATTGCAGCAATCGATAAGGTTACAGGTAATCTTGCCATCATTAAATCTTTTACGGGCATTGAAAAACGTATGGAATTACCTAAATCGCCAGTAAATAAGCCTTTTACCCAATCGATGTATTGTTCATAAAGGGGTCTATCTAACCCAAGCTCAGCACGTAAAGTCTCAACTTGGGTTTCATCCGCTTCAGTTCCTAACATTGTACGTATCGGGTCTCCAGGTAATATTTGAAAAACAGCGAAGGTAATAAGGGATACTATAACGACTGTTACAAATAGTAACAGGAATCTACGGATGATATAGACCATACACTTCTTCCCTTCTAATTAGAAATTTTCACTTCAGACATATCATGGAACCAGAACGGATAGCTCTTTAATCCAGATACTTTTTTATTGGAACCCCATAAAATTTGATAATCCGCAATATAAACTGCAGGAGATTGTTCCGTTAGGATTTCTTGTGCACGTTGATATAATTCAATTTGCTTTTTCGTATCTGGTTCTTTTAGTACATCCGTCATCACTTTATCGTATTCTTTGTTTTTAAATCTAAAGAAGTTTTCTCCGTCATTTGTAGAAATATAATCATTCAATATTTCGTATGCGGATGGTCTACCCGTTAAATCAATCGTCGTCATATCGTAATCTCTACCAAAATACACTTTTTCTAGCCAAATACTCCATTCTACAACATTGATTTTCACATCAATACCAATCTTCTTTAAATTTTCAACTGCAATTTGAGCAATATTTGTATACATTTGATTGTGAGAAGAAACAGTGATAGTTGTTTTGAAACCATTTGGATACCCTGCTTCTTTTAATAGATTCTTCGCTTTCTCAATATCTTGATCATATACATTTTGTAATCCATCTTTATAGTAATCTCCCATTGCAGGACTCATATTTGAACCTGTACGTGTTGCATATCCTGAAAATACTGAATCAATGATATCTTGTTTATTGATTGCAATATTAATAGCCTGTCTTACTTTTAGATCATTAAATGGTTTTCGATCTTCATTGAATGTGATGATTAATGAAGAGTTATTATTTTGATGTGATACATTATAGTTTTTTTCTACTTCTGGAAGACGGTGACCTGGAACTGATGTTAAATCTACTTCGTTGGATAATAGACTCATTACAGCTGCTTGGTCATCTGATTGGAATGCAAATGTTACTTTATCCAAATACGGCAAACCTTTTTTCCAGTAATCTGGATTTTTTGCAAGGACTAAATTCGCACCAGGACTATATTTTACATATTTAAATGGACCTGTTCCAATTGGATTTTCATTGTGTTTACCATCATTACTTTTCGGTAAAATTGCTGATTGTAAAGCTGTTAAAGAATATAAAAAGTTCGAATTTGGTTCTTTCAATTTGATGACAACGGTTTGATTATCAGGTGCAGTGATAGAATCCACATTTTTAAAGTTTGATGATAAAGGTTTTTCTCCATTTTTCCCCATCAAGCGATCAAATGAATATAAAATATCATCTACTTTTAATGCTTCACCGTTGTGGAATTTTATGCCTTGTCTAATTTTAAATGTGTAAGTTAAACCATCTTTTGATAGCTCGTAACTTTCTGCAATAGCTGGTTTCAATGAACCATCTGTTTCTGGTGCCATTAATCCTTCAAACATATTTAATAACATTTGGAACGAGATCGAAGCAGTTGCTTTATGTGGATCTAAGAAGTCTGGGTCATCGTTTACCCTTACTGTAATTTCCTGTGGTTTTGTCGTTTTTTCCCCTGTAGTTTGTGATGATTTACTACCACTCGAACAAGCACTAACGATTAAGCATATCGCAATCATTAAAACAATCATTAACCAACTTTTACCCTGCCTCATAAAAACACCCCTTTTTGAAATGACAATGTAGTACTAATGTTCATTGTAAAAATCCACCATATTTTAGTCTGAAGTGGAATTAGCTTCGC
>NZ_JBCMNM010000051.1:0-8196 GCF_050459865.1 Rummeliibacillus pycnus
AGCTCGTTTTCCCACAGGAGTCTACGCTAATTCCACTTCAACGAAGATAGCAATACATTTTTAATGATCCCCACTTCGTTTGAGTAGAGTCTTGATTTGCTTCCATTTCTAACAAGAATTCCAGCTTTCTCTTTTTTGACACTTTTCCATGTGATACAGCAGTCATCTAACTATTAAATGTTCGAGTTACTTCTGAAAAACTTCGAATTATGAATCCATTCACTTTCTTGAAATACTTTTATAGCTTGGTATTCCTGCTATTTCTTCTGCTGAAGTTATTGCGGCCATGATGGCTTGTTCCATTGCGCTTGCTGCGATGCTCGCCACGTAATCTACTGGATAGGATTGATCACCCGTACCTAAAGCAAAGATGGTATCCCCATCAGCCATGGTATGAACAGGATAGATGGTTCGAGCTAAGGCATTTTGAGTAATTTGTGCAACCTTTTTTGCTTCGGCCTTTGTTAACTTGGCATTGATTGCCACAACACCAATTGTTGTATTAGTACCAGGAATAGCAGCATCTACTCCTTGTTGTTGCATGTATTCAATACTATCGATTATTTTGCCAGTTGAAGATTCATAAGGGCCAGCTAGGATTTCTTGCGTTTTGGGATTTCTTACATCACCTACTGCGTTCACTGCAACTAAGGCACCTGCAATGAGTCCATTCTCCAACTCAAAAGAAGAACTACCCAATCCACCTTTCATGCAGTGTTCTACACCTGCTAACTTTCCAACTGTAGCCCCACAACCAGCACCGACATTACCGAAAGAAAAAGTGCCTTGGACAGCTTTTTTGGCAGCATCATATCCCATCTGTTTGTCAGGACGGATATGCGGATTCCCTACTAGCAAATCAAACAACACAGCACCAGGGACAATAGGTACTTTTACTAAACCCGTATCAAGTCCAAAACCTTGTTCTTCAAGAAATTGCATCACACCCGAGGCAGCATCTAATCCATAAGCACTGCCACCTGACAAACTGATACCATGTACTTTGTCAATTTGATTGATCGGGTCAAGAGCATCTGTTTCTCGTGTACCAGGAGCTGAGCCACGAACATCTACTCCACATACAGCTCCATTTTCACAAAGAATAATTGTACATCCTGTAAGTACTTCAATATTTTCAATATTACCAACCTTAATTCCTGGAACATCTGTAATATTACCGAATCTCATGAATCGCACCACCTTCTATAATGAAATGTTCTAAATTGCTGATGTACTATTTTCAGCTTTTGAATAGAACTCTTCTTCAGAATAAAGATGACAAGCAACTTGTTGACGATCTTCAAACTGAATAAGATTAGGGCGTTCTATTTTACAACTCTCCATCGCAAATGGACATCTTGGATGAAATGCACAACCTGTTGGTGGATTTGCAGGGCTTGGTGGTTCACCAGTAAGTTGAATAGCCTGCTTTTCCCCTTCAAAATTTACTACAGGGATGGCCGATAATAATGCCTTTGTATAAGGATGTTGAGGATTTTCGAAAATTTCTTTCTTCGTTCCAATCTCAACGATTCTCCCCAAATACATAACCCCAACACGATCACTAATGTGTTTTACTACACTTAAATCATGGGAAATAAATAAGTAAGTTAAGTCAAACTCATCTTGTAAATCCATCATTAGGTTTAATACTTGAGATTGAATAGAAACATCTAAAGCCGAAACAGGTTCGTCTGCAATAATAAATTTGGGATTCATCGAAAGCGCCCTTGCAATCCCAATTCGTTGCCTTTGCCCACCTGAAAATTCATGTGGGAATTTTTTGAGCGATTCCTTAGGTAATCCCACTTTTGTAATGAGTTCCTCTACTTTTCTTGAACGTTCAGATTTAGATAGAACTTTCTGTTCAGCTAGAGGTTCTTCAATAATTTGTTCGACTCTCTTCCTCGGATTTAAGGAGGCGAAAGGGTCTTGAAATACCATTTGCATATACTTTCGATGTTCTTGTAATTTCCGTCGTTTTAACTGTTGGAGGGGGTGTCCTTCGAAAATGATCTCTCCTTCAGTTGGTTCGATTAGTCTAAGAATGGTTCTCCCCAAAGTAGATTTACCCGAACCGGATTCCCCTACAATACCGAGAGTCTCACCCTTATACAGTTCAAAAGAAACACCATCAACTGCTTTTGCTTGACCACCTTTACCAAGAAGATTTGAAGATTTTATAGGGAAATATGTTTTAAGATTTTTTATCTCTAAAAGTATTTCTTTCTCATTCACATCATCCCCCTCCCTTCTTGATCATAAAGATGACAGCGTACTTTATGATAAGGATCAATTTCTACAAGATTCGGGTTTTGTTCCTTGCATTTTGACATTACATGTTGGCAACGTTCAGCAAATCTGCATCCTTTTGGAAATAAATGTGCTGGAGGAACAGATCCGGGAATAGATTCCAATCGCTCTAATTCCATCTCTAGATTAGGTATTGTTTTTAATAGTGCAATGGTATATGGATGTTTGGTATCTAAGAAGAGCTCTTTTACTGGTGCTTCTTCGACAATTTGGCCACCATACATCACAAGAACTCGGTCAGCCGTTTCAGCAACTACACCCATATCATGTGTGATGAGAAGTATGGAAGTGCCAAATTTTACTTTCATCTCGAGCATTAAGTTCAATATTTGAGCTTGAACAGTTACATCAAGTGCTGTTGTGGGTTCGTCTGCAATCAGTAGTTTAGGATTATTCGACATGGCGATGGCAATCATCACTCGTTGTCTCATACCACCAGATAATTGATGTGGATATTCCTTCATTACCTTTTCCGCACTCCCAATACCAACAATTTTTAGTAACTCTATTCCCTTCGTCCATGCTTCTTTTTTCTTCATCTTTTGGTGTTTCATCAACGATTCAATGAGTTGATTTCCAATGGTAAATACGGGATCTAAGGAAGTCATCGGTTCTTGAAAAATCATGCCAATTTTATTCCCTCGAATTTTACTCATTTCATCTTCCGAAAGGGAAAGTAAATTCTTACCTTCAAGTTCAATTGAGCCTTCTACGATTTCTCCAGGAGGATTAGGAATGAGTCGCATAATGGATAAGGATGTTATACTTTTACCACTTCCTGACTCACCTACTAATGCAACTGTTTCACTCTTATTAATCGAGAAACTTACATCATCAACTGCTTTAGCAACGTTTCCTTTTGCTAATTTAAAATAGGTTTTTAAGCCCTGCACTTTTAATAGTTGATCTTCACTAACAGTGATTGAGGGTTCATTTTGAAGCTGTTGATTTTGCATATTTTCACCTCTTTTGGCGTTAAATCGTAAAACTGATAGCTATATTTTTTATTTGTGTATAATTCTTTAATGCAATAAAGCCTTTTTCTCTACCTATACCACTTTTTTTGTAGCCACCAAAAGGCATTTGAACACCACCTGCAGCACCATAATTATTGATAAATACTTGACCCGATTTCACATTGGATGCTACATAATGTGCTACATTAATATTGCTGGTCCAAATCCCTGTTACGAGTCCATATTCAGTAGCATTCGCTAATTGAATCGCTTCCTCCACATCATTAAAAGTAAAGACTGTTAGTACAGGTCCGAAAATCTCCTCCTGTGCTAAATTGTCTGAAGCGTCTAATCCATCGATTATCGATGGTTGAATATAGTAACCGCCTTCTGACCCTTCAATCGTGATTGCTGAACCTCCAGTAATCACTTGTCCCTTCGATTTTGCAGCCTCTAATTTATTCATAATTTGATTAAATTGTTTTTGATTTAAAATTGGCCCCATATCTAAGTCGTCTTTTCCGGGACCAATCTTTAACTCTTCAAATCTAGTTTTTAGTTTTTCTAAAAATGATTCTTTCAATTTTTCTTCAATTAATAATCTTGCACCAGCTGAGCAGGTTTGTCCTGCGTTTTGAATAATAGCTCTTACTACACCTTCTAGTGCTTTATTTTCATCTGCATCAGCAAATACAATATTCGGTGATTTACCACCTAATTCAAGCGTTACAGGAACAACATTAGATGCTGCTGTTTTCATAACGGCAATTCCTGTAGGAACAGATCCTGTGAATGTAATGTGATTGATACCAGGATGTCCCGCTAACGGTGCTCCAACTTCACTTCCTAAGCCTGTAATATGTTGAAAAATCCCTTTAGGTAGTTTACTTTCATCAAACCATTTTGCTATCGCATGAGTTGTCATCGGGGTATCTTCCGCACTTTTGACAATGACAGCATTACCTGTAGCAATCGCAGCTGCCACACTTCTTGCAGTGATTTGGATTGGATAGTTCCAGGGAATGATATGGGCTGTTACGCCAACTGGCTCAAGTACAGTTGCGTTTAAAATGCCATCTTCAATTGGAATCGTATCCCCCATCACTTTATCTGCAGCTCCTCCATAAAATTCAAAATATCGCGCAGCTGCTTCCACATCAGAACGAGCCTGCGAGATTGGCTTGCCAACATCTTGACATTCCCATTGACTCCATTCTTCTGCATTTTCTCTAATATAATTTGCAAGTTTTATTAATAATTGCCCACGTTCATAAGGTTTTACCTTTTTCCACTCTTGGCTATTGAAAGCATTTTGTGCTGCCTTCACCGCTTCATCAACATGATGTTTTTCACCTTTTACAATTTCTGCAATCTGTTCGCCATTAGAAGGATTGAAAACGGATAACCATTCATTTGATTCGTCCCCTATCCATTGACCATTAATCAACATCGGAATTCTTTTCAAAATCATCCCTCCTTTTTACAGTCCTCTACCACCATCAACATTTAAGGTCGCACCTGTGACCATTTTAGATTGATCGGATATTAAATAACTGACAGCATTTGCGATATCCTCTGGCTCGATTAACTTTCCAAGTGGAATACTATCAATAAATATTTCCTTTTTTGTCGCTTCAACATCTGCCCCACTCGCTGTAAATTGACCAAGCATGTTAGTATCAGATGGACCCGGATTGATTGTATTAACTCTAATTGCATACGGTGCTAATTCGATGGCTAAAGCTCTTGAAAAGCTTTCTGCCGCCCCTTTTGAAGCTACATATGCTTGCAGTCCCGGACGTGGTCTAACTGCCGAAATTGACCCAATCGTTACAATAGAACCTGGGTTTTTAGATTTCATATATCTCACAGCTTCTTTACTTGTGATAAAGAGACTTTTCACATTAATATCCATAATCTTTTGCCACTGTTCAATCGAAACTTCTTCAATTGGTGTTGCGGACTGTGCAATACCTAATGCATTTACTAGACCATCAATTTTCCCGTATTTTTCAAATGTTTGACTAAAAATTTCAGCAATTCGTGTCTCATCTAGTACATTTCCAGCTTGTACTGTGTAATTTGGATGTTTTGTTTGATTTAATAATTTTTCTGATAAATCAATCCCTACCACATAAGCACCCTGCTCTAACAATTGAGATACAATTGCTCTACCCATTCCACCTGCTGCTCCAGTGACAATAATGACTTTATTGTTTAAATTCATAGGCTTTGTTCCCCAATCTTATCGTGTCATATTGTTCTCTAATCTTCTCTGCTATGGCTGATCCCATTTGCACAGTTGTTGCATTGCCACCAATATCCGCCGTTTTCGTTTTTCCTTCTAACAGGACTAACTCGATTGCTTTCATAATCATGTCAGATAAATCTGGTCGGCCTAGATGCTGTAACATCAATGCAGTTGACCAAATTTGTGCGATTGGATTAGCAATACCTTTACCTGCAATGTCTGGTGCTGATCCATGAACCGGTTCAAACATAGAAGGGAAATTCTTTTCAGGGTTAATATTCGCTGAAGGTGATAGACCGAGCCCTCCAACTATTCCCGATCCAAGATCAGATAAAATATCTCCAAATAAATTTGTTGCCACAACAATTTCAAATGTTTGTGGTCGTTCAACAAAATAAGCTACGAGTGCATCGATATAATAGGATTCTAATTTCAGATTCTTGTATTCATCCTGAATAATTCGTTTAACATGCTCATCCCATAACTTCATGGAATGTGTAATGGCATTTGATTTTGTTGCGCTAGTAATCTTGGTTTTACCAGCTCTCACAGCGTAATCGCTGGCTGCTCTTGCGATTCTTTCAATACCGCCTCGAGTCATGATAGTATTTTGAACGGCTAATTCGGAATCCTGCGAATCATACAACCTTCCCCCGCTATTTGAATATTCACCCTCCGCATTTTCTCGGAAGATTACAAAATCAATATTTTCTCCATCGGAAAGAGGTGAGCGAATACCAGGTAAGGATTTTACAGGTCTAAAATTAACGTATTGTTGGAATTGTTTTCGGATTGGCATGATTAATTGCCAAATCGTAATATCATCTGGTACTCTAGTATCCCCTATAGCACCAAACAGGATAGCATCAAAGGATTGGAGAATTTGGAGAGCATCATCTGGCATCATTTTTCCATGTTGTAGATAATACTCTGAGTTCCATGGAAATTGTTCTCTTTCAATTTCAAAGTCAGGATTATTTTCTTGTAAAACATCCAAAACTTTTAGTGCTTCATCCATCACTTCAATTCCAATACCATCTCCTGGTATGACGGCAATTTTATATTTCGTCATTGCCTACACCCTCACTGTTTAAAAAACGTAATGCTGCTTCTCTATAGATTGCAGTAGTAATCGCCAACTCTTCAATATCAACGTACTCATCAATTTGATGTGGAATGTCTCTGTCACCAGCACCTACTGTAACAATCGGAACTCCATGCATGTGGAGGAATGTCCCATCCGTTGCTCCAGGTACGCCATTATATTTTGGTTCTGTTCCTGTTACATTTTTTGCAGCTTCATAGATTGCTTGAACAACAGGATCTTCTTTGGAAGTGCTTGTTGCAGGACGATTATCTAAAACGGTTAAGTTCACTTTGAAATCAGGATCATCTTTTTTTAGTTTTTCAATGATAGCATTGATTTTGCCTAGCAATTCATCATGATCTTGAGCAGGTATAGTTCGGATATCCAGTGTCATCATACAATGATCTGGTATGACGTTAATTTGCGCATCTCCTTTAACAGGTGCCTTAAGAATTGTTGGTGTAATAGAAGGCCATTTCAAAAATGGATCTTCACCTAATCTTTGTTGCTCTTCTTTCTCTAATTTTTCGAGTTCTACAATCAATCTTGCCATTCTCCAGTTAGGATTAATCCCACTCCAAGAAATGGCACCATGAGCCATCTTGCCATAGACATCGACTTGAAGACGGATAGCACCACGTTGTGCAATGCTAATATTATTTTCTTGCGGTTCGCAAATAATGGCACCATCTACGCCATCCGCCCATCCTTGTTTGATAAAATGCTTAATACCAAGCATTAGCCCTTCTTCATCCACAGGTATACAAAGAATAATTTTCCCATTAAACGCTTCTTTATCTAATAGAAGAGATTGTACTGCCGTAATCATGCACGCAAGGTTTCCCTTTGTATCATTTGTACCTCTTCCATACATTCGACCATCCACAATTTCTGCGCTAAATGGATCGTATGTCCAAGCTTCACGATTTCCTTCTGTTACAACATCTGTATGCCCTTCAAAAAGGAGAGTCTTCCCTGGTTTACCTGAATCAACAACACCAATCACATTTGGTCTTCCAGGCACTACTTCTTCTACGTATGTCTCAATACCGATATTTTTTAAGTAGTCTGCAACATACATCGCAACTTTTGTTTCGTTGCCTTCCGGATCATTTTCTCTGTAAACACTAGGAATTTGCACAAGCTCTTTCGTCAAGTTGATTACTACCTCTTTGTCTCTCAAATAAGTCTCATTCATCGCTTGAATCTTCATGCGCTTCTCTCCTTTTTTATCGTTAATGAATTCTATTAAAAATAAAATTCTGAAAATTCTATAAATAAATTATATTTTAAAGACACCCTAATTTAAGTGGACACTATGTTAATACTTCAACGGAAAAAATTAACAATGTGTATCAAAATAATTATTTGTATTCCAATCTACAAGATTCGCTCAATTTTATTGAACGGTTAAATCAAAAAAATCCAACATATCTCCACAAAAAATGAAAATAGGTTGGATTTTTTCAATTAATAACACATTAACTTTTCACTAGATGTTCCGCTACAGACGGCGCTTTAATTACAAACATTATTAGTATTAATCTGTTTTCTTCATGATGTGGAATTAGCTTCGCTTTCCGCGGGCG
>NZ_JBCMNM010000052.1:0-679 GCF_050459865.1 Rummeliibacillus pycnus
CAGTTTTGAAAGAACAAGAATTTCTTGCACTGAGAAATCAAAGAATCAAGAAAAATTTTTCTGAAATAGAAAAAAACACTTGATATTCATCTTCTGATACGGTATAATAATTCTTGTCTTTAACAAAATAGTCTAGTGATGATGGCAAAGAGGTCACACCTGTTCCCATGCCGAACACAGAAGTTAAGCTCTTTAACGCCGATTGTAGTTGGAGGCTGTCCTCCCGCGAGAGTAGGAAGTTGCTAGGCTGTTATTATTATTCCGAAGTAGCTCAGTTGGTAGTAGCATCTGACTGTTAATCAGAGGGTCGCAGGTTCGAGTCCTGCCTTCGGAGCCATTTTATTGGAGAGTTGTCCGAGTGGCCGAAGGAGCACGATTGGAAATCGTGTAGGCGGGTAACCCTGTCTCAAGGGTTCAAATCCCTTACTCTCCGCCATAAAATCCTAAAAGACAACTTATATTTATAATAATGGCCCCTTGGTCAAGCGGTTAAGACACCGCCCTTTCACGGCGGTAACACGAGTTCGAATCTCGTAGGGGTCACCATTTTTTATCACATATGGAGGATTAGCTCAGCTGGGAGAGCATCTGCCTTACAAGCAGAGGGTCGGCGGTTCGATCCCGTCATCCTCCACCATTTAAATCAATATAATAAATATTATTATCGCGGGGTGGAGCA
>NZ_JBCMNM010000053.1:0-12774 GCF_050459865.1 Rummeliibacillus pycnus
CCGTCCGGACCGCCATTTTTTTAAAAAAAGAATAAAAATATCATTATCATGGGTCGGTAGCTCAGTTGGTAGAGCATTAGATTGAAGCTCTAAGTGTCGGCGGTTCGATTCCGTCCCGACCCACCATGATATGCCGGTGTAGCTCAGTTGGTAGAGCAACTGACTTGTAATCAGTAGGTCGAGGGTTCGACTCCTTTCGCCGGCACCATGTTTTCGGAGGGGTAGCGAAGAGGCTAAACGCGGCGGACTGTAAATCCGCTCCTTCGGGTTCGGCAGTTCGAATCTGCCCCCCTCCACCATCTTTAATACTTCTTATATAGGGGCATAGTTTAACGGTAGAATAGAGGTCTCCAAAACCTTTGATGTGGGTTCGATTCCTACTGCCCCTGCCAATTTTAAATTTAATGTAAAGACCAATATAATGGCGATTGTGGTGAAGTGGTTAACACACCGGATTGTGGTTCCGGCATTCGAGGGTTCGATCCCCTTCAGTCGCCCCATTTTTAAATTTAATATAGAAGACATTAATTATAATGGCGATTGTGGTGAAGTGGTTAACACACCGGATTGTGGTTCCGGCATTCGAGGGTTCGATCCCCTTCAGTCGCCCCATTATTGGGGTATAGCCAAGCGGTAAGGCAACGGATTTTGATTCCGTCATGCCCTGGTTCGAATCCAGGTACCCCAGTTAAATATGCGGAAGTAGTTCAGTGGTAGAACATCACCTTGCCAAGGTGGGGGTCGCGGGTTCGAACCCCGTCTTCCGCTCCAATTTAAATAATAGTATGGCGGCATAGCCAAGTGGTAAGGCACAGGTCTGCAACACCTTTATCACCGGTTCAAATCCGGTTGCCGCCTCCATATAATTTAAAATTAATACTCTAATAATATAATGCCGGTGTGGCGGAATTGGCAGACGCGCACGACTCAAAATCGTGTTCCTTTGGAGTGTCGGTTCGACCCCGACCACCGGTATCCTATAAATCGCATGAAACCAACGTTTATGCGTATATATTAACACTTTCAATCTTAACAATTACTACTATTAAGTAGTGTGAATTAAGTTTGGAGGTGTTTTTTTATGCGAAGAAAAAACCTACTCAATGCAAAAGAGCGTGAAAATGCTCGTCCTCAAATAGTTGAAACTGGACAACGTACAATAATAGATTGTTTACGTTTATTCCTCAATGATTCAAAACTACGAAATGTTAGACCAGCAACCATTCGATACTATGAGCGTGAAATTACTTATTTTCATAGAGAGATAGAAGTTACATTTGTTGAAGAAGTAACTTATGACGTGATTAAAGAAGGCATTAAAACAATGCAAAATCACAATTTAAAAACTTCAACAATTAACACACGATTAAGAGCCATTAGAGCCTTTTATAATCATTTATTTAACTACAAAGTGATTAAATACAATCCTGTTGAACATTTAAGGTTGTTACGTGACCGAGAGCCAATAATTGAAACTTATTCTAATGTACAGATAAGAAAATTACTTCCAACATGTGATTTAACTACCTTTGTAGGTTTACGAGATTATACAATTATTTATTTGCTATTTGATACTGGTGTAAGACTTTCTGAAGCTGCTGGAATTGAAATAGATGATATTCAATTTGCTGAAGGTTTAATAAGAATTAGACGTACCAAAAATAACTTTGAACGCTTTGTACCATTACAAAAAACACTTTCAAGACAATTGAAAAGTTATTTAAAAGTACGTGGAATTACTGAAAGCAATGCACTATTCGTTACTTTAGATGGTACACCCTTAACAAATGGTTCAAGAAAGATACTGCAAATATAGCACCAATATTAATTTTGATAGTACAATTTTGCTCAACAATGGAAAATTTCCTTTTCAGAACAAAATTTCTATGAGTTTAATGCTTTGTGAATTAAATATTTTGCTTGTTCAACATCTTTTTTATAAACTAAAATTACATATTGTCTTTCATATTTTGTATTCATTCCAAAACTACCAAAGTTTCCTCTACTAGTTCGAGAAGAACCGTCTTTCACTCTATAAGAATATTTTATTCCTTCTATTGCTAAAATCTCTCTTATTTTAGATAAATCTTCTAAAGAATATGTAGCATAAACTTCTTCTTTAAAAAACGGCATATTATCCCTCCGTTACTTTTTCTTTCATTATTGAATAATATTCCGCAAATATTTAAAATATCCTTGTAAATTAGTTAATTATTCCACAAGCGGCAGAAAATAAATTACGCAAAAGTGGGCAAATGAAAAAGGCAGCTACAATATAAATATAGCTACCTCTTAGAATTACATATTATTTTTTAGATTTACTAGAATAGTACATCAATCCTAAAACAGTTAAATAACCTAAAAGCCCCGCAAATAAACCAATCCAATCAACTCTTTTATGTAAGATAAAATCTAGGATAATATAAGTAACTGAGAATAATATTATATATAAAAATAATTTGTTAATTCGTTTCATAAAAAACAACCCTATCCTTTGAAATTTATTTTTACTTTAGCATGAGAACTAAAAATAGCTTATATGTGCTTTATTTGTTTCAGTAGTTTTTTCAGTTTCACCACATGCAGCGAGTAATGAAACCGCCAATAAACTGCTTAAAAATATGTATTTTTTCACATTTACACCCCATAATTTAACATTTGATAAATATTATAGCATACATAATAAAGTTAGAAATATGATTCCAATACTATATAGATTTAATAATCGAATCTCTAACAATAAAATGCCTTTCGAATACCTTAGGGGTTAAAGATGCTCCTGAATCTTTCTTGATTGTCCTATGGAAGTCAAATCGCTAGCAACAGCACCATTGAAACGGATGGAACAGGAACAGTGATAGGGGAAGGTAATATCAAAAAAAGATTCCGACATGTTTCAATAGGAAAATGCAAAAGGGAAATTAAGGCTAATATCGAATTACTAGTAAAGTGGTTAAATCTATTATAGGAGTAATGAATGATGACTATTTTAATGAAGGAACTTCCTGACTATGAGGTTGCATATGTTAGGCATACTGGTAGCTATTTTGAACCTCAGCCTCATTGGGAGATATTAGGACAGTGGGCAGCAAAAAATGGACTATTTCCACCTAACCAATATTTTATTGGAATCTCTTTAGATAATCCCGAGTTTGTGGATGCAGAATCTTGTCGTCATGACGCATGTGTAACAATACCTGATGGATTTAAAAAGGAACCCCACGAAGATATACAGTATAAAAATATTTCAGGTGGACTGTACGCACTATATCAGTTCTATGATACACCTGAAAAGTTAGTTAATGCTTATCAAATAATTTTTGGGGAATGGTTGCCTAATAGTGATTATGTTGCAGATCATAGACATAGCCTCGAATTTAGCATGAATAACCCAATAGATGATCCTGAGGGGAAATGTAAAGTAGATTTGTATGTGCCAATAAAGAAAAAGTTATCAAAAGAAGAATTGTTAAAAGAGTTTGAACAACTAGTTGTTTGGGTTGAAACCTTGAAAAAGTATTCTGAAAAAAACTTCAATCTCCCGATTTCAAAAGGAAAATGGTCAGTTGCAGAAATAATTTCTCATTTAATGTTTTGGGATAGATATATTCTTGAAGAAACACTTCCGTACATGAAGCAAAATGCTGATATTAAAAGCATAGAATTTCAAGAATTGAATGATAAGGCTTCTGAGTATTCTTTGTCAGGTGTTACTGTAAAAACATTGATAGATCAATTTATTGAAGGTAGAAATGTATTAGTATCTAAGTTAAGAGAAAAATCGGAAGAAGAGTTTTCAGTACACTTTAAGATAAATGGTGAAGAAGTAGATCCCTATTCAGGTTACCCTCATACAATCTTTAATTATATAAGTAGTTTTCTTTGGCATGATAACCACCACAAAAATCAAGTGGTAGAATTTTTCAATAATGAATATTCACACGAACATCAAGTAAAATAAAAATATCGTAATTGTTAGGGCTTTTTTGTGTTCTCTTGAATTCTCAAATGTTGAAAAGACAGATCTTAAATGATCTGTCTTTATTTTTGTTTCTGAAGAAATCCTGTATAAAGTGACAGTTAAATGCAAATTATGGTAGTAATAATCGAGTATACGGGAGGATATCAATTATGTATATGCAAACGGATCATACAATTATCTACTGCTATAATTGTAAAGCGAATACCATTTATCACCACAAAGACACACATGGTAACAGCTATGTGGAAAGTCATTGCTCTGAGTGTGGATGGATGGAATGGCAGAATAGAGCAGTTGAACGCGAATTGGGAAGATGGATTGATTTTAATAAAGAGCATGGTATAGGAATCAATTTGTCAATCGAGTCTAATGAGAAAATAAACTAATATGTAAATAATTAAGAAGATAGAGCTCTTATTCAATTTTTACAGATGAATGTGAGCTTTTTTAATTTTTCCTAATAAATAAAGGAAGTTCGAATGTTCAAAACATGTAAATAAATAGCCAATATAGTCGACTTTTTGATAAAGTAAAGATAATTGATTTGAAATACGAGGAGTTTTGAACATGAAAAGACGTCCACCAAGATTACAAAAAGGGGATACAGTGGGTATTATTGCGCCATCTAGTCCTCCGAATATAGAAAGATTAACGAAATCACTCGATTTTCTTGAAGAATTAGGTTTACGCTATGTTTTAGGTAATACTGTACAACTACATAATCATTATCTGGCAGGATCAGATGAGGATCGTGCCAAAGATTTACAAGAAATGATTGAAGATCCGACAATTAAAGCTATTTTTTGTGCAAGTGCTGGTTTTGGTGCTGCCAGAATAGCTGATAAAATTGATTATTTATTATTTGAAGAAAACCCGAAAATTTTCTGGGGTTTTTCTGATATTACATTTTTACACACTGCAATTGGTATGTATTCAGATATTGTTACTTTCCATGGGCCTACATTATCAAGTATCGGCCGTGATGATGTAACAGAACGGACGAAGCATATGTTTAAGCAATTATTCCAACCAGCAGAGATTCACTATGATGAAAGTATTTCACCACTTACAACGATTTGTGGAGGAGCAGCACGTGGTGAATTAACGGGTGGTAACTTAACATTAGTTGCAAATAGTTTAGGAACAAAATTTGAAATTAACACAGAAGGGAAAATCCTACTTATTGAAGATATCGGATTAGAACCTGCTCAAATCGATGGATTGCTTAACCAACTAAGACAAGCACGCAAATTTGAACAAGTAAAGGGAATTGTCATTGGCGATTTTACAGAAATAAATCCAAGAGAATATGAAGATTCACCAAATTTAGAGGAACTGTTTGAATCCTATTTCAAGGAATTAAACATTCCTGTGGTAAGTGGCTTTAAAATTGGACACTGCGAACCGAATGTTGGAATTCCATTAGGTGTTGACGTAATTTTAGATGCAGACAACAAAAATTTAGCTATATTACCAGGTGTAGAATAGAAAACGAAGGATCCAATTTTATTTAAAAATTGGATCCTTTATTTATACTATCGAAAAATTTATGGTTAAATATTTTACATTATTCTATTATGTATATTTAATTAATAGAATCAATTTCATAATGGAAAATTTAAATAAAATATACGAACATTTCATGATATCCAATTTTGTTCATTTCAACGCTTTCGACGGCGAATCCTCGAAAATGTATTTTTTGCATTTTCTTCGTGCGATGTTAATTCAGTAGATTCATTCAAAGCCCTACGTGAAAAGCTTGCAGGAACATAGTGAGGGCACTGAAAAAGTAAAAAAAGTTGAAAATTTATAATAAAAATCTTGTATAGCTATCTTTGTTAAAGTGGAAATAGCAGAGACTCCTGTGGGAAAACGGACTAGACGAGACCCCGCAGGAACATTAAGGAACGGAGTCTAAGAACGCCACGTCCTGTGGCAACGACTCCGTGACCAACATCCTGTTGCCCCGAGGAGGCTCAACGCTCGCCCGCGGAAAGCGAAGCTAATTCCACAGCATGTAGAAACCAGATTAATGGATTTATAAAATTGACTTAAATAAAAAGTATTTTCTGTAAAAATAAAGGATTGTTACATTTTCTTACTTAAAAATAATTGAATATTCAGAAATTTACTGGTAATATATCAATAAACAGTAAGAAGTTAGGTAGGGGGAATCAGGATGAAATATTTTCTTTCAGTAGACATGGAGGGCATTACAGGGTTACCAGATTATACATTTGTGTCATCTTCAGAACGTAATTATGAAAATTCGCGAAGAATTATGACACAAGAAGCAAATGCAATTATTGAATCAGCATTTCAAAACGGAGCAACAGAAGTTTTAGTTAACGATAGCCATTCGAAGATGAATAATTTATTAGTTGAAGAATTGCATGAAGATGCAACATTAATGTCTGGAGATTTTAAGCAATTCTCGATGGTACATAATGTGGACGAAACATTTGATGGCGTCATGTTTGACGGTTATCATGCAAGAGCTGGTATGCCAGGAGTGATGAGCCACTCAATGACATTTAGTTTTAGAACAATGTTCATCAATGATGTAGAGATTGGTGAAATCGGCTTTAATGCTTATGTTGCAGGTTATTATGGGGTGCCTGTTATTTTCTTAGCAGGTGATGATTGTGCATGCAAAGAAATTGAAGCGTTAATTCCTGGTATTGTTACTGCTGCAGTAAAAGAATCAATATCAAGATCTTGTGTAAAAACACTCCATCCTAAAAAGGCGAGAGAGTTAGTTGCAGCAAGAGTTGCAGAAGCAATTGCTAAAAAGGATGAGATTAAGCCACTAACACCACCAGAAAACCCAACATTAAAAATTGAATTCACGAATTATGGTCAAGCAGAATGGGCTGCCTTAATGCCTGGAACAAGAATTATTGAAGGTACGACAATCGTAGAATTCCAAGCAAAAGATATTTTAGAAGCGTATCGAGCAATGTTAGTTATGGCGGAGCTTGCATTCCAAGCAAAATATTGTTGATGACATCATAGAAAGAACAAAGGGGAGATTTGTATGGTGAAATATATCATCAAACGATTTTTGATGATGGTCGTGACAGTTTTAATCATCGCGACGTTAACATTCGTTTTAATGCATTCCATTCCTGGGTCGCCATTAGATAGTGATCGTACGACGAATCCAACAATTCAAGCAAACTTGGAAAAGTTTTATAAGTTAGATCAACCACTTTATAAGCAATATTTAAGTTATTTAGAAGCAATCGTAACGTTTGATTTTGGGCCATCTATTAAAAAGCCAAATGAAACCGTGAATAGCTTAATTAGTAGAGGTTTTCCAATATCATTCGAACTGGGAATGGTAACAATAATAGTCGCTCTTATATCTGGTGTGATATTAGGAACCTTAGCAGCACTCCGACATAATGGTGTGATTGATTATTTAGCTATGACATTTGCAGTTATAGGAATTTCGTTGCCAAACTTTATCTTAGCTACAGTATTAATTAAAGTGTTTGCTGGAGAGCTTGGCTGGTTTCCTGCAGCAACTTGGGAAAGTCCGAAACATATGGTGCTACCAACACTCGCGTTGGCAACTGGTCCGATGGCAATAATAGCGAGGTTAACGAGGGCAAGTATGCTTGAAGTATTGACACAGGACTATATAAAAATGGCAAAAGCAAAAGGTTTAAAACCTTGGAGAATCATTGTTCGCTATGCTTTACGAAATGCCATGATGCCTGTCGTAACAATTATGGGGACGATGCTTGCGGGTATTTTAACAGGAACATTTGTAATTGAGAAGATTTTCGCAATTCCGGGTATGGGGAAATATTTCGTAGAAAGTATTAATAATCGTGATTACCCAGTCATTATGGGGACAACGGTATTCTATAGTGCGTTTTTAGTTTTTATGTTATTCCTTGTAGATATTGTTTACGGAATTTTAGATCCACGGATCAAATTGCATAAAAAAGCAGGTGATGCATCATGACGAATGTACATGAAATAGAAGTTAAAGACGAGTGGTTTAAACCAAAAGGAAAAAATATAGAAAAAGCAGAAAATGTTGTGAGGCCATCACTTTCATATTGGGCTGATGCATGGAGACGATTAAAGAAAAATAAGTTAGCGATGTTTGGTTTGTGCTTTTTGATTTTCTTGGGACTAGCTGCTTTTTTTGTCCCAATGTTTTCTCCACATTCCGTAACAACAACTGATTTACCAAATCAAAACAAAGCTCCATCAATGAGTAATTGGTTTGGAACAGATGAGATGGGACGAGATGTATTTACGAGAACATGGTACGGAGCACGTATTTCGTTATTTGTAGGATTAATGGCTGCTATTATTGATGTCACAATAGGCATTATTTATGGAGGAATCAGTGGCTACAAAGGTGGCAAAGTAGACCTATTTATGATGCGTATAATTGAGATTTTATATGGTTTACCACATTTATTAGTCGTAATTCTACTATTGGTAGTTATGGAACCGAGCTTAACAACAATTATCGTTGCATTAACCATTACAGGATGGGTTGGTATGGCACGAATTGTACGTGGTCAAGTATTACAGATAAAAAATTATGAATTTGTAACGGCTTCTAAATCATTTGGAGCTAAAACATTCAGAATTATTCGAAAAAATTTACTGCCAAATACAATGGGTCCTATTATTGTACAAATGACGTTAACCGTTCCTAGTGCAATCTTTGCAGAGGCATTTTTAAGCTTTTTAGGCTTAGGAATTCAAGCTCCATTTGCCAGTTGGGGTGTAATGGCGAATGATGCATTGCCCGTTATTTTATCGGGATACTGGTGGAGATTGTTCTTCCCTGCATTATTTATTGCAATCACGATGTTTGCATTTAATGTTTTAGGAGATGGATTGCAAGATGCACTAGATCCAAAACTTAGGGGGTGAGAGAGATGACAAGTAAAACGCAACAATATAATGAACAACTCCAAAATCTCTCCACAGCAGTTGGAAAGAAGATTCTAGAAGTTCAAGATTTACACGTAACCTTTAAGACATATGGTGGTGAAGTACATGCAGTTCGAGGAGTAACCTTTGATCTTCATGAAGGAGAAACCCTTGCAATTGTAGGAGAATCAGGCTGTGGTAAAAGTGTAACATCGAATGCCATTATGGGTTTGATTCCACAACCTCCTGGCAAAATTTCAAATGGTAAAGTGTTTTTTAAAGGGAAAGATTTAGCGAGTTTAGATAAAAAGGCAATGCGGAAAATCCAAGGGGTAGATATTTCAATGATTTTCCAAGACCCTATGACGGCACTAAATCCAACATTAACAATTGGTGAGCAGCTAACAGATGGTCTTAGAAACCATAAATCAATTAGCAAAGCCGAAGCTAAGAAAAAAGCGATTGAAATATTAAATTTAGTAGGTATTTCAAATCCAGAAGAACGACTAAAACAATATCCTCATCAATTTTCGGGAGGGATGAGACAACGAATTGTGATCGCTATTGCACTTATTTGCGAACCAACATTATTAATCGCAGATGAACCAACAACTGCTTTAGATGTAACAATTCAAGCTCAGATTCTCGAACTATTTGAAGAGATTCAGCAAAAAACTGGCGTGTCCATTATTTTAATCACTCATGATTTAGGGGTAGTGGCGAAAATTGCAGATCGTATCGCTGTAATGTATGCAGGCAAGATTATCGAAATCGGTACCAAACGCGAAATCTTTTATCAGCCGACACATCCATATACAAAAGGGTTATTAAATTCAGTTCCACGACTCGATTTGTTAGAAGAGGAACTAGAACCAATAGAAGGAACGCCTCCAGACTTATTTGCACCACCCAAAGGATGTGCATTTGCTGCGAGATGTCCATATGCGATGGAAGTGTGTGATTATGTACAACCAGAGACAACCTATTTATCTACTAGTCATTATACGGATTGTTGGTTGCAAGATTCACGAGCAAAGGGATTATTTGATTAATCGGTGATTGGCACTTAGTGCTTCACATAAATTTAAAGGGGAAAGAGGGGAAATGTATGAAGAAAAAATGGCTTCCGCTAGTCTTCATGTCAATACTAATGCTTGTATTAGCAGCATGTACAGCAAACAAAGATGCCGGTAAAGAAAAAGAAGGAACAAGCGATGGTGGAAAAAAAGATGAAAAGGTTTTACGTTTAAATAATGCTGTTGAACCAAGCTCTTTTGACCCATCTGTAGCATTTGATGCAGTTTCATGGGCTCCATTAAATAACTTAATGGAAGGGCTAGTTCGTTTAAATGACAAAAATGAACCTCAACCAGCAACTGCAGAGAAAATTGATATTTCAGATGATGGTTTAACGTATACATTCACACTTCGTGATAATGCAAAATGGTCTAATGGTGATACTGTAACTGCTGGTGATTTCGTTTATGGTTGGAAACATATGCTAGATCCAGAGACAGCTTCTCCTGCTGCGTTTTTAGCTTACGTTATTGATGGTGCAGAAAACTACAACACTGGTAAAGGTAAACCTGAAGATATTGCAATCAAAGCAAAAGATGATAAAACATTTGTCGTAAAATTAAACGCTCCAACTGAAGCATTCTTGAACATTATTTCAAATCCAAGTTTCTTCCCAGTAAATGAAAAAGTGGCTACTGAAAATCCAAAATGGTTTGCGGAAGCAGATTCATTTGTTGGAAACGGTCCTTTCAAATTAGAATCATGGGAACACGATTCTAAAATGCTATTTGCAAAGAATGATCAATATTGGGATAAGGATACTGTGAAATTAGACAAAGTTGAATGGGCAATGGTAAATGATACTAACACTGAATACCAAATGTATCAAAATAATGAGTTAGATATCTCATCTGTACCTTCAGAACTTGCTGCAGAATTAAAAGATAACAAAGAGTTAACAAATGAGGACCAAGCAGGTATCGCATTCTATCGTTTCAATGTTGAGAAAAAACCATTTACAAATGAAAAAGTTCGTAAAGCATTTGCTATGGCTGTAGACCAACAAAATCTTGTTGACTATGTAACGAAACAAGGCCAAAAAGCTGCTCACGGTTTCGTAAGTTATGGTTTAACTAATGGAAAAGGTGAAGATTTCCGTGAAGTAACTGGCGATTTAATCACATTTAACAAAGATGAAGCGAAAAAACTTCTTAAAGAAGGTATGAAGGAAGAGGGCTGGTCTAAACTTCCAGCTGCTACTCTAACTTACTCTACAACTCCAGATAACAAAAAAATTGCAGAGGCACTTCAAAGTCAATTCAAAGAAAATCTTGGCGTAGATATTAAACTTCAAAGTGTAGAACCTGCTGTGTTTATGACTGAACAAAAAGAATTGAAACATCAATTATCTCGTTCATCATTCTTATTCGACTATGCAGATCCAGTAAATGCACTAGAAAGCTTTATTACAGGTTCTTCTATGAACCGTACAGCTTGGTCTAATAAGAAATTTGATAAATTAATCGCAGATTCTAAAAAACAAACTGATAATGATAAACGTTGGAAAATGCTTCAAGATGCAGAGAAAATCTTAATCGATGAAGCACCAATCATTCCACTTTATTTCTACAACCAATTAGCTTTACAAAAGCCATCTGTAAGTGGAATAGTTCGCCACCCAGTAGGTTACTTAGAGCTTAAATGGGCAGATAAAAAATAAAAAAAGTTGCAGTGTCACATTGTGGCACTGCTCTTTCTTCCATAAATAAGACGATAATTCATGTATTGTCGCTTTATTTATGAAAGAAAAGGAGGAATTAGAATGAAACGTCAACCAAAGAGATTACAGCCTGGAGATACGATTGGGATTATTGCACCTGCAAGCCCACCAAATCTCAAGAGTTTGGAAAAGTCATTAGATTTTTTACAACAGTTTGGTCTTAATTATAAATTTGGAGAATCCTTATTCAAAGTGAATGGTTATTTAGCCGGTACAGATGATGAACGATTAAATGATTTACATCAAATGTTCGCAGATCCAAATATTGCAGGCATTATATGTGCTTGTGGAGGATACGGAGCAGCTCGCTATACAGATCGTATTAATTTTGACTTAATCGCACATAATCCAAAAGTGTTTTGGGGTTATTCTGATATTACCTTTTTACATACAGCCATCGGTAGATATTCCGATTTCATAACATTTCATGGCCCAATGCTTGCCTCAGATGTTGGAAAAGATACATTCCAGGAGAAGTCTGCCAAAATGTTCGAACAACTATTTGAACCAACAGTCCTCCAATACGATGAAACATTTGCATCTATTACAATGTTTCGGCCAGGACAATGCCAAGGCGAGTTAACAGGTGGCAATCTTAGCTTGTTATCTAATGGCATTGGAACAAAATATGAATTGAATACACAAGGTAAAATTTTAATCATTGAAGATATAGACGAAGAACCATATCGTGTCGATTGTATGCTAAATCAGCTTAGACAGGCAGGGAAATTCGATGATGTTGCAGGTATTATTATTGCTGATTTTTGCCATGCAGAGCCATCAAAGAGAAAGGTTTCCTTAACATTAGATGAAGTATTTGAACATTACTTTGGAAATCTTACAATCCCAATTGTAAAAGATGTGAAAATAGGTCATTGCCAACCTCATTTCGCAGTACCATTTGGAGCAAATGCATTTTTAGATGCAGATGAAAAAACAATCACAATACAACCGGGGGTTCAATAACGATCGCATTGGAAATGTAAAAATATTGTATTTCTATCTATATTGAAGTGGAATCAGCGTAGACTCCTGCGGGAAAGCGAGACAGGTGAGACCCCGCAGAAGCAATTAAGGAACGGAG
>NZ_JBCMNM010000054.1:0-2610 GCF_050459865.1 Rummeliibacillus pycnus
CGCCCGCGGAAAGCGGAGCTGAATCCACTTCAGAAAATTACTATAAATTTTACATTCAACTAGTTTTTCAGTGAACTCTTCAATAACAAAACGGGGTGAAGAAAAATGATTATTCGTTCAATCGAAACATTTCAAGTAGCAGTACCTTTGAAGAAAGCCTTTAAAACAGCATTACGCACAGTTACTGTTGCAGAAGCAATTTATGTGCGTATTCAATTAGAAGATGGTAGAGAAGGGTACGGGGAAGCTCCACCAACTCATGTCATTACAGGAGAGTCTTTAGCAAGTATTCAATTTGCAATAGAAGGAGTATTTAAGCCTTTACTGGTAGGAAAAGATTTGCGCTATCATGAGCAACTTTTCCAAGCACTTCATCGTTCGATGGTTCATAATACAAGCGCAAAAGCGGCTGTTGATATGGCGTTATATGATTTACTGGCACAAGTTGCCGGTCTACCTCTCTATCAATATTTAGGCGGTGCAAGATCAGAACTAATGACAGATTATACGGTTAGTGTGAATGAGCCGATTGAAATGGCTGATGATGCTATACGCTATGTAAAGGATGGCTTTCATATATTAAAGGTGAAAGTTGGAATTGGCGGAATTGATGATGACATTAAACGAATTCAAGCAATCCGTAAAGCAGTTGGCTTTGATATTAAACTTCGTTTAGATGCAAACCAAGGATGGACAGCAAAGGAAGCTGTTCGAGCAATCAAACAAATGGAAGACGAACAATTAAATATTGAATTTATTGAACAGCCTGTATTAGCTCATGATATCGAGGGATTAAAATATGTAACAGACCATACGTTAACACCCATTATGGCTGATGAAAGTGTTTTTTCCCTTTATGATGCAAAAAGAGTGATTGAAATGAGAGCAGCAGATTTGATTAACATCAAATTGATGAAAGCTGGAGGCATATACCAAGCTTTGAAAATTGCTTCTTTAGCTGCAAGTCATGATATGAAATGTATGACCGGTAGCATGATTGAAACAAAGCTAGGGGTTGGTGCAGCTGCTCATTTTGCAGCTAGTCAATCGAACATTATTCATTATGACTTTGATGCACCATTGATGTTAAAAGGGGATTTGTTAGAGGGCGGCATTCAATATGAAGGTGCCAAAATAACATTTGATACATCAGCAGGATTAGGAATCCAGCGTGTTAACAAAGGAGGGAGTTTGCATGTCAACTAAAGAAAATATTTGGCGATGTGCAGTGCCTGTAGCTACAGTATGGTCATCACCAACATCTGCACGTGATATCGATAAACCAGGTATTGAAAATCCTGTCCATCTCGTAAAATGGCTTGAAGCATTACCATATAAGGAAAGGTTAGATTTATGTGATGCGAATCGAGTGCAAACACAGCTCCTTTATGGAGAAGATGTGATTGTTGATGAAATAGTAGATGATTGGGCAAAAATTGTTGCAATTCAACAGCCATCTATCAAAGACCAACGGGGATATCCAGGGTGGGTTCCTTTAACACAATTAATAGAGGGAAAAGACCCAGATTCAAATAAATATGTCATCGTTACAGCTGATAAAGTTCAATTATGGACTGAGGATGTAATGCCGCTATTAGTACTACCATTTAATACAATTCTCCCATTACGAGATGAGTGTTCAAAATATTTTCATGTTGATTCGCCAAACGGTAAAGCATTATTAAGCAAAAATGGAGTAGAAATTACTTCTAACAGAACAACCGGAAATCCTACGACAATGGAGCAAGCTGTTATTAAAGGGACAGCATTTCTGGATTTACCTTACTTTTGGGGTGGCATGTCATCATATGGTTATGACTGTTCAGGATTTACATATAACATGGCGAAGGCTTCTGGTATTATTATTCCTCGAGATGCAGGAGAACAAAAGGAAGCGGGCAAAGCAATAAATAAAGAAAACACTGATGAATGGCAAATAGGAGATTTGTTATTTTTCGCAAATGACTTTGGTAGAGCACCTGTACGACATGTTGGATTTTATTTTGGAGATGGGAAAATGATTCATTCTCCACAAACAGGAAAGACAGTAGAAATCATTCATTTAGCTGGCACAAAGTTTGAAGAGGAACTTTGCGGAGTAAGTCGATATTAAGCAAAACTGGGGTGAGACATCATGACGAAGGAAGTAGTATTATCCGTAGAAAATTTAAAAAAACATTTTGATTTAGGAAAAGGCAGTACATTAAAAGCAGTGAATGGCATCAGTTTTGATATCTTAAAAGGGGAGACATTTGGACTTGTTGGTGAATCTGGATGTGGGAAATCAACAGCAGGTCGTACAATTTTAGGTCTTTATAATCGTACTGATGGAAAAGTGTTATTTGAAGGCAAAAATGTTCATGAACAATCTGGTAAAGAACGCGATCAAATGCTAAAGAATATGCAGATGATTTTTCAAGATCCATACGCGTCTCTAAACCCAAGATCGACTGTTTTTGAAATTATCGCAGAACCGATGGAAGTCAATGGATTGTACAAAAATAAAAATAAATTACGTGAGCGTGTTTATAAACTATTGGAGGATGTAGGTTTAAATAGAGAGCACGCCAATCGTTATCCTCATGAATTTTCAGGTGGCCAACGCCAACG
>NZ_JBCMNM010000055.1:0-3212 GCF_050459865.1 Rummeliibacillus pycnus
GATGAACCAATTTCAGCATTAGATGTATCAGTTCAAGCATCTGTTGTTAAATTATTACAACGTTTACAAAAAGAAAAAGAGCTGACTTATCTGTTTATCGCGCATGATCTTTCGATGGTTAAATATATTTCAGACCGTATTGGCGTTATGTATTTGGGGCAGATGGTAGAATTGACTACTTCAGAGCAACTATATCATGAGCCGCTTCATCCATATACACAAGCTCTATTATCGGCAATTCCTATTCCTGACCCAGATATTGAAGAAGAAAGAGAACGAATTATTCTAAAGGGAGAGTTACCGAGCCCGATAAATCCACCATCAGGTTGTGTGTTCCATACTCGTTGCCCAATGGCACAGGAAGTTTGCAAACATATTGAACCAAGATGGCTTGAAAAGGAACAAGGTCATTTTGTTGCTTGTCATTTATATGATGATGAAGTAATGAAAGCAGAGAAAGAAGCTTCTACGACGACTATGTAAAAATAAAATGGTAAAGAAGTAATCAAAAATTACTTTTAAGAGTTGAAATAAAGAAACGCATTTTGAACAAAGTTTCCAGTTCAAAATGCGTTCTTTTCATTTGTTAGGATTTTCGTGTTAATAAACATGTAGATTCATTGCATTAGTAAAGAAATTCTACACATTTTGCAAAGAATCAGTTGTGTTTATTTTAGATTTTGTCATTTGGAAAATTGGGCTTTTTGATGAATAAAAATAGACAATCAGCTAAATTTCCACTTGAGCTTGTTCTTTAGTTAATATGGCTGTTGTGTAATCTCCACCATGAATTTGAGAAAACATCTTACCAGCAGCATTCAATAGTTCTGTACATTCCTCTTCGGATACGGAAGGGCGAAGGTAGAATAATTGAATGGCATCCGTTGTATTTTCCGTAACTGCAGTACGTTTCGAATCAACAAATGGACTACCAAATGGCCCTTTGGCATCTCGTGAATAAGCAATATTCTTCAATGAGTTATAGCGACCGTTTAATCCCTCATATCCGGTTTCTTCTTCACCAAGTGATAGTGTAATGTTCCCATCTATTAAATTGGTATCATAAATACCAATTGGAACTTCATATTGCAGTGAGAAGAAATTATTCAAATCAACTGCTGAATGGAAAGGTGTTAAATAATTTTGTTTTGCAATCCGTCGCATTAAACTTTCAGCAGAATGACGATATCGATTTTGGTCTGCACCTAAAGTCTTCCATGCAGTACGCCATTCTTTAATACCTGGTCTTTCAGTGACAGGCTGTTCTTGTAATTCTAGAAAAAGGTTTTCTTGATATAACTGTGTACGACCTTTAATCATTTGAGGAG
Source organism: Rummeliibacillus pycnus (assembly GCF_050459865.1). GTDB lineage: Bacteria > Bacillota > Bacilli > Bacillales_A > Planococcaceae > Rummeliibacillus > Rummeliibacillus pycnus_B. The sequence continues at coordinate 1,329 of NZ_JBCMNM010000055.1, forward strand.
ATTCTGCAACGATAATTTTGGTATAATGGATAATGCCGATTTTAAATGTTGGAACTATACTTGTTAAAGAAGTGTCCAATGAAATTTTTATCACGATACATCACCTAATCATATATTTTTTTCCAGTTTATCATAGAGAGGAAGTGAAACCAAATGAACATCATCGAACTAAAGCAAGAGCTAATAACTTATGCAAAAAGTATAGGCATCGATAAAATTGGTTTTACTTCTGCTTCACCATTTAGCGAATTGAAGAATCATTTACTTCGTCAGCAAGAGTTAGGCTATCAATCTGGATTTGAAGAATCAGATATAGAGAAGCGAACAGAGCCAAAACTATTACTTGAGGAAGCAGCAAGTATCATTGCAATTGCGATCGCTTATCCATCCAGAATGAAGGATGCTCCTCAAGGGAAAAAAGGCGCAAGAAGAGGGATTTTCTGCCGTGCTTCTTGGGGAACAGATTATCATACAGTTTTACGTGAAAAACTCGCTTTACTAGAAGCTTTTCTAAAGGAAAAGGTACCTGGTTGCCGTCTACGTTCAATGGTCGATACTGGTGAATTATCAGACCGAGCAGTTGCTGAACGTGCAGGAATCGGTTGGAGTGCAAAAAACTGCGCAATCATTACACCTGAATTTGGATCTTATGTCTATTTGGGAGAAATCATTACCGATTTACCATTCGAATCAGATGAGCCTATGGAAGATCAATGCGGAGATTGTCGACTTTGCTTAGATGTCTGTCCAACTGGTGCACTTATACAAGGTGGACAACTCAATTCACAGAAATGTGTCGCTTATTTAACACAGACGAAAGGATTTTTACCAGATGAATATCGTCTTAAAATAGGTAACCGTATATATGGCTGTGATACTTGCCAAACTGTTTGTCCGAAAAATAAGGGGAAACTTAATTGGATTCATGAGGCGCTTCAACCAGATCCTGAAATTGCCAAACCGTTATTAGAACCTCTACTTACGATTTCTAATCGTCAATTTAAAGAAACTTATGGGCATATTTCGGGTTCTTGGAGAGGAAAAAAGCCAATTCAACGTAATGCCATTATCGCACTGGCACATTTTAAAGAAACGTCAGCTCTTCCTTCTTTAATAGAAGTTTTCCAAAAAGACGAGCGCCCAGTTATCCGGGGTACTGCCGCATGGGCAATTGGTAAAATTGGTGGAGAAGGTGCGGAAGAAGTATTACAAGAAGGTTTACTTCATGAAGAAGATGAAGAAGTTAAGGTGGAAATACAAAAGGGTTTAACATTATTAGCAGAAAAATAAAGGAAGTGTCTCGAAGTGTCTTTACACATCGTATTATATCAACCAGAAATTCCAGCAAACACAGGAAATATTGCAAGAACTTGCGCAGGAACAAATACGAATCTACATTTAATCCGTCCACTTGGATTTTCAACAGATGATAAGATGTTAAAAAGAGCCGGTTTAGATTACTGGCATAGCGTTAATATCACATATTACGATTCAGTAGAAGAATTTTTTGAGAAGAATGCTGGTGGATCGATCTACTATATCGAAACTTTCGGTACTAAACTGTATTCTGACTTTGACTTTAGTAATCCGGAAGAAGAGATTTTCTTTATGTTCGGAAAAGAAACAACCGGTATCCCGAAAGAATTAATCCAAGATCATCAAGATAAATGTTTACGAATTCCACAAAGTGAAAATATACGTTCATTAAACTTATCAAATACAGCAGCAATTGTAATTTTCGAAGCATTACGTCAACAAGGCTTTAGAGGAATGCATTAAGTAAAGAGGCAAATGAGAAGGCTTGGCGTTCTGTAGAAAAAGAGAGGGACACTGAAAAGGGTTCGTTTGGTATTTCGAAATCTTACCCAACATTTGATATAGAAC
>NZ_JBCMNM010000056.1:0-24869 GCF_050459865.1 Rummeliibacillus pycnus
TTTTTATATAAAAAATTAATTTTTAGAAGTACCTTGTTTGTCTTCATAACCAGCAGTGAACATTGCTGTTAAGAAAGTTAAAATTACACCAAGTATTAAAATTAAACTCATGGAAGTAACCTCCTAATAATATATGAAAAAGTTCTCTTACAAGTATAGCCTAATTCATAGGAAAATGAAACGTCAATTGTTGATAAATATATGGCGGAAATCGTTCAATATTCGTACTCCACTTAATATGCATAACTGTGGAGATAATAGGGGATAGATAATAACAGGATGTAGATAAAGGAGATTAAAATGATGGATAAAGAGAAGAAACAACAGGAAAATGGTTCAATGGCAACTTCATTTGAAGAAGTTCAACAACTTGGGGAGCAAATGGAAAATAGACGTAATGAAACGGAATTAGAAAGTGTAGGACGAGATCAAGACCCTGAACAGTTTGATGATAAATAGAGCAAATCCCTCTTGTTATATTAAAGAACAAGAGGGATTTTTTGTTTTAGTGTTGCAAGAAAACTAACTGAATCACAAATAATATTGCGAAAATATATAGCAATGGATGAACTTTTTTGGCTTCACCTTTTACAATTTTCAAGATAGGATAAGTGATAAAACCAAATGCAATCCCTGTTGAAATGCTTGATGTAAAAGGCATAATTAAAATAATTAGGAAAGCAGGGAAAGCTTCATCGAACTGATTCCAGTCAATCTCCTTTATAGAGGAAATCATCAATGTCCCAACAATCACAAGTGTTGGTGATGTAATAGCAGCAACACCAGAAACAGCGCCTACCAATGGTCCAAAGAAGGAAGCAATAATAAATAGGATAGCAACTGTTAAAGTGGTTAAGCCAGTACGACCACCTGCAGCTACACCCGCAGAAGATTCAATAAATGCAGACGTTGGGCTTGTACCAAACATTGCACCTATGGTTGTACCTAGTGAATCTGCTAAAAGAGCTTTACGAGCACGTGGTAATACATTTCCTTTCATCAAGCCTGCTTGCTTCATAATACCAACAAGTGTACCAGTTGTATCAAATAAAGTGACTAGGATGAATGAAAAAACAACTCCATATAAGCCGTAATGAATGACATCACCAAAAGCATCAAGTGGATTCCAAATCAAAATACCATCTGGTAAATGAGGCGTAGCTACGACTTTATCAATTTTTAGTTGACCAGTAATTGCAGCGACAATTCCTGTAATAACCATACCGATAAATAAAGCACCTCTAACATTACGGACCATCAAAATAACCGTAATGATTAAACCAAATAATGTTAACATAACGCCTGGGGAGGTTAAATCTCCTAGAGCTACTAAATTACTTTTATTTGCAACAATTACGCCGCCCATTCGTAAGCCTAAAAAAGCAATAAATAAACCGATACCGGCAGTAATCGCACGTTTTAAGTTTTCTGGAATAGCAGTAATTAGTTTTGCACGAAGCGGTGTTAACGATAAAATGATGAAAACAATACCTGCAACAAATACAGAAGAAAAGGCAGTCATGTAATCAATCTTACCTTCAGAAGTTAAAACAACAGAGATGAAATATGCGTTTAAGCCCATTCCTGGTGCAATGGCAATCGGATAGTTAGCGCATAATGCCATCCATAAAGTACCGACAACAGCAGAGATAATGGTTGCCATAAATACTTGGTCTACAGGAACTCCTGCATTGGATAAAATGGCAGGGTTCACAACAATAATATATACCATGGTAAGAAACGTTGTAATACCAGCAATTAATTCTGTTTTAACGTTTGTACCATTTTCTTTCAGGTGGAACAATGAAATACCTTCTTTCTGAAATCCGAACATTTAAAACAACATTTAATATAATATTCGTTTCTATATAAGATTGCAACCTTTTAGAAAAAGTCGTTATTCTCGAAATACTTTGACAATGTTTGCATAATAAGATTACCCAAAAGGAGGTAACGACATGTATACAATTACATCAACAAAAAAATTACATAATGGTATCGAAATGCCCCGAGTCGGATTAGGCGTTTACAAAATGGATGAACCAGAAGAAGCATTTAATGCAATTAAAAAAGCTTTAGATACAGGTTATATAGCAGTTGATACAGCTGCTCTTTATAATAATGAACAGCAAGTTGGAGAAGCGCTTCGTTCATCAGGGAAAAAAAGAGAGGATATTTTCATTACTTCAAAAGTATGGAATACCGACCAAGGCTACGATGAAACGTTACGAGCTTTTGAGAAAACACTGACTACACTAAAAACAGATTATTTAGATTTATATTTGACACATTGGCCTGTTCCAGAGAAATTTCCAGATACTTATCGTGCTATTGAACGACTTTATGATGAAAAATTAATCCAAGCAACAGGTGTTTCAAATCATGAAATTCACCATTTAGAAAAGTTATTTGCAACTGCTAATATCAAGCCAATGGTTAATCAAATTGAGTTACATCCATACCTTTCACAAGTAGAATTGCGTCATTTCTGTAAAGAAAATAATATTGTAGTTACGGCATGGTCGCCTCTAGGTCGTGGAAATGTATTGCAAGATGAAACAATTAAAACAATTGGTGAAAAATACGATAAATCCATAGCTCAAACAATTATCCGTTGGCACATACAAAGCGATCATATCGTTATTCCAAAATCCGTAACCCCAAGCCGTATCGAAGAGAATGCAAATGTATTTGATTTTGAACTAACCAATGAGGATATGGCAACAATCGATAACCTAAATCGTAACGAACGATTTGGCTCACATCCAGACCATTTCAAATACTAAAAGAGAAAACTTTGTGATTTACTAAACAAAAGGATTAATTAAAAGACGACTTTTTGTTCAAATTTGAATGAGAAGTTGTCTTTTTCATTTTCTTTAAATGGATATTTTTAGTAGTATCACTAGATGTTTCGATGTAAGATATAGGTAGTATAAGAATGAAACGGGGAGTAAATGATGGAGTTATTAGTAGATCGTGTTCAGAATACCAGACGTGCACTACGTGAATTTATGTTAGAGACTATTTTCAATGAATTTGATGTGGAATGTATGGGGTTATCCGATGATAAACGTAAAATAAAATACAACGAAATGATGGAAAGTCCATTCCGTTTCTTCCGAGGTAGTGCCTATTTATTTTATTATGACGTAACGAAAATACCATTTCCATATGATACACCAATAGATAAGCCAGCATGGATTCAAGGTGATTTGCATATGGATAACTTTGGCTGTTTCCAAAATGAAGCAGGCGAGATTGTTTATGATGTGAACGATTTTGATGAAGGATATGTCGGCTCTTATTTATATGATGTTTTTCGAATGGCAGTTAGTATTGCTTTATATACAGATGCGGAAGGGTTAAGTAAGGACGAGCAAAAAGCACGAATTGCTAAGTATTTACATAGCTACTACAAACAACTGCAACGATTTAAAAGAAATGCAGATGATCCATTGACTTTAACGTTTACGAAAGATAATACGAAAGGCCCTGTAAAAAAAGTGCTGAAGAAGCTGGAGAAAAGACAGCGAAATCACTTATTAGCTGATATTACGTATATCAATGAAGAAGGTAAGCGTACTTTCAATTGGGATGAAGAAATCCAACCAGTTACAGATGAGGAATTACTGAAAATCGAAGATATAATGAAGCAATACTTCCAGTCATTGGATGTGGAAAATAAGTATGATCCTTCACATTATCAAGTAAAAGATGTTGCGCGTAAATATGGTACAGGTACTGCTTCAATTGGGCTAAGTCGTTTTTATATTCTAATTGAGGGAGGGCAAGAAGCTGGTGGAGCGGATGATTTAGTATTAGAAATGAAAGAAGTGCGCTCATCCATCCCTGCTTATTTCTTACCATATAGTCCGGAATTCTGGGAAAAACATGCACATCAAGGCGAGCGAGTAGTTGCAACTCAAAAAGCAATGCATGATTTAGAAGACCCGTATTTAGGTTATGTAACAATAGATGATAAGTATTTTTACATTCGCGAACGTTCTCCATATAAAAAGAAAGTAAAAGCAGATAAGCTCGTAACTTTAAAAGACTATGACCAAACGCTGAAAACAATGGGGCAAGTAACTGCGAAAATTCACGCTCGAGCTGATATGGACATTGAATCCGTACTATTAAAACATCATAGTGAAGTCGAAATTATAAAAGCTATTGGTGATGTTGATCAATTTGTCCGACATATCACATTTGCTGCTGTGAATTATAAGAAACAAGTGAAATACGATTACACTTTGTTCTGCGAATGGGTCCAAAAGAAATTTTAAAGTAGGAATATCTTTAAATGAAAAAAGTACATTACTCATTTACGAGTAATGTACTTTTTAAATACTTATTTATTTTTCAGGATAGTTGCTTCAAAGAACTTTTTGAAGGTATCTTTGGATTGTTCACCAACTACACGTAATTGTTCTTTTCCGTCTTTATAGTAAACAAGTGTTGGTGTACCTTCGATGCTATATTGATCCCATCCTTGGTCAAATTCAAGCAGGTTAAACTGATCAATTTGGACACCCATGTCTTTTGCAAGAGGCATTAAGATTGGCGTGATTTTTTTACAGTGTGTACAATCTGATTTAAAGAAGTAAACCATTGTTTCTTTACCACTCGAAATTTTCTTTTCTAATTCATTAGGTAGAATGATATTTTGGTAATTTTTATCGTTTAAAATATCAATTGTTGATTGTTCTAAATCATTTTTACCATATGGATTGTTTGCTAGCTTTGCTTTGTTTGAAGAACTATTTAAAAAGTATAATGCTACAAAACCAGCGATAATAATGAATCCTATGATTAATAATATTGTTAGCTTGTTATCTTTTTTCTGTGCTGCAGATTTTTTTGAGTTTGCCACTTATTTTTCCTCCTTAAGTGCTTTTAACATGTAGAAGCTTGTACCTGCGATTAGAATGAAGGCTACAAGTGAAAGGAATGGGATGGTAATAAAACCAAACCAGTTAATATAATCTGCCGTACAAGGTACGCGTCCACAAGTAACAGCAGATTCTTGTAAAGCGGGTATTTTTTGAATGCCATAATGGTACAACGCAATACATGCACCTAAACAAGAGAAGATGGCACTTGTAACGGCAATACGAGCATTCTTTTGAACATAAGCGGTTGCTAAAATAATGACAAGTGGATACATTAAAATCCGTTGATACCAACATAACTTACAAGGCTCGAATTTTTGAACTTCTGAGAAATATAGAGAACCCATCATTGCGATTAGTGATACAACCCACATAAATAGTAGGCTATTCTCCAGTTTTTTTGACATTTGAAATCTCCTAAATTTAGTATATTTCTTTTCCGATTATAGAGGTAATACAAAACATTGTAAAACATTATACTCGAAAGTGGATTTTATTCCCACTCTATCATAGTCATGAATTCTAAGAAAGTAAGAGAGGACCTATATAAATAAGTTAAAGCAGCCCTTTACAATGAACAGCAGGACATGACTATAAAGGTTCCAAATATATATTTTCTTTGCTAATGTCAAAACCTTCTATTACGAGTGCAACTAAACCTTTTACAGCTTTTGTTTCATGCCATTCTTCTTTCTTCCAAAAAACCGCGATACCTTTTTGAATTGAATAATATTTTCTTTCTTCATTGCAAACAACGCCTTCTCCCTCTATCACATAGAGTAATTGAGAAGATTTTGCTTGATGGAACCCAATTATACCATTTTCCGTTAACGTCATAATGGATATCCTTATTTCAGAATTTAAATGCATAAAAGGATTCATAAGAAAATTAGAATTGTATTGTGTCACTTGTTTTGCAGTATTTTTGTTTAGCTTGTAAAGTTGCATACATATCACTCCCTTTTGTTGCTGTTCAATTTTTAATATTTAATTAAAATATTTACTATTTAACTTATAGATGGGACTGTATACTTCCTTTATTTTAAACAGCAATTTTTAGAGGATTATTTTCAATCTATACAGGTTTAGTAGAGATTGCAAGCTACAACAAACATCAGTCTAATTACCGAGATGTAAATCATAGGAAGAAAAAGTGAGCAGTGGTATGATAGAAGGTACAATAGTAATAATGGGCATCCGAGATTGGAGGCATTTGATGCAACCTACAGATCACTCAAACATTAGTTTATTAAAAGAAATTGCAGAATTACTAAATGAAGAAACTGAAATGCAACCAATGTTACAAGGATCGCTTCGTAAGTTTTTGGAAGGTACCAATTTTGAAACGGGTTGGATCTTCTTTGTGAATAAACGAGGACGGCATGAAATGATTGCACATGAAAACTTACCACCTGCATTAGAACATAATAAGTGTCAATCTCTAGAAAAAGGTGGTTGCTGGTGTATTTCTAAATATCGTAATCAAGAATTATTAAAGGCATCAAACATAATTGAATGCCAGCGAATAGAAAATGCTACTGCAGCGTGTGTAGGAGATTATGCGGGAATTACCCATCATGCAACGGTTCCGTTACAATCCGGACAAGAGCGTTTTGGCTTGCTCAACGTGGCGTCACCCAACACAGTTCGTTTTACTGATGATGAGCTTGCTTTACTAGAATCGGTTGCTTTTCAAATGGGCTCTGCTATTAAACGAATTCTTTTAACAAAACAAGAACAGGAAATGGCACTGGTTCAAGAGCGAAATAGACTAGCAAGAGATTTACATGATTCAGTGAATCAGTTATTATTCTCTGTCACATTAACATCGCGAGCTGGAGTAGAAATGACAAAGCAACCGGAGATTAAAGAAACCTTTAAAGAAATTCAAAATCTAACACAGGAAGCATTAACTGAAATGAGAGCGTTAATCTGGCAACTTCGTCCAAAAGGTCTTGAAAGTGGCTTGATGGAAGCGATAAAAGGATATGCAGAAATGTTAGGTTTGCAATTAAAAGTAAAAGTATCTGGTGTGCTCCAATTGCCTTCGCGTATCGAAGAAACACTTTTCCGACTAACACAGGAAGCACTCAATAATGTAAGAAAGCATTCGGGTGTGAAAGAAGCAGAAATTTTTATCACTATTACACAGACAGATGTATTACTTGTTATAAAAGATGAAGGTAGAGGATTCCATGTTGACTCTCTCGTCACATTACCATCTATTGGTTTACAAAGTATGCGTGATCGCACACAAGCATTAGGCGGTACTGTTGACTTGGTAAGTAATTTAGGAAAGGGTACGGAAATTTTAATCCGCCTACCTTATTAAAGGGGGACATATGAATGATTAGAGTGTTAATAGCGGATGATCATCATGTTGTAAGAAGGGGATTGCTATTTTTCCTTAAAACTCAGAAGGATATTGAAGTAGTTGGGGAAGCAAGTAATGGTAAGGAAGCGGTTGATCTAACAATTGAATTAAATCCAGACATCGTATTAATGGATTTAGTAATGCCAGAAATGGATGGTATTCAAGCAACAAAACGTATTAAATCTAAGTTCCCTGAAATACAAATATTGATGCTGACAAGTTTCTCTGATAGAGATCATGTTGTACCTGCTATTGAGGCAGGAGCAGCGGGCTATCAACTAAAAGATATCGAGCCAGATGAACTTGTATTAGCCATTCGTCGAATTATTGCCGGGGAAAATATTATGCATCCTCAAGCAACTTCACAACTTATATTAAATCGCGAGATGATGGAAGAACTTCCACATATAAAACATCCACTCACTCCTAGAGAGCAAGATGTACTAGCAGAGCTAACAAAAGGGAAGAGTAATAAAGAAATTGCATCTTCCTTATTTGTCACAGAAAAAACAGTGAAGACCCACATCTCAAATATTTTTACAAAACTTGAAGTACAAGACCGAACACAAGCTGCTTTATATGCTGTGAAACATGGATTAACAGAGGCTAGTGAAATATGAAAAAAAGCAACTCGTATGATACGGGTTGCTTTTTTGATGAAAACTGAAAAAAGTATTAGAGCATGCAAAACTTACCAAGTAAAAGCTTCAATTGAATAAAGCAAAAGACAAGTAGATTGATTCACACTTTATCTTTTTTTGCCAATCTTCTTTTTCATTTGCTTATTAACTTGTTTCCATTTATTTCTCTCAGCTGCTTGAGCCTGTGCATTTGTTTTTCTTTCGATAAAAGCGAGTTCGCGTTTTAATTTTAAATAGCTGTCGTATCTTTCTTGCTCGAGTGTACCTTCTTCTATAGCTTCATGGACAGCACATCCAGGTTCTTTTTTATGTTCACAATCTCGAAAGCGACATTGTGATGCGAGTGATTCGATATCACTAAAGCTGCTGTTTAGGCTATCGGCATTATCCCATAATTGAAATTCTCGCATTCCAGGTGTATCAATGAGTAAACCTCCATGTGGTAATTGGAAGAGTTCTCGATGTGTAGTCGTGTGGCGTCCTTTATCATCATCCTCCCGAATCATTTGGACCGCCATCACATCCTGCCCACAAAGTGCATTGGTCAATGAAGATTTACCAACCCCTGAAGAGCCAAGTAAAGCAGCTGTTTTGCCATCTGCTAACAATTGGTGTAACTCATCGATTCCTTCACCTGTAAAGCTACTCACAGTGTAAACTGGTACACCAAAACAAATCGTTTCAACTTGGCTTAAATAACTTGACACATCATCACATAAGTCCTTCTTAGTTAAGACGATGATGGGATTTGCACCTGAGTCGTAAGCTGCGATTAAATATCTTTCTAATCTTCGTAAGTTAAAATCCTTGTTTAAGCTCATGGTTAAAAAAACATGATCGACATTAACTGCAATAATCTGTTCTTCAAAGGTGAGACCAGCTACTTTTCGAGAGAACAGAGAACTGCGAGGAAGAATGGCATGGATGATACCTTTTTCTTCTCCTGGTAACTGTTCTAAAACCACCCAATCACCTACGGCAGGGTAGTCACGACGTGATTGAGCATTATATTGGAAAAGACCAGACGGTGTAGCAAGCCATTCGCCAATTTCAGTTATGACACGATAAGAATGCTTATGTTCTAATAAAACACGACCTATCGTTAGATTTTTTTGTGGATTTGTTATTTTATACGCATCAAATTGATCTTGCCAATTATTATTCCAACCGAAATTAATTAAATTCATTTTATGCCTCCTATTATGTGGGGAACGAATTTGTTCCATTTTTAAATAAAAAAACCTGTAACTGCAAATTGGCAGTTACAGGTTTTACGCACATAAAAGAAAGCATACTAGAACGTATACGAAAAGTGAGCGTATTGTAACAAACCAATTTGCATAATTTCAATGCTTGATAAAATTGTCATAATACCTCACCTCTTTCTCTTTTCATAAGTTGATTACAGAATACCAGCTCTTCATAAAACTGTCAATTACTAAATATTAAAAAATATTATTTTCATGTTCTCGATTTAATCCTTCTGGTTCAATATGGACAAGTACTACGGCAAAAGGTTTAGCACGGCGAATTGTTTTTTCTATTTCTTCCGTAATATGATGGCTTTGCCATACATTAAGTGCTGGATCTACGGTGACAGTGAGATCAGCGAAAATCAAATTACCATGATTCCGACCTTTAAAATCAATTAGCTGAATGACACCATCTACGTTTTTAACAAGCACAGATAGGGTCTCCAACTCTTCTTCATCAAATCCATCTGTTAACGTATGTACAGCATCAAAGAAAATATCATAAGCTGTTTTTAAGATTAAACAACCTACAGCAAAAGCAGTAATGGAATCGATAATAGGAAAACCAAAAATGGCACCGAAAATACCAATTGAAGTACCAAAACTTACCCAAGCATCTGAACGATTATCATATGCCGCTGCCTTTACGGCAGAACTTTCAATACGGTTTGCTAATCTAATATTAAAAAGGTACACCAAATACATCACAACGCCACTACCCAGTGCAACAAATGCTGTCAATAATGAAGGAGTGGGGTGGTCGTGATCGATAAAGCTTTTTCCAGCATTAAAGAGTACTTGAAAACCTACAACAGCCATGATAAAGGAAGCAATAAGTGAAGATATCGTTTCAGCACGTAAATGACCGTAGTGATGGTCTTTATCTGGTGGCTTTTGAGAAATTCTTAATCCGATTAGAACAGCTACAGATGCGATAATATCTGTTGTATTATTTAATCCATCTGCTTTCAGAGCAGTAGAATGTCCGATAAAACCAATGGCTAATTTGACAGAACTGAGAATAAGATAGGTGAAAATACTAAGCCATGCACCTTTTTCCCCTTGTCTTAAATTTTTATATAAGTCCACAATGTTTCCTCCTTGCAAAAGTTTCAGACAAGCGAAAACGACGCACACTTTGTAGAAAGTGTGCGTCGTTCTATGTTTAGTTGATAAATTAAAGCTATTTATACTTCGTTTGAATCAGAATTAGTTTGATCCGTTTCTTCTAATTCTTCAGGAAGTTTAATGACTTCTAGATAAAGAATATGATGACCATCTAATTCTTTGATGATGAATTCATAACCTTGTTCAGTGATTTTCTCGCCTTTTACAGCATCAAAATCTTTTGTCATAAACCAGCCGCCAATTGTATCGATGTCGTCTTCTTCGATATTAATACCTAAGAAGTCATTCACATTTTCGATTAACATTTTGGCATCTAAGATAAAATGACCTTCGTCAATTTTGCGAATTTCTGGGACTTCATCTTGGTCGAATTCATCTCGGATATCACCAACAATTTCTTCGATAATATCTTCAATTGTAACAAGACCTGAAGTTCCACCGTATTCATCCATTAAAATCGCCATATGGATCCGTTCACGTTGGATTTTTAGAAGTAAATCACTTATTGGCATTGTTTCAAAAACGCGAATAATAGGTTGCATATATTCAGTAACCGGTTTTGAACCGTTTGATGGATCTTTAATATAAGCTGTAAGAAGATGTTTCATATTGACGAGACCGATAATATGGTCCTTGTCACCATCAATGATTGGGTAACGAGTATATTGTTCTACGCCCATTACTTCAAATACTTCTTTTAATGTTAATTCTTTTTCAATACTAATGATTTCAGTACGAGGTACCATGATTTCTTTGGCAATACGATCGTCGAATTCAAAAATGCTATTTACATATTTATATTCAGACTGATTAATCTCGCCGCCTTTTAAACTATCAGATAAGATGATTCGCAATTCTTCTTCACTCATTGCGCCATCTGAATCTTGTATTCCTTTTAAGCCAAATAGGGCAGCTAAGCCATTGGCTGAAGAATTTAAGATTTTGATGAATATGAACATCACATTATGGAATACGATTAAGAAGCCAGAAATATTAAGTGCTACACTTTCTGCTTTTTGAATCGCTAATGTTTTTGGTGCTAACTCACCCATAACTACGTGTACAAATGTCACGATAGAGAATGATAGGATAAATGATAGGATTGTAGTAATACTTTCATTTAAGTTTAGTAGGTCAAATAATGGCGCTAGTAGTATTGCAACTGTGCCTTCCCCTAACCAACCTAAACCTAAAGAAGTAATCGTAATCCCTAGTTGGCAGGCAGATAAATATTCATCTAAATTTGTGATTACTTTTTTTGCTTTTAATGCTTTTTTGTTACCTTCAGCTATAAGCTGATCAATTCGAGTTGTTCTAACCTTAACGATAGCAAATTCTGTTGCTACGAAAACTGCTGAACATGCGATCAAGACAGCAAATGCTGTCAATCGTATGGCTATGTCCAAAGACTTCCTTTGTTCCAAGACCCAAATGAGGGGGAGAACAAAGTGTACACCTCCTGTGATAGTAAAAATATTTAAGTAAGATAATAATAAGATATTTATTAAAAAAAAACAAATCATCTAGATGTTATTTGTAAATGTTTCTCATATTTTCAGCCTAATGATAAGTGTTAAAGGATAATATTGTAAGTAAATGAGGGATTATTGTATTATTGTATAAAATTTTCAAAATGTATTGACAATTGGAAATTCGGAATGCTAATATTAAGGAACACTAAATAATAAATAGGAAATGGAGGTATGGATCATGAAATTGTTACAACCGAATGTAAAAAAACATAAATTTCATAATAAGTCCACACCCAATCCTATTTTCTTAATCATTTAAATTAATGGATGGTTCGGGTGTGATCCCGTACTCTTTTAAATTAGCGCATGCTCTTTTTAGGGTATGTGCTTTTTTGTTGTCTTTAATCACAAATGATTAGTGTAAAAACAATAAAGGAGAGAGCGTATTATGTTTATTCGAAAAAAGACAAGACATTTAAACAAGGATTCGATTGACGATGGCTAGCTAAATTAATTAACAGAAAGGAAGAAAAATATTTATGTTTGATGTATTAATAAAGCTTAAATGGTTCTTCATAGAAAACAGAAAACGGTATATGATTGCAGTTTTACTGCTAATTGTTGCAAATACTTTAGAAGTGATGCCACCATGGTTGATTGGTAAATCTATTGATGCAATTGATCGTGGTACACTGACGAATACTTTATTGCTACAATTCTTAGGTTCATTTGCGGCCATCTTAGTTGTTGCATATGTAGTTAATTTTATTTGGCAATATGAATTATTCGGTGGTTCAAATGTAATTGAACGGAAATTACGGAAAAATTTAATGACTCAGTTTTTAAAAATGTCACCTCCATTTTACGAGCGAAATAGAACAGGTGACTTAATGGCCCGTGCTACTAATGATTTACGTGCTGTTTCTGTCACTGCAGGATTTGGCATCATGACACTTTTGGATTCAACATTATACCTAGGTACGATTATTTTAATGATGGGCTTTTCAGTATCTTGGAAACTAACGATTGCAGCTATTATTCCATTACCAATTTTAGCAACTACGATGCAAATATTAGGTAAGAAAATTCACGAAAAATATATGATTGCACAAGATGCTTTTGGACAGATGAACGATCGTGTACTAGAAGCTGTTGAAGGTGTACGTGTTGTTCGTGCATATGTTCATGAAAGAGCTACAGAAGAGCAATTTGCAGATATGACAGAAGAAGTTTATCAAAAAAACATGGACGTAGAAAAAATCGATGCATGGTTTACACCAATCACAAGAGTTCTAACAGGATTAAGTTATATGATTGGTCTTGGTTACGGGGCATATCTAGTATCGACTGGTGATATAACTGTAGGAAACCTAGTTTCTTTTAACGTTTATCTAGGTATGGTTGTGTGGCCAATGTTTGCAATTGGAGAATTGATAAATGTTATGCAACGTGGAAATGCATCATTGGACCGTGTACAAGAAACGCTAAACGAAAAAGAAGATGTGGCAAATCCACAAACTCCAACGGTTATTGAAAAACCAAGCTCCATTGTTTTTCGTGACGTAACATTCCAATATCCACAATCACAAACAACCAACTTGTCGCATTTAGAAGTATCTCTAGAAAAGGGGCAAACACTTGGAATTGTAGGGAAGACTGGTAGTGGTAAAACGACTGTGGTGAAACAATTATTACGAGAATACCCTGCTGGTGAAGGTGCACTGAAATTATCTGGTGAGTTAATCGAAGCTCAAACAAAAGAACAGGTACGAAATTGGATTGGTTATGTACCACAAGATCATGTCCTTTTCTCAAGAACGATACGAGAAAATATATTGTTTGGAAAACCAGATGCGACTGAAGATGAATTACAGACAGCCCTTCAAGTGTCATGCTTTGAAAAAGACTTAGAAATGTTACCGATGGGATTAAATACACTAGTTGGCGAAAAAGGGATATCCCTATCAGGGGGGCAAAAACAAAGGATTTCTATTGCACGAGCATTAATACGTGATCCTGAAATATTGATAATGGATGATTCGCTTTCAGCAGTTGATGCCAAAACAGAACGTGCAATTATCGAAAATATTCAGAGAATTCGCAAAGATAAAACAACCATTATCGTAACGCATCGATTATCAGCAATTATGCATGCGGATTGGAGTATCGTATTAGAAGACGGCAAAATTGTTGAAGAAGGTACACATGAACAACTAATTTTACAAGATGGTTGGTACAAAGAACAGCATGATCGCCAACAAATTGAGGAGGCGAAATAATGAGTACAACCAAAAGACTATGGCATTATGCATTACTATATAAAAAAATAATAGCTACTGGACTATTTCTTTTAGCTATTGCAGTGGCTGCAGATTTAGCGGGTCCACTAGTAGCGAAGAAAATTATTGATGATCATATTGCAAACGCTGCTACGCAAAGTTTAGATTTTAAACCAATTGCTATATTGCTAGCTGTATTCTTAGGTTTAGCAGTGACAACGGCTATTTTCCGATACGGTCAATATATCTTACTACAAATGGGAGCAAATCGTATTATTCAAAAGATGCGAAACGATGTTTATCAACATATTCAAACTCTCCCAATCCAGTATTTTGATCGATTACCTGCAGGTAAAGTAGTATCACGCGTAACTAATGATACGGAAGCAATTCATGACTTATTTGTTCAAGTATTATCGCAATTTGCAGCAAGCTTTATGACGATTTTTGGTATCTATATCGCGTTATTCTTCCTTGATTGGAAAATGGCTTGTATTGCATTGATCGTTATTCCATTACTTATTCTTTGGGCAATCCTTTATCGTAAGTATGCTGCAAAATACAACCATATCGTACGGAGTAAGTTGTCTGATATGAATGGAATGATAAATGAGTCCATCAATGGCATGACCATCATCCAAGCATTTGGACGTGAAAAACAAATGGCAGATGAATTTAATGAAATGAATGATGAATATTATAAATATCAAAATAAGCTCGTTTTATTAGACTCTGCCACTTCACATAATTTAGTTGGAGTTATACGTTCATTAACATTCATTATGTTTATCTGGTATTTTGGTAGTGCTGAATTGACTGGTAACCAAGCGATTTCAATTGGTATGCTTTATGCATTTGTCGATTATATTACACGTTTGTTTAATCCAGTTACGAATATTGTGAATCAGCTTGCCAACTTAGAAAGAGCAAATGTTGCGTCTGAACGTATTTTTGAGTTGTTAGATCAAAATGGTGAAGCAGTCGATGATACGAAAATTGACCGTTACCATGGAGATGTAGCATTCAATAATGTATGGTTTGCCTATAAAGAAAAGGAATATGTTCTAAAAGATATTAACTTCAAAGCAAAACAAGGAGAAACAATCGCATTAGTAGGCCATACGGGCTCCGGAAAAAGCTCAATTATGAATTTATTGTTCCGCTTTTACGATGTGACAAAAGGTTCGATTACGATTGATGGGATGAATATTCGAGATTATTCACGCCAAACGATTCGTGAACATATGGGTATCGTATTACAAGATCCTTATTTATTTACAGGAACAATTGCCTCAAATGTAAGCCTAGATGATCCAAGGATTTCCCGTGAAACGGTCGAAAAAGCACTACAAGCAGTGGGTGGAGATCAAGTGTTAGCCAATTTACCTGGTGGTTTAGACGAACCTGTTATTGAAAAAGGAAGTACACTTTCGTCAGGACAACGTCAATTAATTTCTTTTGCGAGAGCACTTGCATTCGATCCAGCAATTTTAATATTGGATGAGGCTACTTCTAATATTGATACGGAAACGGAAGAGATTATCCAGCATGCAATGGAAGTATTGAAAAAAGGGCGTACAACATTTATCATCGCCCACAGACTTTCTACTATTAAAAATGCAGATCGTATTTTAGTGTTAGATCGAGGAGGAATTGTAGAACAAGGGACACATGATGAACTTCTAGCTTTAGGTGGAAGATACAATCAAATGTATAAACTTCAATCTGGAGAAATGAAATAAAGTGAAACTTCTATCAGTGAATTAGCTCCGCTTTCCGTGGTCGAACTGACGAGCCTTCTCAGGTGGGGTCTTACTCCCGTTAATGTGGGATAAATTATATCACTTAAAAATATTTCCAACTATGAACTTCTTCGTTCATAGTTGGATTTTTTCTTTTTTAAGTCGTTCATCACTCCATCTTAGACGTTAAAACTGGTATGATAGATATTAGTGTTTTTTATTCTGTATTAAGAAAAGGCAATGTTACCAGAGCAGCCTAAGAAAAAGAAAGGAAGTTATGTTCATGGCACAAGTGATAGATAAGCCTGCAGTGATGCGTACAAATTTGATATTAACGAACAAAGCGCGTGAAGGCATATTAGCATGGGTGAAGGATGAACATTCTTTTTTTCATCTGCAAAAATCATTTGTTGTGCATATTGAGCATGTTCAAAATACAGCCAAAGACGAAATGGCCGTGAAAATTTACTTCGATAACACAGAAAATATAGTACTTGCGGAAAAATTAGACGAGCAAGTAGCGATGATGAATTGTGTTGTAAAATATGAAGGTTTACTCGCAACGGGTTTCCGGGTGTTTAGTAATCGAGAACCAGTCCATACGAATCGACGGTTTAAAACGAACATGCAGTTTGCTACAAATGCCAGCAATACAGTTGGTTTACCGCTTGAATTACATAGTAAAATTCGAGAATTACCGATTGCAGAAGAACGTTCAATGTATGTCCAGAAGCGTATTTCAAGCTGGGAAGGATATTTAAAAATCCAAGAGCGAGATGCGACCATTGATGATATGACTGTTTCTTTTTCTCATTATGAATTCAATGAAGATTTCAGTCGAATTACATTCAAAATTAACGGTTTAAAAGAAAGTGAATGGAAAAAAATTGTTGGATTAAGTGCAAAAGTACAAGGTTCCAAAGATGAACTGGGTTCAGTATTAAAAGCACAATCTTCAAAGAAAACAGTCGAAATTGAATTACGCCCATTTATACAAGGACAAGTTCGAAAAGATAAATGGCATCCGAAAACAAAAGAACTAGTGCTTAGTAACTTTGCAACGTTGAGCCAAATCCGTCGTTTACGAAAAGGTTTTAGCGACCTAGAAAAAGGGTTAGCAGCGAATGCAAATTTAGAAAAAATCCTCTTCGAAGAACGTCCGCGAATTCAACAACCTAAAAAAAGAGTCGATTTACAATTCGATAATCGTCTCAATGAATTCCAAAGAGAAGCAGTTATTGGGGCTATGTCTGCTGAAGATTTGTATGTCATACAAGGTCCTCCTGGTACAGGGAAAACGACCGTTATTTCTGAAATCTGTCAACAAAATGCAAAAGCTGGATTAAAAACATTAGTTGCTTCACAATCGAATTTAGCTGTTGATAATGCACTGAGCAGACTCCTCGCCAACAAAGATATACGGATTCTCCGTTATGGTCGTACGGAAAGTATTGAAGAAGAAGGCAAAAAATTCATCGAAGAAAATGTTGCACTTTATTGGCGGGAACAAACATTGCATGACTTGGAGGCAGAGCTGGCCATCCATAGAGATCGTACTACTGAATTAGATGCAGCAATTGATAAAAAAGAAAACGAACTCCAAGGTTTGCAACAACAGTTACAAGTACTGGAAGAGAAAATAGTCGAACAAGAACAAGCTGAAAAAGATTATGTAATCGTTGAAGAGAATATTAAAAGCCTAAAGAAATCTTTAGGTACATTGCGTAAAGAGTTACGTCTATTAGAAGAACAAACTACAGCACTAACTACTAAGAAAACATCAGAAGAACAACAAATTAAACAATTTGAAGAACTTCTTTCTAAATATGGTTCATTAGAAAATTTAGAAGAAGCTGAACGAACTAAACAATCGCAGGTTGTAAACTTACGTCAACAGGTTTCATTTTCTATCACAAAAGAAGAATTAGAAAAAGCTGAAATAACATTAAATAATGCGCAATCTGCTTATACTGAATGGCTCGAAAATCATCAAAAGCTTCAAGAATCGAAAGAAGCCATTGAAGAATGCAAGAAGATACAAGACTTGACTGCTTTTATGGAAGAGCATCAGATTCAAGCAAATACGAAAATCGAGTGGCAACGAAATTCCTTTGAACGTATCCAAGCGCAAATGTTTGGTTATAAAGAATGGAAAGAAGTAAAGGATCGTTTAAACGGTGCAATCGGTTTTTTAGAAGGGAAAATTGGATCTGTTCAGAGTCATGGTATTTTACAAAAGGTCGAGCAACAAGCTGAGAATGGCTATTCTTCGTATTCCGTTCGAGAAATAGATTCAGCTATTGATCATTTCAAAAAGTTTTTACTTGAAACACCAGATCTATATATCAATCAACTATATGTTTATCTCGAACGTTTGTACAATCGACGTCTTTTTGTTGATGAACAATTTGGTATGCTTGAAAATCAGAGACAAGAAATTAATCGTTTATTTCAAATGATGAAAGAAGAAGTGAAAATTCAAGTTTCTTATATATTGAATACATCCAAGCAACATGAAAGCGGATTATTAAATGTAGGAAACCGTTGGAATTTGGAAGTCGAACAATTGAAGCAGAAAATGAAAAAATTATCTGAAGCAGTGACTGAAGAAGAAACGACTACGACACTTGCAGAACTCCAAGAGCAGTTAACGCAACAAGAAAAAGAGTTGGAGCAGCTTATAGAACAAAAACACACTGTAGCTGAAAATTTACCTAAGCTTCAACAAGTACAGGATGATTTTGTACTGGTTGTTAAAGAGGAAGCAGAAGCGTTGGAACAGCTTGCTATAAAAGAGGATGAAGTAAAAGAAATAAATGCGAATGGTCTAGCTCAAGAGAAAAAATTAAAAGAACTTGAACAAATTTTGCAACAAGATATAACAAGACAGAAGCAATATACAGAAGAAACAATTAACAGTGTGCAAAAGACAATCGATAAGCTACACCATGATAAAAAGCAATTACCAATTAAACAACAATTGCAACAACAGTGGCATCAGTTACTACTAAATGCTAGTGAGCATGATTTAGATGAAATTCGTAAGCTTTATGTTAATCATGCCAATGTTATTGGGACAACATGTGTGGCTTCTGCACGAAAAGAATTTATGGATAACTACCCAACGTTCGATGTAGTCATTATCGATGAAGTTTCAAAAGCAACACCACCCGAACTGCTACTTCCTATGTTAAAAGGAAAGAAAATCATTTTAGTTGGTGACCATCATCAATTACCACCACTAATAGGTGATGATACATTGGAAGAATCGCTCAAAGCAATTATTGATGAAAGCAATGATTTACAAGAAATCAATGAATTGAAGAAGCTCTTAAAAGAATCATTATTCGAACGCTTATTTAAAAACTTACCTAAAAGTAATAAGCAAATGCTAGCGATTCAATATCGTATGCATGAAAACATTATGAAAACCATCACACCATTTTATGAAAATGAAGATAATCATCTACGCTGTGGCTTAGAGGATTCAGATAAAGTTCGTGATCATTTCTTGGAAGGACATTTTGCAAAACGTCAAGATCATTTAATATGGCTTGATATGCCTAGTAGAAAACCATATTTTGAAGAACAGATGAAAAATGGTAAGAGCCGTTTTAACCCAGGAGAATTAGATACTATTCGTCACACTCTATTGGACCTAGATCATTCAACGGAAATGGCTATTTCAAGGGGTAACCTACCTGAAGGAACGAAGAAAAGTGTGGGGGTAATTAGTTTCTATGGAGAACAAGTAAAGAAAATTGACCATCTTGTGCAACAAGAATTAAAGCTAAATAACTTGCAACTTCGTACAGGAACAGTTGATCGATTCCAAGGGATGGAAATGGATGTCATCATTGTAAGTATGGTCCGTAATACAGAATATAAAGGTGGAGACATCGGATTCGCCAATGATTATCGTCGTTTGAATGTTGCTTTATCACGAGCTAGAGAATTACTCATTCTAGTCGGAAGTACGGAAATGTTTACAAAACGTGCAAAAAAACAAGAATCTCGTGAAATGTATAGTCATTTACTTGAAGTGGTCAAATCTCAAAATGGATTACGTGATGAAGAAGGTAATCTAAAGTAACATTTGAAAGGAAGCCTCATCTTGAAAGAATTAGAGAAAAAGCTAACAAATAAAATCAAACAAGATCCAAATGCTGAAATTTTATCAACTTCAAGCTGGTGCTTTCCTATTCAAACAATCGAGTTTAAATATCAACCAGTAAAACGAATCACAATGGATATCCTGATGAAGATGATTTTACTCAGCTGCCAACAGGCAGAAATTGCAGAACCAAAAGAACTGAGTGATTTACTGTTAGTGGAAGAATTGTTTATTCGCGATTTACTCCAAAATCTACAAAATACTGGATTGGTGGAAAAAAAGGAATATTATCAGTTAACAACAAGGGGCGAGAAACAGTTAGCAAACGGTATATATGAAGAATCACAGGAAGAGGAAACACAACAATTACTGTATAGTGCAAATCATAAAAATTTCCTACTTGGCAATATTGAACAGTTAGATGATTTTGATGAATTGCCAGAGCCCTCTGCCTATGCATCCGAAGAGCCGATGAATGTGGATGATGAAAAAATTATCCATGCACTTCAAGAAAACCGTCCAGTACCTGAAGATGAAGAATCCGATGAGAATACTGTGCAAACCTTTATCACCTCGGTTGAATCGAAAGAAACAGTTCAAATCAATGATATTCCATGTATGCAATTTGTAATTCACAATAAAGAGAAGGATTTGCTCTATGTCCGTGTTTGGAATACTTTAACTGGACATTGGGATGAAGTGTTAGAGAAATTATTAACGGAAAAAGAATTACTAAAATGGCGTGAAGAGTATTTGGATAAGAAAGGGTAAGTCGATGAGGCTTACTCTTTTTGTTTTCTATACATGTCATTTAAAATAAATACTCTTCATTATCGCGATGGTGAATAGTATATTCACGCAAAAACGGAGTCGCAAACAAGAAGAGTAGTTTCAACTTTTTTAATCATAAACATGAAACAGCATCAATTCATGAACCATCTTTTTAACTTGATCCTCATTAGGTGGGGTTTGCCCAGTCCATTTAATCGCACCATCTTTTTCATAAATTCCTTCATAACGATTTTGTTTATAAAAGAAACTGATTGTCCAGCCAGGAAGCTGTTGATTTTCGTAAAGTGGTTTGAAGCTAAAATGTTGAATCATATGTAGGGCTCCTTTCAAAGTGGAAATCTTATTTTATCTAGTATAAATTGCCAATGGGATTATTCAAAGTAAAACCTAAGTATATGTCGAAAAATAGCTATTCATTTTATAACAATGAGCTGTCTGCTATAATAAAGTGAAACTTCCATCAGTGGGGGAACTGCCCGTTACTGCGGGATAAAGCTTAGTTTTGAAGAAATGGGTGAATCAGATGCATACGCTTTTAACGATTTTATTTATGACCGTTGTAGGAGCAGTAATTGGTGGGCTCACCAACTATATTGCGATTAAAATGCTATTCAGACCATATAATCCAATTTATCTAGGTTCTTGGCGATTGCCTTTTACACCTGGTTTAATCCCTAGAAGACGTGATGAATTAGCCAGACAACTTGGGAAAACTGTCGTTAACTATTTATTGACTCCCGAAATGTTCCGCAAAAAACTATTCACTGAAAGTAATAAACGAATAGTGGAAAAATGGTTGAATGATAAAATAAAGGAAGTTGTATTTACCGAAGAGAAAACAATTAATGATTGGTTAATGCAAATTGGCGTAACAAATTTACCACAAACAGTTGAAGGAAAGATCGACAATATCGTTGTAGAACAAATAGATCATTTGAAAAATGTTCTATCAGCAAAATCAATTGAAGCATTGTTACCAGAATCATGGCAGGAAAAAGCAACAACGAAGATTCCTGATATTTCTCGTTATATTTTGAAAAAAGGTGAAGATTATTTCGAATCAGATGAAGGGTATCAAACAATTAAACGATTAATTGATGATTTCTTAGATTCAAAAGGTACACTTGGTGGAATGATTCAAATGTTCTTAGGTGATTCATCTTCACTTGTTGGAAGAGTACAAAAAGAAATTAATAAGTTTTTGAATGCACCAGGTACAATGGTGTTATTGACCAACTTATTGACAACTGAATGGAAAAAGTTGAAAGTACAATCTGTTCCGCAATTAGTAGGAGAATTAGATTTCACTTCAACAACTGCAAGAATCCAAACCTATGTAAAAGAAGAACTACAATTAGAAAATCGTTTAGACAAGTCACTAGTGTACTATTGGAAAGATGGTGCAGAGTGGCTGGCACAAAATATTGTTCCTCAACTAGTAGAAAAAGGCTTTGTTATGGCTGAAGATAAACTAGAAGACGCAATCAACCGTCTGAACCTACAAGAAATTGTAAAGGAACAAGTGGATACATTCCCAGTAGAAGTCTTAGAGGATTTAGTGTTAGGAATCTCAAAACGTGAATTCAAAATGATTACAGTTCTAGGATATCTTCTCGGTGGCATAATAGGTGTCATACAAGGTATCATTGTAACCATATTCTAGAGTATCCAACTATAATGGTTGGCTGTTTTAAGAACCCGTTCTATAATTGCTTTAACTTGAGCCTAAATAAAAAAGAAAGTAGGGAAATGAAATGATCAATATTTATAATGAAATCAATGCACTCGAAGGAGCATTTCGTCAGACAAACGAATTTAAAGTATTAGAAGAAGCGATTACATCTGTAAAAGCTGACGCAGAGGCAAAAGCACTTTTCCAAAACTTCCGTAAAGTTCAACTTTCAATGCAAGAAAAACAAATGAAAGGCGAACAAATTGGAGAAGATGAATTACAATATGCTCAAAAAACAGCTCAGCTAGCTCAACAAAATGTAAAAATCGGTAAAATGCTACAAGCTGAAATGGCTTTAAGTGGTCTAATTGAAGAGATTAATCGAGTGCTTGTAAAACCAGTTCAAAATTTATATCAAGAATTAGATTAGTCATTATTTAAAGAGCTCTCAAGCCAAATTGCTTGAGGGCTTTTTTCATGCATGGAAAAGTCTTTAATCTAATATAGAATTTATTGGAGTGTTGCAATAAGAGGGGTGTCTGCCAAGAGGCTACTGTACCTGAAGCTATCACTTTCGGTACAAAGGATTTTTCAGAAAAACTGAAATTTATATTTGTTAAATACTTTCGAATGTTGCTTACTCCAACATTTTACATAGAACCAGATCCCTTTCGAGATTTAATCAAAAATTTGATACAATAGATTCGATGTTATAAAAAGTACGGATTAGTATAATGCATTAACAAAGCGTTCTATAGAAAGAAGTGAAATTAACAATGAGAGTATTAAAAGTTGGCCAAGCATATCCACAAGATTTTATGCGTGTGTTACTTGATATAACGAATTTATTTTTTGAAGATACCAAACTCGCGAAAAAAGATATGGTACCCGATTTAGTCGTGCATTTCGAGCATCATACAGATGA
Organism: Rummeliibacillus pycnus; assembly: GCF_050459865.1. GTDB lineage: Bacteria > Bacillota > Bacilli > Bacillales_A > Planococcaceae > Rummeliibacillus > Rummeliibacillus pycnus_B. Next base: position 23,288 of record NZ_JBCMNM010000056.1, read on the forward strand.
ACATTTTACGATTTCTGCAGATGCTACTCTTCAAGCAGATGGTGAAATCTATAAAAGTCATTTCGAACAAGGTTACGAAACGGAAGGTACTGAGAAAGATCAGAAGATACGATTGAAACGTGCATTATCACACGTATTACTTGATACACTTGAACAAATGACGGGAATTAAACAACAATGGGGGATTCTAACAGGGATTCGCCCAACAAAGCTTTACCATAAATTCAGAAAAGCGGGATTAACAGATAAAGAAATTCATGACAAGCTGATAGATGAATTTAGCTTAACTGATGAAAAAATAAGTATATTAAATAATATTGTGAAAACGCAGCTAAAAACAATTCCTGACTTAGATACAATTGGCAATGAAGTAAGCATCTATATCGGCATTCCGTTTTGTCCAACAAAATGTGCATACTGTACATTCCCGGCATATGCTATACAAAGCAATCGCAAACAGGGACGAGTTGCGACATTTTTAGATGGTTTACATTATGAAATTGAAGAAATGGGTAAATGGTTAACAGAACACGATATGAAAATTACTTCTGTATATTGGGGTGGAGGTACGCCAACTTCAATTGAAGCGGAAGAAATGGATGCATTATATAAAAAGATGTTTGATTCATTCCCACATACAGAGACGATTCGTGAAATAACAGTTGAAGCAGGAAGACCGGACACAATCACGCCTGAAAAATTAGCTGTTTTGAAAAAATGGGGAATCGATCGCATCAGTGTTAATCCACAATCTTATACAGATGAAACATTAAAGGCAATTGGTCGCCATCATACAGTTCAAGAAACAATCGAAAAGTTCTGGATGGCAAGAGAAGCTGGCATGAATAATATTAATATGGATCTTATCATAGGACTCCCAAATGAAGGTACGGATGAATTTGAGCATTCACTAAGTGAATCTGAAAAAATGATGCCTGAATCATTGACGGTCCATACTCTTTCTTTTAAACGTGCATCCGAAATGACACACAATAAAGAAAAGTATAAAGTAGCAGATCGCAAAACAGCAGAATCCATGATGCATCGTTCACACGAATGGACTGAAGCACATGGTTATACTCCATATTATCTTTACAGACAAAAGAATATCTTAGGGAACTTGGAAAATGTGGGTTACTCTTTGCCTAGAGAAGAAAGTATTTATAATATCGTGATTATGGAGGAAGTACAAACAATCATAGGTTTGGGATGTGGAGCTTCAACAAAACTAGTGAATGTTGAAACAGGGAAGATCACTCAATATCATAACCCGAAAGAACCCGCAGCATATATCCTATCTTTTGAAGAAGCAATTCATAAAAAAATTGAAGCTTTAGATGTGTTATATGGTTTTGAAGTAAGTAAATAATTTCAATTTAATTTGATCTAAAAGCAATCCAGATAAGAGAGATGTCAAAGTCTCTTTTTCCAGACTATAGACAACCTTGAGTTTGTCTATAGTCTTTTTTCTTTTACAATAAATAATCCAGAAAACAGACCGTTGATTTCCACTTTAGGTGGACGCTTTCCTTGGGGCCGCTTCACTCCCATTACTTAGGAAGAGGGTCTCGACTGTCCCGCT
>NZ_JBCMNM010000057.1:0-2384 GCF_050459865.1 Rummeliibacillus pycnus
ATAGTCTAGTAATGATGGCAAAGAGGTCACACCTGTTCCCATGCCGAACACAGAAGTTAAGCTCTTTAGCGCCGATGGTAGTTGGGGGCTGTCCCCCTGCGAGAGTAGGACGTTGCTAGGCAACTCAATAGAAATGAGAAGAAAACGTATTGTTTTCTTCTCATTTTTTTGTTGTATAAAAGTTTATATTGTATTAATGATGAATCAAAGAAAGTACATCTAAAGTTAGAATAACAATGCCAATATTTTTATGTATCGTCGTATATGTAGAAAGGTTCAGTAATGAAAATTTAAATGACGTTCTTTAACAACTTGATACCAGCGGAAGTTGTTTTGTTATTAAAATTGTATGACCTGTCTTCTGTGATCTTGTATGTCGGCAATGGGTCTCTCTTTTTGATGGTAATAATGGTTTAATATGTATGATTTAGCGTAATCAGATGCTCTTTTATTGTGTGTATCAAAATCAGGAAATTCCATTCCTTTTTCGTTTTGTACTGATGTATTTTCCTTTTTAGTAAGGGAATATTATTATCGCGTAAATAGAAAGAAATAGAGGGCTGATTAATTACCCAAATATTTGTCGTAGATCCGATTTTCTTGTTATATTTACATGAATTTGTTAATAAGAATAAAGTAATACTGCTTTTAATAGGAGGGTTTGGATTGAGTGGAGATGAAAAGTTATTACATCCTGATACAGGTGTTACATCTTTAATGTTTGTTGAACGATCGTTGAATGAAATTCGGTTTTGGTCTAGGATCATGAAAGAACATTCTTTATTTCTTCGATTAGGTTTTAGGGCAGAGGATACTCAACTAATCCAAGAAGCTAATCAATTTTACAAATTGTTTGAACAGATAGAACAAACTGCTTATTTATTTAACAATCAATCAGATCCAAATCAAATTAGAGAATTTAATTCAGAGGTACAACAAGCTGCAAGTAGTATTTTCTTCTTTAAGCGGAAAGTATTAGGGCTAATTCTCACATGTAAATTGCCAGGGGGAAATAATTTTCCGCTATTAGTTGATCATACAAGTAGGGAAGCCAATTATTTTAGAAAACGATTAGTTGAATTAAATGAAGGTAAAATGAATTCACTGCCGGATGCTATTATTAAAGAAAATGTCTTCTTTTTAAGAATTATGGCTGACCATGCTAAATTTATAGGTCATCTGCTTGATCCGTCTGAAAGGAAGCTAGTTGATATGGCCAAAGATTTTAGCAATGATTTTGATCAATTAATGTATCAGGCGAGGGACTTAGAATCTATGAAGCCACAATCTCAAACGGTTCCTCTTTTAGATCAATTCTTGGATCAAAATCGTGTGTCAGTCGCATCTCTTCGGGATTTCAAAAAAACGGCACGGGATTTAATTGAGCAATGTAAAATAAAGAGCATCATTCATCCACTGTTAGCAGACCATGTATACCGTGAAGCCGATAGATTTCTTGAAATAATTGATATGTTTGATGCTCACCTTACAAGTGGGAAACCATCAAATAGTTAGAATGATTGAAAGTTGTACTTTTCGAGAAATTCAATTGAATGTAGGGACAATGCTGCTATTAAACTATTTCATGCTTAAGAATAATTTTTGGTGCGTTGTGATTGCAATGTATAAAGATAGGTCTAGACTTATTTGTGAAATGTATAATAACAGCATCTGCATAGACTTATCGTACATAAAAAAGAATGATAAAGTTTTTGCAAGATGATGATCGTCTATTAGCAAATTAAAAGATAGAAAATTATTAACTTAATAATAAGATCTTAAATAGATCAAGCGGTTCTAAAGTTAAAATGACTAAAGAACCGCTTTTTGTTTTGATCGATAATGGGGAAAAGTGTATTGGATATTATATAAGAAAATACTAATCTCTCATGGCTGTAATTAAATTAATAAAATTGCTGCTAATGTATGGTAAGTTGAATGGAGGATACCTGGTCCAATATTAAGCTATATAAAGCTTATAATATAAATAGAAGAGAAACTTTATTAATACGAATAGATTTGAGTTTTTATTTAATATTTTCATAAGAAAAGTATAAAAAGTATTGACTGTAATGCATATAAATGATAATATAATTAAGTCGCTTAATCAAAACGACAAAAAATGATATTAATCTTCTAATAACGACAAATTATTGTTGACATTAAGTTAGTATCACGATATACTAATTAAGTCGCTATAACAAATAGCGAAATGGAATTAAATCTTTTTAAAAACTTATTGACAAAACAATTAGATTTTGATAAGATATAAAAGTTCGCTACTGAGTGAACTAAATATGAACCTTGAAAACTGAACAAGCAAGACGTTAATCAATAAACTTTGTTTACTAACTTCTGTTAGTGACAAGGACAAACAATAGATA
>NZ_JBCMNM010000058.1:0-792 GCF_050459865.1 Rummeliibacillus pycnus
GTTTTGAAAGAACAAGAAAAACTTTTCTAAAAAAGTTATTGACTTTTACCTAGAAAATGATATAATTATTCTTGTCTTTAAAAAACATAGTCTAGTAATGATGGCAAAGAGGTCACACCTGTTCCCATGCCGAACACAGAAGTTAAGCTCTTTAGCGCCAATGGTAGTTGGGGGCTGTCCCCCTGCGAGAGTAGGACGTTGCTAGGCTATATAAATGGAGGATTAGCTCAGCTGGGAGAGCATCTGCCTTACAAGCAGAGGGTCGGCGGTTCGATCCCGTCATCCTCCACCATATATATTATTTTGCCGGTGTAGCTCAGTTGGTAGAGCAACTGACTTGTAATCAGTAGGTCGAGGGTTCGACTCCTTTCGCCGGCACCATATTTCTTTTAAAATGAGTCATTAGCTCAGTTGGTAGAGCATCTGACTTTTAATCAGAGGGTCGCTGGTTCGAATCCTGCATGACTCACCATTTTAATTAAATATTGCGGGTGTGGCGGAATTGGCAGACGCACTAGACTTAGGATCTAGCGCCGCAAGGCGTGGGGGTTCGACTCCCTTCACCCGCACCATTTATTTTAAAACTAAATAATGCCAGATTAAATAACACATGCATATGCGGAAGTAGTTCAGTGGTAGAACATCACCTTGCCAAGGTGGGGGTCGCGGGTTCGAACCCCGTCTTCCGCTCCAAATATGCCGGGGTGGCGGAACTGGCAGACGCACAGGACTTAAAATCCTGCGGTAGGTGACTACCGTGCCGGTTCGATTCCGGCCCTCGGCACCATTTTT
>NZ_JBCMNM010000059.1:0-54828 GCF_050459865.1 Rummeliibacillus pycnus
TCAGTTTTCAAGGTTCATATATTCGCTCGTTAGCGACTCACTTATTATATCACATTGACTTATTTCTGTCAAGAGTTTTTTTAAAAACTTTCAAACTCTTATAATTAAGTTATCACCGCTTATTAGCGACTTAAATATTGTATCAGCTTCATTTTTAAATGTCAACAACTTTTCAATTGTTTTTAAAGCTGATGTGCTAAATAAATTAGCAACTCAATTACTATATCACCATATCATTATTTACACAAGTGTTTTTTGTTAAAAAATTAAAATTAATAGTAAATCACTTGTGATTCATTTTTTACAGCTTGTCTACTATTGTATATAATTCTGCATTATTTTACAAACAAAATAATTAAACAACAAGAAACGACGTTCTCAGAGTTCTGAGAACGTCGTATTAGCCTGTCTATAATTTAGCCACGTGTACGCATTAATGGGAATAATAACACATCGCGAATAGATTGAGAGTTTGTTAAAAGCATGATCATACGGTCAATACCAATACCTAAACCACCTGTAGGGGCCATACCATATTCTAATGCTTCTATGAAATCTTCATCCATTTCCTGTGCTTCATCATTACCTTGTTCTTTTTCAATCATTTGTGCTTCAAAACGTTCACGTTGGTCAATCGGATCATTTAGTTCTGTAAACGCATTTGCATGTTCACGACGTACGATGAATAATTCAAAGCGGTCTGTGAAACGTGGATCTTCTGGATTTTTCTTTGCAAGTGGAGATATTTCCACTGGATGACCATAAACGAATGTAGGTTGTACTAATGTTTCTTCTACTTTTTGTTCGAAGAATTCATTGATAATGTGTCCTACTTCCATTGTATCCTTAATTTCAATATGGTGTTCACGAGCTAATGCTTGTGCTTCTTCTTTCGTCATTTCTTTCCAGAAGTCTACACCAGTTGCTTCTTTAACTGCATCTACCATGTGTAGACGTTTCCATCCTTTTGAAAGATCGATTGCGTCTTCACCATACTGAACTTGAGTTTTACCAAGTACTTCTTGAGCCACATGAACAAATAAATCTTCAGTAAGATCCATGATGTCATGGAAGTCAGCGTATGCTTCGTATAGTTCAAGTAATGTAAATTCAGGGTTATGACGTGTAGATACTCCTTCATTACGGAATACACGGCCGATTTCGTATACTTTTTCCAGTCCGCCGACGATTAGACGTTTTAAGTATAGTTCAATTGCAATACGCATATACATAGTTGCATCTAATGCATTATGATGTGTAACGAATGGACGAGCTGCTGCACCACCAGCAATTGAATTTAGCATCGGTGTTTCAACTTCTAAGAAGCCTTTGCTATCCAAGAAAGTACGAATTGAACGGATGATTTGGCTACGTATGATGAAAGTTTGTTTACTATCATCATTTGTAATCAAGTCAAGATAGCGTTGACGATAACGTTGTTCAACGTCTTGTAAACCATGGAACTTTTCAGGTAGTGGACGTAATGACTTAGATAGGAAAGTGAATTCTAAAGCTTTAACAGTTAATTCACCAACATGAGTTTTGAAGATTGTACCTTTAATACCTACGATATCACCAAGATCAGCGTGTTTGAAAATATCATAAGCCTCTTCACCGATTGCATCTTTACGTACATAAATTTGAATTTGACCACCAAGGTCTAGAATGTTAGCAAATCCAACTTTACCTTTACTACGTTTTGTCATAATACGGCCTGCAATAACCACTTGTTCTAGGTTTTCATTTTCATCTAATTCTTCTTTTGATACATCCGCATATTGATCTTTTAATTCGTTTGATAAATGTGTGCGTTCAAAGCGTTGACCGAATGGGTCTAAACCTTTTTCTTTTATAGAATCCATTTTTTGGCGTCTCACCAAAAGTTGGTCATTTAATTCTTCTGCCACGATTTTCACTCCTTATAATTGTTCCGCTAAGCAGTCCATAATGTATTTATTGTACACAATTTTCAGTAACGATTCACGTCTTTCTACTCATTTTCCCCTTTAAGTCTAACATTATATGTGACAAAGAGGGAAAAAGTCGCCACTGTTTTAGGGCGACTTTTGGTTTCCAGAAAGCTCTTTTAGCCAATTTGAATAGATTGAGAGCTTGAGTCACATTCTTCTATTTCATTGACAAGTTCATTTAAAATAGTACGTAATTCTAATGCTGTTTCAGCTTGGTTAATACTGTTACGAGCCTTACCATTGCCACGAACACCTTTTAAGTACCAAGAAGCATGTTTGCGCATTTCACGTACGGCAATGTTTTCTCCTTTAAGCTTCATTAAACGATCAAAGTGTAGTAAGCAAACATCAATTTTTTCTCGGATTGGTGGTTCTGGCATCAACTTACCTGATTTTAAGTATTCAACTGTACGATAAATCATCCAAGGATCGCCTAATGCAGCCCGCCCAATCATAACGCCATCAGCACCTGTATAGTCAAGTAAACGTTTTGCATCTTCTGGTGTTTCAACGTCACCATTTCCGATAAACGGAATGTTAATATTCTCTTTTACTTCTTTTAGAATATCCCAATTTGCTTTTCCTTCGTACATTTGAAGACGAGTTCGGCCGTGCATCGCAATAGCAGATGCACCTGCACGTTCTGCAGCTTGTGCATTTTTAACGGCATAGACATGCTCATCATCCCAACCAATACGCATTTTACAGCTAACTGGTTTATCTACAGCGTCTACTACTGCAGAAACGATTTCATAGATTTTGTTAGGATCTAAAAGCCATTTTGCGCCTGCTTCACATTTAATAATTTTATTGACAGGGCAGCCCATATTTATATCGATAATATCTGCTGTTGTATATTTGTCTACATATTGGGCTGCTTCGACTAATGTTTCTTTGTCACCACCGAAGATTTGAAGTGAAAGTGGGTTTTCACGTTCATCAATATAAAGCATATTCATTGTTTTGCTATTACGATGAACAATGCCTTTATCAGAGATCATCTCTGCATATACTAAACCAGCTCCGAATTCTTTTACAGTTAGACGGAATGCTGAGTTACAAACTCCAGCCATTGGCGCAAGTACTACGCGGTTATCCATGACGATATCGCCAATTTTAAACGGTTTTTCTTGTGTTGCAGTCACTGATTTGCCTCCTTTAACTGGTGAATTTTAAGCTTCACCTTTTAATACATCTTTATTTATATTAAGAATTGTTGCTATTATTTGTAGCTTTGCGTCAGTTAACCTGGCGCTTTTCCCATTCGATTTCCAAAAAATCGATAGTGGTATATCTGTTCTTAAGCGAAATCGGCATCTTAATTCTTTTTAACTTTCTGAATGCACGAATTCTGAAACCCCAGCGACTACTTTCCAAAGTCTAACACCTTCTCCTCCAACCTGTTCAAGCATTGTTTGCAACGCCTCTTCAGTTAGAGGGAACTTAAGCTCTGGAGCAATTTCTACTAAAGGTACGAGAACAAATGCACGTTCATGCATACGAGCATGAGGTACGATTAATGCCTCTGTTTCAATATTGTCGTGATTATAGAGTAAAATGTCAAGGTCTATCGTTCGTGGACCCCACCGAATGATACGTACCCTTTTTAATTCACTCTCTACTTCTTGGCATACTTCAAGTATTTCTTGAGCTGATAATGAAGTATGCACCAGAATAACCATGTTCAAAAAAACTTCTTGATCTAAAAATCCAACTGGATCTGTTTCATAGATAGAAGAAAGCTTAACCACTTTAATTCCCTTATGTTGTTGCAACAATTGTACAGCATGGCGTAAGATCTCTTCTTTATCTCCCATATTAGATCCTAACGAGATGTAGACTTCATTCATGCAAACCCCCCTCTGGTGATTTCAACAGATACTTCTTTGTAATGACCTTTAATTGGTGGATCTGGTTTAATAACTTCGACGCGAATTCCTTTCACAGCATCTGGATATGCCTTTCGTATTACCTTGGCAATTTTTTCTGCAACTGCTTCGATTAATTTATAAGGTTCCCCTTCTACAACTTCTTTGCAAAGATCATATACTTCAGCATAGCTAACTGTATTGTCTAATTCATCTGTTTCACCAGCATGCTGTAAGTCCGTCGCAATCGCTAATGTGACACGAAAGCGTTGGCCAAGTTTTGTTTCCTCTGGTAATACTCCGTGATAACCGTAGAATTCCATATCTTTAATGTGAATGTAATCCATCATGTCCTCCTAGCGATAGGCTTAATAGTATAAGATGATTAATGATTCAATTTCATAAAAAGAAACGAACAAACACGTTAACTTTTATTTCAATGCATCCATCATTTTCATCATTCTAGTAATAGATTTTACATCATGTACACGAACCATATGGCACCCTTTGTCAACTCCGTAACAACAAGTTGCTCCAGTACCTTCCATACGTTCATTTACAGGGAGATCGAGTATTGTTCCGATCATACGTTTACGAGATGTCGCTAGTAATACAGTATATCCCATATCTACAAGCTGAGGTAAAGCCTTCATCATTTCAATATTTTGCTCATGTGATTTTGCAAATCCGATACCAGGATCTAACCAAATGTATTCGTCTTTCACACCGGCTTTATGTGCAATATCGATACTCTTTTCTAAATCTGTTTTTGCATCTGCCCAGAAATCTTCACCATAGTCTTCATTTTTACGATTATGCATTAAAATGATAGGCACATTAAGTTCTGCTGCTACTTTTGCAATTTCAGGGTCATATTGCGCTCCCCAAATATCGTTAATAATATGCGCACCTGCTTCAATAGCAGCACGTGCCACCTCTGATTTAAATGTATCAACTGAGATTAATACATCCACCTCTGAGCGTATAGCTTTTATTGCAGGAATAATACGAGAAAGCTCTTCATCTGCAGAAACAGGTGTATGGCCTGGTCGAGTAGACTCACCGCCGATATCAATAATTTTCGCACCATCAGCAACCATTTCTTTTGCGTGATTCACCGCATTTTCAACAGAGCTATACTTACCACCATCCGAAAAAGAGTCTGGTGTAACATTTAAAATTCCCATAACAAATGTTTCATTCGCAAAATCTAATTTATGACCATCAATTGTTAGCACTTTATATTTATCAAGATTCATTCTTCTACCCCTCTTCGATTGACGCAATATACATTTTGTGTAAATTTCGATAGATTGCCCCTTTGTTTCCTAAGAAACATTTTTCTCCCAACCCTCGAATAGGAATTAACTCTTGAATAGATGTTGTTAAGAAGCATTCATCTGCACTCTCTAAATCTTGAGGTGTATATTGTCCTTCGTAAATATTAAAACCTGCTTCATTCGCCAGATTCATTACATGTTGGCGTGTAATACCTGGTAAAATACCTGTCGATAGAGAAGGTGTATATAATTCATTTTCTATTACCCAGAAAATATTCGAGGTAATACCCTCAGCCACACATCCTTCTGCATTGACAAAGAATCCCTCTAAATTTTTCAAGGAAGGTAATTCAAAACGAGCTCGTACATTATTTGCATAATGATGGGACTTATAGCGAATTTCTTGCTCTGGCGAATTACGTACTGTATTAAGCCAAACTGCATTCTTTTCTTGTCCTCTTGAAATTGGCTGCAATTCTTTACGAAAAATAATGACATTGGGGTTTGGATAATGTGTATTTGCCAATCCAATACCGCCTTCACCCGCAGAAATATTTAAGCGAAAATAGCCATCAGTATGCCCATTTCTATTATTTAATTCTATTATAACATTCCGTAATTCTTCGAAAGTGTAGGACATCGTAATTCGATATTCCTCTAAAGCTTTTTGGATTCGAGCACAATGCTCGTCCCATAGAAAAGGCTGATTAAGATATGTACGAAACGTCTCAAAAAAACCTAATCCATATAAGTAACCATGGTCAGTTGGAGAAACAGAAAGTTCTGTACTCTCAACAAACTTCCCATTCATCCAACAAATCATTGCACTCTCTCCTTACAATACGTATTAATAAAGTTTTTTAACAGCTTTTTACCATCTTGAGTCATGATGGATTCAGGGTGAAATTGTACACCTTCAACCGCTAATTCTTTATGACGGATCCCCATGATTTCCCCTTCTTCTGTCCAAGAGGTAATCTCAAGACAATCTGGAAGTGTATCTTTCTTAACGATTAATGAATGATATCTTGTTGCAACATATGGATTAGATAATCCTATATTAACTCCTTTATTGTCGTGGTGTATTGGCGATGTTTTACCATGCATTAAACTTTTAGCGCGAATAACCTTTCCTCCAAACACTTGCGCAATGGCTTGATGACCTAAACACACGCCCAAGATAGGAATTTTGCCTGCAAAATACTCAATGACCTCAAGGCTGATTCCCGCTTCATTCGGGCTACAAGGACCAGGTGACACGACAATTATTTCAGGTTTCAGATTTTCTATTTCTTCAATGGTAATTGCATCATTACGTTTTACAAGTAATTGCTCCCCTAGCTCCCCAAAATATTGAACTAAGTTATACGTAAAGGAATCATAATTATCGATCATTAAAATCATAGTCCTTTTACTCCTTCTGCCATTGTTTTAGCCTGCCATAATGCTTTTGCTTTATTGAGCGATTCCATGTACTCACGTTCAGGTACAGAATCAATTACAACTCCTGCCCCAGCTTGAATATAAGCTACTCCATTCTTGATAAAGGCAGTACGAATAACAATATTAAGCTCGATATCTCCATTAAATCCAATCCAACCAATCGAACCTGTATACAGTCCACGGCGAACGGGCTCTAATTCCTCAATTATTTCCATTGTGCGGATTTTCGGAGCCCCCGTAATAGTTCCTCCAGGGAAAACAGCACGAATTATATCGGTATTACTTTGCCCCTTAGCCACTTTACCACGTACATTGGACACGATATGCATAACATGTGAGTACTTTTCAATAACCATAAATTCATCAACATGGACTGTACCATATTCAGAGACACGCCCTAAGTCATTACGCTCAAGATCTACAAGCATGACATGTTCTGCACGCTCTTTTTCATGATTTATCAATTCGTTAGCAAGTGCTAAATCTTCAGCATCATTTTTACCACGTGGTCGCGTTCCTGCAATTGGACGAGTTGATAAATCTTCGCCGTATTTCTGAATTAATAACTCTGGCGACCCTGAAACAACAGAAAAATCTGGTGAAGCGATATACGCCATATAAGGAGAAGGGTTAAATTTGCGAAGTGCTTCGTACATCATTAATGGTTCTACATCAAGTTTTTTAGCCTGACGTACAGATAAGTTCACTTGGAATACATCACCTTGTGCAATATAATGTTGAATTTGCTCAACAGCACCTTTAAACTCTTCACTTGTCATGGAAACGATGCGAGAGTCATCGTTTTCTACTGCTTGAGCGGTTGTATCATCAAAATAACTTTTCGAACGCTCTATTTGCCAACTCTTTGCTAATTCCTCAACATCCACATCACTCGTTGATAATTTCATAACTGTCGCTATTTCATTTTCAACATCTAACACTGTCCAACAATCCACTATATAAAAATAAATATCCGGTACATAAAGATCATCTTTAGCAATATCAGGTAAGTCTTCAATTCGTCTTACATAATCGTATGTGATAAAACCAATCGCTCCTCCATAAAATGAATCACTTGGAGCATCTATTTTATATTGTAAAAGTAATTGTTCCACTAATTGGAGGGGCTCTCCAATATGTTGTTCCTTCTTCCCATCTCGCCAATTAATTTGCAAACCATTTTCCGTAGATTGTACAACTGCAAGTGGATTCCATGCAGCAATTGTTTTAGTTCCACCCCTCCCACTTTCTAAAAAAACATTATGTGTTTCGTTCTCTATTTTCTGTTTATAACTATCAAAAAAATTATCTTTCTGTATTGAAAAAGGCTTAGATTTAATAAGTTGAATTTTCAATTGAAAACCTCCGTGTTATCTATGTCTTTCTAAATCTGCTTTCAGTATAACAACACCTATGCATTTAACAAAATAATAATTTTCTCCATCACCTAATGAAAAAAGAGCACCCAAAGCTTTGGGCGCTCTTTTTGAAGTAAGTTATATCAATTAATCGTCGTAGCGATATAAAGGTGTACTGAAATAACGTTCGCCAGTATCAGGAAGAAGTGCTAATACGTTTTTACCTTTTCCAAGACGTTTTGCTGTTTCAATTGCTGCATACATTGCCGCACCAGCAGAAATACCAGCTAATACACCTTCCTCTCTTGCTACTTTACGAGCAGTTTCAAATGCATCTTCGCTTTCAACTGGGAAAACAGAAGTGTAAGCTTCTGTATTTAATACTTTTGGTACAAATCCAGCACCAATACCTTGAATTTTATGTGGACCTGGTTTTCCACCTGAAAGTACAGGAGAATCTTTTGGCTCTACAGCGATAATTTCAATTTCAGGGTATTTTTCTTTTAATACTTCACCAGTACCTGTAACTGTACCACCAGTACCAACACCTGAGATGAAAGCGTCTAAGTTTAATCCTTCAAACGCTTCGATAATTTCTGGGCCAGTAGTTAAACGGTGTACTTCAGCATTTGCAGGGTTTTCGAATTGTTGTGGTACAAACCAGCCATTTTCTTGTGCTAGTTCTTCTGCTTTAGCAATAGCACCTTTCATGCCGTCTGCACCTGGAGTTAAAACTAGTTCTGCACCATAAGCACGTAATAAATTACGACGTTCAACACTCATTGTATCAGGCATTACGATCACTGTTTTATACCCTTTTGCAGCTGCTACCATAGCAAGACCAATACCAGTGTTACCACTTGTAGGTTCAATAATTGTGCTACCTTGTTTTAATTTCCCTTCTTTTTCAGCCGCTTCAATCATCGCTGCTGCGATACGGTCTTTTACACTACTACCTGGATTAAAGTATTCAAGTTTCACATAAACATTCGCATCATTAGGACCAGTTATATTATTCAATTTCACGATTGGTGTTTTACCGATTAAATCCACTACTGAATTAACTAATTTACTCATGGTCTTTTACACTCCCAATCCCTAGTATTTTAATAGGTTTTATTAATTTGATTTTACAACTTTTAGAAATAGTTTGTCAATAAAAAACAGCTTACATTTTAAATTTGTGTAAGCTGTTTTACCTAATTGTATCAAAGTCCTCATAAATAATTGAGTACTAGATGCAACTCTTTTTAGTAGGTATGAATAATTTTGGTTAAATTAGTTCTTCTGTGCACGAATTTCTTCAATAATGCCTTCTAACTCTTCTTTAGAGTAAATATATTTCTCTTCGCAGAAGTGACAATGAGCTTCTGCCATACCCTCTTCATCAATCATATCTCGGATTTCTTTTTCACCAAGGCTAAGGATTGCTGCACCAAAGCGTTCTTTAGAACATGTGCATTGGAATTTAACAGGCATTGTATCTAAAATTTGAACATTCCCTTTACCAAGTACAGCTTCTAAAATTTCTTCTGGTGTATACCCTTTTTGAATCATTTTAGAGACGGGTTCAATAGTTGCTAAATGCTCTTCAATTTCAGTAATTGTTTCATCATCTACACCCGGTAATACTTGAATAACAAATCCACCTGCTGCAAGAATCGTGTTATCTGTGTTGACTAATACACCTAACCCAACAGATGATGGTACTTGTTCAGATTTCGCAAAGTAATAAGTGAAGTCTTCTGCGATTTCTCCAGATACAATAGGTACTTGTCCTGTAAAGTGATCACGCATACCAAGGTCTTTCACAACTGTCAATGATCCTTCAGTTCCAACCGCACGTCGAACATCTAATTTTCCTTGTGCATTTAAATCAAAGTGTACTTGTGGATGTGTTGCATAACCACGTACCTCACCTTTTGCGTTTGCACCTACAAGCATAGGACCGATCGGACCGTTTCCATCCACTTTAACAGTTATTGAATCATCACCTTTTAGCATGGCTCCCATCATAACAGAAGCTGTCATGGTACGCCCAAGTGCTGCAGAAGCTGTAGGCCATGTATTATGGCGACGTTGTGCTTCTCCTACAGTATCAGTTGTACAAACAGCAAATGCACGAACGCTACCATTAAATCCAAGTCCTCTTACTAAATAATCAGCCATTATTAGTCCTCTTTTCTTAAAAATTTCTTTTATAAATTAAATATAATCCTTTTAATGTTAAAAACGGATCAACAATATCAATTATTTTTGACTCTTTCGAAATCATATTTGCTAAACCGCCCGTTGCAACAACTAGCGGATCTTCTTTACTTTGTTCACGCATACGCTGTACAATTCCTTCTACCTGCCCGACATATCCATAAACGATACCCGATTGCATTGAAGACACTGTGTTTTTCCCAATAACACTTTGAGGTCTCGTAATTTCAACTCTTGGGAGTTTAGATGTCTTAGTGAAAAGTGCTTCCATAGAGATTGAAATACCTGGAGCAATTGCTCCACCCATATAATTGCTATTTTCATCGATATAGCAATACGTTGTTGCCGTACCAAAATCTACAACTATCAATGGTGATCCATATTCATGGATAGCCGCAACCGCGTTTACAATACGATCTGCTCCAACTTCTCTTGGGTTTTCACATTTTATATTTAGTCCTGTTTTAACTCCTGGTCCAACTACTACTGGATCAATTGAAAAGTATTTACGACACATATTTTCTAGTGAAAACAGGATTGGTGGTACCACTGAAGAAATAATAATACCACGTACATCCTCGAAAGATAAAGTTACATGCATAAACAGCATTTTAAGCTGCATAGCATACTCGTCTTCTGTTTTTAAAGGGTCCGTTTTTAGCCGCCAATGATGCTCAAGCTGATCAGCTTTATATACCCCTATTGAAATATTCGTATTTCCTACATCCATCACTAAAATCATGAAAATTATCCTCACTTATATGCAATTTCTCCATGAATCATAACATATATGCATGGATTTAAAAAAGCTGACCACCTTACACAATGCGAGGGGTCAGCTTTTGTTTTGCGATTATTTACGTTCTTCTTGAATACCGCCGTTGCGTTGTTCACCGTCAGAGTTTTTAGGTAAATCGCCAACTGTTGGATCCGTAGTACCCAATACATCTACTTTTGTTTCTTGAACAATTGTTGCGTCAGTAGATTCAGTCACTTCAACATCATTTTCTGCTTTATGATTCTTTTTTTCATAAGCACGTTCTGGAAGTTTACCGTATTTCTCTAAGTGTTCGATTTGTTCGGCATCTAAAGTTTCAACTTCAAGCAAAGTTGTAGCAATTAGATTTAGAAGATCGCGACGTTCTGTCAAAATTTTTCTTGTGCGTTCGTATTGTTCTTTAACCATGTGTTGCATTTCTTGGTCAATTTCATAAGCGATTCGATCTGAGTAATTTTGTTCAGAGTTCAAATCACGACCTAAGAATACATTGCCACCTTGGCTAGAGCCAAATTGTAATTGTCCAAGTTTATCACTCATACCGTATTCAGTTACCATTGAGCGAACAATACTTGTAACACGTTGGAAGTCATTATGAGCACCTGTTGAAACTTCACCAAAGACGATATCTTCAGCTACACGTCCACCAAGCAAACCTGATACTTTATCAAGAAGTTCAGGTTTTGTCATGAAGTAACGATCTTCTTTTGGAAGCATAACTGCGTAACCGCCAGCTTGACCACGAGGAACAATTGTTACTTTATGCACTTTTTCAGCTTCATCTAGTGTTAAACCAACCACTACGTGACCAGCTTCATGGAATGCAACGATATTACGTTCTTTTTCAGAAATGACACGGCTTGTTTTCGCAACACCTGCAATAACGCGGTCTGTTGCTTCATCAATATCGCCCATATCAATTTTCTTCTTATTTTCACGAGCTGCAACTAGCGCTGCTTCGTTTAATAAGTTTTCTAAATCTGCACCAGAGAATCCTGGAGTACGTTGAGCTATTGCCTTTAAATCTACTGTTTCATCTAATGGTTTTTTACGAGCATGTACTTTAAGTACGGCTTCACGGCCTTTTACATCTGGACGACCTACAGTAATTTGTCTGTCAAAACGACCTGGACGTAATAATGCAGGGTCTAATATATCCGGGCGGTTAGTAGCAGCGATGATAATAATACCTTCGTTTGCACCGAAACCATCCATTTCTACAAGTAATTGATTCAATGTTTGTTCGCGTTCATCATGACCGCCGCCTAAACCTGCACCACGTTGACGACCAACTGCATCGATTTCATCGATGAAGATGATACATGGAGCATTTTTCTTAGCGTTTTCGAATAAGTCACGTACACGAGAAGCACCAACACCGACGAACATTTCAACGAAATCAGAACCACTGATTGAGAAGAATGGTACGCCAGCTTCACCAGCTACTGCACGGGCCAATAAAGTTTTACCTGTACCAGGAGGTCCTACTAGTAGGATCCCTTTTGGAATTCGAGCACCGATTTCAGCAAATTTTGTATGGTCTTTTAAGAAGTCTACAACCTCTACAAGTTCTTGCTTTTCTTCATCGGCACCAGCTACATCTGTAAAACGAACTTTTTTCTTTTGATCATCATACAGTTTCGCTTTACTTTTACCAAAGCTCATCATACGATTACCGCCGCCTTGAGCCTGATTCAACAAGAAGAAGAACAGGATGAAGATGACGATGAATGGAATAATCCCCGTAAAGAATTGAATCCATCCACTCGTTTCTGGAGCTTTTAAGAAGTTGATTTTTGAATTACCTTTAGCTGCTGCAGTAATCTTATTCATCAACTCTTGATCATCGCGAGGTATATTCGTAACGAATGATTCGCCCTTTTTATACCCCTCCATCTTACCTTTTACGACATAAACTAACTGATCTGGTTGAATCTCCGCCTCAGTTATTTTGCCATTCTCTAATGCTGTAATGAACTCGTGATATTGTATCTCTTTCGTAGGTTGGTTCGCATTATTGAACGTCCCAAAGATTCCTATAATCACGAGGAAAATTAATAAATAAAATATGGTGTATCGAAATATTCGATTCATCCCCAGCCTCCTCACAAGATAAACAGAAAAACTATAGTAAATCTTAACATATGAACTTTTGGTCGTACAATGAAAAGCCTCTTATTCAAGATGTTTCCTTTTAAAAATGTCTAAATTCTAAATTCAACCTTAGAATGAGTAAACTGCTGGCTTTAAGACACCGATATATGGTAAGTTACGGTATTTTTCTGCGTAATCTAATCCATATCCTACTACAAATGCATCTGGAACTTCAAAACCTACATAATCAGCTTGTAGGTCTACTTTACGACCAGACGGTTTGTCTAATAGTGTAACAATTTTAATAGACTTCGCTTTACGATATTTAAATAGATCTACAAGGTAGCTTAAAGTTAAACCGCTATCAATAATATCTTCAATGATAATAATATCGCGACCTTCTACGCTTGTGTTTAAGTCTTTTACAATTTTCACTTCTCCTGATGAAACAGTTGCATTACCATAACTAGTTACATCCATAAAATCGATTTCAACGTATGAATCAATACGTTTCATCAAATCAGCCATAAATGGCATTGCACCTTTAAGTACACCTATTAATAATGGAAACTTATCTTGGTATTCTGCAGTTAGAGATTCCCCAAGCTCATTAATTTTGTTTTGTAACTCTTCCTCTGAAATTAATACTTTTTCGATGTCTTTCTGAAGCATCTTTAGTTCCTCCTTGGTCGTATATAAACACTACAAAGTTTGTTGATCCACGATAAATATCGTATCATCAGTCAATCGTTTGCTATTAGAAAAATAGCTACTTACACGGAGCCCTGGGACGGCAATAACCTCATTATCATTTGTAACAATAATTGGCCAGTCTTCTCTAAGCGCCAATGGAACTTTGTCGTCGATAAAAAGACGAGAAATTCGCTTTTGTACATTTGCACCAAGCAATTGTATTCTATCTCCATCCATTCTGCCACGAATATGTAGTGGTTGAGCAAAACTTGTTGCATTTACAAAATAGCTTTTAGCTTGAGATGTCGTATCTTTTGGAATATCCCCATCTACTCTTCCTATATAAACACGTAAATTATTCGGTAAATTCGTCCAATGTTCAAATTGCAATGTTGCAGACATTAGATTTGAAGAATTCACTTCTGTCTTTATAAGGATTAATTCATCATATTGACGAATCGCCTTAGCTCCTTTTGGTAAATCAATTGTTGCATTACCAGCTGTTGTTTGTGTGAGCTTTAGAATAGAATTCCAAAGGGTGTAACTTTGTACAATGAATGTATCTTTATAAAGATATTTTAATAGTAGTAGAATGATTCTTCTTTGTAAAGCTAGTGGTTTATTTTGCAATGCATTAATATTAATTTTCCATAAATCACGTTGTTTTTCAACTAATACATCCTGAAGAGCTTGCTCAGCTAATGATTGTAATAATTCCTCATCAGCTTGCACCTTTTCAGTATAATGCATAACTGCTTCTGCTACTTTGGGATTTTCATCTTTCAAAAGTGGAACAACATGATGTCTCATACGGTTACGAGTGTAGGAATCCTTTTTATTGCTAGAATCCTCTCTGTAGTCTTGTTTATAGGTTTGCAAATATTCTTGAATTTCCGCTCTTGTAATGGAAAGAAATGGTCGAATTAATTCGCCATTGGCTATCGGGCGGCGGCGTTTAATGCCTTGCATTCCAATATCATGTGAACCACGAATTAAAGCCATTAAAATGCTTTCAATTTGATCATCAGCATGATGTGCAACGACTAATTTTGTACTACTAGTTTCTAACATGACTTGTTCAAAATAGGCATAACGTTCTCTTCGACAAACAGCCTGCATATTACCATGTTCCGCTTCTAAAATAGCGGGTATCGGAATATCGGTTGCATACACCGGAATGTTACGCTCATTACAGAATGTCTCCACAAAGTGTCGATCTCCATCGGCATCTTTCCCTCGTAACATGTGATTTACATGCACAGCTGCGACAGAAACTCCTAATTGATTTTGCACCTGATGCAAATAATGCAGTAAAGCCATTGAATCAGCTCCAGCAGAACAAGCTACAAGTAGACGATCTCCCGCATGACACAACTCATATTGCTGTATATATTCATACACTTTTCTTTCGAGTTTTGTCATTTTCTCACCTCATCATTATTTTACCATTCTTTCCCGGGAAATTTCTCGTAAAGTAGGTTTAAATAATGACCAATCTACTTTTTTATGCTGAATTTCGACACATACAATCGTACAATCATCAATTGGCCGATCATCATTACGGAAAGAATTTAAGATTTGTGGACAAATCTCTTGTATAGGAAGACTTCTATTCTGTAGTAAACAATTACGTAGTAACTTCTCTTGTTGTTCCCAAGGCATATCCTCAAAAAACAAACCATCTGTACACATGAAAATAATATCGCCTGCCTTTAAACTTCTTTGTTCAGCCTCAACTGAAAATGATGTGAATAATCCGAACGGTTCACTTGCACTCTCTACTCGAGTTACTTCCCTACCTCTTACTAAATAAGTTGCCATACTTCCTGCCTTCCAAGACCATAGTTTACCATGTTGCAAATCAATTAAAGCAAAATCCATTGTTGCATACATTTCTTCTTGCTTTAGCGACATCACATAATGTAACGTATGCATCGCCGTTTCAGGAGACATTTGATGATTCAAACATTCCCGCATAAGACGAATGAGTTTCCTACTTTCTTTATGCGCTCGTTTATTATGTCCCATTCCATCTGATAACATGATTGCAGTTAATCCCGGATTAAGAGAAAATACAGCATGTGAATCCCCAGAATACATCGTATTATTTTTGGACATTGATAATACATCATATTGCATAGAATATCGAATAGCTGATTGAAATGTGATTTGCAAGTGTGCATATGGTTTGGTTTTCTTTATGGTTTGGTGAATTTCAAATGGCTCGTTGAAAACATCTTGTAGAGCAGGCAGTATCAATCTTTCAGCAACCATTTGATCCGTTTCCCATTGTGCTTTTTTATAAGGAATGCAGCATACTACTTTCCTATTACCTGGTTCATTCTTCAAAATATCAATTTGGAAAAAATCAATACCAATTTCTTTAAAGCGATTTGTTAACTGGTCTTCCTGTTGTTGAAAAGACACTGTATCATTCGTCATATCATTCATAACACTATCAATATGAGAAGACATATCTTTTAACTGTAACGCAATCATCTTCTTACCATGTTGGAACTGACCACTTAGTTGCTGCTTTGAAACAAATTCAGCCAAGGCATTTAAAAACAATGAAGAACGAACACATTTATAGCGGATTTTATCATCATATTGTAACTTAGAAGCATTATGTCCAACTGTTTCTGCCATTAACCATTGTTGCGCTAATGGTTCCATTTCTTTTTTATCAGCTCCCCAACATCTTTCAAATTGATAACAACTTTCACATGGTGAGAGCGGCTTTGCTTCTATATGATCTGTTGGTGGTTGTTCGGACACTCCAAAACGATCATTGACCAGTTCCTTCATAAAGATAACGAAATCATTAAAATTCGTTAATTTCATCGTCACCTTTTCTGTTAGCCAACGCTGTCTTTCCAACAGCACTTCTTCTTGATTTGGATATAATTGACGTTGCCAATACAATAGCCAGCTTTTAGGCATCGTAAGAAATAGAAGGGTTGCAACTCCCAATGCTATAAAATAGGTTTGATCAATTGGCAATGTAGCGTCATAAAGCACAAAAAATGCCGTTGCAATACAACTACCTAACACAATTCCAAAGCGCCCTAATTTTTTACAAACTCCAGCGCATAATCCAGTTAAAGCATAAACAGCTATCATTCCGCTAAAAGATAGATGAGATAAGCTAATGATTGTCCCCATTAAAACAGCAATCGCAGTAGATAACGTAACCCCTCCTACATATGCTGATCCTAATATAATGAACTGTAACGCAATATAAGTAGGTGACAATACATTCCAAACCACGTTATTTGTTGCAGTTAACATGGTCGCTAATATAATTAAACTTGCGCCCATTCTTTCTAGAGACCATGAAGCTGTCCATAAAGCTGGCATCGGTAAAAAGAGCTGCATTATAAATAAAGTCATAAAAATGGATAATATACTTTCATAACCAACATATAATAGAATCATCATCGGAGGTTCTCCGTGGTAAGAAATCATTTGCCATCCAATTTGCGTTAGAAAAACGGACGCTCCTACGAGAATAGCCATTGGCCATTTACGAATAAACGTTTTCATAAATAGACTTAAAAGAAGTAATTCAATTAAATGAATGGCCAATTCACCAATTCCTAAAGTGACACTTCCAACAACTCCTCCAATAAGGGCCCATACAAAATGATCTCGATGATTGATCAAGATAACGGCCATCATTGGTAAAAAGAATGGAACAATCGCTTCGAAAAGTACGGCTTTTGATAAGAAAAAAGCAGCGAAACATAATGCCACAGCAAAAATTATAGGATATTGTTGTCTCAAATTCACAGCTACTTTTGGGACTGATAGTTTATTTGGTTGTATGAATGCTTTTCTCATATGACAAAACCTCCATTAAACATTTCTGCTAGTATACCTGGAAAGTTGTGTAAATTTTGTCTGTTTGTGAAGGGGCATAACAAAAATCGTTCGACGATAAATAGCATAGACCATAATTTTTTAACAAAAATCGCTTGACACTTTATATCACCCTCTTGTATTATTTATTATGTTGTTCACAGAGGCGGCCTAGCTCAGCTGGCTAGAGCGTACGGTTCATACCCGTAAGGTCGGGGGTTCGATCCCCTCGGCCGCCATATTTTTTATTGTTATGAAGTAATCCAATATTTGGACACTCATAAAATGATTATTAAAAAGAAGCTCTCCTAATAGGGGAGCTTCTTTTTATTTGTCGATATTTTTGTAATAAGATAGAACCTAAAAAGAGGCCATTTTATAAGTGATTTTCTACACTTAATAAAATAGCCTCTCAAATATCAATAAAACACTTTTTCTACGATTAAAATAGCCAGCAAGTTATCCTCTTCTTGCGCCACGGCCACCACGTTTAGAATCTTGCGCGCGCTTTAATGTTGTAAGGCGATCTTCACTATCTTTTAGGAAGCGCGCCATTTTTTGTTCAAAGTTTTCTTTTGGTTGACGATTATCGCCACGATCATTTGAACGATGGTTGTTGCGCGAACGTTGAGGACGTTCTGGTCGTTCTGCTTGAGGTTTTGCTTTACGGATTGATAAACCAATTTTACCGTCAGCTTCGACGTTCATAACTTTTACTTCAACCATGTCTCCAACCTTTAAATGTTCATTAATATCTTTTACATAGTTGTCAGCGACTTCGCTAATATGAACAAGACCTGTTGAGCCATTTGGCAGCTCCACGAATGCTCCAAAATTTGTGATACCTGTTACTTTACCTTGTACCTTGCTGCCTACTTCAATTGACATAAAAAAAATGCTCCTCCTTAAATTTTAAGCGACTTATAAGTCTTATAATCAATTTGTAAAACTTGAATGATTCTTTGATTCATACCTTTAATTATAGCCAACAAAAAAAGAGTGTCAATAAGACTACTCTTTTGAATCTGTTTTTTTCTTATCTTTTTCGGAGGTTTTTGGAATTGAGAAAATAATTTCCCCATCCTCAGATAAGAATAAATCCTTACGTGCAAGCTTTGCGATATAGTCGTCATCATTTAATTTAGCAATTTGGATTTTCAAGTCTTCTTTTTTCTCTTTTTGTTTTGCTAAATCATGTTGAAGTTCGATTCTTTGGTGTTCCTTCTCTGCTAATGCATGCTTTTGTTTAACCAACATAAAGACAAGGGAACCTGCAATGAGTGTAAAGATTAACGCCATCATTGTTAGGCGGCGATATAAGCCAATTTTACGATTACGGCTTACCTTGTTTTTGTGAGTTTCAGTTTTTGTGTAATCTGTTGGTATTGGAGTTGTTTTTTTATATTGTTGTTTGGTTGCTAGTGGCATGCTGGTACCCTCCCTTGAGTGTATTAAGTGCGATTATTAATATTTACATAACAATCCTATTATACCTAACTTTTTCCTATTTTTTAAGAGTCAACTTTTTGACTTTTTTTGCTACAAATCGAAATGGATACGTAATAATTCTGAAAATAGTAAAAAACAGTCGAATGATTTGTCGGAAGAGACTCGCAATTAAATGGAAAATAAACCATATAGGCCGGATCACCAAAGTATCTACAAGTCGTCCAACAAACCGGAAAAACCTTTGGAAAAATAACTGGTAAAGGCAAAAACCTAACAATTGGGAGAGAAAGTCAACGAAATGCCATTCTCCATCTCTTGCAATCATTAATAATAGAAATGTGCCAATTCCTAATAGAATCCATGTAGATAACTCAAATATGATGTAGCCTTTTCGCCGTAAAGATTTCGGTGGCGCGTAATGACTTAATGTTCGTACCAAATCAATACAAGCTGCTCCTATAACACCACTGATAATGAGTGCTGTTATACTAAGGAATTGCTCAGAAACTGTCATCCAAATAATTTATGCAAGATACCACGGGATAGTCCACTTTCCTCTTCATCATACTGAAGGTTTTTCACTGTTCCTTCTAACGTGAGCAACCCTTTATCTACATCTAGATGTACAATTCTTAAATCTTCTCCACGAATTTGTAAATGCCCTTGAGAGGTGAGTACAAAAAACTCCTCTTGATCAAAGCGTTCAATTGATTTTACAGATGTAACATCCATTCTTTTACGATTTCGTACCGTAAGTAAATGATCTCCTGTTGGAATTGTATAAGTCGCATTATCCTGTTGAAATGTCATCTTCTATTCCCCTCCTTGTCCTGTCTATTAACTATATGCTTGGACATTCTAATATATGAAGATAAAGTAAAAATAAAAATAAACCACTATCAATTATTTTGATAGTGGCATTATTAATAGATATATTCTTTAACATAAACTAATAGAACATTTATTAGATTTTCGCTTCTGAAGTAGGCATAATAATTTTAAAGTCCTAAGTGGAATCAGCTAAGCTTTCCACAGGCTTGGCTTCAATCTATTCATCACTACGTTTTGGGTACTGAAAAAGTGTAGTAACGTAAATATTTATAGTATTAAACTGTTTTCTGCATGATGTGGAATTAGCTACGCTTTCCGCGGGCGAGCGTTGAGCCTCCTCGCTCACTTCGTTCCCTGCGGGGTCTCACCTGTCTCGCTTTCCCGCAGGAGTCTTCGCTAATTCCACATCAACAAAGATAGCTATACAAGATTTCTATTATAAAGTTTCATCTTTTTTTACTTTTTCAGTTCCCTACACTAAGTTCCTGTTGGGCTTTCAGCTCAAGCTTTTCCCGTAGGAGTCGCCGTCTTCCGCTCCATACAAAATTATATAACATTAAATGTTCGGGATTTTAAATGAATTTTGTATTATGAAATTGATTCATATATTAAAATGCTTTTGTCTGAAACAACCATCTATTTTGACTTTTTCATTAGCTTTCCTAATTTCTTTAACAAGAAAGAGCTGACCTTTTTAAGCCAGCTCTTCTCTATAACTACTGATACTTATTTGATTTCTGTTTTGACTATTTCCATCGCTTTTTTCAATTGCGGGTCGTCTTTTTTAATTTTCAAGCGAAGTTCTTCCATCAATGCATAAGTTGTATCACCTTTTAGTACTCCAGTTACTTTTAACTTATGGTCTTTTTCAAATTTTTCAACAGCTACTACTGTTGAAGCATCGTATAAACCATCTATTTTACCTGGGTTATATCCAACTGCTTTAAGCATTTTTTCAGCAGCTTTTACTTGGTCAGAAAGAGATCCTTCTTTTAGTGTCTTTTCTGGACTTATATATGGCAGTGAAGCATAACTTGGGTAATTTACTTTGTAATCAGGTTGAATTCCTTTTTCATGAATCCAGTTACCGTCCGGTGTTAACCATTTAGCAATTGTAAATTTAAGGTTTGATCCATCTGGAAGATTTTCAGCTGTTTGCATTGTACCTTTACCGAAAGATTTTTCACCAACTAGTTTTACATTTGCTGATTCACTTAATGCACCTGCTAAGATTTCTGAAGCTGAAGCACTACCTCCA
The DNA here is from genome assembly GCF_050459865.1 of Rummeliibacillus pycnus. Taxonomy (GTDB): domain Bacteria; phylum Bacillota; class Bacilli; order Bacillales_A; family Planococcaceae; genus Rummeliibacillus; species Rummeliibacillus pycnus_B. Next base: position 21,092 of record NZ_JBCMNM010000059.1, read on the forward strand.
TCTATTAACACAGTAACGGGTACTTTTACTTTTCGTCCGCTTTTTGCATTGAAGACTTGTTTTTTACCATTTCGGTCTTCGAATTGTACAACTGGTTCACCTGTTTTAACGAATAAACTTGCTATATCTTCAACAGATTCAACTAATCCACCTGGATTTTGGCGTACATCTAAAACAAGACCTTTCATACCTTTAGCTTCCATTTCATCTAAAGCACTTAATAATTCTTTATAGGTATTATCTGAGAAGCTAGTAATTTGAATATGGGCAATTTTATCCTTTTCCATTGTTGCATAGACAGTTTCCACTGGAATATCATCACGTGTAAGTTTCATAGTGATTAGTTTACCTGCACCACCACGTTGGATGTCTAATGTTACATCGGAACCCTTTTTACCGCGAATTAACATAACTGCTTCTGATGCTGTCATGCCATCAATGCTTTTGCCATCTACTTTTTTAATAATATCATTTGTTTTGATACCCGCTTTTTCTGCAGGTGAGTTTTTAATCGGTGACACAACAACAATGTGACCGTCTTTTTCTTGAATCTCCGCCCCAATTCCTTGGAAACTAGAAGAGATACTTTCATTAAATTGAGTTGCTTCTTTTTTATTCATGTAATCTGAATATGGATCACCTAATGCACTAATCATGCCATCTACTGCACCGTTGACTAATGCATCTGTATCAATTTCTTTGTAATAGCCTTTTGATATCTCATCATAAGCATTAAATACTTTTTGGAATTCGCTATGAGTAGGTGTGCGAACTTCTACTACTTTTTCTTCTCCAAAAGTTAAAGCAAAGATTGTGACACCTGAAGTTGCGAGAATTAAAACAATAATCATCATGATAAAAGCGAAAGGTTTCATACGTATGTATTTACCCGCAGGTTTTATTTCTTGCACGGGTTCTCCTTGTTGCTCTTTTTGTGGTTCATTGTTTTGTTCTGGATCCACTTTTGTTTTATCATCCATCTTGTTCACCACTTTCAATCTAACAGTGTTCAAACACTACTTATACCATAATATCAGGAATTATGCTCTACGAAAAGAAAAAGACTGCCAAATTCTTGACAGTCTTTAAAAAAATTATATTTTACCTTATATACAGGTGTTCTATATATCTACTAAAAACGATTACTTACACTGGAATAATCCCTAAAAGAACGGCTACTAAAATCATAACAATGGTTGTCCCACAAGCCCATTTTAAGAAGTTACGATGTAATGCACCGAAATCTTCGCCAACCATCCCTACTAATAGATAAGTAGAAGGGACTAGTGGACTTAGTAGATGGACAGGTAACCCTAAAAGAGAAGCTCTACCTATTAAGGAAGGATCAATACCATAAGCTGCTCCAGCCTTAGCTAATAATGGAAGAACACCATAGTAGAATGCATCATTAGACATAAAGAATGTAAGTGGTGCACTGATTATTGCTGTAATTACTGCAAAATGTGAGCCCATTGAATCTGGAATGTATTTAATCATAGAATTCGCCATGGCATCAACCATATGAGTACCTGATAAAATCCCTGTAAAAATACCTGCTGCAAATACCATAGATACAACAGATAGTGCATTATCAGCATAATTAGCTACTCGTTCTTTTTGATCGCTAACTTTTGGATAATTAACTATTAGAGCAATTGCAAACCCAACCATAAATAAGACAACGGCAGGTAGTAATTCTGTAATTAAAGCTACTAGTAAAGCAATTGTTAGCAAATAGTTAAAGATAATTAATTTTGGTCTTTTTTGTTCTTCATTTTCTACTGTTGTTGCCGCATGCTGAGGTACGGTTTGGAAATTGATTTCAACAATACCAACTCTTTTTCTCTCCTTTTTCCCCATAACATAAGCCATGAATAGAACAAAAAGGACTCCACCAATCATTGTAGGAATTACTGGTGTAAATACATCAGACATTTCTAAATGTAAAGCAGTCATTACACGAGCTGTAGGCCCTCCCCAAGGCAATAGGTTCATTACACCAGAAGCCGATACAGCAATACCTGCTAATGTGATTGGTCTCATTCCAAGCCTTTTATAAAGAGGAAGCATCGCAGAAATAGTAATCATATAAGTTGTAGTTCCATCACCATCTAACGAAATAAGAAGTGCTAATATAGCAGTTCCAATCGTGATTTTCACTGGGTCCCCTTTTACAACTCTAAGAATTGTATTAATAATTGGATCAAATACACCTGCGTCAATTAAAACTCCAAAAAACAAAATGGCAAATAAGATCATAATCCCCGTAGGAGCAACACTTTTAATCCCCTCTAATGCCATATCCCCCATACCGTTACCAAAGCCACCTAATATAGCAAAAATAGAAGGCACAATAATTAATGCAAGCATAGCTGAAAGTCGCCCAGACATAATTAAAAACATAAATACTAAAATCATTAAGAAACCTAATAACGCCAACATTTCAAACACCCCTTAACTATTAATTTAGTTACATTGTAAAACAAGAGGATTGATTTGTAAGCGATTACAAAATATTGTCTTTTTAAAAAATAAAGAATATTTTGTTCATATTGTTCACGACAATTTTCAATGTTGAGATAAGAATTTTTGGTGACTTTCCTGCAACTCAAAAAGACGAAATTGCATTATAACAATTTCGTCCTTATCAATTTCAATTATTAAATTTTACAATATCTACGTTCCGGTCTACCTACTGCTCCATATACGACTTCTGCTTTACACGATTTAGTGGAGGCCAAATATTCAAGATAACGTCTTGCTGTTGTTCTGGAGGCACCAATCACAACACCAACATCTTCTGCAGATAGACTTGAAGTGCTATTCTCTATCACATTCCTTACCTTGACTAATGTAATTTCATCAATCCCTTTAGGTAAGGATGATTCTTTATTTTCATCAGTTGAGGCTGGTGATTTTTTGTAAATTAAATCTACAAAATCTTGATTTACTTCATCTCTTGTTTGCATAAGCTGATGTTTGTTAACATATTCCTCAATGGTTTGGTTGAAACGATCTAATTTTACAGGTTTAATGAGAAAATTCTCTACTCCATAATGAAGTGCCTTTTCAAACAATTCTTTATCAGTCGCAGCTGTAACCATAATAATATCGGTTTGAGGAAATTGTTGTCTGATGATTGGCAGTAAATCTGTTCCAAGTTGGTCAGGCATATACACATCTAAAAGAAGTAAATCTGCTTGTTGTTGTTCAAGAAGTTGAATTACTTCTTTTCCATTTAATGCTTTACCAATCACATCAATTTCTTTAAAGCTTTCTAAAAACTTTTTATGAATTTCCGCTACACGAAAGTCATCTTCAGCGATTACTGTTTTAATTTTCATCTGATCCTACCCCCAGTAAATCTTTTGGAAGATACACTGTAAAGACGGTGTTTTCTATCCCATTTTGTACTTCGATAATGCCCCCCAATTCTTTAACTGCCTTGTCGGCATTGGAAAGCCCGAACCCCCTAGGAGACTCCCCTTCTTTTGATGAAAAGCCCATTTGGAATATGGAAGATACATCTTCATCTGAAATTCCTTTTCCATTATCACTTACCTCAAAAATAATATCCTCCCCTATGTCAGTTGCAAAGAACTTGATGGTAGGATTTTTTACGTTAACAACTGCATCAAATGCATTATCAATAATATTGCCGAGTATAAGCGTTAACTGTGATAATAAAATATGATCCGGAAGTTTCTCTAAGTAACTTTGTGAATCAATTTCTAACATAATCTTTTTCTCTGAGGCTACTCCAATTTTTCCTAATAGAATCACTTGAATTTTCGTATCTTTTATTTGTTCAAATACGATTTGATTTTGAAATTGTAGTTCAGAGGTTTCATTTTGAATCATTTCAATTGCATCATCATATTCACCTAACTGCAATAAACCTGAAAGTACATATAATTTATTTGTAAATTCATGGGTTTGAGCTCTTAACTCTTCTGAATAAGTTTTCATTTCAGATAATGTGTTCATCATTTGCTCAATCTCAGTTTTTTCGCGGAATGATGCAACAACACCGCTTACACTATCTTTATCAAGTATAGGTGTACAACTGACAATCATGATTTTCTGTTTCCAAGACAGCTCGATATCTATTTTGGATTCTCCTGATTTCAACACACTATACAACTGACTTGAAGGAAAAAATCCATCAATCATTAGATTCCGAACACTACCTTTTACACCTAATAATTTTTTTGCACGTTGATTCATCGAAGTAATTTTACCATTTTGGTCTATGGACAAAATACCTTCTTGGACAGAATGTAAAACAGCATTTTTTTCTTTATATAAATGAGCAATCTCATGTGGCTCTAACCCTAACATTTCTTTTCGAATACTTCTAGCAAGCAAATAGCTTCCTATAATTGAAATAAGCAAGGCTAAAAGTGAGATAAAAAGCTCTTTAGAAATATCATTAAATATTTGTTTTTCAATATCCTGTACCATATACCCAACAGAAACAACGCCAATGATTTCTCCATTCTTATTCAATATAGGCGATTTACCTCTCATGGAAAGACCAAGGGAACCTCTAGCTTCAGAAATATAAGATTGCCCTTTTTGAATTGCCCTCTCGTTATCTCCACCGACCATTCGTTTCCCTATTTTATCTGGATCAGGGTGAGAATATCGGATACCCTCTTTATTTCCAACAACAATAAATTCTGCACCTGTCTTTTTTCGAATTTGCTCTGTTATCGGTTGAATGATTTTAGCCGGTTGCTCCGAATCAAATGCATTTATGATTGATGGCATGACAGAAATCGTTTTCGAAAGTTCTAAAGCTAAACGTCCTCTATCTTCAATTATTTGTTTTCCTTCCATATATGTATAGTAAGTTGTTAATAGGATAATCAGAATGAAGCTTAGTGAAAAAGTTAAACCTAGAATCTTTGTTTGCAGTGAAAATTTCCTCATTCATCGTCTTCCTTTATATTTTAATTATAAAAATATTTTATCATTTTAAAGTAAATTTACTAGAACAATAAAATAGGAGACGAGTTAATAATGCCGAAAAATATCTTATCTTTTTCTGAAAACGAGACTGTTATTGGTCATTTGCCTTATAAAAAAAGAGCAAGCGACCTTTTAAATGACATTTTAGGTCACATTTCGGTCACATGCTCTCTTTTTTTTGTTTTTCATTATCTTACAAACGCGAGGAGTACAGGACTCGAACCCGTAACTTGTAGTATTGAGTTATCTAGTTATAAAAAATCGCCATTATTAAAAATAACGACGACTTTTAAATATATTTAATTTGAATAAAGGTTTAAATTATATATTAACATCATTTTTATTGTAGATGGCTTTTTACTAATTCCCATTTTGCATTAGGTTCATCTAATTTTTTGAAGATTTGACCAGTACTTTTCTCAATAAGATAAAGTGTGTGGTTATTAATAAGTAATTCATATTCTTCATGAACACCTTCGTTAACGTTTATTGAACCAGGAAATACAGTTCTAGTATCATGAATTGCATTGGATAGTATCCAAGCAGATAAGAGAATACATAATCCCATTACGCTTATTGAAATTGATAACCATTTCATAATTAAACCTTCTTTCATCTACATTTAAAATGGAGTATCGCCCTATGAATAAATTGTCCAGCCTTGACTGGTACTACTTAATGTGAAACTAACTCCATAGCTTATATGGAGTGATTGAAAGTTATAACATCATTATTATCATCTTCTCAAAGCCTTTTTTCTCTATCATTTTTTGCTTTTGATATCATCAAATTAAACACGTTTTGTTCAGCTTTATCGTTTCTTCTCTGAATTTATCTCCTCCTCACTATAAATAAAATAAAAGATGGACAATAATCTAATATATTGTCCATCCTCCTACCTCCGCAACAAGGCAGTGTTGAGAGTTATTTAACTCTCTAATTGTTATCTGACGTACTTATTACATTAATATGATAACTTCTAGTATTATATTAATTACCATTCTATATCAGGTACTCTTTCAATAAATGTTTTCCCATCAATAATCCCATTCTCAAATAATTCTTCAGCTGTACAGAATTCTTGCGTATATGAATCTTTTGAACGTGTTAATAAATAGCTTTTTTCTTCACCATATAGACGACTTATCCACCATTCTTCTGATTTATATGAAAAGCTTAGTTCTTGTTCTTCATCTAATATTCCTTCTTTAAATTCTTTCCACTCTTTCTCGTTCACTAATTTCACCTCTTTAATGTATTAGTATCCTTATACGTCAAAAAGAAAAAGCTACGCAATTATTTAATAAATTAAACCAATAAAAAAGTGACCAATAATAACCACTTTTTTAAAAATGGTCACCAATGGTCACTCGTGAAATTTTACCAGTTCACAAACCCTTGCTACGACTAGTCTTGAATAGCTGCTTCAAGCGCAACAACAATCATATCATTGAAAGTAGTTTGGCGTTCTTCAGAAGTTGTTGCTTCACCAGTTAGTAAGTGGTCAGATACTGTTAAAACAGCTAGAGCTTGACGGTTAAATTTAGCTGCTAAAGTATATAATGCTGCTGCTTCCATTTCAACTGCAAGAACTCCGTAGTCTGCTAATTTTTCGTTTTGGTTATCTTCACCATAGAATAAGTCAGCAGTGTAGATATTACCTACACGCAAGTTAAGACCAGCTGCTTCCCCTGCTTTGTGTGCTTTAAGTAATAAATCGAAATTAGCTGTTGGTGCATAGTCGATTCCTTTGAAAATGATTTCATTCATTTTTGAGTCAGTAGTAGCTGATTGTGCAAGAATGACGTCACGGACTTTTACATCACGTTTAAGTGCGCCACAAGTACCAACACGGATTAATTTTTGGCAACCATATTCTTGCATAAGTTCAGTTGTATAAATGGAAATAGAAGGAACGCCCATACCTGTTCCTTGTACAGATATACGTTTTCCTTTATATGTACCAGTGTAACCGAACATATTACGTACTTCGTTATATTGAGTAACATCTTCTAAAAAAGTTTCTGCAATATATTTCGCGCGTAATGGATCTCCTGGTAATAGTACGATTTCTGCGATTTCGCCTTGTTTAGCGTTAATGTGGATACTCATATTTAGTCCCCTTTTCAATTCATTTTAGTGATTAATTTGTATTCATGTCATTTTTTCATAATACTTTTCTTATTGTATCAAGAATGTCTGACATCTGACAAATATTATTCTAAATATTTCTCTTCATATGATTGCCAAAGTTCATCAAAAACAACCGCACTTAACTCATGATCTGCCTTTTCTTCAATATATCTTGAAAGCGTTTGAAAATCCTCCGTTTGTTTTGGAAAACTATGATCATGAAAAGCCGCTTCCGCAAATTCTCCCTTTGAATCTTTTCCACCTCTAAATGTTAATACAAAATGATAAAATGATGGTTTCATTTCGTTTCCTACCTTTTGTTCATTAATTTATTGTCTAAGAAAAATAAGAAGTATCGAGTATTGTTCAATTTTCTTCCAAAGCTCTTCCAAATTATTATGATTATAACACGACAGATATTCTCATTACTCATGATTCACACTTCAATATTCAAAATAAAGTTAAATGAAAATAAACTATTTGAAAGTGTTAATAATTCCATATCAAAATTCCTTGTTTTTTCATTAAATTGGAAACCTTCTTATTGACGCTTCGTTCTATACCACGGATGCGAAAAAATACAATTAAATACATGAAACATCGCATCACTATCTTTTTCGGTAGTTTTTCAATGGGGAGATGATTCATATGAAAATAGTTAAAAGTTTACTATCTTTCATCGTTATGTTTGCAACAATATTTACTTTCACAGTAAACAGTAACGCAGCAACAACCAAAACAATGAGTGCAAAAGTAGCAAGTAGCGTATACGTAAGAGCACAACCTTCTGTAAATGGAAAAAAAGTCGGAACACTTTGGAAAGGTGACAACGTTATTGTATATAGCAAATCAAAAACTGGCTGGGCAAAAATCAAGTTCAACGAAAAAACAGCTTATGTGTACTCATCTTATTTAACTTTTAACAAAAATTCTGTAAAAAACGCAGAAGATCAAAAACAAAATACTACTAATAAAACAACGACAAAATCTACTAGTACTTCAACTAGTGAAAAAACAACTTATCGCCCTGTAACAACAAATACTTACTATTATGTTGAAAACGGTAAAAAAGGCAAAATGTATTCAACTAACAAACGTAATTCAACTGGTTGGACTTACTGGTACAAAAAAACTGGACTAGACAAGAAACAAACTATTTTAGTGCGAGAATCTGCAAAAGGTTTAGATTACAAATTCGCTAAAACTGGTACTGTTCGCCAAATCGTATACCCTTTTACAAAAGGTCAAGTATTTAAATCAGGTACACAAAATAGTAAAATTGTTTCCATCCAAAATAAAATGACAGTAAAAGCTGGTACATTTAAAACAGTTGTAGGTGTCAAAGCTGCTGATGGTTCTATCACTTACTATGCTCCAAACACTGGTGCAATTAAAACTGTTAAAAATAATAAAGCAACTTATGAATTAACAAAAATAACAACTAAATAGTTATAATCTAGGGCTACCTAAAAGGTGAAAAACACTTTTCAGGTGGCCTTTCTAAATGAATAGAGTCCGTTAAGGAATAGGAGCTAATTTTTTGCAGAAGCGTCAGGAATACATATCCACTTTTCTAGTGAGCACTTTAGATAGACTTTCGAAATATTATTCTCTGAATATTAAATAATCCTATTGCATAGCATTATTTAAAGTGTTAATATTTCATTAATTAAAATTTTTCTTACAATTAAATTTGAATTCTTATCCAGAGAGATGGAGGGACTTGGCCCTGTGAAATCTCAGCAACCACCATAATTGGTAAGGTGCTAATTCCAGTAGACGTATGTCTAACAGATAAGAAGATCGACTATCGTGTTTTTAGGTCCTCTTCTTTGAGGGCCTTTTATTTTTATATAAAAAAGGATGATGAATATGACAGAAAAACACATTTCAACTCGTTTAGCACAAATTGGGGCTCATACGGACCCTAGTACAGGATCTATAAATACACCTATTTATCTTTCAACTGCGTATCGCCATGCAGGGCTTGGTAAGTCTACTGGCTATGATTATACTCGTACAAAAAATCCAACTCGTTTTGTTTTGGAAGAAGGTATTGCCAATTTAGAAGGTGGAGATGCTGGTTTTGCCTGTAGTAGCGGGATGGCAGCTATTCAATTAGTGCTTTCCCTATTTAAATCAGGAGATGAAATCATTTATGCCGATGATATTTATGGAGGTACATATAGACTAGCTGGTCAATATGAACAACAATACGGAATCAAAGCTCATTTCACTTCATTCCAATCCGTTGCTGATGTGGAAGCGATTATTAACGGAAATACGAAGGCTCTTTTTATCGAGTCACCTACTAACCCACTAATGCTGACAATTGAAATCGCTCAATTTGCAGATCTAGCTAAAAAATATAATCTATTATTGATTGTTGATAACACATTTTTAACTCCATATTATCAACAACCAATTGAACATGGTGCAGATATTGTCATTCATAGTGCGACAAAATATATTGGTGGACATAATGATGTACTTGCAGGCCTTGTCGTATCAAAAGGAGAAATACTTTCAGAAAAATTACTTTATAACCACAATGCATCTGGCGCAACACTAGGTCCAATCGATTGCTGGCTATTACTTAGAGGATTAAAAACACTCCATGTTCGTATGAAACAACATACAGAAAACGCAAAAACAATCGTTAAGTATTTAGAGCAAGAACCATTAGTAAATGATGTTCTTTACGCTGGATTAGGTGGGATGGTTTCCTTCCGATTACAACGAGAAGAGTGGGTTGCACCTTTCCTTGAAAATTTACAATTAATTGCTTACGCTGAAAGTTTAGGCGGAGTTGAAAGCTTTATCACCTATCCTGCAACTCAAACACATGCTGATATCCCTGAAGAAGAACGAATTGCACGCGGCGTTGACAATACATTGTTACGTTTTTCTGTAGGAATTGAAGAGGCAGAAGATATAATTGCCGATCTTAAACAAGTTTTTGCTACCATAACTGAAGAGGTGACTACTTATGACGCAAAATAAACAATCCATCGAAACAAGCTTGATTACAGCTTCTACAAGAGGCGATTATGAACAAAAAACAGGCGCAGTTAATGTTCCTATCTATCTTTCATCTACATTTGATCAAGAACATTTTGATTCGTTTGGTCCTTATGATTATAGTCGCTCTGGTAATCCTACAAGAGATGCATTAGAAAAAACAATTGCTGAACTTGAAGGGGGCTCAAGAGGATTTGCCTTTTCTTCAGGAATTGCAGCTATCGCATCTGCCCTTCTAACTTTGAATGCAGGTGATCATATAGTTGTAACAAGTGAAGTTTATGGCGGAACTTATCGATTTGTTACACAAGTATTAATAAAATATGGAATAACACATACATTTGCTGACTTTTCTAATCTACAAGAAGTGGAAGCTGCAATTCAACCGAATACAAAGGTTTTATATGCAGAAACACCAGCAAATCCTCTACTAGGGATCACGGATATCCGTGGAATTGTTTCCATAGCCAAAAAACATGGATTATTCACTTTTGTAGATAATACTTTTATGACACCACTTTATCAACGTCCATTGGATTTAGGTGTAGATGTAGTCCTCCATAGCGCTACGAAATTTTTAGGTGGACATAGCGATATTATCGCAGGTTTAGCAGTAACAAAGGATGAAGAAGTAGGTAATCAAATTTACTTTATGCAAAATTCAATGGGGGCCATTTTAGGTGCACAAGATTCTTTCTCATTGATCCAAGGAATTAAAACACTGAATGCACGTTTAACACTATCAACACAGTCTGCATTGAAAATTGCTTCATACCTAGACCAGCATGAACTTGTTGAAAATGTATATTATCCTGGTTTAATAGATCATCCTGGATTCGATATACATGCGAGCCAAGCTACTAATCCTGGTGCCGTATTATCCTTTACTTTACCAAATCGTGAACTAACGAAGGCATTTGTTGACCATGTACAAATTCCAATTTTCGCAGTAAGCCTTGGTGGTGTTGAATCGATTCTTTCTTACCCCGTTACCATGAGTCATGCAGCTATTCCAAAAGAGGAACGTGATAAACGAGGAATTACAGAAGGACTTCTACGCTTCTCTGTTGGCTTAGAAAATGTAGATGATTTAATTGTTGATTTTGAACAAGCCTTCAAAGCTGCGAAAAAACTTACATCCATTTCAAAATAACAGCGATTATTATTAGTACCAAATGACATTTAATATATAGAACAGAAATCACAAAAAGCTGATGACCTCTAACAAGGGGTTCATCAGCTTTTCTTTCATTCTTATTCTTCAAATAGCTTTACGTAATCTGCATATCCTTCTTGTACAAGCTGGTCTTTTGGGATAAAGCGTAATGCTGCCGAGTTGATACAATAGCGAAGACCACCTTCTTCTCTTGGACCATCAGGGAATACATGTCCTAAGTGTGAATCAGCTTCTTTACTACGCACCTCTGTTCTTCTCATACCAAAACTTGTATCAAAATGTTCTGTGATTCGAGAAGTATTTACTGGTTTCGTAAATGCTGGCCAGCCACATCCTGAGTTAAATTTATCTTTTGAAGAAAATAATGGTTCACCTGAAACGATATCTACATATAAACCTTCCTCAAAATGTTCGTCAAACTCATTTTGGAAAGGTGGCTCTGTGCCTTTTTCTTGTGTTACGTGGTATTGCAAAGACGTTAACTCGTTTAGTCTATTTTCTTTATTCATCATGTTTCCCCCAATGTTGTTGTTGAAATGCAACTCGTCCTGAGCCAACAGAATAGAGTTCATAATGTGTTGGGTTTTTCTTATAATAATATTGGTGATATTCTTCTGCTTTATAAAATGATTTTGCTTCTATTATTTTAGTGGCGATAGGGAGATTAAATTTTCCTGATTGCTCAAGTGCCTTTTTAGAGTCTTCTGCAATTTTCTTTTGTTTCTCATCATGATAAAAAATAGCTGTCATATAGGATCTTCCACGATCGTGGAATTGTCCACCTTCATCGGTTGGATCAATTAATGCCCAAAACGTTTCGACCAGTTTTTCATAAGGATACACTTCTGGGTCATACGTGATTTGTACCGCTTCAAAATGTCCTGTTAATTCGGAACAAACTTGTTGATAACTCGGATTTTCTACATATCCTCCTGTATAACCAGAAATGACAGATTCAATGCCAGGTTGTTGATCAAATGGTTTTACCATACACCAGAAACAGCCACCTGCAAATGTTGCTTTCTCTAAAGTCATACTTAAACCTCCTATTCTGCCGGAATAATTACTTCAAGTATAATGCGATTTTCTTTTAAATTGAATTCTTTTGCTTGGACACGCCCTTTTAACTTTTCACCTAGAGGCAAGTCCATTTCAGTCAAATTAAAATAGATTTGTTCCTCTTTTGGTTGAATCACCATCCATTTAGGTAAGTCAACGGAATCCTTCAACAATTTTAGTGCTGTATTAGGGGGAATATCCAACATACCCACTTCAACTGATTTTTGTTTCAATAATAGATTGCCATCTTCTATTGTTGGCTCAAATGTCATAGTTATGGGTAATTCCATTTCAAATACTGTCAACGTACTACGCAATGACACATCTTCACCCACAAACATTTTTACTGGAATTTTAGATGTTTTCATTGAACTTTCGATTAATCGATTGGCCATATTCTCAAAGTCTTTTGACGTAGTTTGCACTTCCAGATGACTACCATCTGGAAGTTTACTTGCAGTCGGAGTCGGTGTTTCAGCTATTGGTCTTGTAATAAGATATGTAGCGGAAGCTATTGCAACTATCACAAGTGTGAAAAGTAGTAAAAATGCCACTTTCCATTTATTCATTTGTGGAATCCTCCTTAAAATCAAATTGACCATGTGATAGTTTCTTCAGATCAACCTCATGTAATGTTTTGATAATTCGTGCTGTCATTTGGTCATAACCTTTCGCATTCGGATGGAAAAAGTCCGTATGATAGACCATATTATCATTCGAATTAAATAGATCTTCTACATTTATAAATACTGCATGATCATCTTGATTTGCAAATCCTCTAATATCTGAATTCCATTCTCTCATAATAGTATTCATATCTGATTTTTCTTTTGTAAAGATAGATAAAGGATTATAAATTCCTATAAGAATAATTGGAGCGTTCGGGTTGCGTTCTCGAATAAGTTGCATAATCGTTTCATATCGTTGTTGAAATGCGGGTCTTTTATCGTCAAAAACTTCTTTTGTTAGGTCCGTTATATTTGAACGTACAATTTTCATCAAGTCATTTCCACCAATAGTCAATGATATGATATCAGCACGTTCAAGTTCGTCATCAATTTTGCCCGATTGAATCTGATCGATCAACTGATCACTTCTGCGACCTCTTTTAGCTGTATTTGTAACCGTTACTGATTTTACACCTCGCCACGTTTCCATCTCTTTCGACAAACGCCCAACATATCCATGTTGATCTAATTCATCCCCAACGCCTTCCGTTAAGGAGTCACCTAGAGCAACATATTGTATGTCTTTAAGTTGTATCATGTTCGTTACAGTTATTTTATCTTCTTTTTTTGAATTACTCATGATACCTGGCACTTCGCATGCAGCTAAGATAAACACAGATAACATTAGTATAACCCATTTTTTCACTTTCTATTTCTTCCTCTCATTTCGACCTTGTCGCTCAAATGAAAGAAAGCAGGGAATGATGAAGATTCCCTGCCGCCTATAATTAGTCTGTATAGTATGAAAAGCCAATTGCTCCTGGCCCGGTATGTGTACAGATGATTGGCGACGTATAGCCAAATTTTACATCATGATAGCCTGACTCTTCAATCATTGTTTTTAATGGTTCACCTATATTGAGTCCATTTGCATGGGCAATCCCCACACCTTTAATTATTTTTCCATTGGTGTCTTCTTGGAACTGGTTAAACAAATATTTGACAGCTTGTTTATGGCTGCGTACTTTCGCGACAGGATTGTATGCCCCGCCTTCAAGTGAAGCAATCGGTTTAATATTCAATAATGAACCAATCAAACCAGTTCCTTTACCAATACGACCACCTTTAATTAAATTATCCAATGTATCTACTACTACTAACAAATTTGTATTTGAACGTACATGATCTAGTCTTTTTAAAATTTCTTCCATTGTCTTGCCTTCTTCAGCCATTTTTGCTGCTTCTATTACTTGGAAACCAAGACCAAAGGAAATAAAGCGAGAATCTACTACTACAACATTTGTATCTGACATCGTTGCAGCTGCTTCGGCAGATTTTACTGTACCGCTCATACCGCCTGTCATTGTAATGACTAATACTTCATCTCCATTACTACCTAGTTCATCAAATAATTCTTTAAAAACACCTACAGCTGGTTGAGAACTTTTAGGTAGTTCTGGTGCATTTGCCATTTTTTCTAAAAATTCGATGGTACTTATATCTACTCCATCAACATATGATTTTTGATCAATTTGAATGGTTAATGGCACCACGTGAATATGATACTTATCAATTTCTTCTTTTGTTAACTCCCCGGTCGAGTCCGTTACAATATGAATTCGCCCCACGATGACACATCCTTTATTTGATTCATTTCATTATAAAATGATTTTGCGTACTTAGTAAACTAAAAGCCCTATCATTTATAGTACTAGCTTTTGAAATAAAGGACATGTGACATTTGTCAATCTTATTCTAAATTTGTCGAAATCTATTAATTGATTTTCATTTTTAATCATAGCAAAGTTATTATATATATTAAGGTAGACAAAAAGCGCTACCATATCAAGGTAGCACCCTCTTTTAAATACGTTTAATGAGAATAATTAGATGTATATCTTTTTCATTGTTATAAGCTTTTAAAGCAACTAACATCAATTTTCGAAAACTTCAATAAGGCAAGCGCTTCCTAATAAAATAGAGTGACTATACTAATATAGTCACTCTATTCATTCTATAAAACATTCAAAAGCTCTACTTTTTATAGATTATATATGAAAACTTTATACCATCTTTTGTTGAAAACTCTTCAGATTCGGACACTTTCTTCCATTCATCACTAAATTCCGGGAAAAATGTATCACCTTGAAACGCATGCTGAATTTTCGTTACATACAAGACATCAGCAATTGGAAGAGCTAAACGGAAAATTTGCTCTCCTCCGATTACCATTATTTCTTTCTCTTCCTTCTCTGCCACTTCTAAAGCTTCTTCAAAAGAATGAACAACTATAATTCCCTCAGCGTTGTAATTCAGATCTCTAGTAATAACAATATTCGTTCTTCCAGGCAAAGCTTTTCCAATCGATTCGAACGTTTTACGTCCCATGATCATTGGTTTACCCATTGTTGTTTTTTTGAAATATGCCAAGTCTCCTGGTAAATGCCAAGGCATCGAATTATTATAGCCCATCACGCGATTTTCATCATAGGCAACAATAAATGAAATCATCTATTTGAACCTCCCTTACACTGAAATAGGTGCAGCAATTCGCGGATAAGGATCGTAACCTTCAATGACTAAATCCGCCATTTCATAATCAAAGATTGAATCCTTGTCCGTTTTGATCACTAATTTTGGTAAAGTTCTCGGTGTACGAGAAAGTTGTTCATTCACCTGTTTTAAGTGATTTTTGTAAATATGTGCATCTCCCAAAGTATGTACAAAATCTCCAACCTCTAGTCCACATTCTTTGGCGATTAGGTGCGTTAATAATGCATATGAAGCAATATTAAAAGGTACTCCTAGAAAAACATCTGCGCTTCGTTGATATAATTGGCAGGAGAGTTTACCATCTGCAACATAGAATTGGAAAAGCGAATGACATGGTGGTAATGCCATATTATCAACCTCTGCTGGATTCCATGCTGTTACAATATGACGTCTTGAATTTGGATTCTTTTTAATGGATTCAATAACATTGTGAATTTGATCAATAGTTCCACCTTTTGCATCTGGCCATGAACGCCATTGCTTCCCATAAACTGGGCCAAGATCTCCAAATTTTTCGGCAAAAGCTTCTTCTTCTAATATATTCTTTTGGAAAATCTGCATTTGTTCTTCATATTGTTGTTTGAACATTTCGTCTTGCAACACACGATGACCAAAGTCTGTCATATCCGGTCCATTATATTCTTTACTTTGAACCCATTTTTCAAAAGCCCATTCGTCCCATATATGATTATTTTGCGCGATTAATGTACGAACATTCGTATCTCCTTTTAAAAACCACAATAATTCTGTGGCAATTAATCGAAACGCTGTTTTTTTCGTAGTCATCAATGGAAAACCATCTTGCAAGTTAAATCTCATTTGATAACCAAAAACACTCCATGTTCCCGTTCCAGTACGGTCTCCCTTATCATTACCATTTTCTAAAATATGGCGGCAAAGGTCTAAGTATTGTTTCATCAATTATAGCCTCCAATTTACATACTATTTTTAATGATAACATTGACGATAATTGTCGTAAATAAATTATGAATATTGATTTACTCTAGTTGGTATTTGTAGGTCTAGGTTTGGTGTATTAATTTGGGTAGTTCATTTATTGTTTTTAGTTAACCTTTGTTACCATTTTTGTCGCTTGTCATTATTATTTGTGTTGGATATCCTTTTCTTACCCATTATCTTTTGATTAACATGAAAAGAAACCACATCTACTATCTATCTTCGCCAATGCCAGGTAAAACATTAGAACTGGTCAATGCCTAGTTTGGGATGAAAGGGATTTGGTCGAATAAAGCTGAATTCTATCTAAAAGCATGGTCAAAGACTAATATTGAAGTGCTATTTATGATTAATATAAAAACCGACAGTTTGAATCACTGTCGGTTTTTATTTACGAAATAAGGTAATTATCTAGCGGATCCGTTAGGGATGCTACTTTTTTAATTAGAAGGGTCTAAAACTTTATATTCCTCGGGGATGTGTAAAATTGTTTCATAAAAAATATCTTTTCTATATTTATCTGATATATTTTTATTTATTAATTTATAGGTTAAATATGGATTTTCAATAGGTTCTTTTCGAATAATAGTCTGAACTGATATTTTTTTTGAAGAGTTATTTTTATCTATTAAATTTAATTCCATCCATATAGGTTTAACTTTATCATTTAAATATATTGATTTAATTTTTTTATTTTCATTCGAATTCATTTCAAGTATTTGCGAAAAATCTTTTACATCCACTTTATTTTCAGACAATGAATTTATATAAGGATCTAGATAATTATCTTTCCATTGCTTTTCATTCAACGAGAAATCAGCTTTCATAATATTAATACATAAAAAAAACACAATAGACAATGAAACAAAGAAGAAAGTCCCTCTCCCAATGAAGCCAATAAAAGAGAATGTTTTTTTATTTTTTAGAATATCTACTAGAGAATAAATTCCAATCACTATCCATAATAATACAGCAGGAATCGTAATTAATGTATTATAGGCTTGCTGTATACCTTCAAATACTTCAATTACTTTATCGATATTAGGCACTTTTTTCCTCCAAATTTTCTCACATACGTTTTTATTTTTTTATTTTACTGTCAATTTTATATACATTTCCAAAAATTCTGCTAAGCGATTTTGAGTATCCATTTTAGCAATACGGTTAACGTTACCACAGAGTGATTCCCTTAAAAAATAAACAAAACCAGCCAAAAACCACTTTTAGTCTGTACGGTCGTTGCCAGCAAATTACAATATTTCGCTTAATTGTACTTTTTGCTAATGAATTCTTTTTTCACTTCATATATAGAAATATAACACAAAATTCCATATTACGTATTTTATTAAAGGGGCTGGTGGAATATATTTTATAGAAAACTCATCTTATTAGTTCTTTTAGTTGGGACTAGCATCACATTTCTTATTTATTTAAATAAAACTCAAGAAATGACAAGTGTAAGTTACACTTCTGAAAAAGTAGAAAACGGATTATATGACGTAAAATCATTTAATTCGTTACCAGAAAAAGAAATATCTCTTATAGAAGCCTATAATTTGGGGTTAAGTCAAGGTAAAAAGTTTGATAAGAAAGCAATTCTTTTATTTTTTAATAGTGTTGATGACGGGATAATAAGCGGACGAAATGGGAAAAAAATGAATTGGCAAGGTGCCTTTTCTTTACCCACTGTTAATCATAATATGGTAGTAATTATTGAAAAAGGAAAACTTAAAAGATATAGAATAATTGACAGCTCAGAGGAATTTACTATTCCAGATTCGGAAATAAAGATAGATAGTACTAATATAGTTAATTCAGCTATTGAAAAGTTTAAATTACTTCCGAGAGATGATTCATTTTCTCATGGTTATCACTTTAGATTAGTACGAGATGAAAAATATATTTTTCTCGGTGTTGACGGCAAAATAAATAATCAAAATGCCGAAATCTTTTATAATCCGAAGAATGGAGAATATTTAGGAGATGTTATGACCCCAAAAAATAATTAAAAGAATTATCTAGAATAAAGAATTGAAGCTAATTTTTCGCTTTGGAAAATTAAAGTCGGATGTTTTCATTCACATCCGACTTTTTGCATTTCCACGACTATTATTCTTGAAATTAGAAATACAGTAGCCTTAATAGCTAGATACGAAATGCATCAAGCTTCATTTTTGTATTAATTGATGGAATACACACTTTTTACTGATATTAATTAGACTTATTATAATAACTACGTTAATGAATTCTCGACTCACAAATGTTTAACTTGATTGACGAACTATATAATCAGCTAATCTAATAGCTAAGGCAGTATTTGTTAGGACTGGACCTGCAGCAGTTAGTCTTGGGAGTACACTATTATCAGCCACATATAAGCCTTCCACATTGTGAACTTGACTATGAGGGTTTGTCACAGATGTATCTGGGTCATCACCCATTCGACATGTAGAAGATTCATGCATATCACTTCCAGGTGAGCGTAACTCTAAAGGAGTAGAAGGATCTAAAGTTACACCCATTGCATTGGCAGAATCTATAATTCCTTGCTTTACTTGTTCAGCTACTTGATTATCTTTGTTTGATAAAGAATACTCAACTTGGAATAATGGCATTCCAAACTCATCTTTCTCATAAGGATCTAAGTAAACGTGATTTTCGAAGCGAGGTTCAACTCGGCCAAATGATGTGTAAACAATACCTAACGTATTTTTTAATTTCTTATCTTCAACCTGCTGATAAGAAAAATATTGATCCGGTCCAAGAATTTGAATTTGATAGGGTGCTTCATCTGTTTCAGCTTTCAAGATTGCAACATTTCCGCTATGATCAGAGAAAAAGCCTCTGTCGATTGTTCCTGTTGCAATTATCGACACGTGACCAGTTAAATAATGACCAATAGCGCGGCCTTTAATACCAGAATTCAATAATATACGTGGTGTTTCTAATGTACTTGCTGATAACACAACATTTTTTGCATAGATGGTATGTGCCATTTTATCAGCTGTATAAACTTCTACACCAGCAATTCTGCCGTTGTTTTCGAAAACTCGTGATACATTGGCGTTTAATGCGAGGTCATATGGACGATCAAACATTGCAGCAGCAAGTGCATTGATGGAACTATACCAAGGGTTAGAGCGAACTTGCCCTTGATAAGATCCCATCATATCAAATGCCAATGGCAGATCGATTGCTTCATCAATACCATTTGCATGAAGCCGCTTTAACATCACATTTTGTATAGAAGACCCCTCTGCATAATGCATGGTCGTATGCAATAATTTTTCTGCCATTCCAAAATACACATTTAATTCTCTTCTAGGAATTGGCCATTTGTTTGTCTCACTTTCAATAGGTCTAGGAGTTGCAGCATTCCAAAATAATGACCGTCCACCAAGTGCATAAACCATTCTGGCTCCAGAAAATTGAGGTAAATGTTTCTCAAAAGTAGTCGAATTATCAGCAAGAAGAACATCCCTCGCATTATTTACGTTTTGTGTTGGTAAGTTCAGTGAGTGTGAATGAAATAATTTATCACCCTGCTCAAGTATTCCAATTTTTTTTGCACCTTGGTTTTTCCATAATTCGCATAAGCGTGATAATGTTGCAGCCCCACCAGGGCCGGATCCCACAATGAGAACATCGTAATCGGTATTTACCATTTCTTCCACTGTTTTTATTGGAATCCAATTGTTTTTATATTTCACCAAATTAAATCTCACTTCCCTTCTTTTTAACATCCTTTTAGCGTATGCAAGATAATTTGTACAACATGCCAAAATTTCTAAAAATAAATTAAAACTTGTCATTCTATGGGATTTCTTGAATAGTAAAGATATTTCGGAATATACCTTCGATAATTTACTTTTATCAGAAAAATACATGTACTACTAGGTCGCTTTTCTATTCTTGTTGCAATAAAAAACCCCGTAAATGTTAGTTGGTTTCTAACATTTAGGGGTGTTTTTTTATGATAACCACTTAGGTGGCGTATCCTTAGACCAGTAGATTTCACCTAAGTTATAGTGTGAAACAAAATTGTCTGTGGATGTGTGATAATGAAAATTATAGTAATAACCGTCGAATGGGCGATTTTCTGTTCTTACATGGAAACGGATAACGTCTTCGCCTGATGCTTCGTTATAAATGTGGAACATTTTTTCTGAGTAATTACCGCTTGGCTTTTCACTAATTGCTAAGTTTTTCATGTCATTTTGATCGACATTTTCAAAAGTCATATGAATAGCTTCTTCGATTTTAGGGAAAATAATATGGTCAAACTCATTGCTAATTTTCGGACCGATTTTACTCCCGAATTTCATGTATGCTTGTTCTTTTGCTTGTTCTAAAACATTTTCAGAAAATGCAGTTTTATCATTTAGTGTATCATCTTGATAAACTGTATCTATGTAATTTTGGGTATCAATAGATTGCTTAGATAGTTGGGTTTTATTGTTTCCGCTATGTTCTAATATGTTTTCCCATATTGAGTGGCTAGGTGTGATAACGCCGAGTGTTAAAACTGCAACTGTTGAAACTAATAATTTTTGAATCCAGTTTTTCATATCTATTTCACCTACTTTTGAACATTTTTAAAACATCTCATTTATACTATATACGAATTTTGTAAGTAAAGGTTTCATCTTTTTGTAAATCATTGTACAATTAGTTAGAAATAATATGTTCGTTTTTGTACAGAAGGAGGGCAAATTTTAATGTCAATTGCAATCGGAATTGGATTTTTAGCGCTATTATTCTATTTAATGTCTCTTTGTATTACAGACTAATGCATTCCATATTACTTCAAATCGAACTATGGGAGGTTTATACTCATAGTTCTTTTTAATTAGTTCGCAATACTTACAGATTGGTTAATATATTTCGGATTATCCAATGCCTTTATGATAAAATTCGCAACGTCTGCGCGTGCAATACTTTTTCCTTTTTCAGGAATTCCCTCTACTGCTTCTCGATATTTTCCAGATGCATCATCATTTGTTAACCCCATCGGTCTAACGATTGTATAATCCAAATTATAGTTGATAATTGTGTCAACGGCATTTCGATGATCGCTTAATGGATACTTTAATGTTTTCATAATCATCTTTCCCGAAATTCCTGGTATTTCTCCATCAATTCCTGCAGATGCTAAGTAAACTATTCTTTTCACAAAATGTGTCTCCATACCTAAAACGATATTTTTAACCATTTTGCCAAGTTCAGTCGATTCTTTTAATCCTTTACTCGATGCAAGACAGGATACAATTGCGTCATGACCCTCGATTGCAGCCGAAACATCATCTGCATGTAAAGCATTGCCGTGATAGATATGTAAATATGGATGTGAAATTTGTAACTTAGAAGGTGTACGTACAAATGCTGTCACTTCAATCCCTTTATCAAGTGCTAATCTAACAACATGTTGCCCTACTCTACCAGAAGCCCCGAAAACAACGATCTTCATACAAACAACTCCTTATAAAATTATTATAACGAATTGTTAGCTCTGAAATAAAGAAGGATGATTGTCCTAATTATTTATCAATTCGCAAAATCAAAATAACTAGAAAGCATAAAATTAACCTAATGAATTAAAACTTTTTATCACATGAAATTTTGGGAACCGCGAAATGATAACTATGCTCGCTTTAATTGCAGAAGAAACATTTAATATGTAATGGAATGATATATTTCTCCAATAATATCTTCCATTTGATGAACACCTAAATCAGAATTTGTCATTAATACTGCTCCATTTCCTAAATATGGTTTCGCTACCAACAAAAATTGAAAGCCTACACCCCACCCAAATGATGAAATTTCAGATACAAATATTAAATTATTAATCTGCTTGCTGCATGATGTGGAATTAGCTTCGCTTTCCGCGGGCGAGCGTTGAGCCTCCTCGGCAGCTAAAACATTTGCTCCTACGATTACTCGTCGCAGAAAATTCTTTTTGCATTGCAAAAAGAATTTTCGCTGCCTGCGGGATCTCAACTGTCTCGCATTCCCGCAGGACATTGAATAAACTTCACTGAATTTACATCGCACGAAGAAAATGCGAATGCATTTTCGAGGACTCTTCGCTAATTCCACATCACTAAGGATAGCTTTACAAGTTTTTTATTATTAATTTCCATCTATTTTTACTGTTTCAGGGGCCACCACTAAGTTTCTGCGTGGGGTTAGCTCAAGATAGTAGAATATTAAAAGAACCTGCGATCAACTAAATCGCAGGTTCTTTAGCGTATTATTCTTCTATTTCAATGATCCCATAATGGAATTTAGCAGCTTGACGGATATCTCGTTTGAAATGAAATTGCTCAAATAATGGAGATCGGTAATGTGCTTTTAGAACAACACGTTTCCTTGCCACACGTTTTGCCTCATTAATCCACTCATCATTTAATGAATCATGTAATCCAGCATTCCGTAAAGGGGCAAAGTTTATTGACTCCTCGATCGTTTCTTCAAACATGGGATCCATATAAACAACATCAAATGAATGATCTGGTTGCTGCTTTAAAAAATCGATGGCTAAACTTGGAATAACAGTTATTCTTTCCATACATTTTAGCAAAGGTAGCTGCGAAATATCGTAACGTTTCATCCCCTCTTTGACGATAAACGCCACATTCTGATTACCTTCACATCCAACTACTTTCCCAGATTGGCCAACAGCAAAAGCTGCTAGCATACTGTCAGAGCCGATTCCTAAAGTGCAATCGATAAATGAATCTCCATCTTTCAATTGGACCGCATCCAAAAGGGGATCATGTTCACCACGCGCTACACGTTTTAAACGAAATGCTGCAGAACTTGGATGGAAGAAAAACGCCTCTTTTGTACCTAGAGGGTAATATTCAAAACGATGTTTTCCTGCTACAATCACATTTGCATGTGCAAGTTCTGCAATTTTCTTAATAGATCTTTTTCTTCTTTCTACAAAAGGGACCTGAAGTGAGTGACAAGCTATTTCAGCTAATTGAAGTGACTCATCATCTGGGCGCCCTGCAGTCGTAACGATTGTTTTTACTTCGTACATACTTGATCAAGTACGCCTGTTAAATGATCGCGAACTTGTTCCATTGAAAAACCTTCTATTTGTTCACGTGGAATAAAGTAAGCTAAGTTTCCATCTTTCCAAATTGCAACAGATGGTGAACTTGGTGGTACTTCTTCAAAGAAACTACGCATTTGTGCAGTTGCTTCACGATCTTGGCCTGCAAAAACAGTAACTAAATGATTTGGTTTATGTTCTGCTTTTTCAATTGCTGCGGCTACTGCAGGACGTGCAAGACCTGCTGCGCAACCACAAATTGAATTAATCACAATAAGTGATGTTCCTTTTGATTCTTGCATGTGGTCAGCGACTTCATCAGATGTTTTTAACTCTGTGAAGCCAACATTCACTAACTCTTCACGCATTGGTTTTACAATGCCTTGCATATATTCTTCGTATGCGTTACTCATGGTTTCATCCTCTTTCGAAATCTTATATTACCTTGATTTAAAGGTTTTCACTCTTTTATTGTATATGTACTTTTATATTATTTCATCTTTTTTACTCTTGATAGAATTTTTCATGTAATTTTTTCTTTTAATAATTCGAGTAAAATTGAGCGGATATAATTGATATTTTTAGTAATAACTAAATAGATTAAAATCTATTTATAATACTCGAATCTTCTGTCCTACATATATCAAATCGATATTTTTTATATCCTTATTTAATTTTACTATTTGATCAATCGTTGTTTTATATTTAGCTGCTATGCCAGTTAAGGTTTCTCCACTTACGACTGTGTGATATTTAGAATCAGGTATTTTTTCAACAATTGTTTTTTTAGATGAAACATAGCCTACGTTACCATCGACTATTATTTTTAAACGATACGATTTACTACTTTTAATTACATCAACTGCATTAATTGTTAGTCCCTTTTTAAGGATTTTTAACTTTTGGGATCTACTAAATACTAAACCACTGAATACATAACAAGTTTTTAATGTTTTATATTTTCCTTTCTCTGATTGATAGTAATCGTTTGTACTTTCTTTTTTAATAAGGGAAGGAAATTTCGGCTTTTCCCCATTAAAAATTTGATTGTATGTTAGGTTCCCTATCCATTCAAGGTGAGAAAAATCTTGAAATGTTTTCCAGTCTCCACCCCAGTTAAAACCAAGCTTTTTTGCTTCCGTGACCACTTCTATCCAATCTGGTATACCATTTTGATTAAAATCGGCCTTAGTATCCCAAATTATCTCCTTGCTTTCATTAACAATAGCAAAATCTATGGCTAGCCCATAATTATGAACACTCTTTCCTGGATTTGCGTTCGTTACAATTGGATTACTTGGTTGACTATAATCTACTCCATTATAATGGTAATTCGATCGCCCCTGGCCGTACAATTTAGCTTGATTTTCCATTGAACGCATGCCTTGCGTAAAAATGACACATATACCACGTTTGTGACAAAGTTTGATTATTATTTCCATGCGTCTCCGTACATTTGCATTAATAGCACCAACACGTTTAATAGAGTTAGCTATTAACCCTTGAACAGATGTATCCATTATTTTGCCACCTTTCAAATATACTTCAATGATAGTAAATGCATTTTCTCGAAAAAAATAAATGTACAAACCTAAATTCAAGCAATTTTAGAATTCAAGATTTTTTATGCTGAAACAATTAGTTTTCCCATTTAGTGAGGTTTATTTAAAGTCTTATATAAAAAGCTTGAGTTGCCCCCCCTCAGGAACGTAGTGAAGGAACTTGATTTTTATGATAAGAATCTTGTTAACCATCTTAGTTGAAGTGGAATTAGCGGAGACTCCTGTGGGAAAACGAGCTGGACGAGACCCCGGAGCGAGATTTTCTCTGCGACGAAGCTAGCGAAGCGATGCAGGAGCACAAGCGAGGAGGCTCGTCAGTTCGCCCACGGAAAGCGGAGCTAATTCCACTTCATGCAGAAACCTGATAAATACTATTAATCAAAAAAATGATTTTTTTTGAGATATACTATCTTATGTTACAGTGCGACAGTTTTAACCACTGCTAAACATTTTTAATAAATAAAGAATCCATTTCCAACTTTATTCATAAAAAAAGCCAGCATTCACAATAATGCTGACTTTTTTATACTATTCTATTATTCTTATGCTTTTATATTAGATTGAGTTGGAGCTTCATCAGATTTAGTTTCATCATTTGATTCCACTTTATCTTGTGAATCACCTTGTTCATCTTTATCTTCAACATTTGAATCAGCTTGTTCATTCTCTGAATCAGATTTTTCTGTTTGTTCATCAGATTCAGTTTGATCATTTGTACCATTTTGTTGATCTTGATCATCTGTTTTTGGTGTAGAAGCTTCTGTAGCTAGAGTTTTTACTCGTTTGATTTCCTCTTGTGCTAACTGATTTAATTCTTTTGATTTTGTTGATAATGCTTCGTATTCTTCAGCACTTAATCGATTCTTTCTTTTGTCAGATAATAATTGTTTGTCAGTTGCACGAAGCTTATTGATCTCCGCGTTCAATTTTCCTTTATAACTATTATATTTTTTGGATGCTTCTTTTTTACTTAAATCTTTATCTACTGTACCATCTTCATTTACACCAAAAAATGAGTTAATGGATTTAGTCAGTTTGTTGATATTTGTCTCAGCTTGATTTAATCTTTTTTCAATTGCTTTACCAGATTTTGAAGATACTTTTTTCTTTGATTCTTTTTTCTTTGATTCTTTTTTACTATGATCTTTTACTTCTTTTTCATTTTTAGTAGAATTTTCAGTTTCTTTTTGAGCTTGTCCTTTTTGATGATGCTCAGATTTTTCGTGATCTGACCCTTTCGCACTTGCATATGATGCTGCACTAAAAACTAAACTCATTGCGACTGCACTTGATAAAACCTTAGTAAATCCTTTTGTTTTCATTACCTTTTCCTCCTGAATGGGTAACGGCAGCTGGCTGGCATAGATTTAATCCTTAGCCCCTGATAGCTTTGTGACATCAGATTTCCCTGACTGTACCCTTTATTTTGTATTTCGTTCAATTTATCGGATTGTTTTTATCAAAATAAAGGGGAATATTTGCTCATTTATTTTATGTTTCCTTTACCATTTTTTTTGTGTACACTTAACAGCTACTAATATGTACACACTATTTGCAGACAACTTTCATATTTTATTTAATAAACATAAAATAACTGAGGGAGGTTTGTAAATGGCGAATAAAAATGATTATAAAAATAACCAAAACGTCGAATCACCAGAGATTATCGCTGCTAAATTAACATTGCTTGGATCAACACTATCTACAATAGGTGATGGTCTACAAGCCATTGCTGCTGGGATTACACTACAGGAATTAGTAAATCCATCTAAACAAAACTCTCAAAATAATTCACATCAATCTGATCAATCAAAACAAATAGAACGATTACAAAAACAAGTGGATCAATTAATGAGACAAGTGCAAAGAGGAAATTGGTTGTAAAAATAAATTACATGATTGTGTTCTCTTGAAACTTAACATTGAAAACGAAGAAACCATAAAACTTTCTTCATAAAGTTTCATGGTTTCGCTTTTTTCCAATATACAATTAGATGATCTCATTTTCTCTTCGTATAACAGGAACAATGGCTAGAACTTGTTCAATTTTAAAAGTGCGCTGTGCACGTTTTACGTAACAATACGCTTTAAATGACTCATCCTTAATATCTAAGATTTTCACTTGTCTTTTCGTGATTTCTCCGGTTTTGGACATATACATCATCGTTACTAATTGATTTCGGTTCATTGCCTTTAGTAGCTGTTCTTTCAGAAATGCTCCCCCCTCTTTTATACTTCATAGAATATATGTATTAATTTGAAGGGGAATGATTGATACAAATACCAAATCTGTTATTTTTATTAAGAAATTAGGCTGAAGAAAGTATTCAATTACATCTATTTTTATTATTTTTATTCATATGTTTGTTCTTTTTCCTCATATATAAAACTATTCAAACACAGAGATAGCCCCATCACCACTCTTGATAACAGGGCTAGGTGATATGTCTTTTACACGCTCTCCATTTTAACTTTCACATTGATACGTGAAAAGATTATTGGATCACTTATTTTAAGCCTTTTTCCTTTAATAGCTGTTCTTGTTTTTTGGCTTTCTTTGTGACAATATAGCTATTTTTCCATACGCCATAAACCACCAGGATGAATGGTACTGCAGATATCAACATCTGGTTAAAGGCATCAACGGATTCTTTATTAAACCAATTCGAAGTAACGCCTATTGATTGTAGAAATA
Source organism: Rummeliibacillus pycnus (assembly GCF_050459865.1). GTDB lineage: Bacteria > Bacillota > Bacilli > Bacillales_A > Planococcaceae > Rummeliibacillus > Rummeliibacillus pycnus_B. The sequence continues at coordinate 48,954 of NZ_JBCMNM010000059.1, forward strand.
AAAGGATCGCTGAAAGCATTCCCCCAAATAATGCAATACATTGCTTAAATTTATCTGCTGTCAAATTACTCCCCCCCTTCTCTACTTACTACTGTTATTTAATGCTTCATCTATTTGCTTTAGCATGTCTACGCCTATTTTTTGTCTTTTTTCGGAACTTTTTTGTAACCTCCTTCATTAGATACTATTCGTTCTAACCGTTCAAAATTCGTCATATGCTAAAGAAAAATCTGATAATGAAATACAATGAATTACCAATATATTTGTCATCAACATGCTCGAACCGTAAAGCAAAATCTATTAGGATTCCAATATAAAAATTTGTTTTTTAACGATTAGTGACGTTACTTCATTGAAATTTTAAATAATAATTTAACTAAAATGAGGTATGTGTGTGAAGGAAAAAAATAAGCAATTTAATAATCAGTTTAATAAGACGATTGAAACGCCCGTCAAAAATTCTGATAAGCTGGATTTACTCTCCGGTGTGATTACTACATTGGGATATGCTGTTGGGGTTTTATCAACTCTTGCTGCGATTGAGGAAAAGCAAGAAAACCCAAGCCAAAATGTACAAATTAATCAATTTCAACAAGAACATCTACGTCAATTGAATCTAATGCAACAGCAACTTGATCATTTGACAAGGCAAATGGCGATAATTGAACGGCGGACACGGTAATGCAAAAGTTAAAGCACTTACTTATAGACATTCATTTTATTAGCAAAAAACAAACGCTAAACTAACAAATTTTTAGTTCAGCGTTTGTTTTGGTTATATTAGATAATATAAGCATATATTGAGTTATGTAATGAAATGAGGGCTCGCTCGCTCCTATACAATATTCGTAATGAATGGAGGAAATGAATGAAAAAACCAATCGGTGTAACCCTTATTAGCTATTTTTATATTTTTGGAATCACCGCATTAATATTCACCACGTTTTTCTTCCAACAAGTTGCCAATAAGATTGGGCTTGTAGACCGATTGGGTATACCAGACTTTCCAGAAGAGCTTTTTAGAGTTCTTTTAGCAATTGTGACTTTAATCGTAATTTATGGCTATATGAATTTAAAAGCTTGGGGATTTTGGTTAATGGTTTTATATTCTATTAGTTTTGGAATTGTTAGCTATGTAATTCTACTCTCTTATAATAAACAACTATTCATTGGAAATTTTATTTGGTCAGCAATCGTATTAATTTACTCCATTATGACACACAAATCCTTTTTCAGTACAAAAGATATAAAAAGAATAAAATACGCTAAATAACGATATCCTTCACTTCAAAAAATGTCCAGAATCCAGATATTCTTTGAGAAATTGCACACATTCTTCTTGTCCACGAAAACATTCATGAAAAACATCCGCTTGTAATGTCTCGAAAAAACGATCCGTTCTTCTTATCGAAATGTTCGTAAAGATGATTTCTTGCCCAGGTAATAAGCTTTTCATTTGATCAATGATGGACTTTAAATGCGCTTGCTTATCCACATATTCAAATAAATCTAATTGTTCACTCATTAGATAAACCACTCCTTATATGTAACATTCTACATTTCCGCTTATTTCCCTACTTATTTACTATCTTAGCATTGAATAATAGACAAGTTCCTAAATTCACCAAAATTTCATAATGTACCATAAATAGTACAAATGAACATACTTCAATAAGCAATAGAAATTAAGAAAAAGAAAACCGACACAATTATTTATGTCGGTTTTCTTTTTTAATTGTTAGAAATACTATTTTTCGATATAAGGTTTTAAAGCATTAACCCAAATAGCATAGCCAGCTCCATTTAAATGTAACCCATCGCTAGTATATTTTAAATCCAATTGATCACCTTTTAGAAACTGATCATGAATATTGACCATTGGTATTTGATGTTTGCTTGCTAATTTTTGGAGGTCATTATTTAAATGAATAACTTGGGGATTATGAATTCTATAACCGTATAGCTCATTATTTACAGGTAAAACCGAAGTGATAATTATTTTTGTATTTGGACTTTTTTCTTCGATTGTAGATAAAATTTCATCGTAATTTTTTAATATTTGATTTTCACTATAACCTTTTGCAATATCATTAATGCCAATCATTATAATGATACGTTTTGGCTGTCCGTTCGTGATTGTATCTAATCTTTTTAATAAACCAAATGTTGTATCGCCACCTATACCACGGTTTAATATAGGTCCTTCTGTAAATTCTTCTGCCCATTCGTTGTATAAAATCATGCTATCACCTAACATGACAGTTGATTCTTTTGTAACGTCAAGTCGTTCAAACAAGGTTTGTCTCTGTTCATAGTGTGCAGGTCGCAATACATCAGATTGTGTAGCTGTAGTTCTTTCGCCTATTTTGGTTTTCATAACTGCAAAACTATTTGTTTGTACGAGCACTGTAATCAACGCTGTTAATAATACAACATTAATGATAAATGATATTTTTAATCTTTTTTTCATATCCATCTCCTTCAGACAATAATTCCAGTACTTTTTTGTAAAGTTTATTACATTTATAACTTTATTTTATCTGTTTACGTTCCAGTTAGCTAACAAAAACTTTACTTTTTTAATAAAGAATTTACAAATGAAATATATTGTATTATTCCTTGTGCAATCGCAATACCTTGTTTAGATAAGCGTTGATTATCTCTCAACCTTTTGATATCTATTAGAGAATCCATAAAGCCTCCTTCGATTAAAATAGCAGGCATTTCTGTTTCCCTTAATACATAGAAATTTGATTCTTTTATGCCTCTATCTTTTAGTGACATAGCGGTAACTACTTTGGGATGGATTAGTTCAGCTAATTGCGTAGACTTTAGATTATTTTCTTTTGGCGTCATAACAAATGTTTCTACACCACTCCAGTTTCCCCATTTACCATTATTTGCATTATGATGGACAGAAATATAAAGATCCGCTTTCTTACGATTAGCGATTTGTACTCGATCAGCTAAGCTACGATCTGTTTTCCCTGTCTGATCATCTACTCGAACATATTGAACCAATGGCTGTTTATTTAATTCACTCACTATAGATTGCACCACTTTATTATTAAAATTCCACTCCCTTTCTCCATCTGGTGATTGTTTTCCACGTGTAAATTTCCCATGTCCTGCGTCGATTGCAATAAGCCATTTTTTCTTCATTAAACTTCCCCCTTTTTAGATTAAATAGAGGGAATGGTTGAAAATGAGACAAAAAAAATCCTGTAGAAGACACAGCGTCTTCTACAGGATTTTTCATAAAATACACAATAATCAATCCTATGACATGTCAAATTGATTATTATTTTTTGTGCAAAATCGTATTACCATTTTGGTTTTTGAACATTTATCTAATGCTTATATGTCGTTTTGAAACAAAACTAAGTTTGTAATATAATTTTATAACAATTAAGTATAATGATAAATTTTTCTTATAACTTTTTGATTATAGTAATATACAATAAAAAAAAGACCGCCCTAAAATTAGAGCAGCCTTCGTTTTAGTACTAATTGGTTAAATTTATTTCTTCGAATGAAATGGAGTTTAATTATTGTTATTAGTTTAATAAATGAATTTCAATCTTTACTATGCTTTTTGCTTGGTTATTTTATTCGTAATTATGATTTTGTTTAACTTATTCAAACCTGAAGGGGAGGAATTGTTCATTCTAGTTGTCATTATATGAACTATTTCTTTGATATAGGAAATGTTCTCATTAATCATTACAATTTCTTAACATTATCCAAAGAAATTGATTCCTTGCTTCCAAAGTGTTTGTGTTTCAACTTAGTTTTTGCTTAAACAGTTGGGTAAAACCTCTACTTATTTGAAGTTAATTACTCAGCCAACTCTTTTTCAAACAAATGTATGGTATCTTTAATCTTTCTCTGAATATCCTCAATAACCTTGAAATCAGTGGCTTTTTTATAAATAGTCTCCAATTCATCATGTAATGTTTTTGCTTCGGCTAAGTATGCAATGCCCTCATTCATCTTTTCTCTATACCGTTCTGAAATTTTGCTAATTTGCTCCTCGTACATTTCATCCGTTTCAGGGAAAATAGCTACGTTGTATAAATCAATGATTTCATCACCTTCACGATTTGGAAAGTATTCATGTGGTGATGTACTATCGAAAATCGCTATACTTAATTCACGGAAAATTAACATATCTAAGCTATTCGGATCAAAACCACAATGATATATTTCTACATCAAAGCCTTTGCTTTCAGCTGTTGCAGCTAATTTTTTCAGTAGAGTTGATTTTCCAGATCCTGGTCTACCTTTTAAAAAGTATCGTTTTCGAATATCTCCAGTTAAATTGGGAACAAAGTCGACCGCACCTTTTGGTGTAGCTGCTCCTAAAAATCGATGTCTTACATTTGATTCCTTATTTAATTCGATTTCTCTAAAGAATAATAATTTCAGATCTTCCGTTAAACCATTTAATTTTTCATAATCCATATTGGATATATAAATGGTTTCCCATTCATCATGAATAGCTAGCGCATCTGCAAATGCTTGATAAGCTGCTTTGTACCCTTCTTCTTTTTCACTGATTAAATGAATTATTTCATCTTTTTTAGCATGTAGTTGCTGCGAATCCCACGCTACCCCTAAATTTATATACTCTTCGACTGCACCAGGTACCTTTGGTTCAATAATATGCGGTGCCGTTCCATCGACAAGACCAATTTTTAACCCAGGAAAAATAATCCCATCAATTGAGTCAGAGTCTGAAGAACAATGAATGTACTCCACATCAAAACCTTTTTCAAGAAATTCAACCGCTATATTTTTCATCAAAGTTGATTTTCCATTTCCAGGTCCACCTTTTAATAAAAACACCTTTTCTAACACTGAAAAATTGGATTCAAATAGGCTGTAGAATCCTTTTGCCGTATTTCCTCCAGCAAAGTAATGTAATTCTCTCCCTTTCACGTTCAACAATTCTCCTCTCAAACGAGATGTGTTCTATAGGATTAAGGTATGCGAAGGGAAAGACATAGGTGATTGCCTACTTTACATGATAATAGAAAATAAAGGAATAACATAAAATCAATCTTTTTAGTAGCCCTTTAGTTGAATAAGAAAAGAGAGACTTCTTCAACAATCGCGCCCTTTAATTGAATAACTTAGAAATCCATAAACGGTCTGAAACATTTAGTAAATTTACAACGTTTAAAGCAGCTTTCTCAAAGTCTTCCTCGATCTTCGCATTCTCGAAATCAAACCATATTCCGCCTTCATCTTCGGATTTTGCCCCCAACCTAAAAGGAGGTTAACAACTTGAACTATTGCGAATTGGCTACGCCACATACGAATAAGGATTATATTTTAGGTGTACAAGTTTTAAATGTATTTTCTAAGAGGTCCCTTAACTCACTAAATACAGAGGACTTCTCCTTGCTTTTATGTAAAAAGTTCAGCCCTGTTTGTTATTTAGGAGGGAAAACCCCTCCATTTTTAATCATTTTTAATCTGCATATTCCAATTCATATTCATATAACGAGCAATTAATAGCTTCACCATTTTCCAATTCAAGATCGTATAAAGGCGCTTCTAAATTTCCATCATAGCCCTTATGTTCCTGTTTATTAGTAGCAATATGAGTTACTACCAATACTTTGTTACGGAATGAATCATAATTTTCATTATCATTATCCCTTGATACCATTACTCTTTCACCAATAGTAAACATAACAGTTCTCCTTTAAAATAATTTTTGTTGTTACAAATCTTTAGAAGGGAATAACCCTCTTTTTTATCTTTTACCAATCCATTTTCCGTATTCATCATATTAACATGTTATTTAACAATCTGGCCCTTAAATGAAAAATGAGCGCTTATCCTTTTTTGAAGTGACCCCAAAAAG
>NZ_JBCMNM010000060.1:0-12903 GCF_050459865.1 Rummeliibacillus pycnus
AGGATGTTGGTCACGGAGTCGTTGCCACAGGACGTGGCGTTCTTAGACTCCGTTCCTTAATCGCGCTGTGGGGTCTCACCTTTCTCGCTTTCCCGCAGGAGTCTTCGCTAATTCCACATCAACATAGATAGCTAAACAAGATATTTATTATAAATTTTCATCTTTTTTTACTTTTTCAGTGCCCTCCACTATGTTCCTGCCTGGGTTTCAGCACATGGCGTCTTTGAACAACATTGGATATCATGGAATGTTCGAATATTTCATATGAATTTTGCAATATGAAATTGATTCAGGCAAAACTTTCATTCCCACTCTTCTGCTAAAATAGCGTAATAGTACTCATCCCACCACTCATCTCCATTTGGAATACATTTTTTGAAATAGCCTTCTCTTCTCATTCCAATCTTCTCCATTACTCGATAGGAAGGTATATTCTGAGGTTGGCATGTAGCAATAATTCTATGTAATTTCATCTTTGTAAAACCAAATTCTACTATAGCTTTTGCAGCTTCTGAAGCGTATCCCTTATTATAATATTTCGGATTAAACACCCACCCAACCTCATAAGTATGTTCACCAAAATACTTAAAGAATGCTATGTGACCAATGACAATTTGCTCATCCTTCAAAATCACAGCAAACTTCTCAGCATTTTCACCGCTATTTTCATGTACAAAATTCTTAGCATCTTCTTCGGTAAAAATGCCTTCTGGTATATATTTCATCACATGACTATCTGATGTGTAATCATAGACATCTTGCCAATCTTCTAATTTTAATTTACGTATCTCAAGTCTATTGGTTTTTATATCCATTTCATTCTCTCCTATCTAAAATATTCATCCCTTTATCTTTATTTCAATAGTAAAGATATAAAAACCTCTAATCTAATCTATAATTATTCTTTCTCTAACCTTCCCTTCCATAGTGAAATAAACCATTTTAAATAAAAAAGCCAAGGAGCATTCCTTTCCTTGACTTCTGTAAAATATTGTATAGTTCTTCATATTTTTTAAAATTTAATTTCTAACACAACGTTTTAATACGGACAATCTTTACCATAACTATTTATTTAATTCTTTTCCCTAATTTAACTCATAATAACCGCAAACGACAACTCCTACTGCTTTTGCTGCCACAAGAAGGGCATCTTCATCAATATCAAATTTAGGATTATGATTAAAATAAGGTTTTTCTACTCCTTTTGGTGTACAAGCAATGTAAAAGAAGCAGGAAGGGAATTTTTCAGCATAGTATGCAAAATCTTCAGAAGGTGGCATGGCTGGGAATTCTTTCACTTCTTTAATATCTTGATCTATTGCATTTTTAAGAAAATCAGCAACTTTTCCTGTTAATTCAGGATCATTATATAGAGGTGGATAATCATTCGTATAGGTTAGATCGCATGTTACACCAAATTCTTCTTCTAATCCTTTTACAAGACGTTTAACTTCTTTTTCAATTGTTTCTTTTGTTTCAACAGTCATATAACGGATATCGCCTTCAAGCTCTACGCTATCTTTAATGACATTAAATGTTCCTTTTCCATCAAAAGAACCAATCGTAATTACGCCAATATCAAAAGGACTTAACCGACGGCTAATAATCGTTTGAGCGGCTGTAACAAAATGAGCACCAACCACTATAGCGTCATTCGCTAGATGTGGTGAGGAACCATGTCCACCTCTACCTTGTATTTTTAATTTCAAATACGCTCTTCCGTTAAAAGAATATCCAGCGTGATATCCAACAACTCCTGTTGGACCCATTGGTAGCAGATGGATCCCAAATATATTATCTAAATCGTCAAGCAATCCGGATTCTACAATACTCTTTGCCCCACCAGGTGGAACTTCTTCTGCATGTTGATGAATAATTTTTATTGTACCTGGAATTTCATCTTTTAATTGAATTAGACAATCTGCTAATACTAACAAATAGGCTGTATGACCATCATGACCACATGCATGCATCACGCCTTCATTTTTTGATTTAAAGGGTAAATCCGTTTCTTCGATAATTGGAAGTGCATCAAAATCAGCACGCAAACCAATATTTTTCCCAGGCTTTCCACCTTTAATTGTCACGATAATTCCATATCCATTACCTACATTTGATTGAACTTCAACGTCATTACCTTTATAAAAATCGATAATATATTGAGCAGTTTTTTCTTCTTTAAAAGATAGCTCAGCATTTTCATGTAGATGTCTACGGATTTGAATTATTTCATCCTTACGAGATTCTAACATTTCTATTAATTTAGTTTTCATCATCTTGCCATCCTTTCATTCCTTTTTAAAACACCACTAAATTGGGCTTGTCCAACCTAAGTCTGCTCCGTAATTGATATATACATTCAGGTTTCCACTTTATTCTTACCTTTAAGCAAAATAAAAAAACAACTTGCCATTTTCATGACATGCTATTTTTATCACAATTTCATAAATATTATCAAACTTTTTTATTAATTTTAAATCTTTTTTCCAGAATTTTAATTCTAATAAATCAAGTAGATTCTGATACAATGTATGTGGTGTAAGGGATAGTCTATTTAATAGATTAATTAGACCGGATTAAACGGACTATTTTATATGATTATTGAGAAAAGGAGAAATTACTTTGACATGGGACATACTTAACATCCTTGGTACCTTAGCTTTTGCTATAAGTGGTGCGCTTATCGCATTAGAAGAGGATTATGATATATTAGGAGTTTACGTTTTAGGGTTTACTACAGCATTCGGAGGTGGAATTGCTCGTAATCTTTTAATTGGAATACCGATTGAGGACATTTGGTCACAAGATTCTTTATTTAAAATTGCCTTTTTGGCTATTACTGTAGTTTTCATTTTGTCCAATAAATGGATCGCCTCTTGGAAAAAGTGGGTGGTTTTTTTTGATGCCATCGGTTTAGCAGCATTCGCTATTCAAGGTGCAAACTTCGCTCTTACGATTGATGCTCCACTATTTGCCGTAATCATTGCAGCTACCTTGACAGGCGCAGGTGGCGGGATGATACGAGATGTACTTGCAGGACGTAAACCGATGATTTTTCGTTCAGAAATCTATGCCTTATGGGCAGCATTGGCAGGTCTAGCTATTGGTTTAGATTTGGTACGTGGACCCTATACCACATTTTTTCTTTTAATCGCAATCGTACTATTTAGAATGTTATCAGTCTACTATAAATGGAATTTACCACATAAATTTCGAACTTAAGAAAAACTGTTTTCAAGTATCCTATCAAAAGAGAAAATTCGTTTTTTCCAGACGCTAACCTTTCTAGAGCAATAAATATCAAAATATAAACGTCCATTAAATTATAAACGGCTTTGGACGTTTATATTTTCTTCCTTATTCATAAATTTAAGCATGAATATTAATAATAAGAAAATTCTGTAAATTAAACTCACTCATCCTTCATTTTTAATTTCATAATCACATCTTCCAATTTCTCAAATTTCTTTTCAAAACGTAAGAACAGATAGACTGTTATTGCGATAGGAAATCCAAAATTACCAAGCAAGCTTACCCACATTGGAAATTCTGTTGGCGTCATTTTATCACCCCTTTTCTATTATTTGATTGCTTCAATCGATTATTTTCTCTTTCATAAAACCCCCAAAATCCATCGGTTTCTCCTACTTCATAAGTTCTTATTATCGAAATTAATTTAAGTTGAAGTTCTTGTTCTAAATCAGCTCTGTTATGAAAACTAGTTTGTAGTAGGGTTTTTTTTATTTTGGGTTTGAAAGCTTTTATTACCTTTTCAATTGCTTCAGTTTCATTTTTTGAATCAATTGCCAACTGATATAAAGTTTCAACCATTAAAATCACCCCCTTCTAAATTAAATTAGAAAATACAATTTTCTGAAGGTAGCTTCAAATCTCTTCTAATTTTCTTTAATGCTTTATTGCGTGACTTAGAGACAGCTTGCTGTGACTTTTTTAAATAATTCCCAACTTCAGAGTCTGTCCAACCTTTAATGTAAACAAGATATAGGATATTTCTTTGGTTAGATGTTAAGCTTTTTAATGCATTATAAATATCGGGATCTGTTATATAATCTAGAATATTATCTGATTTTAATTCAAAGTCTTCGTGATAAATGGCTATGTCTTTAAGAGACACTTCTGTATCTTCTTTGAAAGGTTGGTCAAGTGTTACCGGAAATCGATAATTCAATTTACTAATTTTTTTATCTAAATTAATAGCATGAAAGTAAAGTGTTGAAGAAATATAGGCGGTAAATCGAATATTAAAATAAAACCCTCGAAACGCTTGATCTAAACGTTCTTTATTTTGAAAAGTTGGATGACAAATGGACTGTTTCAACAATTGATAATTTGCCTTTTTGGATAAAAAATCTTTAATAACTGGATTATTTAAAAACTCTTCATTACCTTGAATAAATTCACGGAATTTACAACAATCTTTGTTATTTTCCATATCTAATCCTCCTTTTCAAAACGAAATCAAACAACACCACTTCGGAATTCCTAATCAAGAAAGTACAAGTCATTGTTTCAACATACCATTTAAATGAGCATATTAGCCTAATAGCTATAAAAACAATTCAGAAACGAAAAATAATCCATTTGCATTATATTGTTAAAAATTATTTCAAATTTTAATAAATAAAAGAAGATTTTGGAATAAAAATAACAACCTTTAACAAAATATTCAAAACTTGTTTTAATAATATTTTAGTTGTTATTTCCAAAAACATGCAACATTATTAAAAAAAATTTTATATTAATTTTTTGGAAATTCTTAAATTCCTTCATAATTACGATATCTTGCACTTTGTGGAAAGCTTTTTAGCATTAAAAACAAAGAAAAGACCCGTATCTCTACAGGTCTTTTAGTCTCCAATTTCTTGAAGTTTCTTTTTATCAATTTTTCCTACATGAGTTTTAGGTAATTTTAGAATAAAATGTATTCGTCGAGGAATTTTATACCCACCGAGAAAATTCCTACATAACGCTTGAATTTCTTCGGCGTTGTTAAATCCTTCATCAGGTACGATATAGGCTGTTACGATTTCGCCCCAATGAGAATCTGGAATGCCAATAACTGCTACTTCTTTTACTTTCGGATGTGTGATAATGCATTGTTCAACTTCTTGAGGATAGACATTTTCTCCTCCAGTAATGATCATCTCTTTTACACGTCCAACTATATAGATATCTCCATCTGAGTCCATCTTTGCTAAATCTCCCGTACGTAGCCATCCATTAATAATCGTTTTCGATGTTTCATCTGGATTATTCCAATATTCACTGAACATATGTTTCCCTTTTATATAGAGTTCCCCTACCTCATCCCTATCGCATTCTCTCCCATTTGCATCAAGAATCTTGATGGAATTGAATTGCATGCATTTACCGACAGAACCTGGTTTTTTTGCTGCTTCTTCGGGTTGAATGACAAAATTATTCGGCCCTGCTTCCGTTAATCCATAGCCTTGTTTAAATCGCAACCCTTTATTTTGAAAAGCTTCATGAACCGTGATTGGACATGGGGCCCCACCTGATAAAAAAACTTTTATCGTTGGAAAAGATGAATTTTTGAAGGTTTCTGTTTCAATCATTGCTTGATACATCGTAGGAACAAATAATGATATAGTTGTTTGATAATCATTTAGAGCTTTGATCGCTTCAAGAGGATTAAATTTCCTTCCAATCACTACCGTTCCTCCAGCCATTAAGATTGGAATCGCTAAGGCATTAATTCCTCCAGTATGAAATAAGGGCATATAATTCAATGTGCAATCATCACTCCCAAGATTCCAACTAATGATGGTATTGAGAGCATTCCAATTCACCGCATCGAAGGATAATACTACTCCCTTCGGTTTACCAGTGGTTCCCCCAGTATAAACCAACAGCCATGCATCATTGGCATTCCAATCAATGGTTGGTAAATCTTCTTCTATCAGTTCCAGATTTGCTGTAATTGGATATGATTTAATATTCAAATTATTTTCTACAAGCGTCATCAAATTATGCTCATATAAAAGTATTGAGGGTGTGCAATCTTGCAAAATATAGTGAATTTCTGGCTGACTTAATCGCCAATTAAGAGGAACGTATACATATCCCCCTACCCCACAAGCAAAAAGAATAGCGAATAGATCCAGCCTATTTTCAGAAATAACCGCAATCCTATCTCCCTTTTGTAAACCGTTATTTTTAAAAAATCCTGCCCATTTCTTTACTTCATTTGCTAATTGTTGATAAGTCCAGCTTCTTGCAGTTGCGATATCAATCATTGATGTTTTATTGGGAGTGATCGAAGCTCTTTTTAATATCCAGGATTGCTCAGTATGCATGCCATTCCACCCCTTACATCATGATTCCACCATCCACTTGTAATACATGCCCCGTAATATAGCTTGCTTCGTCTGATGCTAAAAATAAATAAGCATTCGCAATATCTTCTGGTTTTCCTAATCGTTGTATGGAAACGATGGATTCCATTTTCTCTAATACTTTTTCGGGCATTTTCTCAACCATTGACGTTCTTGTAAAACCAGGCGCTACAGCATTAACATTAATTCCCTTTCTACCAAATTCTTTTGCCCATGTTTTGGTCATTCCGATAATTGCTGCTTTTGTAGCAGCATAATTGGTTTGGCCTACATTCCCATAGACCCCACTAACTGAAGAGGTATTAATAATTTTCCCGTAGCCCTGTGCTATCATTGAAGGAATGACCGCTTGAGTACAATTGAATACACCTTTTAAATTAACATTGATTACTTGATCGAATTGCTCTGAAGTCATTTTTGTTAACATTGCATCATTGGTAATACCCGCATTATTTACTAAAATATCTATCTTCTTATATTGATTTAGAACATTTGAAACGACGTTATTGACACTCTCTCGATCCGCAACATTCATTTGGTAAAAAGCTATTTGAACATTTTCTTCAATTAATTCAGCTTGAATTTTGTTTCCAGCATCGGCATTATAATCGGCTATAATAACAATTGCCCCTTCTTGAGCAAACCGTTTTACTGCTGCAAGGCCGATTCCACTGGCTCCTCCTGTTATTAGAGCTACCTTATTCTCTAATCTCATCACAATTCCTCCTTTATATAAATTGTTCCATTACTTCGATTAATTGTGGTAGATCATCAATTAAAGGAGAATGACCACAATTAATTAATTTGACGGCTTTAGCTCGCCCTTCAAAATCTTCGATAATCTCTTTTGTCATGCTTTCCGCTACAACATAATCACGTTCTCCATAAAGAATCATTGTAGGAATTTGAATTTTAACTACTTCATTTTTGCACATGCTCACTTCGTTGGAAATTGCACTAATATTAAATGTATTTAACACATGGTAAACATCCGGAAGATTACGTTGTGTCAGCATGTCATCAATATATGCCTCATATTGCTCATCTGTAGGTTGATTATGCGTATAGATTAACGCGTTCCATAATGCTTTTAAGCCTTGTCGATTTGAAGAATCATATAGGCTTTGCACAGCCAAAGTTTTAGCATCTTTCTCTACCTCATCTAATGAAAGAAGCCTTTTAGATAGATTTGGCGTACCATCTGCGTTCGAGTCATAAAATGCGTATCCTCTTGTAGACGCTGAAGCTAATAAGATGAGTTTGTGACATAAACCAGGATGATCTGCGCAGAATTGCATTGCTACAGCACCACCAGTGGACCAACCCATTAACACAAAATCTTTTAATCCTAGAGCATCAATCCATTGCTTTAAATCCTCACTAAAGTCACGGATATGTGTTATTCGATTATTATAGGAAGATTGCCCAAAACCTCTTAAATCCGGTGCTAAAATAGTAAATCTATCATCCAATGCATCCATCAATACATCCCAATGTTTAGAAGATGTCATATTCCCATGGACTAGAATGAGAATTTCGTCACCACCTACTCTTTCACGATATGCAATCGTTTCTCCATTTGATATCTGAACTTTTTTTAATACCTCTTGTTGATTCAACATACAATCTCCTCCTCTTGTTTTCCCCATTGAATTGTTACTGCTCCCCATGAATAACCAATTCCTGCGCTAACAAGCGTAACGATATCACCAGCTTTTAATTTACCGTCTTCTAAAGCTAGCTCAAGTGATAATATTTGATCGATTTGCCCAATATGCCCGTAATGTGAAAGATAGATTGATTGTGATTCATTTAATCCTAGTGAACGAAGGACAAAATCATGTGCTGATTTTTTCATATGCAACATAGCAAGATACGATAATTTTGATTCATCATAGCCACTTTTCGCTAAAGATTGGCGAATAACCTTCAAAAAGTTACTTAATGATTTTTGCTCAAGACGTGCCTTCATACCTTCAGGATCTGTCACATCTAATCGGTATGCACCCGATTGCAATAACTCTGGTGTTAACGGTTGCTTAGTACCACCAACAGGTACAACCACATCCTCCGAAAATGACCCATCTGTGATCAAATCACATTCCAATACGATGTTTTCCTTTACACCCTTTTGCAATATTATTGCTCCTCCACCAGCACCTAAGTTATACATGAAACGTGTACGGTCATTTGTATAATCTATGAAATCGTGATTACGATAACCACCAGCTAGTAAAACGGTTTGAATCTGATCGTCTGCAAGCATCAAACTCTTTGCCAACTTCATCGCCATTATTGTCGTTCCACATCGAAGCTGTACGTCAAATGCCCATGCTCCCAAAGCTCCAATGTCTTCCTGGATTTTTATCGCTGCTGTCCATAGTGGATATTCCTTATGCTCCTCGCCGATATAAATGATCACATCAATTTCTCGAGGGGATAGATTTGCTTTTTCTAATGCTTTTTTGGCGGCCCATATAGCCATTTGTACTGTATGATCTTCTGGCCCTGCTATCGTTTTTTTTATGATTCCCAATTTTGTTTTTACAATATCGATTGGAACATTTGATTGTTGACTAATCTCTTCTGCTGTCATGTGGTAATTTGGCAAATAGATTCCTGTACTTACAATCCCTACATTCATTCGAATCGCTCCTTATCATTAGCCAATGGAATAGATGGTGGCTGCTGCTTGGGATTCACTTTTTTTGTCTTCCAAATCAAATATTTCGAATATAGCGTCCCTACGATACCTTTTGGGAAGAAGATTACTGCAAGGATATAAAGCAGTCCGAAGAAAATAATCCAGCGTTCAAAAATTGGATAGTCTTTTGCAAGACCTGATAAAAAATGTTGAGCAATCTCAATTACGAAACTTCCAATAATCGGCCCAACTAACGTGCCTACACCTCCAATAATGGTCATTAACAGTGCATCTAATGTGATATCGATTGACATTACGCTAGTATTAACGAAGCGAAGAGATATCGCATATAGAGAACCTGCTAAACTGGCAATCACTCCAGCTACTACCGAAGCAATTACTTTGTAGTACAAGGTTTTAAAACCTAATGATCTGGTTCGTTGCTCATTTTCTCGAACAGCGATAAGTACTTTTCCCAGTGGCGATGAGACAAATCTTCGAAGCACGAGGAATATCACTACTAAACAAGCTAAGACGAATAAGTAGAAGAAAATACGGTCTCTAAATGCATCTGGTGCTCGAAATGTAAAACCATCATTCCCTTTAGTGACAGCACGCCATTTTTCAGCAAGTACTAAAAATAATCCTGAAATGGCTAAAGTCAACATAGCAAAGAAATGGCTTTTTAATCGCAAAGTCAGTAACCCTACTAAAAAACTAACAATACCAGCACACAACATGCCTACTAGTATAGATAGAAGAAAAATCGTCATCGTGTTGTCATATGTGTTAAGCATGATTGCAGTTGAATAGGCACCGATTCCAAAAAACATCGCATGACCAAATGATACGATTCCAGTGTAACCAAGCAAAATATCATAACTCATTGCTAATATACTGAAGACAAATACTTGAGTCATTAAGATGGTTAATGTTCTTGAATCTGAAATATAAGGAAAGAGGATTAGCGCTAAGACAACCAACAAAAATACTGTATTTTTAAGTGAATAGAATTTTTTAAGTTTCATTGGTTAACCCTCCTTTACATTTGTGAATAATCCTTGAGGGCGGAAGATTAGCACAATCGCCATCAAAATCATATTGACTGCGAGTGATAAATACGGCACATAGTATGCCATAAAACTACCGGCAAGCCCTACCAAAATCGCTGCCATTAATGAGCCAGAGAAACTTCCCATGCCCCCTATTACCACTACGATAAATCCTAATATGGCATATTCCATTCCCATTTCTGAATAAATCACTCCTGAATAAGGTGCCATTAATACACCTCCAAGAGCTGCTAGAGCGGATCCTGTCATAAATACGAATAAAAAAACACGCTTAATATTTATCCCTAACACTTGCACCATTTCTTTATTCATCACACCAGCTCGGACGGTTAATCCTATTTTTGTTCGTTTTAATATATATTGGAATATTCCAAAAACAGCAAAACCAATCAGGATAATAAATATTCTGTATTTGATCACAATAACATCGCCAAGTTCCCAGCTTCCTGCAAGATAGGAAGGTACTTCAACAGGAATACTATTAGGTCCAAAAGCCACTTTTATGAATTCGGATAGCACTAGCATAAATCCTAAAGTGATTAAGATTTGCTGAACATGGTTACCGTACACGGGTGTAATGATGAGTTTTTCAGTAATCCAGCCGAACACAAGTCCAGTGACAATTGCCCCAAGTATGCCTACTATAAAACTTCCAGACCAAGAGTAAGCGAAAATTCCTGCATAGGCACCCCAAACAAACAGTCCACCATGAGCAAAATTGAGAACATCCATTAAACCAAAAATAAGAGTCAACCCAGCTGCTAGTAAAAAGATAAGCATCCCTGTCGCTAGACCGTTTATCAATAAATTGAAAAATAGATCCATACCCTATTCCCCCTAACCAATTCCTAAGTATTTCCTCTTTAATTTCTCATCTCCAATCAAGTCGGTCATTAATCCTGAATGAACTGTTTTCCCATCATCTATTAATGTGTACGTATCCCCGATACGACTAGCCATAATAAAATTCTGTTCTACAAGGATTATGGTCGTTTTCTTCTTCATCTCCGTAATTGCTTCCATTACTTTTTCCACAACAATAGGGGCTAATCCCTTGGAAGGTTCATCAATTAACAAAAGCTTACTATCATTTACAAATGCTCTTGCCATTGCAAGCATTTGCTTTTGACCACCTGATAAATGACCTCCAGCTTTTTTCCAAAACTTTTTTAGATCAGGAAATAGTTCGAGTACATATGCTTGTTTTTCATATATTTCTTCGGTCTCTCTACGCATGGCTACTTTTATATTCTCTTCTACTGTAAGTTCACTAAAAATCCCTTGATCTTCTGGAACATATCCAATCCCTAAATTGGCAATATCATATGGTTTGCGTTTTGTTATGTCTTTCTCTTCAAATAGAATGCTGCCATTCGAGGCAGGTGTTAAACCCATAATCGTTTTTAACGTAGTCGTTTTGCCTGCTCCATTTCTGCCAAGCAATACGGATACTTCACCTTCTTTTGCTTCAAATTCAATTCCTTGCAAAATATGATATTGTCCTATATGCGTTTGCAACTGATTAAGTTTCAATAAGTTGTTCATCATAGAGACCTCCTAAATAGGCTTCTTGAACGATTTCATTGTTCATTATTTCTGAAGGCGAACCATCTGCTAAAAGCTTTCCATTAAAGAGCACCATAATCGAATCTGATAAATCTAAAATCATGTCCATTTTATGTTCGATTAATAAAATGGTTTTATCGCCTTTTTCTTTAATTGAACGAATGACATCTAAGATTGCTGGTACTTCTTCTAAAGACATCCCTGCAGTTGGTTCATCTAGTAGTAATATTTCTGTATTTAACGCTAACAACATCGCAATTTCTAGCTTTCGCTTTTCTCCATGTGAAAGTTGACTAGCGATGGAATTTACTTTATTACCAAGTAACGCTTGATCTAGTATTTCGATGGCTTCATTGGTAATTGTCTTATATTGCATATAATGTTTGAAAAAATTGAATCGAATTTTTTCACGAGATTGAACGGCAAGTCGAACATTCTCAAACACTGTTAGATTAGGAAAGACATTGGTAATTTGAAACGATCGTCCAAGACCTTTTCGTGTTCTTTCTATCGGCGAATCATTTGCTAAGGATTTTCCTCGCAAAAAGATATCTCCTGTTGTTGGCTTCAATTCTCCACTTAGAAGATTAAAAAAAGTTGTCTTTCCTGCTCCATTTGGTCCAATTATGGATTTAAAGTGTTTTGCAGGCATTTCGAAATTCACGCCATCAACTGCTAGGTGGCCACCAAATTGAATACTTAAATTTTCTGTTCGAATGATCGCTTCCAATGTCATTCCTCCTTCGTCTTGCTCTCTTGAAATCTTCTTAAAATAAAAAGATTTGAAGAGAGCTAGACCTTTGATTTGGTCTGTAGCTCTCAGTTATTTATCTTTAATTACGGGAAAGTTTTAAACAACGTCCTATACGGGTTCAACATCAAATTCCAAGCTTTTAAAAAATTTATGAGATTTTTGCACTCAACTATTCATTTAGAGTCAGATTTGGATGTTCCGCTACAGACGGCGCTTTCCGCGGGCAAGCATCAAGCCTCCTCCTCACTACGTTCGTGCGGGGTCTTGATTTGCTTGTTTTTCCCGCAGGAGTCGCCGTTTTTCGCTACACAATAAGCAAAATTGGATATCATTTAATGTTCGTATATTTTATATGAATTTGCATAAAAGTGGCTGCTCCTACCTTTTTACCGCCCAACTGCCAAGCCTCCTCATTCGTTTGCTAAAAGGCACTGAAAAAGTAAAAATAGATAAAATTTATAATAAAAATCTTGTATAGCTATCTTTGTT
>NZ_JBCMNM010000061.1:0-1872 GCF_050459865.1 Rummeliibacillus pycnus
ATTTCATATGAATTTTGCATAATAAAATTGTTTAAATTATTTTATTTATGTTAATTTTTCCTATTTTAGCTATCAAATTCATTTTGATTAGTGTAAACTAATACCATTAGTTAAAAAACAATTAATATTAGTTTTGGAGGAGTAGAAAAATGATAATCACGAAAAATGATTATATATATCAGCTATCTTTTATGCCTCGATTATTTCCTGTGAATTGTTATTTGATTGAAGAGACAGATCGTCTTACACTCATTGATGCAGCGCTCCCTTATAGTGCAAAAAGCATTATAAAAGTCGCACAAAAGATTGGAAAGCCTATTTCGAACATTGTTCTGACGCATGCTCACAATGATCATGTAGGTTCCTTAGATGCATTAAAAGCTTTACTACCAAACGTTCAAGTAAGTATCTCAGCACGGGATGCACTTTTGCTAAAAGGAGATACAACACTTTTGGATGATGAGCCATCTTCTCCAATTCGTGGAGGAATTCCAAAGAAAATTCAAACCAAGCCGGATATTTTGTTGAAAGATGGCAATCTTATCGGTTCGCTCGAGGTTGTTACTGCTCCAGGTCATACGCCAGGTTCTATTGCATTGTTGGATACTCGTAATGGCCATTTAATCGCTGGGGATGCTTTTCAAATAAGAGGAGGAATAGCTGTTTCAGGAGTTCTAAAACCCTTATTTCCATTTCCTGCGCTCGCTACTTGGGATAAGGAAGCTGCAATTGATAGTGCCAAAAAACTTGTGAACCTTAATCCAAGATTACTAGCTGTTGGTCATGGCGTAATGATTGAACAACCAATAAAAATGATGAGTGAAGCTATTGATGAGGCTTCGCGATTACTACAGATTAAATAGGATGTGAAGAAAATGTCTCCACGTATGAATTTAGATTCCAATATTGTACTTCAAAAGGCAGTTGAACTAATTGACGAAAAAGGATTGGATCAATTATCTATCAGTCTATTGGCTAAGGAATTGAATATTCGTCCGCCTTCGCTATATAACCATGTAAATAGTCTTTCAGAATTGAAACAAGCGCTAGCCATTCAAGGTCTTCATAAACTTCATCAATACATGATGAAGGCTGCGATAGGAAAATCTGGTGATGAGGCTATTCGTTCAATTAGCAAATCATATGTTCAATTTGTAAGAGTACATCCTGGGCTTTACGATGCTACCAATCGATTTACTCATTCTGAGGATATAGAATTACAGCAGGCTCAAAAAATGATAGTTGATCTAGTTCTTCAAGTTTTCGAATTTTATCATTTACAACAAGATATGGCTATTCATATGGTGAGAGGATTAAGGAGTATTTTACATGGATTTACGTCGATTGAACAAATGGGCGGATTTGGAATCCCTTTAAATCTTGATGATAGTCTTTCTATTTTGATCAATACCTTTATCGAAGGGATTCATTCTGTAGCCCGAAGTACAACAGACTAAATGGAAAGAGGGCATGAATATGGGCTTTCTCAGCATACTTGAAATGTTGAATATAGGATTACGTTTTATTCTAGAGCTTGTTGGTCTTACTCTATATGGCTACTGTGGATATCGGATGGGAACTACCCCTCTTGGCAAAGGAATACTTAGCATTATCATTCCTATTGCTGTTGCATTTATTTGGGCATTATTTGGTTCTCCACAGGCTAATTTTCCACTGCCACCATTTGTACATCTACTACTAGAATTAGTCATTTTTTTACTACCTGTAGTTTTGCTTATTCGTTTAGAAAAAACGCAAGTTGCATTTATTTACGGAGGAATCTTTATTATTAACAGAGTATTACTTTTTTATTGGCATTCTTAAAGCGAATCAATTTTCGGTTATTAAATACAAATACAAACATTTCAACAC
>NZ_JBCMNM010000062.1:0-18192 GCF_050459865.1 Rummeliibacillus pycnus
GGTCTTGATTCGCTTGCTCTTCCCGCAGGAGTCTACGTTAATTCCACATCAACAAAGATGCTATACAAGATTTTTATTATTAGCGTTGTAATGAACAAAATTGACTATCATTAAATTCCCGTATATTTTATATGAATTCTGCATTATGATATTGATTCAATTATCTGAACAATAAGATTTACAGTAAAAAGGACTTCGGTATAATACCGAAGTCCTCTATTTGTAAATAGATTCTAATAAGTGCCCATTCCACCTTCAACTCGATATTATATTTGAAGGGGACATGAACAACTTATAAGACCGTCTATAATAACCAATTCAAAGATTGAACCGTTTCTTTTCGATTTGTACTCTGGCAAATGGCTGATATGACAGCCACTCCATCTGCTCCGGCCTGTCGCACTTCTAATGTATTTTGTTCATTGATACCTCCAATTGCGACAATTGGGAACTCTGGATACTGGATTCTAGCTTGATGTAGAAACGTTACGCCAGCAGGTTTTTTCGCATCTGCTTTTGATTGTGTTTCATAGATTGGGCCAATCCCAACATAGTCAGCTCCACCTGCTACTGCTTTCTCCAGCTCTTCTTTTGTATGCACAGATACACCTACGATTTTGTTTTCAAATTTTGCTCGAATGGTTTCAAGAGCGATATCGTCTTGTCCCACATGTACTCCATCCGCATCTACCTTCAAAGCAAGATCAACATCATCATTTACAATGAATGGAACATTGTATTGTTTGCAAAGCATTTGGCAGTTTAACGCAAATTGCTCAAGATTATGACCTTTTAACGAACCTTCACCTTTTTCTCGTAATTGAAAAATCGTTATTCCAGCATTTAATGCCTCTTCTAATACATCGAGTGGTCTTTCAATACAATTTTGAGTTCCCATAATAAAGTAAACAGCTAAATCAGTTCGTTTCAATGATTATCACCTCGCAATTTCCATTTTCCTTTTTATATTCGAAATGGTTGGTTGGGCCATGACCATGACCGATATTTAAAGGATTTTGAATTGCTAATTGTACAAATTTCTTTGCTTCAATAATTGCTTCACGTAATTCATAGCCTTGTCCTAAAAACGCAGTGATTGCAGATGAAAATGTACAGCCTGTTCCGTGCGTTTGGTTTGTTGCGATTCTTTTTGTTTGCATTGAAAATGATGTGCCTTCATTGAAATAGACTGTATCAATCGCATCTTCACCCTCTAAATGACCACCTTTCATCACAACACATGCAACGCCCATATCCAAAATGATGTTGGCAGCTTTTTCAATATCGGCAGTCGTTTTAATGGTGATTCCACTTATTACTTCTGCCTCTGGAATATTTGGTGTTAGTACAGTAGCAAGTGGTAATAAGGAACTTGTCAAAGCTTTTACAGCTTCTGATTGAAGGAGAGATGCACCACCTTTAGCAATCATCACTGGATCGACAACAAGTTGGATGTCTTTATCTTTTAAGCTTTGAGCAACTGCTTCAATAATTTCCGCGGAAAAAAGCATACCTGTTTTCGCAGCTTTTACAGGTAAATCTTTCATCACTACTTCAATTTGTTGTTGTACAAATTCAGCTGTAGAAGGGAAGATCCCTTCTACCCCTAATGTATTTTGAGCAGTTAATGCGGTAATCGCAGATGTACCAAAAACGCCTAACTCTTGAAACGTTTTTAAATCTGCTTGGATTCCTGCGCCACCGCCGCTATCAGAACCAGCAATTGTCATAACAATGTTCATTATTGTTCACCTCTAGAAATATCGTGCAATGCATTTAATACTTCCACTTGGAATGAGCCTAGTGGACCAGCAATAGCTGCACGTTCTGCAACAGCTTTATAATCTTGTAAAACATCATGTAGAACTGCTAACGGATCGCCTTCCACCGATAATGCCGCACTACAAACAGCACTAAGTAAGCAGCCTGTTCCTGTCACTTGTGTCATTAACTCATGACCCCCAACAATGCTTCTAGTTTGCTCGCCATTTGTTAATATATCTGAAGGCCCCGTTACAATGACTAGACAATTATATTGACGTGCTACTTGTTGCGCTACTTGTTCAACATCGATTTCGCCTTCACCACTGTCTACACCTTTTGTTTGCCATTTAACACCTGCAATAGTTGCTAGTTCTCCAGCATTACAACGGATTAAATCAAATTTCACTGCTTCCAGCAATTGATGGACCGTTTGTTTTCGGAATGTTGTAGCACCAACACCAACTGGATCTAGTACAACAGGTATTTTTTTCTCATTTGCTTTTCGACCTGCAAGTATCATCGCTTCCTTTGTACGAGTGTTAATCGTTCCGATATTAAGCAATAATGCTGATGCAATGGATACCATCTCTTCGACCTCTGACGCTTCATCTGCCATTACAGGTGAAGCTCCAATTGCTAGCAAACCATTAGCAGTAAAGTTCGCTACAACATAATTCGTCATACAGTGAACAAGAGGACTTGTCATTCGGATTTTAGATATACTCATAATTGACCACTTCACCTTTCCAATCTTCAAAAGTCCAAGGCATTTCCCAAAACTTCCATTCATAATAACAACTTTTTTTGAAATGCGACTTTAATAACGATACTTTTTCTGGTTGTTCTTCTGCAAAACGAT
This sequence comes from Rummeliibacillus pycnus, assembly GCF_050459865.1. Classification (GTDB taxonomy): domain Bacteria; phylum Bacillota; class Bacilli; order Bacillales_A; family Planococcaceae; genus Rummeliibacillus; species Rummeliibacillus pycnus_B. Next base: position 2,624 of record NZ_JBCMNM010000062.1, read on the forward strand.
TCATCATCGACTTTTGGAATTCAATTTTTTCTTTATAATCAGGGTCACTGTACATTGCAATCCATTCTTCATAAAGTTTGACACCTGGTTTAGCATCTTTATATTTTTCTCCAATTTCTTGATACAGCCAAGGGCATGGGAACATCGCTGCAAATGCATCAGCAACATCACCATTATGAGCTGCATTGTACATATGACTTACGTAATTGTATGCGGCTGGTGCAGGTTCAAAGTCTTCTAATTCTTGCTCTGTAACACCAAGTTCTTGGAAAACTGTCCGGTGTAATTCAAGTTCAGCTTCATTAATATGGTGAGCTGTTTCTAGAAAATAATTGATATCTTTATTTGTTGTTGCTTTTGATGCAGCAATAGCCAATACTTTCGTGTAATTTTTTAAATAATAAGCATCCTGCATGATATAAAATTTAAATTTTTCGATTGGCAGTGTCCCTTCAACCAAACCTTTTACAAATGGATGCTCAAAACTTCCTTCCCAATACATATTTGTCTCTTTTCTTACTTCTTCACAAAATGTCATTCTATGTCCTCCTTTTAGTGGACGTAGACGCAAAGAAAGTCTCTATGTGGGGACATAGAGACTTCAAGTGACTCGTTGCTCCCTACGTCAGTATTAACTGTCAGGTTCTAAGGGTCAGGTTTTACCTTCTCAACACAAAAGTGTCCCCCCGCACAAAAATATTTGGTTGGGTACAAAAAAACTCTCCAAAATTGGAGAGCTACCGTACAAAAATGATATTGTGTACTTTGCTCCCTACGCCAGTGTTAACTGCCAGGTTCTAAGGGTCAGGTTTTACCTTCTCAACGCATACGCGTCCCCCTGCAAATATTTAAGTTGCTATTATCGTAGCATTTATTATTTGGCTACTCAAGGATAAATTTACCTATTACTTTTAGCCAATACCAGCAGTGTTCATTAAGACAATTCTCCAGCCATCAGGGTCTTCAATTGTAACGCCTAATTCTTCCCAATAACCATTCTCTGGTGTAACCGAATCATAGCCCATATTTTTTAATCGTTTTGTGATTTGTTCAATTTGTTTACGATCAGGCATATAGAAGACTAGAAGATTATCATTTGTTGGAGCTGGACAAGGGCTACCATCTATATGTTGAGTAAATTCCAAATGATAGTCAAAACCAGGTAGCCCGATCATTACCCCTGTATATCCCCTATGCCCCTCAAATGAGCCAATTTTCTTCAACCCTAATCCTTTACAATAGAACTCTACCAATTTATCAAGCTGATCTGTAGGGCGTGCCACCCTGATTTGTGCTACTTTCATTTCATTTGGCCAATCGCTTTCCATTCTCTCATCCCCTTATTTAAACTTTTACTGTAGTACTACCAAAAAGTATAACAAGGGGATAATCAAACGTACCTTCAGTATTTAGGCTGATTTATTCATTAATTTCTCATTGAATCTAAATTAAACAACAAAATTGATATTCCATTTTGGAAGGAGTGATGAATATAAGATCTTGATAATTTATTGGCTCCTTTTACGGTTTTATTGGCTCTTTTGGAACTTTATTGGCTCTTTTCGTCTATTTATTCTCCCTTTTTTTAATTTTATTCGCTCTTATAGCAATTTAAGTCTTTGTTTGAATTGTAATTATCTAGATTTGTCATTTTATGAACAAAAAAAGACTTCTGTATTTGCACAGAAGTCAGTTTTCAATTTTGGAACAAATTAGAGTAAGGATAATTTTCCCCATTATCCTTACTCCCCATTTTTAGTTATTTTTTGATGTGTGGATTAACATCCCCCATTAGCTCAGAAATAGTGACAAATTTGTATCCCTCTTTCTGTAGTGCAGGAAGTATTTGTTCTAACGCTTTGATAGTCTGTGTACGATTGCCGCCCCCATCATGGAACAAAATCACATCGCCAGGAGTTGTACCATTCAATACTTTTTTTACGATTCTTCTGACACCTGGATTTCTCCAATCTTGAGTATCGAGATGCCACGACCATATGACCACTTTAAATCCACTTTTCTGAGCAGCATTAATCATTTCATCCGTGTAAATTCCACCTACAGGACGGAATAGTGTTGGGGAAAATCCTGTAATACCTTTAATAATGTCATTGGTTTTTTTTAGTTCTTCTTCTAATTTTGGTGACTTTGCCTTAAATGAGTGAGAATATGTGTGATTAGCTAATTCATGTCCTTCTTCATACTGTCGTTCAATAATCTTCGGATATTTTTCAGCACTTCTTCCTAATACAAAAAAGGTGGCTTTAGCATCGTATTTATCCAATACATCTAAGATCTCTGGTGTGTATCTTGGATCTGGACCATCATCAAATGTAAGTGCAATCACCTTTTCATCTGTTTGAATATCCCAAAGAACTTGGCCAGTTTGCTCATAATACCTTCTTCCCTTATCTGCAGCATTACTGAAGTTTGCGAAAAATATGGAGATGACTAAAACGCAAACAGTCAAAAATATTATATTGTTTCGTTTCAAAATATCACCCCCAGAAATTTTTTGATTTTGTAAAGAACATTGATGACTTTAATATTTGCTGAACACGATAAATTATGCCTGCAAAAAAGTTTACATTTATTGTATTGGAAGCTTTTCCAACCATGTTTTTACGCTAATAAAAAATGAATTTTGAGCAATAATATTATCAAAGTCAGTATTTATTTTTTACTTATTTGTTCTGAACTTGCGAACTGAAGATTTTTCCAATACACTTATCAGTAAATTCAAACAATAAAGCTTTGATAAGGGAAAGTAAATGAGGGAATAATCAAAGAGAGCTTCTGATGGTGGAAATGAAGCATTTTGAACCTGATTGAAAATGGCCTTTGAGCTGCGTATCGAAAGAAGAATCGAGTAGAATACGACGAGACGACACTCGTTACAACGGTAGCAGTATCTCTTTTAAAGATGTACTGACGGAGACAAATAGTGTGAGCTATTTGTAAAACTAGGTGGTAACACGATGATTATATTCGTCCTAATCTTTTATAGATTAGGGCGTTTTTTTATTTTAAATTTGGAGGGATGAGGAATGACAATCGTTATTGGTGGTGCATGGCCATATGCAAATGGTTCACTTCATTTAGGACATATCGCTGCACTTTTACCAGGTGATATTTTAGCAAGATATTACAGACAAAACGGCGAAAAAGTGTTATATGTTTCGGGAAGTGATTGTAATGGTACACCGATTTCTATTCGTGCCAATCAAGAAAATACAACGACTGAAGCCATAGCGAATCGCTATCATGAAGAATTTAAAAATTGCTTCGAAGAACTAGGATTTACTTATGATTTCTATACGCGAACAGATGCAAGCCATCATCATAAGTCTGTGCAAAATATATTCAAGCAATTACTAGATAACGGTTACTTATTTAAGAAAACAATTGAGCAGGCATATTGTGAACATGATAAACAGTTTTTACCTGATCGATTTGTAGAAGGGATTTGTCCTAATTGTGGTGCAAAGGCACGTGGAGATCAATGCGATCATTGTTCTACAATTCTTGACCCTCTTGATTTAATCGATAAGCGATGCAAGATTTGTGGAAGTGAACCAGTCATTCGAATAACTGAACATTTTTACTTTGCATTCAGCCATTTTCAACATGATCTAGAAGAATTAGTTCAACTGGCTGAAGAAGAAAATCTATGGCGCGATAATGCAATTCAACTTACCAAGCGGTATTTAGCTGAAGGAGTACCTGATCGTGCAGTAACTCGAGATTTACCAAATGGTATCCCGGTTCCTGTTGAAGGTTTTGAAGGTAAGAAAATCTATGTCTGGATTGAAGCTGTTTCGGGTTATTTAACTGCTAGCAACGAATGGGCAAAGCAAAATGGTGAAAATATCGAAGATTGGTGGAATGCCAATACAACTTCTTACTATATTCATGGAAAAGATAATATTCCATTCCATACAGTTATTTGGCCATCTATCTTAATGGGTATTGGCAATCAAGCATTGCCGACACATATTATTTCCAATGAATATCTAACTCTAGAAAAACGTAAAATTTCTACAAGTCAAAATTGGGCCGTCTGGGTACCTTATATTACGGAAAAATATGATCCAGATTCCATACGCTATTTCCTTACAATGAATGCTCCTGAAAATCGTGATACTGATTTCTCATGGCGTGAATTTATACACAGCCATAACGGTGAATTACTTGGAGCTTATGGAAACTTCGTCAATAGGACACTTAAATTTATCGAAAAATCATTTGAAGGTAACATCCCAGTAGGTGTGATTGATTTGGAAATTCAAAATCAGACCCTAAAACTCTATGCTGATGTGGGAAAACTAATAGAGGATGGACATTTCAAACAAGCTTTAGAGGGCATTTTCGAATATATTCGTCGTGCCAATAAATTCTTCGATGAAAAGCAACCATGGATTCAAGTAAAACGAAACCTTATCGAAGGAAAGAATACATTATATACATGCTGCTATATTATTTTGAACCTAGCTCAACTCTTGCAACCATTCTTACCCTTCTCAACTGATAAAACCAAAAAAATGTTAGGTATAGATGTAATTGAATGGAAAGAGCAAACGAACATTCCAACCAGTATCAGTCACGTCATCCCATTGTTTGAAAGATTGGATACCGGTTTAATAGATGAGGAATACAATCGTTTAGAGAATAATTCGAAATAAAGAACATACTCATATGGAGGGTGTATTTATTCGAATAATTAGATAGGATATAAATTTCGGAATTTACATTTTATTATGATAATATTATCAATGAAAATAATAATTGGGGGTAGAGGAAATGTTATCTAATTTTGAGGGAAATCTGTTGAAATATGCGAAACTTTTAGTAGCGAAAGGAATTAACGTTCAACCTGGTGATTGGGTGAAAATGACAATTACTGTTGATCAAGCCCCTTTAGCTCGTTTAATTACTCAAGAGGCCTATGCATTAGGTGCAGAAAAGGTCATTGTAAAGTGGTCTGATGATGAAATAAGCAAGCTTCATTATTTACATCAACCTGTAGAAGTATTGACTGATATTCCAGAGTACGAAATTCAAGAATCCGAAGATCATGTATTAAATCATCATGTAAGTCGTCTTTCGATTGTATCAAGTGATCCTGGGTTGTTAAATGAAGTAGATCCTACAAAAGTAGCTGCTTATCAAAATAAGTCTGGTAAAGCATTCGTTGCACAACGTAAGGCAACTCAAAATGACGATTTGAAGTGGACTGTTGCAGCGGCTGCTGGAGCTGGTTGGGCTGCACACGTATTTCCTGACTTAGCTACATCAGAAGAACAAGTTGATGCATTATGGGATCAAATCTTCAAAACTTGCCGTGTCTATGAAGAAGATCCAATCGTAGCTTGGGATGAACACAAAAAAACTTTAAATGAAAAAGCAGCTAAATTAAATGAAATCCAATTTGACGCATTGCACTATACGGCACCTGGTACAGATTTAACTTTAGGATTACCAAAGAACCATATTTGGGCTAGTGCAGAAAGTTATAATCCAAAAGGCGATGAATTTATCGCTAATATGCCGACAGAAGAAGTATTTACCGCTCCAGATACACACCGTATGGAAGGTGTCGTACGTAGCACGAAACCATTAAGCTATGCCGGTACATTAATTGAAGGTATTGAAGTGCACTTTAAAGACGGTAAAATTGTAGATATTTCCGCTGAAAAAGGCGATGAAGCGATCAAAAAATTAGTCCATGACAATGAAGGCGCAACAGGTTTGGGTGAAGTTGCCCTTGTTCCAGACCCATCTCCAATTTCTCAATCTGGCATTACATTCTTTACAACGCTTTATGATGAAAATGCATCTAACCATTTAGCAATCGGCTCAGCTTACCCTACTACGATTCAAGGTGGTACAAAAATGAGCCAAGAGGAATTGCTAGCACATGGTATGAATACTTCAACAGTTCACGTTGACTTTATGATTGGTTCTGACAAGATGAATATTGATGGTATCAAACAAGATGGCACAGTTGTTCCGATTTTCCGTAATGGCGATTGGGCATTCTAATAAAAGAATTGCTTATTGCTCATAAATAAATTTAAATTTTCCACACAAAAAACTCAGGTAGAAGATCAATGCATTTCTATCTGAGTTTTTTGTATTGGTATTACATTATTCTTTCATTTGATCAAGCAATGTTATTGCATCAACAAGATGATTGTTGAAAATTTGCTTAGCGACTTCTAACAATTCGATGATCATTGGATCCCTTAGTGAGTAAATCACACGGTTTCCATCTTTCGTTCCATAAACGATATTTTTTGCTCTAAGTACAGTTAATTGCTGGGAAACAGCAGAGCCTTCACTACCTAATTGATTTTGGATTTCATTGACGCTTCGATCACCTTCGGCTAAAACTTCGAGAATTTGAATTCTTAATGGATGGGCAAGTGCTTTAAAAAAATCTGCTTTGAACTGTTGTAATCCTGTATTCAATTTAATTCCTCACTTCCTACACATAAAACCTATTTCTCTAGATGCCATCAAACAACGTGAAACTTAGAACTTTTCCACTTATAAAGTAGGTTAAAAAATGACTCTCATTAATCTTAACAAGTCTTCTCGTGAACTAACACATTTTCCCTCTTTACTTTTTGATAATCTTTCGGACTAGATAAACCTTTACATTCATTAAAAACAAATTTCTTACAACCAATACATTTATTTTTATCTAATTGTAATAGCGCATAATCGATTGCTTCACCCGTATGATCAAAGAAATGTTCTTCGCCTATCAGATTATATAATCCCGTTTTTTTGAAAAACATTTTAGGCTCATCTTTTAAACCAGATACCAAGATGATTCCATGTTTTGAGAAATCTTTTACAATGCTTGTTAAATAATAATTTCCAGTTGTATCGATAAAAGGCACTTTATTCATTCTTAAAAGCAATACTTTTGGCTTGTAGTTAATAGAATTCATAATATCTTCTGCAAAGGATTGTGCAGCACCAAAGAATAGTGGTCCTTCAATATTGAAAATACTAATTTGTGGACAACCATGTTGAGAAGTTGCCTTTTGCGCTTCCACTTTCGCATGTTTTCTAGAACGATTAGGTATCGCTTTTTTCGTAACCATATGATAACTCATATTCTTTATAAATAAAATAACTGCTAGTAGAAGACCGAATTCTACTGCAACTGTTAAATTGATGAATACTGTTAATATAAACGTAACAGCTATAACTAGCGAATCACCTGTTTTAGTTTTTAACACATGGTAAAACACCTTTTTTTCGCTCATATTCCATGCAACTACCATTAGAACTGGCGCCATACTGGCAAGTGGAATGTTTGAAGCATATGGTGCAAAAAGTATTAATATTATTAATACAACCAAGCCATGAACAATACCAGAAATAGGTGATACAGCACCCGTTTTAATATTCGTTGCTGTTCTTGCAATAGCACCTGTTGCCGGAATACCACCAAAAAGTGGCGTTACCATATTGGCTACCCCTTGTCCTATAAGCTCTCGATTACTGTTATGTTTACTATTTGTCATACCGTCAGCCACAACTGCAGATAATAACGATTCAATACTACCAAGAATAGCAATTACGAAAGCTGGTTTTAAAAGATGGACAATTTTTTCCCAAGTCATATCAGGAAATTGGAACTGTGGTAAAGAGTTTGGAATATCTCCATACTTAGAACCGATTGTTGCAACTTCTGTTGGGTAGAAAATGGTTGCAATGATCGTAGAAACTACAATACCTATTAAAGGTCCAGGTACTTTTGGAGCCAATTTCGGTATAAATAGAATTAAAATCAAACAAATACAGCCAGTTAAAATACTATAAATATTCACTGTGTATAAGTGAACGGCAATTTCTTTCAAATTATCGATAAATAATTCTTTGCTCTTAACATTTTCAAGTCCTAAAAAGTTAGCTATTTGCCCGACAAAAATAGTTACAGCAATTCCTGTCGTAAACCCGATTGTCACAGGTCTTGGAATATATTTTATTAAGGATCCAAGTTTAAAAACTCCCATTAAAATGAGCAATATCCCTGCTAAAAATCCCGCTATTAATAAATCTTTATAACCATATGATATGACAATACCAAATAAGATTGGTATAAACGCTCCTGTAGGACCACCAATTTGAAATTTTGAACCACCCAAAAGTGAAACTAAAATTCCCGCAATAATAGTTGTATATATTCCATACTCCGGTTTTACTCCTGACGCAATTGCAAAACCCATCCCTAATGGAATTGCAATGACAGCTACTATTAGCCCTGATAGTAAATCCTTTTGAAAACTCTTTAAGGAGTAGTCTACATATCTTCCTGAAAAATTTAATTTTTTCAGCATAATTATCCTTCTTCCTTTATCTTTTAATAACTGAATATCTGATTATTTGAATATACTATTATATGAATATATAGCGTAAAGTAGAATTTGTAAAGAGTACTTCTATGTAATATTTTTCTATGCAAAAGAAACGATAATAATGGTCCATTAGACAACATACTTCTATAAAATAGAACTCTAAAAAAATATCTATTATTTTAAAGTTCTTTTCACCTATTAATAACAAAAATATTGTAAAATAAATGAATACTTCTATGACAAAAGGAGAGGTATTATATGGGAATTAATATCTATTACTATGAAAGTAAAATAGAATGTCAGTATTGCAAAAAGAAATTTACTACATATAAAGTACGTCCAAATCGTTATAAAGTAATTCATCAGGATACAGACCTTATGCCTATCTACGACGGATTAAATCCAATGTTATATGAAGTTGCAGTTTGTCCTCATTGTGGATATGCATATCATAAATCAATGGTTCGCACTTATGGACCTTTTATGGAATTTGTTAGAGAAATTTATATTAAACCGCTACAAAAACCAATGTCCATTTGCCAAGAAAGAACATTAGATGATGCGATCGCCAGTTTTAAGTTAGCTTATTTAGTGGCTAAAGCTTCAATGGAAGAACCACTCGTTATGGCAAACATTGCGATTAAAATTGCATGGTTATACCGCTTAAAAGAAGAAAATAAATCAGAAATCCATTACCTACGTTCTGCTAGGGATTTTTACAGCCAATCATTTGCGTCAAATAAGGAAGGAGAAGAAAGGATTCAATTTCTGTATGCTGAATTAAGCCTTCGCATTGGTGAGACAGAGGAAGCTAAAAAAGGATTTTCTCATTTAATCTCAGGTCGTAATGTTTCAGATAAATATCAACGATTAGCTCGTAATCGTTGGGAAGATTATAAATATGCTACGGATAAAATAGAGAAAGAGAATGTGAAAGAAGGATAATCACATCATTTTTTAAAGGGGATATTTTTATGATATCAAACTCAAAAATTCAATTAGGTGTAAAAGAAGAAGATATTTTTTCAGATGTGATTCATTTTCTACTTAGAAAAAACCATCGCCTTTTTTCGAATGATCAATTAATCGAAAAAACAGGAATTTCTTCAGACTTAATTTTTAAATGGGTAAAATCAGGGAAATTAAATCCATCCCTTTTCCCTAATCTTGGAGCACCATGCGAAAAATGCGGAAATCTAACAAATCATTCAAAAATCTGTAGGGAATGCACTCAATCAATTACTCATACCCTTAAGCAAGAAGAAAAAGATAAAATATGGTTTGATAAAGTTCAGAAAAAAGCACCAAAGGCAAACTCCTATCGATATAAATTATAAACTACCAAAATCGATCCAAAATTATTTTAATAAAAAAACTAGGGTAGAAAATAGTTTATTTTCTACCCTAGTTTTTTGAAATTGCTAATCAAAATTCACCTTATAATTCCTTTGTCATAAAGACCTTGTAACCTGCGGGGGCTTGTCTAGCTCGCTTTCCCTCAGGACTATGAATGAACATCACTGAATTAACATCGTACGAAGGAAATGCGAATGCATTTTCGAGGAGTCGTCACCCTTGGTTCAATTAAAAAATCAACAATATCATATAACATTTCATAAGATTTAAATAAATCCCATCAAGTCTTTTACATGTCTAACGTTTTCTTTAGAAGTTAATATTTCTAGTAATAAAAAGGCGACATCGAAAGCCGTACCTGGATTTGAAGATGTGATAATATGTCCATCTTGAACAATTCTCTTTTGTTGTAGATTTGCTCCAAAATTCTTTAGTTGCTCTGTTCTAATGCTAGCCGGATGATTGTAGGTAGTGGCATTTAGTCCTTCAAGAATGCCGCTTTTACCTAGTGCAAGCGATGCAACACAAATACTAGCGATCGGCTTATGTTGTTCGTTGAAATGCCTTATCACATTTAAAAACTGTTCATTATATGCATCATCATAAAATCCCGCTTCTTCAAATCCCCCAGGGATAGCAAGTGCATCAAATTCCTCTAATTGAATATCATCTATTGTTTTTTCTGGTACTACTGTGAAATTCCATGTACAAGTTAATTTGTCTCGTAGTCCAACTGTCACGACCTCCGTTGAACCATCACCTTCCCATTTGTTCCATCCAAGTACATCTGTAAAAACGCTAGCTTCTACTGCTTCAAAGCCATCCGCTAGAAGTAATAATATTTTTTTCATTGTTCAATCCCCCCTTATACATCATTTTATTAAAGCATTAAGGATTATTACATAAGCAGAAAAAGAATATTCCCTAATTCCACTTTAAATTATAAAGAAATTCATTTAATATAATTAATAAAAAAAGGCGTTGATAAATATGGATCAAATTGATAAGCAAATTGTTAAAGAGTTACAGTTAAACGCTAAAGTTTCAATGAAAGAATTAGCTGAAAAAGTCCACTTATCTTCTCCAGCCGTCATTGAACGAGTACGCAAACTTGAAGAGCAACAAGTGATTGAAGGTTATCATGCTCATCTAAATTTGAAGAAGATAGACCGTCCAATTTGTGCATTTATTTTGTTCGAATCAAAAGACTGTAAAGCATTAGCAAAATTTTGTCATAGTCATCCAGATGTTTTGGAATGTTACCGAGTTGCTGGAGAAATAAGTTATATCGTAAAATTGGCAACACATTCTGTTGAGACATTAGAACAATTTATCGATGCATCGATGCCTTATGGTACTCCATCTACTAATATCGTGTTATCTTCGCACACCAAAGAGAGTATTGAACCATTTATCGTTAAGGATTAACAAAAAAGAAATTGAATGGATTCAAAAAAACTCGGGTAGAAAATTTTCTACCCGAGTTTTTTAAATTACTAATCAATATTACCTTATAATTCTTTTGTCATAAAGACACTATTAGGGTCTTCCTTGTAATCAGCAAAGGGCTTACAATACTGAAATCCAAATTTTTCATATAGATGTCTAGCAGGAGCAAAAGCAGCCATTGAACCTGTTTCCAAACTTAATCGTTTATAACCACAAATTTTAGCTTCTTCTATAATGTGCTGCAAGATTTGCTTGGCAACACCTTTTCTTAAATGATGCGGAGAGGTTTTCATTGATTTTATTTCTCCATGTCTTGAATCCAGCTTTTTCAATGCACCACATCCAACTAATTCATCTTGTTCCCACGCACTCCAAAACGTGATTTCAGGTTTCTTCAATTCCTCAAGACTTAAAGCATGAATACTTTCAGGAGGAGAATGGAATGTCATATTTTGAAGATGTCCTCCTATTAGTTCCCCCACTTCCGCTCCGGATAAATAATCTACTATAATATCCATAAAAATAATCCTCCTATTATTAAATATATATTGTAAATTCACTATAATTTTATTCTAAATGTTCGACTAATTGCTACTCTAGTAAGTGCTATACTAGCAATTAAGTTTAACTTTGAGGGGTTTTCTTCATCCCCTTTTGAGATATAGGAATGCAGAAAATAATTTAACTAATCTACAGGAGGAAAATATATGGATATTCGTCAACTCAGATATTTTGTAGAAGTAGCAAAACAGAAGAGCTTTACCAAAGCATCAAATATTTTGTTTGTCTCCCAACCATCCATTAGTAAAATTATTAAAGGGTTCGAAGCAGAATTGAAAGTTACTTTACTAGACCGCTCGGAGAAGAAAGTTGAGCTTACAGATGTGGGGAAAGTTGTTTATGAACAAGCTTTAGAAGCATTGCGATTAGTGGATGGAATCGCTTCGTCTGTAAATGAGCTAGTTGATATGAAAAAAGGAAATGTAAAATTGGGTTTAATGCCTACTGTAGGTGTATTACTTTTCCCTACTCTGATTGGGGGGTTTAAAAAGCAATATCCGCAAATTGATGTCCAAATGGTTGAATATAATGCAAAGTTATTGGAGCATCATGTAGAAAATAGTGATATCGATTTTGGTGTCACAGTTTTGCCGGTAAGCTCTCATTTTGAGACAGTACCCTTGCTATCTGAAGAACTAGTTGTAATCGTAAATAGTAATCATCAGCTCGTTGGCAAAGATTTTGTTCGTTTAGAAGAATTGAAGAACGAATCCTTCATCCTATTTACTGAAGATTTTATCCTTCACGATCGCGTGAAACATGCATGCATTCAGGCTGGATTCAATCCAAAAGTAGCATATACGAGTTCCTTATGGGATTTAGTTGGCGAAATGGTAGCATCCAAATTGGGCATTTCTTTGGTACCCAAATCCATGGTCCATCGCTTTAATAACCCACTTATTCATGCAATTACAATTTCTAAACCACTTATTGATTGGGAATTGGCACTAATCTATAAAAAGGATAAATATCTATCATATACTGCTCGAGAATTTATTTATTATATTCAAACTAAAAACCTTTTGAATCATTAGTGTATAACTTTTTTGCATAGTGTTCATAGGATATATATATTTTACGAATTAAATAGAAGCCCCTAGAATTATGAGTACATCATTTGTGGGGGTAATCTTGTTGAAAAAATGGATATTGAACTTGCTTCAAATCGTTATTATTATTTTCTTTACTTTACTTGGTCAATTCATAGTTTCTTTCTTTAATTTGAATATTCCTGAAAGCATAGTCGGTCTTGTATTATTACTTATTAGTCTGCACATGGGATGGATTAAATTGGATTGGGTAGAGGCAGGGTCTGCATTTCTCTTTTCTGAAATGTTACTATTTTTTATTCCTGCAATAGTAGGCATAATGAATTATCCATGGCTCATTGGAACAAAAGGAATTCTTGTGTTATTAGCAGTTATTGTTGGGACCACACTGGCTATGGTCACAACAGGTATTGTTTCCAAAACTCTTTTAAAACTAAAGGCGGTGAAACATTAATATGTTGCTAAAACTATTTAGTGTTGTAATAACCGTTTTTATTTACCTCATGGCTAAAAAGATCAATAAGAAATTACCTGGCCTATTATTCTCACCTATCATCATCACACCTTTTGTAATGATTATTTTCCTCTTGCTAATCCATTTACCCTATGAGGAGTACGTGAAGGCCACCTCTGTATTCAACGCTATGTTAAATGTGGTGACTGTTGCTTTTGCCATCCCTCTTTATCGAAATTGGAATGTACTTGCTTCTAACTGGCGTATCATTCTATTTAGTCTAATGGTAGGTTCATTAGTTGCTATTGTCGCTGGTGTATTAACTTCATATTTCTTAGGAATGGGTCTTCGCTCAGAGATTAGTATTATTCCTCGCTCTATTACGATGCCAATCGCTGTTAACTTATCGAAATCATTTGGAGGTATACCGACGCTGACTGCAATTTTTGTAATAATAACCAGTTTTGTCGGTGTCTATCTTGGACCTAAGCTCATCAAACTCTTTTCTTTTAAACATCCCTTAGTAATTGGGATGATGTATGGAATGGGAGCAAATGTACTTGGCGCTAAGAAAGCTTTTGAAAGTGGTGATTTAGCAGGATCAAGTGCCACTTTATCTACTATTATTGGCGCCGTTATGACCGTATTATGGGCATTTTTATTAACCCCTGTTATACTCAACTTTTTATCATAAATTGTTTTAATCAGATAACGTCATGAATAAGCATGATTTTTTACAGTAAGAAACCCGGATAGAAAATGCTCTATTTTCCATCCGGGTTTTATTTTTTAATGTTATTTCGAGAAAATCTTATCTATTTTGTCTACATTAAGTTAGTTTTCCATAGAGGATCTGTCCATTCATTTTTCAGTTGCTAATGCTGAATGATTATTTTCATTAACAACCCTCCAATTATTAAAGTGGACTATGATATGGCTTCTTATCGATAGCTATCATGAGTAGGTTTAAACAAGTCTTCATTAGCATTTCTAACCATCGAAAAATGATCTACATTATAATGTCCATGTAGCGTTGCATTGTGATGACGAATAATTTGCTCAGCAGATAGTATCTTCGAGTCTGTTGTGGAATGTCCATCACTAACTAACGTCACATCAAAACCATTAATAGTTGCCGCCCTAACTGCCGTGTCTATACAAAATTCAGTCTGGCACCCCATAACCACTAGGTGTTCTATATTTTGGTCTTTTAAATATTCCAGTAATGGCGTACCATAAAAAGAATTTGTTGCTAGTTTATCAAAGATTACAGCATCAGAAGGTACTTTAATATCCTTGTGTACTTGAAATCCGCTACCTTTTCCGTTTGAAACATCTTTGTCCCTAATAAAAACAATATTCGCTTTTTCCTTTAATGCCTTCTCAATAACAACATTGATATTATGGATGACTTTATCTTTTTCAAAAACACCTTGGCGTTCTAATCCACCATCCATTAACTCTTGCTGTGCGTCAATTACAAGTAAAGCTTGCTCCAAAATAATCTCCCCTTTTTAGATCATTTATTTAATTTAATCCATACACGTAATGGACCTATTGCTTCCCATCCTGATGATTTGGCTGCTATTAGACTGCTATTGTGCTCATATCCTACCATTGATAGCTTTGGAAATTCTCTCGATATGATTTTAGGAATATCTCTCCATAGTTTTTTCTCTTCATATCCTATAGAAAATACATTTGATATTCCTACAATGCCTTCACTTAAATTAGCGATAAATCCTGAAATTCCATCCTTTGTCTCACATATAAAAATCTTCACATTCTGTTGCTTTAAAAGCTCAGATTTAATGACATTCTCTAATTCACTTGCACCATTCCATTTTTTTAAATCTTTTTCTGTTGCAACTATTCGCCAGTTTGTTTGAATAGGTTCGAAATCTAAAATCGGTTCATGAACAATCCATTCAGCCTCAAATAAAATATCAAAACCTAATGGTGATAAATTAAGATTTGCATAGCTATCTTTAATGCTTGATACATTACCATTTTCAATAAAGTACTTTACTTCTTCAATTGTTGTACGTTTATCTGAAGTAATGACTTCAGGGTAAAACGTTGGAGCTTTTGAATGAAGCCCCCAGATGTTTTCTTTTGAAATCCCAAAAATCCCATGTGTAATACATATGATTTGACACCAAGCAATATTATTTAAAACCGCTTCATCAATTTTAGAGAGCATCTATCATTCTCCTATACTCTTTATAGAAATTTTCTTAACCAAAAGTAATTGAATCAATTTCATAAACAAATATTTATAGTATTAATCTGCTTGCTGAATGATGTGGAATTAGCTTCGCTTTC
>NZ_JBCMNM010000063.1:0-26593 GCF_050459865.1 Rummeliibacillus pycnus
CATTTCAAGGATAGCGCCCGTTAATGGAATAACTGTAAAGCTAATGAAGCTTTTTTAAAAGCTGCGTTTCCCCGCCCAGGCTCCTTGCATTTTACTGAGGAATACAATTTGCCCAATATGATATGCGTTGTGCATTGCTAAACTCTTCAGTTCAAGCACTAATGGATTGTCATCGGGAATCGGTCTATACAAATCTTCTAGTTCTGATTTTGCTAGTATTTTTTCAAGTTCACGATGAACAGAAAAGTATTCTTGTTTTGTTTCCTTCCAATTTGAAAAGGTCTCAGTTGGTAATCGATATGTAGCGTCATTATTTTCTGCCTTTGGTTCATTTGCTGTTTCACCAAGAAAGCGTAACAGAATTCTCTTTTCATAGAAAAGTAAATGACAAACTAATTCCCAAATGGAATGTGCCCCCTCAACTGGTTTCCAAATTGCCTGTTCCAAAGTAATATTCTCTAGTACTTTTTCAAGTGGTGGAAACCAGTCTTCTTTATCTAAGCAGCTTGCCCATTGTTGTAACAAAAGTGTCCTTACATCCATTTTCTATTCCCTCCAATCATATATAATCCCTTTGTTCAATATTCATATGGGGCGTGTTGTTTTGTCATAACTAATAATTTCGAGATGAACCA
This sequence comes from Rummeliibacillus pycnus, assembly GCF_050459865.1. Classification (GTDB taxonomy): domain Bacteria; phylum Bacillota; class Bacilli; order Bacillales_A; family Planococcaceae; genus Rummeliibacillus; species Rummeliibacillus pycnus_B. The sequence goes on from NZ_JBCMNM010000063.1 coordinate 636, forward strand.
TCTGATTACCTCCCTTACTCCACAATCTGGCCCTTTAATGAAAAACACTTTCCTTATTCAAGGAAAGCGCCCGATAATTGAATAACGATTAACATTCTATTAGCTGGTTTAGTTCAATAAAAAAGGTCGTCTTAAAAGACAGCTCCGTTGTTTTTATTGCTGTTCGCTTTTTTCTGTGCTCGCCAATAATCATACTAGGAACCCCTGCAATCATACTCACCATAAAACTCCACATTACAAACCGCCAATTTGTTGTGAATATCGCCACTCCTATGAAAATTGCTAACTGCCCCACAAGTGCAAAACATGAAGCTATCCAAGCAATTTTTAGATTTTCTTTCATTCCCTTCACCCCTCTTATCTATTATTAATAGGATTGATCACATACCAAACTACTGTTTAGTTATATACCAATTATTTAAATCCCCTTATTTAAAGCAATTGCTATTCTCCATTCAACAGTTTTTTACTATATAAAGAATATTTTTACAATTATAATACATTAAACCTTTTTTGTTTTTCTTATATATACTTTCATCTTTTTCCTTCTTCAACTAAATACTTCGTTAGTTTAAGTGAATTCTTCACAATCTATACTATACAATTTATCATGTTATTCAACAATCTGGCCCTTTAATGGAGTATGTGTTATTAACACATTCTGTTCACCTTTATTCAATTTTTTGAAAATCCTCAATAAATTAATTAAAATTCACTTAAATTACTTAAATGAAAAGGGCAAAGTATCGCAAATTTTTTGCAAATATCGTATCTTTTATAGATTATATTCATGCTGGGCGCACTTAAAAAAGAGTAAACAGACCTTCTGTTTACTCTTTTTTCCTCAGAATTATTCTTTGTATCCAATTTTTTAAACATCCGACAATCAATACAAATTTACTTTGAACTACTTGAAACAGATCCCTTGCTCTCCAAATTGCTCACATAATTATTTTTTTGAGTTAATTTTATTTAACTCAGTTAATTTGAAGATTGCTTTAAACCATGATAAATCAGACTTAATCGAACTGAATTTACTGAGTTTAACTGGTTTGATTAAGATACTTTATCCAACTTGAATCAACAGTCATGTTAGCCTATTCAGATTTCGATGAAATACCCTTCCCACCTCTTGTTTTTAGGGTGCTGATTCTCTCCATTCCATTAATGATTGGTTTTGCACGCTTTATTAATGTTTGTGTAGCTTCAAGAGTTAGAGATTCTTGATGGGCAGCTTCATTACTCCACACTTCATAAACATATACAGAATTTGGTTCGTCTTCAGAAATATTCACGAGATATACCTCACATTCATCCAGATTCTTCATTGATTTTGCTGCTTCCAACAAAATATCTACCATTGTGTCACGTTCGCCTTCTTGGACCATAAACTTACCTAGCAAACTAAATTTGTTCATATTGTCCTCCTTAATTTTTTTATATGTTACTTGCTTCTGCACCCTAACACAATTATCCTTTGCATTTATAAAAACTGATACCTGCTATTTTCACTAAACTGCCTCATTAGTAATGTGTAACATTTCACAATAGATTTCTAAGATCTACTTGATGTTTCGGATAAAAAATAGACCATCGAAATGATTGTCTTGTTTAACTAAAGCACCCTATTGCTGAATATCGTTAGTGAAGTAAAGCACCCGTTAGTTCAATACAATGTATTATACGAAAGACGTGAAGGGTCGAAGATATACTATTCGTCTACATTACGAACTAAAAATCCCCTAATAAAGCTCCTACTTTTAAATTATCTCCCACCACTAACATTCATAATTTCTCCGAGGATATAATTTGAAGCATCGGAAGAAAGGAAGGCAATTACCTCTGCTATTTCCATAGGTGTTGCAGCTCGTTTAATAGGTACAGATGAAGCCATACGCTTAAGTCGATTATCGCCAGATGCAAATTTATCGTGAAAAGGTGTTTCTACCATTCCAGGTGCCACCCCATTCACGATAATTCCATGTTCAATTAACTCTCTGGACATTCCAATCGTCATTGTATTTATCGCCCCTTTAGCAGATGCGTAATGAATACTTTCTCCTGCACCTCCAATACGTGCAGCCGCTGAAGATACATTAATAATTTTTCCGCCTTTCTTCGGAATCATATGTCTTAATACAGCTTGAGAGCATAAGAGAACACTATTTACATTTAATTTGAACGTTTCTTCCCATAGCTCTTCACTCATATTCATAAATGTACTTTGGCGTATGCCACCACCAGCGTTATTAACTAAAACGTCAATTGTTCCAAATGAAGAAATAGCTTGTTCAACCATTGAGTTCACTTCTTCTTTATTAATAACATCAGCTTGAATTGCAATGGCGTCTCCATCTTTTTCTTGAATACGTTGGACGGCTTCCATGGCACCCTTCACATTTGAATTATAATTAATAATTACTTTAGCCCCTTTAGATGCCATTAACTCGGCCGTGGCAAGCCCAATACCTGAGCTTGCGCCTGTGATGAGAATAACCTTTCCTGATAAGTTATGCATAGCTACCCTCCTAACAAAATGTTTTTAATCGTAATTCTACATTTCACATCGTTAAACCTTTCGAAGAAGATTTTTATATATGAGAAATTAGGCTTTTGTTAGATTAAGCTAAGTTCAGTGTTTTTTGTTGAGCTAACCTGCTTCGTTAGCACATGAAGCGACTGCTCTTACAATCAGCTCCCGATAACACTATGAATTTTGTCAAAAAAAGAGCTATTAGGTTAGCATCTTCTTCATTAAATATTAATAAGGTACAGGATAAGTATCTACAAGGCAGTTTAACTGTAACTTTTCACTTTTTCTTACGATTGTTAAGGTAACAGTTGGATTATCAGTTTTTTCATTCAATGTTCTTTCAAATGATTCATATCCTCCAATTTCTTCTCCATCGATCTCCACTATAATATCTTCAGGTTTAATTCCAGCAGATGCGGCTGCAGAATCTTCCTTTACCTGTAAAACTCTTGTACCACTATCACTCTCATTTGTTGTGTGTACAATACCAATCCATACTTTCCAAAATTGTGCACGATTATCAGTATCAGTTTCATAGACACTCTTTAGATTTTCTAAGAATTGACTTGTACCAAATAACATATTTTCCTTCGTAGATGAATTCATTTTACCAATAAAGGAAGCCTGGTATTCAATACTCACCTGAATACCATTGTTAACTTCTTCCAAAGAAGTAATGGTAGTAAAATCCCCATCAAGGCTCTGAAGTACAAAGCGTTTCATTGAATCGATTTCTGTAAATACTCCCTCAGATGTTGCCCCCCAGCCATGATTCATATATCCTCTTCCACCTATACGAAATTCTATCTCAGCATTTTTTGTATACCAACGGTTTAAATGCTCAGGCTTAGTCAATGCATCCCAAATTTTCTTCAAAGGCGCTTTAACAACAATTTCTCTCTTAATGGAATCCTTAATCATCTTCATCTCGAAACTCTCCTTTTTCTACATAATTTTTTAGACTTACGAGCTGATCATCAAGTAGTTCTCCGATGTATTGAAGCATTTCATGGTAGGTTATTTGGAGTACGTTGAGATTTAGTGAATAGATACGATATTTCCCATTCAAGCTCTCCGAAATAATTCCCTCCTCCAATAAAATATTTAAATGCTTCTTAATTGCTGGTTGAGAGATATCAAATGCTTCGACTAACTCCTTTTGGGTTTTGTTTCCTTGTTTAAGCAAAATTAAAATCTTGCGCCGTGTTGCATCACCTAATGCTCGATAAACATCTGGCATTATCATTCCCTCACTTTTAACATATAACCGATTGGTTATATGTAATATAAACATAAGTAAAAATAATGTCAAGACTTTTCCGAAAAATATAAATATTCAATTACATCTAACGAACCTGCGCCCAAAATTGAAAAAGAAAAAGTTTTCTTAATAAACTATTTGTTGCTATCGCATACCAAAAGCCAACTGTATAAAGTTAATTTCAATTTCAGCAGATTACCGAATAAAGGTGAAGGAAACAAAAAAACAACTCCAAAATCAACGTTTATTGTAGATTTTGGAGTTGCTTTACGTTTACTCTATATTTTTTTCTAAAGTTACATCTGTATAGGAACTATCCTCACCTATATTTAAGAATATTTCACATTGACGTAATCTCAATTCAAATAGCGTTATCGAATCATGATAAACTTCAGGATTTGATCTCATATTCTGCAATCTATCTTGTTTTTCTTGTATTTCTATATGAGTGTTTTCTACAAATTGTTCCAACTCGCCAAATGAATTTCTGAAGAACAAATTAATGTCCCGCTCTAGTGCGTTTTCAAATAGCTCAAATTGCAAGAAAAATTGGTTCATAATAGAAGCCGTTGCATCGATATAATCTTCATTTTCTAAGTATTGTTTGTATTTGTTATAAACAAGAGCTTTATTTTTAGGAAGAACTCCAAATATTTTACCAGCACTTTTCAATAATAATTGTGTTGGTGTAAAACGGTGTAATATATTTACTTCGTCTATTTGTATTCTAGTTGTTATTCTATCAGTATCTCTGCGCCAGTCATCCAGCACTTTAAAGTCACCTTCTAACTGAATTCGATCTTCCCCACATAAATAATTAAGACCTTCACTGATTTCTTCTAAGTACGATTGACTTTGAAGGAACTCGTTATTAGAAGTTGCAATCCAATTTTGCATAGAGCGAGCAAGATTAGGTAATACAGTTTGTTTTAGATATTCTTGAACTCTTTCGTTCATTGCTGTATTTAGTTCAGTGTCAATGTGTGCAAAATCGCTCTCTTCACTAATTAAATCAGAACAACTCTGCAAAAGTTTTGGAATATGTTCTATAAGATCATTCGAAATTTCGTTTTTCATTGTACGATATGATTCTGTAATTAAATGAATTTTTTCCTTCTCAAAATCGGTAAGATTATGAATAAAGCCATTTAGTTTAACTAACATATCTTCATTCCAATTAATAGAATCTTCTAGGTTATTTTCCATCTCGATGCGTTTATTTAACAGATACGTAATTGTTTTTCGAATGAAAAACAATAGCTTTTCAGTACGCTCTGCATCGATATCTTTATGGTTAAATTTAAAATGAATAAATTCTGTTAAATCGTTTAGTTGTTGGTTATTTGTATATAACGAAGAGTAAGGGAAAATTTTCGCTTGCGGGAAATATACGTTTATTCTCGCTTGCGTATCATGTATAACCCTTTTTACTTCTGCTTCACTGTAAATGTTATCGATTTTATTTAATATGAAATGAATTTGTAGATTTGGTGTATGGTCTTGAATACTTAATAGAATGTCACGTTCTTTGTCAGTAAAAGGTGAATCCGCATTCAATATGAATAATAATTCGTCTGCAGTATTTAAATATTCGAATGTCTCATCTCTAGTATCGTTGTTCCTATTAAAGCTAGGTGTAACAACGAATGTAAGTTTATTTTCACTTAAAAACCTGCATGGTAAGTTAAATTCAACAGATGCTCTATCTCTATATGTTTGGCGGTTTAGAGGCATCATGTTAAGGTAATCAGAGAAATTCTCAATTGGTGTAATTGCTGAATCTGTGATAGCGTTAATTTCTGTATGTGCTTCATTTTTAAAGACAACTACATTTGAGATTGAGTTTTCTAATATGTTTTCTCCTAGTAAAGAGTTAATAAATGAAGCTTTTCCGTTTCCTGAAGTTCCAGTTATTAAAAGGCGATTTGTTCTTAAATCTGCAAGCTCACCAACTAACCAGCTAAAACGATTACCCATATCTAAATCATGTTTTTGTGCCCACTTTGTAATAGATTCAAATAGATGTAAACTATAGTCTATGCCATTCACATGATTAATAGAATATGACAATAGATTTTCCGCATGTTTTATATTTGCTGAATCTATAATGGATGGGAAAATCTCATCCCATGCTAATACTGCTGCTGATGGAATTACAGAATGGGATGGATTGACTATCTTTAACCAATTTGTTAAAAGATTTGGAACGATCTCGTGTAATTCTCTCAACATATATTTACCATGAATTAATTCAAAGTACGTTTCTTCGTAAAGAGAAGAAATTTCGTCCCATATCTCGGACGAGTGTATTTCCATATGTAAGAAAAGTTCATTTATTGTTGTAAGCCACAATAAATAAGTTTGTTCATTTTTATAGCTGTGCCAAAGTGATGAAACAATTTGCGTAAATTGTACTTGATCTACATTGTGTAATGTAACTAATACCTCATTAAAATAATCTGGTGCAATGGCTTTAGTAAATCCTTTATCAATATATTCTTTTAGAACCTCAAACCATGTGAAAGATTCTGTTCGAATTAGCTCATTCACAGCAAGCTCTACTGCACTGTCAAAATCTTGCTGTTCTTCATAAAAGGAACGTGCAATTGTTGTGACATTTGGATAATCAGGATTTAAAGAAACCGCTTCTTTAATAACAACGAAAGCCGAATCAAGATTATTTTGCTCAATGTAAAGTGACAGTAATTGCAATGCAATTTCGGTCAAAAGTGTTTTGTTATCAGTAGTAACGGAGGTATAAACATTTTCAGCAACTGATAGTTGGTTAAGTTCTACGTTGGCATCCGCAATATTTTTTTGTGCCCACGGTGCTAATTCATTACTGACTTTCTCCCATTTAAAAATAGCAGATTCAAAATCTTGATGATGATAATAATATTCACCTTGTGCAAAACGAATATAAGATACGTCGGAATTCTCATTTTTTTGTTCGTTTAAATAAGCTTCTCCAAGTACTTGAAGTGGTGGTTGTGTTTCATACTCCAATAGGAATGTTTTATAATATAACTTTTCTATTAATTGTTTTTCTAAACTCATTTTTTTCCTCACTATATCTTGAAGATTGCTTTTTTCTTCATTTATTAACACTTTTTTTGTATTTATGATATTTATTTTACCAAAGAATTTCTTTTGGAAAATTTCATTTATCTTTCATTTTTTAAGTTAGATTGAAATTTAATGAGAAAAGTTTCAGTTTTTTTTCAATTTCCTTTCAGTTGATAAACAAAACAAGTTATATCTTAACAATCTTCTAGTGATATTGACATAAATATCCAAAGAAAAAAAACCAGCTCCCCTCCGGAAACTGGTTTTTCTTTAGCACACTATGTATGCTGTCCATAAGTTAATAGATATGAGAATGGCCCAAAATAGCTTCTTTTTTCATACACCGCAACACAAGTGCTATACCGATTACTTCATGACCACTTTAATTAAATTCTGTGAGAAAAACTTTACAACTTCTTGATCAGATTCTTCATCCCGCTTTTTAAACCAATAAGGAATGAAGTTTATCGCACCTAAAATTAATAATTTCGCCAATTTTTTATTCTCGGAATGGAAATATCCTTCAGTAATTCCTTCTTCAATAATAGATTGAAAAATACTTTCATATTCATCTCTTTGTCGAAGAGCCTCTGCACGCATATCTCCAGAAAGCATATTAGCTCTGTTCACAACGCTGAAGACAGCATCATCTTCAACGATCAACATAATTAATGATTCCATCGCTGCTTCTAACTTTTCAGCTGGCGTTTTGTTGCTTTTAGCAATTTCCTTAATTCTTTCGATACACTCTGTTGCTACTAGCGTATGACATTGAAATAACAAATCTTCTTTACTCTCAACATAATAATAAATCGCGCCTTTTGTAATCCGAAGTTCGTTTGCAAGATCCTCGATTGTTGTTTGGAAGTATCCGTTTCTATTAAAAAGATTTGCTGCTGTTCTTAAAATTTCAAGCTTTTTTGCTATAGCCCTTTCCTCTCGAAATCCTGACATAAAAAACCACTCCTTTGACTATTTGTATCTTAACGAAGAATGACTCTCTTCGCAAGAGTCATGATAGAGAGACTCTTACAGATCCACTACTTGTACTTTCAAGCACACGAACGTATATACCAAAGGTCAATATGATTGATTTATCTTGTATCTATTCACTTAAATAATTTAAATTTTACTGAACCTTTGATAACTTCTTTTCCTTTTTGATTCTCTACGACAACCTGGAAAACTAAAATATCATCGTTCTTTTCAACAAGTTTTCCTTTAAGCGTAACAACTTCATCAATGAACAACATCGTTACAAAACGAATGTCATAATCTTGAATAAAACCTTCTTCATGGTAAGGCGTGAACAACTTCGCGAGATTACCCATCGTCCACATCCCATGAGCAATGACGCCTGGAAGTCCTACTTTTTTGGCTTCTGCTTCGACTGTATGTATCGGGTTAAAGTCACCGGAAGCAGCAGAGTACTCGATTAACTCGACGAGTGAAACTGGAGATAATTCAATTGGTTCCAATGATTCGCCAACTTGTAAATTTGCTAGAGTCATCATGGATTGATTCCCTTTCTAACTGCTTCACTAATCACGATGATTGCGGTCGACGTAAAAATTTTATGACCATCACGATCATCACCGTTACTTTCTATGACGAGAAAGCCCATAACTCCACTTCCACCCTTCTTTTCATAGTAATTTTTAATTTCTTTGTAGCAATAGACACTTTCCCCAACATAAAGTGGCCGCTCATAGTGAAAACTCTGTGTCCCATGGATCAGTCCTTTTTCTGGAAGATCAAGCCCTTCGATATTTCCATCGTCAAACGTACGCGGAAATGTGGCAGGGGCGATATTTCTTCCATGTCGTGAGTTTTTTGCAAATTCCGGATCCAAATAAATTGGGTGAGCATCTCCAATCGCATGTGCAAACTTACTTACAGTACTAGGCTCAACGATATTAAGAACCTGCGCAGAACGCTTGCCAATCATCTCTCGATACATAATCATTCCCCTTTCAATTTGCTGATCATACTCAACTAGCAGTTAACGATGTTCGCCATTTCCTTGTTAGGCTTTTGGTCCACCAGCAACATAAATCACTTGACCGTTAACGAATCCTGATGCTTCATCACAGAAAAATGCAACTGCATTTGCAATATCAGCAGGCTTCCCACCAAAGCCAACTGGAATTTGAGAAATAGCCGCTTTCATAAATTTCTCGAAAGAAACGCCAATTCTTTCTGCTGTTGCCCTCGTCATGTCTGTTTCAATAAAGCCCGGTGCAACCGAGTTTGCGGTAATCCCATAACGACCGAGTTCAAGTGCTAGTGTTTTTGTAAACCCTTGAAGTCCAGCTTTAGCAGCAGAATAGTTTGATTGTCCGGGATTTCCGAGGGCAGATGTTGATGATATGTTAACAATACGTCCATATTTATTTTCCACCATATACTTTTGAGCAGCACGCGAGCAGTTAAATGAACCTTTAAGGTGAACATCCATGACATACTGCCAATCTTCGTCTGTCATTTTAAACAAATAGTTATCACGAATAATCCCAGCGTTGTTCACAAGAATATCAACTTTTCCGAATTGATTCGCGACCGCCTTTACAGCACTTTCTACTTGGTCAGCCTCTACAATATTTGTGACTCGGGTCATCACTTGGTAACCACTTTCACGAAGTTCATTTGCCCCCACTTCTAATGATTGTTCATCAATGTCAAAAAGTGCGATCTTTGCACCTTCTTCAGCAAGCTTTTCTGCAATTGCATAGCCAATTCCACGGCTTCCCCCAGTAATAATTGCTACTCTACCATCAAATCTCCCCAATTTTATTCCTCCCTTTTCAAATTCATCTTAGCAACTCACCAAATTATACCATTTTTTCCTAACACCATCTTTTCCGCTATGGACAGTGGCTTTTACCACAGGGATTTACAGTCTACAAAATATATGAAGAGCAACCACTCGATTGCTCTTCTTTCTTCCTTTTCATTGCCTCTAAATTTCGAGAGTATCACGTGAAGAACTCGTCAAGATTTCTACACCTGTTTCCGTAACTAAGACCGTATCCTCAATGGTTAATCCAAACTGATTAGGAAAAATAACTTTTGGCTCAATTGCTAACACCATACCGGGCTCTAAGATCATTTCATTGAAGGAAGAAACGAGTGGCGGCTCATCCATTTCTAATCCGACACCATGCCCTACATATTTGAATCCATATTGTCCTAGTCCCATAAATTCTTTATTCAAATCATAGGAAAAAGCAATTTCCTCAGCTTTTGAATAAATGTCGGCCACTCTCTTTCCAGGCCGAATAGACTCTATTGTATGATCCAATATTTCATTTACGATTTTGTGTAGCTCTTTTTGCTTTTGAGTCGCCTTTCCGAAAACAAATGTCCGTGCCTCATCCACATGGTAACCTTGGGAAACTGTTCCTTTATCAATGACGACAAGATCCCCTTGGGCAACTTTTCGATCGCCTGCACCATACGGTCGACTTGGACTGCTTCCTGAACCTGTCATCGTTACCCAGTTACCAGAAATGACACTAGTATTTTCACCAAATGCGACAACTCCAAATGGTAAGCGATTACTTGATTCCCTTTGAATCATGTTACCTTCATCACCATAAGAGCTAGTAATCTTTTCAATTGTCTTTAAAAATTGTATTTCTGTCATGCCTTCTTGCAAGGCTTCTATTGCTTGTTCGAACCCTTTACGCGAAATTTGGGCTGTGTTTTTCAATTGTGAAACTTCCCAATTAGATTTAATCAGCCTGAGCGACCATACAATTTTTTGGACATCCACAAATGTAGCCTGAGGTAAGCTTTTCTTCAATCTTGAATAAAACTGAAGAGATGTCACATCAAAGGAAAGTCCAAGTACTACTTTTTTCTCTCCGTATACTTCTTCTATGACATCGATTAAAGTATTCATTCCCTGAGAAGGACGAATATCTGCTATATAACTGTCTTTTTTGCCACGTTCAAAATTAATTCGTACTAATAAAATCGGTGGTTGATGACTTGGTACTAAAAGAACGCTATGAACACCACTTCCTGTGAAATAAAAGATTTCTTCAGGGTGGAAAAAAATTGCACCATCAGTTTCTTCCGCTTGTAATTGCTGTTGAAGTTTCTCTATTCTTTTTTCATATTCATCTTTTTTTACTTGCATGCTCTCAACTCCTTATGCCTCTACATCTTTTCGAAGTGGAGGTCAGTACGTTGTACGTTATTCGGAATAGGTTACTTTCAAACTGTGCTTCATTATTTTCCCCGAAGCATTCCGTGGCAATTGTTGTGCAAAATGAACTTGTTTTGGAATTTTATAACCCGCAAGTTTTCCGCGGCAAAAGTCTTGCAATTCCTGTTCATTAACACTGCTTTCTTCCTTTAACACAACAATCGCAGTGGCAACTTCTCCATACACTTCGTGGGGAAGTCCGATCATCGCCACTTCTTCAATTTCTGGATGCATCGCTAATACATTTTCTACTTCCGCTGAATAAATATTTTCATCGCCACTCACAATCATATCTTTCTTTCGATCTACCACAAAATATTCCCCAGTCTCTAATCGAACCCCGATATCCCCCGTATAATACCAACCATCGATGACGGCCTCGGCTGTTTTATCAGGTTCTTGCCAATATCCTTTCATAACGGTATCACCTTTAACGATAAGTTCACCCGCTTCGTTATCCGGGACTTGATTGCCATTATTGTCTACCAGTTTGACAAGCATTCCGTATATCGGTTTTCCTGCACCTAAACCAGAAGCTTTAATTCCTGGTAAAAGATCCATCTTTTTAATTTCTTTTCCTAATGTTTTGGGAGAAATAATATTACTCATGACATGTGCTGTATTTTCAGTCATCCCATAGATATTGGCAACGACTACATCATCATCTTCTTCAAACCTTTCAAAAAACTTGCTCAGTGTATCTGCTGAAGAAAACCCACCACCTGTTGAAACTGTTTTCAAGCTTGTCAGATCATATTCTTGAATGACAGGGTCATTTGAAAAGATTTTCAATTGGGTTGCGGTGATATCAAGATCATTCACCTTATATTGTTCGATGACTTTGGCTATTCTTTCAGTTGAGAAGTTAGCGAAAACACATGTCATACCCATTGCTATTTTGTTCAAGCCCATCATCACGCCAATATGAAAAAAGGGAAATAAACACATGCCGATATAGTGACGATAACGTGGTAATTCAATCAATTGATAACTACACATTTGTGTCATGTTTTTATGTGTAATCATCGCACCTTTAGGCCTGCCCGTTGTCCCACTCGTATAGCAAAGAAAGGCGATATCATCTTCTACTACACCACAGTCAATCTCAGTAGAATCAGCATCCTGAAGCATCTCTTCATAATTAAGACTCTTTTCATCTTTTTCACCCACCGAAACAAAATTTTTAACTTCTGGTAAGTCATTTATTATAGTAGCTATTTTTTCTTTAAAAACATCCTCATAAATGAGCGTATTTGCACCTGAGTGATTAATAATATAAATCAGTTCAGTAGGTGCAAGTCTCGTATTTAAAGGAACTGCAATTCCGCCAATACCAAAAATACCGAAATACAATTCAAAGTATTCAGGTCTGTTGTTGAGTAAAAGTACGACTCTGTCGCCTTTTTTAATCATTAAATTAAAAAGACTGTTAGAAACTTTATTAATTCTGTTATAAAATTGTTGGTAAGTACGTTCCACTTCGTTAAAAACCGTGGCTGTCTTCGTTCCATATTCCATCACAACATTTTTAATCAAATTTTTCATTATCATACAGAATTAACTCCTTTTACAAAGTCATTTACAAAGCCATTTTCTTCGCTATGATTAACTTCATAATTTCATTTGTCCCGGCATAAATAGCCGAAACCGGGGCATCTCTATATCTTCTAGCGATTTCATACTCCTCCATATAACCATATCCCCCAAATAATTGCATACATTGAGAGGCAACTCTTTTCGTCATTTCTGTTACCCACCATTTTGCCATTGAAACTTCTTTCACAATCTGCTTATTTTCCATATGATTTATGATTAGCTTATCTAAAAATGTACGTCCCAATTCGATTTCAGTAGCCAATTCCGCTATCTTAAATTGTGTGTTCTGGAACTTGCTTATTGATTGACCAAAAGCACTTCTTTCCTTTACATAGTCAACCGTCAATTCTAATATCTTTTCTGCCGCAGCTTGGGCTTGAATTGAGACAACTAATCTTTCCTGTTGTAGCTTTTCCATTAAATAATAAAAGCCCCGTCCTTCTTCACCTAAAAGATTACTAGCTGGAACTTGTGCATCTTCAAAAATTAATTCTGCCGTATCTTGACAATGAAGACCAACCTTATTTAATGTTTTTCCCTTTGTAAAACCTTTCGTTCCTTGTTCCACTACAAGAAGACTAATCCCTTTATGACCTTCATTTGTGCTTGTTTTACAAGCAACGACTACCAAATCGGCATGAATCCCATTCGTTATAAAAGTTTTCTCACCATTGACAATATAATGATCACCGTCACGAATTGCCGTTGTTTTAATATTCGCCAAATCTGAACCTGTTCCAGGTTCCGTCATCGCTATCGCGGTTATCTTCTCTCCAGTAATACATCCCGGTAACCACCGTTTTTTTTGTTCTTCACTTCCAAACGTATCCAGGTAAGGAACAACGATATCGTTATGATTCGAAACACCAATTAAACCAGCGCCGACTCGCTCTAGCTCTTCAATTAATATGACTGAAAATCCAAAGTCAGTTTCCATTCCACCATATTCCTCATTAAGGTGCGGAGATAGAAATCCATTACTGCCCATCTTTCGCCAAAAATCCCGTGGAATTATACGTTCCGCTTCCCATTCATCGTAATAAGGGTAAGCCTCTTTTTCTAAAAACTTTTTTAGAGATGTTCTAAAGATTTGGTGTTCATCTTTTACATACATTATGAAATGTGCCCCTTTCACATAACACTGCTATTAATAATTCCTGCCTGTCCGTATCTACTTTACAGCCCCACACTCTTTATAACGAGGGGGGCCTTTAATAGTGTAAAAAAAAGGAAGATAGGCTAGGCTATTCCCTAGCATCCGCTTATATTTCCAATTTCTAGACTATATTTGGATGACCAAACCCAAGATGTTTTCTAAGCTCTTGAATGATCTCGCCATGAGTACAGTCCTCTTTAACAGCAGCAATGATCGCTTCAAAGATATTAATAGTCGGATCTTTCGCTGCGATTTCAATTTGTTCAAGCGCTTTCTGGACTTTACTTTGGTCGCGATTTTTCTTAAAGTTTTCTAGACGTTTTAAATGTTTTTCGACAAGTTCTGGCGCTACTCTTGTTAATGGAGGTCGTTTATCTTCACTTTCATCAATTTGGTATTTATTCACACCTACAACTGTTCGTTCTAGATTATCGATGGCGCGCTGATGTTTCTCTGCGGATTCACCGATTTCTCTTTGAATATATCCCGTTCTTACTGCCTCAAGCATGCCGCCCATTTCATCAATTTCATGAATATATGCCCATGCTTTTTCTTCCATTTGATCTGTTAACTGCTCCATATAATAGGAACCGCCAAGTGGATCGATCACATCAGCAAGTCCCGCTTCTTCTGCTAAAATATTTTGTGTGTTAATCGCAATCCTTGCCGCTTCTTCGATTGGCGTACCCAACGCTTCATCATATGAGTCCGTGTGTAGAGACTGGGCACCACCAAGAATTCCTGCGATCGCTTGGACCGTTACTCTAATAATATTATTTAATGGTTGCTGTCTCGTTAAATCCGCTCCCGAAGTTTGCCCGTGAAACTTAAATCTCATCGAACGAGGGTCTTGCGCTCCAAAACGTTCCTTTAACAACTTTGCCCAAATTCTTTTACCCGCACGAAACTTTGCTGCTTCTTCAAACATACTAATGCTAATATCGTAAAAGAAAGTAAATCGTGGTGCGAACGAGTCAATCGGTAATCCACGTTTTAAAGTTTCTTCAATGTACGTAATTCCACTTGAAATGGTAAATGCTAATGCTTGTGCTGGAGTTGCTCCGGCTTGTTGCATATGCTGGCCAACAATACTGACCGGATTCCAATTTGGTACATGCTTATTTGTATATTCAATATGATCGAGTAAAATTCTTAAACTTCCTTCTAATGAGATACGATAAAACATGTGGTTTGCAACATAATGCGAGATAAAATCAGATTGGTTACTCGTTCCTGTTATTTCGGAATATGGAATCCCTCTTTCTTCTGCTAAAACGAGCAGCATCGCCAAACCTGTAAAACCAATCGGATCATTTAAGCCAACACTAATATCCTCAATGGCGATTTGGTCAAAAGCTATTCTCATATCTTCCATTGTATTAATCGGCGTCCCGCATGTTCCCACTAAAAGCGAATCAACCATATCCGCATCATAGCCTCGATAAAAGCTATTACAATAAATGATGCTGACCGCGTTGGAACCTGCTCTTATCAATTCTCGTTGCCTTTGATTGAATCGTTCTGGTGTGTCTAATCCTATTAATTGCCTTCGACTCCACCCGCGTCCTCGATACATCGTTGGATATAATCCACGTGTAAACGGGTACTGACCTGGAAAAGAACTTTCCGGTTTCTCTATATCTTCTACTGTATATAATGGTTTAATTGGAATTCCTGATCTGTTGTATTTTAGGTCTTGCTCTGGCGCTAGTTTTCTGACCTTCTCATATTCTTTTCTCCATTCTTCATGCTGGAGATTATTGGACTCTGTCATAATCAACACCTCATTTCTCAATAGTTTTTCCCATCATTTCTTCAACACTACTAACAATTGAATCTAATGTTTCGCCTGGATGAAACACTTTTTCAACCCCAGCCTTTAACAACATTTCCTCATCTTCATCAGGAACAATTCCACCTACAATCACCTTTTTATCCTCCAGCCCTACTTCTTTCAGGGCGTCCATTAGCTTCGGAATAATTAAGTGATCATAAGCCAATGAACTAATAGCAATAATATCCGCATCTTCTTGTAGGATAATATTGACGACATCTTCTATACGCTGCCATGGACTTGTATAAATCACTTCCATTCCAGCATTTCTAAAAGCACTTGCTACAACCCTTGCACCTCGATCATGTCCGTCTAGTCCAATCTTTGTTACCAGAACTTTTATCGGTCTGTTCATAGTACAATTTCCCCCTCTTCGTAGTTTCACACTTTCATATTGACGAAAAATTCTGAAAATAAATAATCTGCCGCTTGTTCCGGATATATGTCTTTCTTATAAACTTCATCAACAAAGGTACTCCAATTCGCACTATCCATGACTTCTTCTTTCATAAATCCCCAAAATTTATCTTTTATACTTTCCATTAACTTATAATAGGCATGTGACTTTTCAATCTGCTCTCGCTCTCCTGTGTCGTTTATCTCCTGCCATCTTTCTTCAACCTTATCTACAAGTTCAGTGATGCCTGTCTCTTTTACTGGTGATGTCATGATGATTGGCACTTGCTTTCGATTAATAGCCGCTTCTGTACTAAGAATTTTTTGAATTTGATGGGCGGTAGTTTTAGCAGTTGGTAAATCCGCTTTATTAACGACAAAAATATCAGCAATTTCCATAATCCCTGCTTTTTGAGCCTGAATTTCATCACCTAACCCAGGTGCTGTTACAACCAGCGTCGTATGTGCCAAATTCATGATCTCCACTTCCGTTTGACCCGAGCCTACTGTTTCTATTAATATTGCATCGAACCCGAATGCTTCAAAGAGTGTAATCACATTACGCACGGATTTAGCTAAACCGCCAACTTCTCCTCTAGATGCCATACTTCTAATAAAAATATCAGACGTTTTTTGAGCTGAGATCATTCGAATTCGATCTCCTAAAATCGCCCCTCTTGAAAATGGACTACTCGGATCAACTGCGAGAACTGCAACGCTTTTCCCGTTATCGCTCAACATTTCAGCCACTTTATCTACAAGTGTACTTTTTCCAGTTCCAGGAGAACCTGTGATGCCAATAATATGCGATCCACCTGTACTCGAGTATAGTTTAGAGATTATTTCTAAATAGTCTTCATCATTATTTTCAACAATAGTAATGGCCCTTGCTAAAGCGCTTACTTTTCTAGACTTAATATTTTCTACCATTTGATCAACATCAAGATGTTTGATTGTTAACGCCCCCTTCTCGCTACTCTTCAACGCTAACTAACATCGCTATGGCTGGTCCCCCACCAGCACATAATGTAGCAATGCCATATCTCTTTCCTTTTATTCCTAGTTCCATAAGAAGACTTCCTACTAATCTAGCACCCGTATTTCCAGGGGGATGACCTAGTGCAATGGCTCCTCCATTGACGTTCACAATATCCATTGGAAAACCTAGTTCCTTTATACACGCCAATGCTTGAGCACCAAAAGCTTCATTGATTTCCAATAAACCAATATCTTCGACTGCTAGTTTATTTCTTTCTAGTAATCGTTTCACTGCTGGTACCGGCCCATATCCCATAATCTCCGGCGCAACACTAATAGATACTGTATCTTTAATAAATCCTAAAACAGGGAAATTGTTTTCTTTCGCATACTCTTTTTCCATTAAGACAAGTGCCGCAGCTCCATCACTTAATGGTGGCGAGTTCCCCGCCGTCGAAATCCCAACTTTATCAAACACAGGTTGCAATCTACTTAAATCCGCAATTTTCGTATTAGGACGAGAACACTCGTCTTCACTAATAATCATTTCTTCGCCTTTTTTACCAGCTATTTTAACAGGTACGATTTCACGATCAAAACGTCCACTGCTAATTGCTTTCGCAGCTTTTTGCTGACTTTCTAAAGCAAATGCGTCCGTTTCCTCTCTTGTGAGGGAAGCATTTTTGCCCACGGTTTCGGCCGTATTCCCCATATTTGTCCCAGAAAAAGCATCATCTAAACCATCATAATAAAGTCCATCTTCTAGACTCTTTCTTCCTCTTACATGTCCCCAGCGTCCTGAAACGTCGAGAAACGGAACACCACTCATACTTTCAAACCCACCGGCCACAACGACACGGGCCTTTCCTAATCTTATTTGATCAGACGCAATATCGATTGCACGTATTCCAGAAGAACATTGTTGATTAATTGAAATTGCTGGAGCTTCCACGTTAACACCTGCTCGTATGGCTGCTTGACGTGCAGGGTTTGCCTTTAAGCCTGCTTGCCAAACCACTCCCATAACAACTTCATCAATTTGTTCAGCGCTTACACCCGCTCTCTTGATTGCCTCTTCAATTGCAATTGTCCCAAGATCAACTGCTGTCAAATCTTTAAAAGCACCTCCGAACCTCCCTATAGGTGTTCGTGCAAATGATACTACAGCTACATCTTTCATAAGTAATCCGGCTCCCTTCCGCATTTATTAACCAAAAGCTATTTTTTATAATAAAACTTTAAGTGCCGAACAATTGGAACATCTAATTACACTAAACATAAGCACCTTCCAAGGAGTAGCCGGCACCCTATACATACTTGCATTTCAGTAAAAAAAGAACTACAAATACAAATTTTGAACTTTGAGTATGTTTTTAACTATATATTTAAATTATACCGTTATCAGAATATTGTCAATCTTTAATTATTTAAGTAGTTAGTTATTTTAATATAGTATCCGCTCAAAAGAATAATCTTTTTTGAAAATTACCCGGAACTAAAATTTTTACTTCCTCCATTTTTATTTTTAAAAAATGTTAAATGAAAAATAACGCAATAATAGATTGAATATTATGAACATTCCACTCATAACATCTATTAAATGTTTATTAGAAATTTGAACATATATTTAAATCTGAGGTATTGAAATCAATAAAGGTGGTGAATAGAATTTCGTGATGTAGTGATTGTTGCTGTAGGCATAATGAATCTCGGCTATTTTTAGCATATATTTCAAAAGATCGAGCGAAGATTAGAAATTGAAGATATGGAATTTATAATGACCAAAATGTGAAAACTCTAATTAATACATGGGAGGATTTAGTATGAATTCTTTTGAATATAAAAAGTATTGGAATGAAGAAAGGGAAACTTTAAATCCAGAAGTGAGAAATAAACTTATATTAAAAAGAATTAAAGACCAATTGGAGTATGTCTATAACAAATTACCTTTTTATAGAAAACATTATGATAATCATAACTTTAAGCCATCGGATGTAAAAACTTTAGAAGATTTCACAACTAAGGTTCCTGTGATCACGAAAAAGATGCTCGTTGAAGATCAAAAAAACAATCCTATTTTCGGAAGTTACGCAGGTCAATTTAAACCGGAAGAAATTGCTCGTATACAGGGATCAAGTGGGACCTCCGGAACGCCAACTTTTTATCAAGTGAGTAAAGATGATTGGGAGAGAGCAGCCGAAATGCATGCGATGGCATTATGGTCAACTGGATTGAGACCAACAGACACAATCCAATTCGGCTTTGCTTTTTCAATGTTTTTTGGCGGTTGGGGAATATTACAAGGAGCAGAAAAACTAGGGGCTACGATATTTCCATTAGGTGCTACAGAATCAAACAAACATTTAGATTTAATTGAAAGATTACAACCGACTACTTTTGTTGGTACAATTTCCTATTGTATGCATTTACTGGATAAAGCACGAAGTCGAGGCATCGATTTATCCCAAAGCTCAGTAAAAAGAATCATCGCAGCCGGAGAAACAGGCGCATCTTTGCCAAATACGAGAGAAATCGTCACGAAAGGCTGGGGTGCTAGTTTGTTTGATACTGGCTCTACTTCAGAAATGTACCCATTCATGACGAATACATCTTGTGAAGCCCAGGAAGGAGTCCATCTTTATCAAGACGAGGTTTTCACTGAAATTGTAAATTCAGAGGATCCCCATAGCTCAATCCCTATGGGCGAAAAAGGAGCAGTTGTGTACACGCATCTATGGAGAAAATCACAACCAATGATTCGTTTTTGGTCAGGAGATGAAAGTTATATGACTGATGAGCCCTGTTCCTGCGGGAGAACATATCCACGTTTACCACAAGGGGTGCTTGGCCGTTTAGACGATATGTTAATCATTCGAGGGGTGAATATTTATCCAAGTGCAATTGAAAATGCCGTTCGATCATTAAATTGGAGTGGAGCGGAGTATCAAATTATTCTGGATAAAAAAGGGTCATTAGACGAAATGACAATTAACATAGAATACCAAGACCAATTTAAAAATGATAATCTACAATCCTTTGAAGGAGAAGCAGCAGAGTTGTTCAAAAATAAATTTGGGGTTCGTGTAGGCGTTAATCTCGTAGAACAAGGAATTATTCCTGAAACTGTTTTCAAAGCTAGAAGAGTTGTAGATAATCGTAGTAAAAAGAGCTAAAGGCTTTGCAAAATAGACATCTTTCCCTGTGCGCCATTATAAAACTTCCTCTCATTGTCAATCTGATAACGTCAATGAGACAAGAATCTTTATAATGGCCATTTTTTCGGATTATAATTCTTTAGTTTTTTACGGCACTAATGATTCCACCATATCTATTCTACTTGTTTAGCAATTTCTCCTCCATCAATACACCCTTAAATGTTCCTGTACTGTAAATGAGACGGTTTCCACTTACTTCAGATTGAATCCACTTTTCAGCAATACTACATTCAGAGAATTCCATATAAATCGGGATATGTGGGAATTTGTTGGACAATTCGATTCCCGCCCACAAATCAAGATGATCTTCATGCTGCTTCGATAGTGAAAAAAGCGTCCCTACTATTTGAAGAAATGCACCTGTTAGTTAAAAATAATAAATAAATATCCAATACAAAAAAACCAGCTCCCCTCCGGAAACTGGTTTTTCTTTAGCACACTATGTATGCTGTCCATGGAATTGGTCCCCCTCTGTGGACGTCCTTCCAATCATTCAATTACTAAAATCTTACTCTTGCAATTGGTAGTGCTAGTATTTTGCATCAGTTATAATGTCTGTATTTGAACTGATAATTTTTCTTGTGCTTTTTCAATTTGGATTTTTACTTGATCGAAGCCTGTTCCACCTAGGGAATGACGACGTTTAACAGCTGCCTCTGGTGCTAATACATCGTACACATCTGCTTCGATAAGATTACTCGCCTCTTGCAAGTTCTCAAGAGGTAAGTCTAATAAATAAATTCCGCGTTGAATGCAAAGGTATACTAATTTACCAGTTACTGCGTGCGCCTCACGGAATGGCATACCTTTTGTTGCTAAATAATCCGCAAGCTCGGTTGCATTTGAAAAATCTTGTTGAACAGCTTTGTTCAACGTTTCTTTTGCAACAGTCATGGTACGAATCATGCCTTCAAAGATTTTAAGCGCACCGACAATTGTATGAAGTGTATCAAACATTCCTTCTTTGTCTTCCTGCATATCTTTGTTATAAGCAAGTGGGATGCCTTTTAAGACTGTCAACAATCCCATTAGATTGCCGTATACACGGCCTGCTTTCCCACGAATTAGTTCAGCCATATCAGGATTTTTTTTCTGTGGCATAATACTTGAACCTGTTGAGAAGGCATCATCTAACTCGATGAATTTGAATTCTTCACTTGACCAAAGAATAATTTCTTCAGCAAATCTTGATAAATGAGCCATTAATAATGAACTATTGCTTAAAAATTCTACGATAAAGTCTCGATCACTTACTGCATCCATACTGTTTTGATAAACAGATGAGAAGCCCATTAGTTTTGCACTCATTTCACGATCAATCGGGAATGTTGTTCCTGCAAGAGCTCCTGCCCCAAGTGGAGAGATATCTATACGTTTAAGCGACTCGCTAAAACGTTCTTTATCTCTTTCTAACATCCAGAAGTATGTCATTAAATGATGCGCAAAGGAAATAGGTTGTGCACGTTGTAAATGCGTATATCCAGGTGCAAGGGTATCAATGTTTGCCTCTGCTTGATTGACAATCGCTTCTTGGAATTTCGCAATTAGCTCAACGACTTCTTTCACACGCTTTTTCAAGAATAAATGCATATCCGTTGCAACTTGGTCGTTTCGACTACGGCCTGTATGAAGTTTACCTCCAACAGGACCGACCAAATCGATTAACATCTTCTCAAGATTTAAATGAATATCTTCGTTTGCTACTGAAAATGTAAGCTCATTATTTTGAGCTTTTACTTTTAATTGTTCAAGGCCATCTTTTATCGTGCTGACTTCATCTTGATCAAGGATGCCGGTTTCGCCAAGCATGGTTACATGGGCAATACTACCTTCTAAATCCTCTGTTACAAGCTGTTGGTCAAACCCGATGGATGCTCCAAATTCGTCTACCCATTGTTCTGCAGATTTTTGGAAGCGACCTCCCCAAAGTTTACCACTCATGCTTGCACCTTCTTTGCTCCTTTGTTGTTGACCATTGAATTAACTTTTGTAGGAAGACCAAATAATTCAATAAAGCCTACGGCAGATGCATGGTTGAATTCGTCCTCTTTTGTATAAGTAGCTAATTTTTCGTCATATAAAGAGTTTGGTGATTTACGTCCTTCCACAATTGCGTGACCTTTAAATAATTTCACACGAACTGTACCATTTACGTATTTTTGAGTTTCTTTTAAGAATGCTTCAATTGCAACACGTAATGGAGAGAACCATAGACCATCATAAATAATTTCAGTTAATTTTTTCTCGATAACTGGTTTAAAGTGAGCTAATTCTTTTACAAGTGTAATATCTTCCAATTCTTTATGAGCTAGAAGTAAAGTGTGAGCACCTGGTACTTCGTATACTTCACGTGATTTAATACCGACAAGTCTGTTTTCAACATGGTCAATACGTCCAACACCATGTTTACCAGCTAATTCGTTCAATTTTAAGATTAAATCGGCTAGTTTATATTGCACACCATCAAGAGCAACTGGAACACCTTGTTCAAATTCGATTTCGATCACATCTGGTGTATTTGGTGCATCTTCAAGTGCAACTGTTAACTCATATGCATCTGCAGGAGGTGCAGCCCAAGGATCTTCTAAAATACCACATTCGTTAGCACGGCCCCATAAGTTTTGGTCGATTGAAAATGGGCTATCTAAATTGATTGGTATCGGAATATTTTTTTCTTTTGCATATTCGATTTCTTCTTCACGGCTCCAAGCCCACTCACGAACAGGTGCTAGAACTTCTAAATCTGGATTTAAAGCTTTAATTGAAACTTCGAAACGAACTTGGTCATTCCCTTTACCTGTGCAACCATGTGCTACAGCAACTGCACCAGTTTTTTCAGCTATTTCTACTAATTTTTTTGAAATTAGAGGACGAGATAAAGCTGAAACTAAAGGATATTTTTGTTCATACCAAGTATGACCTTGTAATGAGATTAAAGCATATTCTTCAGCGAATTCGTCTTTTGCATCAACGATATAAGATTCAACCGCTCCAACTTCAAGTGCTTTCTTTTGAACAAAGTCTAAGTCTTTACCCTCACCAACATCTAAGCAACAAGCTACTACGTCATAACCTTTGTCTTTTAACCATTGAATCGCTACGGAAGTATCTAAACCACCTGAATATGCTAACACTAATTTTTTTGCCATCTTACATTCCTCCATGTCTCACAATGTATGTTTATACGTTATTTATTAATATTTATGCATTCATCGTAACATGGAATAAAAATGAATACAAGTGTATTTTCTTGCATTTTTCTAAAAAATTATAAATATAAATCAATTTAAAATATGCAATGTAAAAATAATGTAATTTTCGATAAAATCCAGTGAATTAAACAGAAAAATAACGACTCAAATTATTCTTTAGAGTCGCTACTTTAATAAACTTATATAATATTAATCAATGTAATGTGTTATTTAACAAATGTTTATTAATGAAGCTGAATACAAACAGCGCTTTAAAAAAATGAATAAAAGAGATTTAATACAGCAAATGTATACGTTATTCATTTTTTATTGAAGAAGTTCTTCCCCATTTTCTCTACAATACTAGGAGCGATTGCATATAATTTACTTGAAATCCCCATATACCACGGTAAGTTTACTTCTCTTGTTTTCTTACCAATGGTATTAATTGTAGCATTCGCCACTTTTTCAGGATCTAGCAATACATGTTTCATCGCTTTTCTATATGAAGCTGTTTTGTCAGCATGGTCGATAAAGGGTGTATCAATCGGCCCTGGATGAATACAAGTAACATCAATATGAAATGGTGCTAGTTCCATTCGCAGTGCATTCGTATATCCAATCATCGCATGTTTCGTTGCAGCGTAAATTGCTGCCTTAGGCGTTGCAACTTTACCAGCTTGTGATCCAATGAAAATGAGTTGACCATGTTGTTGTGTTTTCATCTTAGACGCAATATGTTTTGTAAGAAGCATCGGTGCTTGAATATTCACTTGCAGCATTTTCAATAAATCTTCATCTAGAATCTCGGTTGCATATTCAAAAGTACCTATCCCAGCAGAAAAAATAGCAATATCAATCTGAGGTAACTGCTCAGCTAAAGCCTTTACTCCTGATTGAGTAGATAAATCACTCTCGAAAAC
The DNA here is from genome assembly GCF_050459865.1 of Rummeliibacillus pycnus. Lineage (GTDB taxonomy): Bacteria > Bacillota > Bacilli > Bacillales_A > Planococcaceae > Rummeliibacillus > Rummeliibacillus pycnus_B. The sequence continues at coordinate 24,998 of NZ_JBCMNM010000063.1, forward strand.
GGTCATGTTCCTTTTAGCTAATTCGTTTAATACTTTGTTATTTCTCCCAGTCGCAATAATATGATGCCCTTTTTCCGCCAATTTTATTGCAATTAGTCGGCCGACACCTGAAGTTGCACCGGTTATTAATATCGTTTTACTTTTTTGCATACCAGTATACACCGTTCTCATCTTTTTCTTCTGTAATAAAGTCGTTATCTAATAAATAGTCTGTTTGTCCAATTGTTTGCGATAAAGTTAAACCAAGTTCTCTTTCGTAATGTGCTGGGAAAATTTCTACATTTAGTTCAAAAATAGTTTTTGGTCGTTCTTCTAACATATCGAGTACTCTCATTGCACGAAGATGTTGTTTTTCTAGTCTTGCATTAACCAATTCATGAACATTCGTTATTTCCTCACCATGTCCACTATAAAGAATATCAATTGGTAATGTTAATAGTTTTTTTAAGGACTCATTATATTGTAATAGGGACTTAGATCTTTTTGCTTTAGGGTTCAACGGCGGTTCGATAAGAGGATTCGATGAAATTTTTGCAATTAATAGATCTCCGCCAATCATTGCTTTTTTTTCTTCGTTCCAAAAGACTAAATGACTTTGTGCATGTCCAAGCGTTTCAATTGCAACTAAACCCTTATGTCCAGGAATCTCTTGACCATTATGGATAATTCCTGTTAATGTTCGCTCACCAAGCATTTCTACAGATCGTGTCATTTTCTTTACCCAAAATAAATACTTTTCTGGAACCCCTTCTTCTTTCATACGATCCATGTAAAAATCATAGTGTGAATTAATAAATACTGGATCTCTACGAAGCCATGCATCAACATATACATGCCCAAGTACTTCAGCATTTGGAAAAGCATCAATCCATCCAACATGGTCAGGATGATGGTGAGTTAAAATTACTTGTTCAATATCGCCCATTCGATATCCAGCATTTTTTACACCTTCCTTTAATGCTTCTAAAGCTTCAGGTGTTTTCGTACCTACGTCAATAATGGATAGTGCATCATCTTTTAATATATATGAATTCACTGTTCCTTCTGGAAAAGGTACAGGAGTTACAATTTTTTGAATCATACTTAGGCCCCTTTAAATGAATACTTATTCAATTTATTGTACAGTTTTTTTTGAAAAACGTCATCTTATTACATTGACAAATTGACTTTCATTCCCTATACTCACATTTATATATGTTAAGCAATGACGAAGAATAGTACAAAGGATTCGGAGTTTACAGAGAGTGTGATCATTGGCTGCAAGTCACATAACCATGTTCTTTTGGAACCTACTTCTGAGCAACTGTGAAAACACAGTCGCATCTCTGCGATAAAGAGAATTTAAGTTGTGCTACAGCTAGTAGCAAAACAAGGTGGTACCGCGGAATCAAGCATTTTCGTCCTTATATTAAGGATGAAAATGCTTTTTTATTTAAATCCTCTGTTAAATGATGTTGTTGAAATATTATTTCATCTAAATGAGCAGAAGGCGGAGACTCCTACAGGAAAAGCTAAGAGGGCACTGAAAAAGTAAAAAAAGATGTAAATTTATGAAAAAATCCTGAAATAGCTATCTTAGTTGAAGTGGAATTAGCG
>NZ_JBCMNM010000064.1:0-22978 GCF_050459865.1 Rummeliibacillus pycnus
AGCGGAGCTAATTCCACTTCGTTCAATAACAGATATATACTATAAATATTTGTATTACTACACTTTTTCGGTGGCCTCAAAACGGAGTCAGATGAATTTTCAACATTATTGATAAACAAGGCCAATTAAAAAATATAGGAGGCGACGAAAATGAAAACAATTGTATTTGCAGGTGCTGGCTCAATGGCAGAAGCATTAATTCATGGTTGGGTCAAAGAAGGTGTTGTTTTACCCGAAAACATATACGTTATGAATAAATCCGATCAACAAAAGCTGCAACGCATGGCTGATACCTATGGCGTACAAATTGTTTGTGAAAGTCGCGAAATTGTGAAAAAAGCTGATTGCTTAATACTAGCAATGAAACCAAAAGACATTCAGAAAGCTATGGAAGATTTAGTTCCATATCTTCAATTCAATACAGCCATTTTATCCGTAGTAGCAGGTGTTTCCATGGACACAATTGAACAAACATTAGGAAAAAGACCAATGGCAAGAGTTATGCCGAATACATCAGCAACAATCGGTATGTCTGCAAGTGGTGTCGCATTTAACAGTTCAACCAATGCTTCTCTTAAAGAAGAATTTATGAATATGTTAGAAGCCATTGGGCTAGTTATAGAAGTTCATGAGGATGAATTACACGCAGTTACTGCCCTATCAGGTAGTGGCCCAGCATATCTTTATTATTTAGTAGAAGCTTTCGAGCAGGCAGGGATGAAATTTGGATTAAGTCAAAATGTAGTGCGCAAATTAGCCATCCAAACAATTGCTGGTGCTGCTGAGATGCTAAAACAATCTAGTGAAGAACCAACGGAATTACGTCGAAAAGTAACAAGTCCTGGAGGAACAACCGAAGCAGGCATCAAAGCATTAGAAGAAAATCATTTTAAAGAAACCATCTACGCATGTATTCAAAATGCAGAAGCTAAATCAAGAGAACTTGCTTCAGTAAAAAAACATTAAAAAACTGTAGCTTCACCCTATTTTCATAGAGGAAGCTACAGCCTGAAAGTAAACCATTATTGGTTTACTTTTTTTGTTTGTCTGAAACATCATTACGCTTAGATAACTTAGAGCGACTTGTGAAAAAAGCTAACAATAAGAAGAAACCAGCAATTGAAAAATATAGGCCAGAATGGTTTGCCTCTACCCCAGTTTGAGGTAATGTATCTTGAACAAATACTGCTTTATTTGAAGAAGAATCTTCTTTATTAGCATTAGTTTTAGAGTTTGAAACGGTAGTAGTAGCAGATTCCTTAGCTGTTGTTGTCACTTGTGCATTTGTATTCGCTGCAAGTACGGCTGTTCCTTGAGAAAAAACGATGGTCATCGCAAAGGCGCTAAGAATAATACCCAATATATATTTTTTCATCTTTCTTTACCCCTCAATTAATAAAATCAAATCAGTTTTATCAGGAAACTATATTTGTCCCATCGGTACATTATATACCTATCTGTTCATTTTAACTACAATAAGCTTTACAATTCTTTTACAAATGCCATAAAATAAGCAATTCTACTTATCCATTCTTTATTCGTTAATGTATATATATTCATTAAATCGAGAGGGTATGTCTTTATTTAATAATAAAACGCGTATGACTATATCCTTCTTTGCTTTTTTTCACTTCTAGCATCGCTGGAATTACATCTTTAAGTTCAGCAACATGCGAGATTATTCCAATCATTCTACCAGTATGTTGTAAGTCGATCAATGTATCGATGGCCTTATTTAATGCCTCCTCATCAAGAGTGCCGAAACCTTCATCTATAAACATCGTTTCGATTTGAATATTCCCTTGGAATGATTGAATCACATCAGACATTCCTAGAGCTAGCGAAAGGGAAGCATTGAATTTTTCACCACCAGATAATGTCTTAACATCCCGATTTTGACCTGTGTACGCATCATATACATCTAAGCCTAAACCACTTTGTTTCCCTCTTGTCTCTTGTTTTTCACTTCTGATTAGACGATATTGTCCGTTAGAGATTGGATTCAACCTTTCATTAGCAGCTTGGATAATTTGTTCAAGATATTCAATTTGTAAATATCGCTCAAATGAAATTTTCAATTGATTTTGTCCACGTATTAAATCATATAAATCTATAATTTTAGCGCATTTCTCTTCAAGAGTAATAATTTGTTGACTAATTTTCTTAATTTCATTTGCAAATTGCATAGCATCCATTTGATGTTGTTTTGTTTGGTGTAGTAGATTACTTGCTTCAATTGCCTTTTGGCGAAGTACTTCTAATCGTTGTTCTAGTTGCAATTCATCTTTTAATGTCTTTTCTGAGTAATCATCTGCTCCATCTTTTAATTGTTCCATTAATGCATATTTTTGTTTAACAAAATTTGAATAATTTGATTCGAGTTGTTCTATTTCTTCTGGTTTTAAGCGTGCAGATTGATAGGCATTGCCGTTCTCAAATCCTGCTGTTAATACAGCTTCTTTAAATCGACTTTCAGATTCTTGATGTATTTCTATAGCTTCTAATTTACTTTGTTCCGCACTTTTAATAGAAGCTTCTAATGAGACTACTTTTCGATTTGCTGCTTCCATCTGTTGTTGAGCTTGTTCAAATTGTTGTTTTAATTGATCACGATTTAACTTAATAGTTTGTATCTTAGTATGGAGTTCTTGAACAGTTGGAATATTTTCAGGTATTTCTTTATGAACACTATTATATTTGGCTTGCGCAGCATAATAGTTTTCCAAATGTATATTTTTTTCACTTTCAATTTGTTGTAGTTTTTTATTTTGTATCTCTAATTGATGATCTAATTGACTTTGTTGATTTTGTAAATTTTCAAGTTCTCTTTTTCTTAGTTTTAATTGATCTATTTCATTTTGAAGTTGTGAATATTGAATAACAATATTCTGACCATCCTGAGGTTGCACTCCTAATTGACTTAACTTATCTTCTAATTGACTTAATAATTGCGTACTTGCTTGCACTCTACCGTGCAATTCATAATATTGATTCGTTGCAAGTTCTGTTTGTGATTTTAATTTTGCGAGTTGCTCGTCACTAATTGTTTTCTCAAAACTTGTATGAACAGAATGGTGTTCAAGACTTCCACAAACAGGACATGGTTGACCATCAACTAGTTGAGTAGCTAAGATGCTAGCCTGATTACTAAGCCACTTTTGTTCTTCTATACGATAATGAGCCGATGCTTGATCATAAAGTTTCTTTTTCCCAATCTCTTGATCTTTTAATTTATCTAATAATAATGAATTTTGCTTCCAATTTTGCCATGAGCTCGTTTTTTCCTTTAATAAACCTAACTTTTCGTTTTTTTCATCAAATTGATTCAACTGTTGGGTTAGATTTTTAATTGATTCCAATTGTTGAGATCTATTTAAATTCAAATGATCAAGTTGTAATTTTATCTCATTAAAAGTTCTTGCATCTTGTTCTACAACTATTTGCTGTTGTTTTAATAATTGCGTTGCTTTTGTTAATTCACTAAATTTCCCTTCCAATTTGGTGAGTGATGCAATTTCAATCGTTAACTCTTCTATTTTGGGTTGCTTCAGTTTTTCATTTTCAAAAACAACTACAGACTGCTCCCACAATAATTTTGCATGTTTATATGACTCTTGAAAAGATATTAATACCTGTTCTTTTTCCTTTTTAGAATGAAGAGTCTCATAATAACGTTCTTCTAAAGGAATTATATGGCTAGCTTTTTTTGCAGCATCTATCTTTTGTTTGGTTTCTTCAAAAAATGCAGACTGTTTTTCTAATGTAACTAACTGAGATTCTTTTTCTTGATAATCACGTAATCGTTTATTAAAATCCTTTGTTTCTACGACCAATTTATGTTGCATTTCTACTTGAGTTGAAATTTCTTGGTAAGCATTTTCTTTTAATTGGTGTTCTTTTGAGTAAAATACTATCTCTTCTTTTAATGCATCTTCCAGTTGATACATATTGATATGTTCAGATGACAATACTTGCTGTAATGTTGATTCTCGATTTGGTAAAGAAGTTTTAACATGTTCAACATGTAATTGCTGAATTGATTTTGCACTATTTAACGTCTTTTCAGCTTCATCTTTTTTACTTTTCAATCGATCTGCTAAATGTCGATAGGATTCCGTTTTAAAAATTTTCCGAAGTATAGCTTCTTTATTTTCGGTTTCTGAAGTCAATAATTTTCGAAATTCACCTTGTGGCAACATAACAATTTGTTTAAATTGTTCTTTTGATAGACCAATAATCTCTTCAATTTTACGGTTAATTTCTCCCACTTTTTGAGATTCAACAACGGGTCTTTCTCCATCTGCTAAAACTTCTACAAGTTCAAATTTGTCACCTGTAGCGGATTTGTTTCCCTTTTTCTGGTGGGGAAGTTGACGTAAAACTCGATAAGTTCTACCTTTAATCATGAAAATCAATTCGGCAGCTGTGTGCGTTTCGTCGCTAGCAAAATCACTACGTATTTCTTTAATATCAGCACGATCTTCACCACTTGCCGAACCGTATAAGGCAAAACAAATACCATCAAAAATGGTTGTTTTTCCTGCACCTGTTAATCCAGAAATAACAAATAATTTATTGTCACCTAATTCTCTAAAATCAATCGTTTCAGTTTCTTTATAAGGCCCAAATGCTGTAAGTTTTAGCTCTATTGGCTTCATTAACTTTTCACCTCAACTTCACGATTCGTTAGCAATTCTTCTTGCAGTACTTCTTGGAAAAGTTCAATCGTTTGATTATCTGCTTCTCTCCCTGAAATTTCTAGATAAAATGATTTAAATAGAGTAATATCGTCCATTTTTTGACGTGATACAACTTCCTGCTGTACATTGTTAAAATCTTTTAACATAATACGCTCAACATGCATCGCATTTGGATAAACTGATCGGATTTTCTCCATGGGTGAAATAATTGGTGTATTATCTAATAACTTAACAAATATATAATCTTCACATTTTGGAGATTTTAAGATTTCTTCCATTGTATTTTCTACCGATCTAAGATCTCTTTTAGGTACTAATTCTTTTTTTGAGATATTAATTGAACCATCATTAGCTAAATCAATCATAAGGTAACCTTTTTTATGAGTTTCTTCTGAAATAGAATATTTTAAAGGAGAGCCAGAATATCTCACCTTTTCTGTATCTACATAATGAGCCTGATGTAAGTGTCCAAGCGCTGTGTAGTTAAATGGTTCAAATAATTTTGCATCAATACATTCTGATCCACCAATTGATAATGGGCGTTCAGCATCTGTTTTATTTTCTTCCTCAATTCCATTTTTTGTTACAAAAGCATGTCCAACTAATACATGTCTAGCATTTGGATCTAAGGAATCAACAACATGTTCTAATATTTTTGCCATTGCATCTTGCTGAGTTCTAACATTTTCATCCTCAAAAACATATCGAACATGCGATGGATCAGTATAAGGAATCAGATGAAAATGAACTTCTCCAAAATCATCCTTTAATACAACCGGTTTTAAATCCTTTGATAAGTTGCCAACAATATGCAGCCTTTTTGCTCCCATAAATTGAGAACCAAAGTGAATCCGTCCCGGGCTATCATGATTTCCAGCAATCGCAACAACAGGTATTTCTCTTCTAATCGCAATTTCAGACAAAATGTCATCTAATAACGAAACAGCTTCCGTAGGTGGAACAGAACGATCATATAAATCTCCTGCTATTACAACAACATCTGGTTTTTCTTCGTCAATATCTTTTAAAAATTGTTGTAGAATATATTCTTGATCTTTTATCATTGATACACCTTGTACTAATTTTCCTAGATGCCAATCAGCTGTGTGAAAAATCTTCATATTATCACTCCGTTCCACATTATGTGTGTTATTTATTTTATCACATTCAAATATACAGAACAAAAGTTCCTTTTTATTCAGAAATGAAAAGGGACATAACAAGACAAAATTTGCCTTTATGTCCCTTTACCCTTTAATATTGGGAAATTGTATATATTAAAACAACAGCAATAACGATAGGAACAATAAATACCATCAAAAATCTCCAAATTTTATACAATCCTATCGGTAAATTACTACCTTGCATAAATTCATTTTGGACCAAATGTTTATCCATTTTATGAATAATAAAAATAGCAATCAATAAGTTTCCTAATGGTAATAGAATATTACTTACAAGATAATCTGTTGAATCAAAAATACTCTTATTAAATATCGTGAAGTCACTTAATGTGCTAGATGATAATGCTGCGGGAATGGATGCAATGAAAACAACAAGTCCTATTCCCCATGCAATAGTACGTCTTGCATTCGGCCATTTTTCAACAAGCGCAGCGACAATGATTTCATATAAACTAAATGATGAAGTAAGTGTCGCAAATAGGAAAAGTAATAAAAAGATTGCGAAGAACACTTCTCCAAATGGAAGTTTTTCAAATACCGCAGGAAGTACCATAAACAGTAAAGGAGGCCCTTCTTCCGGTTTAAATCCAAATGCGAAAACCGCTGGAAAAATGGCTAGTCCGGCTAATAACGAAACAAAAATATTCATTATAACAACTGATCCTGCTGAATAAGGTAAGCTCTCATCTTTTTTCAAGTATGAGCTATAAGTAACCATACACGAAAATCCAACTGCTAAAGCGAAAAAGGATTGTCCTAACGCATAAAGTACTGACCTACCCGTAATGTTAGAAAAATCAGGTGATAAGAAGAATTTTACACCTTCCATTGCTCCATCAAGTGTTAACGAACGAATAACTAATATAATAAAGAAGATAAAGAGTAATGGCATCATTATTTTATTTGCTTTTTCAATACCATTTTGAACTCCTAAACTAATAACTAACACATTAATAATTGTAAATAAGAGTAATCCTAATAGTGTAATCCACGGTGTTCCAGTAACCATTCCAAATAAACTAGCTGGATCTTGTCCAGGCTGAATAACATTACCTACTAGCGATTTACCTGAATAGATTAAAATCCAACCACCTACTACACTATAAAAAGATAACAGTAAAAAGCATCCTACGACGCCTAATTTACCAATCCATGTCCATTTAGTATTTGCTGCCAAAATTTTATATGCACTCACGGCTTCACGATTTGTTCCCCGTCCAATGATAAATTCTGAGATTAACATTGGTAAACCGATTAATAGTGTAAAGCAAACAAATAATAAGAAAAAAGCACCTCCACCACTTTGCCCAGTTACATAAGGCATTTTCCAGATGGCGCCAAGTCCAATCGCTGCTCCCGCGGACGACAATATAAACCCTAGTTTTGTTGACCACTGATTGTTGTTCTTTTTCAAAAATATACCTCCTATACTCTGCTCAGCTCGTCTCAACAATTTTACGAATGAAGAGTTTTCTGACGTTCCCTATTTTATCACTAAAATCTACTTTTTTGTTTAATAACGAAAGTTTCTAATTTTTTACGTAAAAAAACCCCGTTATGATCAATCATAACGGGGAGTTACTGATAAACTTCCATTTAATATTCGAAAATATTATGCATGAAGTTTACTCATTTTAGCACTTTCAGACCATTCTAATTCGTCTAAGAAATGTAACGTATCTTCATATACTTTGTCACGTTCTTTACCTAAAGTAATAATGTGACCTGAATTTTGATACCAAATAAGTTCTTTTTCATCTGTTTCAACTGTATCATATATGAATGGTGCACTTTCTTGATATAAAGAATCATCAAGCTTTCCTTGTAAAACAAGAGTAGGTGCATGAATTTCTTCAATCTCATCTGATGTATGTTGAATCATTTTTTGAATTTCTTCGATTGCATTTTGAGGTAAATTTCTTAATTCTTCAAGCTCTTTTTCAATTTCCTCTTCACTTTTACCTTCAAATTGTTTATATGTTCTAGCGTAGTTATACAAACGTTCAAAAAGTCCGTCTTTTGATTTTCGTTTAATAGGTGCGCACATAGAAACAACACCTTTAACTGGAAATTCAGCACCTACTTTTAATGTAAAGACACCACCTAATGAAATACCAACAACAGCGATTTCTTCATATCCTAACCCTTTTAGGTGATGATAACCTCTTGTCACATCTTCCCACCAGTATTTCGCACCGTATTTTAAAATTTCTTCAGCACTTACACCATGACCACGATACATTGGTGCATGGCATGTATATCCTTGTTTATTTAAATATTGTCCTAATTTTTTTACATCCTTTGTACTTCCAGTAAAACCATGCAACAATAATACAGCTCTACGATCTCCCTCTAACGTAAACGGTTGCGGTGCCAATAACTTCATCTTTTTGAACTCCTTTATATTTAAATTACCCTTTTTATTTTTTACTCTTTTTTTGAAGAATATTACTGTCAACTAAAAACATAGACAAACATAAAATTTTTCATTTTAGACGCTCAATTTTTGTTCACATCTTATATTTACATACAGACTAACACCTTTTTTTAATAATGTATACTATATTATCTTATAAAAACCGATGCATTTTTGTTATGATTTTAATGACTTAAACGTTGATGTTATAGGACTCTAGAAAATTAATAAAAAAATTACCTAATTATTACATTAGTTCATAATTTCACACAAATTGTTCTGTATATTATTGATCTTTTTAATAATTATTCCTTAATTTCCACTTAAATTTTCTTGCTTTTTACTTATTAATATATTTATTATTTTTAAATTAATTCCCTAGACTATAACAGTTACATCTGTTATATAATAGAAATATGAAAATAATTAGGGGGGATATTATGAAAGTTTCTACTACTAGACTAGAAAAAGAAGACGCTAAAATTATTTATCAAGAAACAGCCGGATTAGCAATTATTACGATTCATCGTCCACATGCAAAAAATGCCCTTACCGCTCATATGTGGGATGAACTTCGAATTATTGCTTTACAAGCATTAGATAATCCCAAAAACAAAGTTTTACTTATTAGAGGATATGGTCAACAATTTACAGCTGGTTCAGATATTAAAGAATTCAATTCCATTTCTTTAGAGAAATCTGAGGAAGCATTCATCCATATGGAAAAAACCATATCAACCATTGAGCATTTACCACTCCCTACTATCGCTGTGATTAACGGGCCAGCAATGGGTGCTGGCTTGGAACTTGCTCTTGCTTGTGATATTCGAGTTGGTTCGGATAAAGCGAAACTAGGGATACCAGTAGGAAAGTTAGGAATTACGATCAATAACAAATTTGCAGCACGCCTTGTTAATCTTATCGGCCCAAGTATGACAAAGGATTTAGTTTATACTGGTCGTGCATTGAAAACAGAAGAAGCATATCGTGTAGGGATGTTAAATTATATAACTCAAGAAAAAGATTTAGATCGATATGCTATACGTCTAGGTAAACTTGTTGCATCAATGTCCCCCGCTTCTTTACTTGCAGTGAAAAAATCTGTTCAAGAATGTATCGATTCAGCACCAGTTCTTTGGAAAAATTCTACTCCATTTGTTGACCCTCACGATTTCCCTGAAGGTGTTCAAGCTTTTGTAGAAAAAAGGACACCAAAATTTAAACGTTTACCATAAAAATGAACCAGTTATTCGGCATGTAACTAGCCAATAACTGGTTCTAAATTTCTTTCATTCATTATTGAAATTAGACTTACATCAATACTTTGTAATTCAAGTTCAAATTCTTGTTCAAAAGCAATCTTGATATTTCGTTGCAATTGTTCTATTGGTAATTGCTGATTCAAATCGATTGGCCCACATAAAATAATATGAACTGTTGTTTTAGGCAATGGTAATAATTCAAATTGTACTTTTGATACTTTTTCTGTTATTTCTTCATTCTCACAAGTTTCCTTGATGTTCTGTATAAAACTTTGTTTATCTACATGTCCAATTCCTTGATGGAAGTCTGGCTGAACAATTGTCGTTTCCCCAATTTTTTCTCTTTTTGGAGAGAAAATTTCTACTCCTTTTTGTATGAACCGTTTAAAGAAGTTTTGCTCTACTTGTACAACAGGGATAGGCATGATGTGCTTCCCTTCGGTTTTTCGTATAAATTTAGCTAATTTCATTTCACTCGATGTTCTTAAATCTTCTATATGATAAAAGTGTTGAATTTCACCAACAGCTAATCGATCAACTATATTCTTTGTCATACGATCAGAAGTACCTATGATTAATAATTTATCTAATTCTTGCTCGTTTATAGCATTTTGAACTTCATTTAAATGATTTTCGTCTGTAAAAATCGCTCTTTTCACTGCTTTATAAGCACTTTTTTCGAATTTTGCAGATGTTCCTGCAATTTTCTTGCCTTTTACAATAAAAATTCCGTCATCAATTATTGCATCGATTCCTTGATCATGTGCAAATGAAAGCGCTGTTGTACTTTTTCCCGTGCCACTCTGGCCACTTAGTGAGTATATTTCCAAAAATGAATTCACCTTCTTATTTATGTTTGCTTTGTTTGAGGATATGTAGATTTTTTCGATACTATTTTTACTTGCTAGTTTTATACTAGACTGTTCTTAGTTTTGTTGCAAATAATAGTGTGCAACACTATATTCAGATAATCTCATGGAGAATCGTTCTGATAGTAAGAATTGTTTTTTAAATTCCTTTAGTATAGACGAAATCATAGTAATTATTCGATATTGTATAATATAGCAAGTGCAACAAACATTATTAGTATTAATCGGTTTTCTGCATGATGTGGAATTAGCTTCGCTTTCCGCGGGCGAACTGACGAGCCTCCTCGCTACGCTGTGGGGTCTCGTCTGGCTCGCATTCCCGCAGGAGTCTTCGCTAATTCCACATCAACAAAGATAGCTATACAAGATTTTTATCTATTCTTACTTTTAAAATGCCTTCAACGTAGTTCTACTAAGTTGAAGTTCAAGCATGCAACTTCAACGAAGGGATTAAAAATTAATGTGTTGAAATGTTTCGTATTTAAAAACCGAAAATAGTTTTATGAGATTGATTCATTTAGATAATCCAAGATTGATGCCATATACTAATGAGTAATTCCCAATTGAGCGAAAGACAGGCGACTCCTGCGGGAAAAGCAAGCAAATCAAGACCCCGCACGAACGCAGTGAGGAGGAGGCTTGATGCTTGCCCGCGGAAAGCGCCTGTCTGTAGCGAAACATCCAAATCTGAATAGTGAACAGTATATGTATTGAAATGCTCGTATTTAATAATCGAAAATGGATTTGTGAAATTGATTCTCTATTTTTTATTATTTAGTTTTTGTACAATCTGTATTTTGGACTTGCTATTAATCTTTTTATTCACATTCAAAACATGCAATCATAGTTGATGTTTCACAACAAAAAAATAGCCAAGAAGAGAAATACCTTCTGGGCTATTTTTTGTTTTAAACTTTAAAACGATGCGTTAATTCTTGTAATTCAACAGCTTGTTTACTTAATTCTTGAACAACGCTATTCATTTCTTGTAAAGTAGCATTTTGTTCTTCTACCGAGCCAGAAATAACACTTGTTGATTGTGCAGCCAATTGCGAATTATTAGATATTTCTTCAACTGATGCAGTTACTTCTTCTGACGCCGCAGAAAGTTGTTCAGAAGTTGCTGTAACGTCCTCTAATCGACTAGTCATTTCATCAACTGAATTGACGATATGCCCAAATGCTTCAGATGCATTAGTAATGACATATACTCCCTCTTCAACATTTTTCAAACTATTCGTAACCGATTTTGCTACAACTTCTGTATCTGATTGAATTGTATTTGTTAAATTAACAATTTTCACTGCAGAATTTTTAGATTCTTCAGCTAATTTCCGCACTTCATCAGCTACAACTGCAAATCCTTTTCCATGTTCACCAGCTCTTGCTGCTTCAATGGCTGCATTTAATGCTAATAAATTTGTTTGTTCTGAAATATCAGTAATTGACTTCGTCATTACTTGAATCTCTGTTGCTTGTTTTTTAAGACTTATAATTAACTCATTTGTTTGATTTGTAGATTCAGATATTAATTGAACTTGCCCTTTTGCAACCTGAAGAATTTTACCACCATTATCTGCAAGTTCTGTAGCTCTTTTTGCTTGTTCAAATAGTAATTGTGAAGCTTCAGCAATTCGTTGTACCCCAGTAGACGTATCATGCATAGCTATAACAGCATCTTTTGCAATAGCTGCAGAATCATTCGCACCCTGTGACGTTTCTTCAACATTATTGGATACTTCATCAGCAGCATTTGAAATTTCTTCAGTAGATGCTCCTAGCTCTTCAATTGATGCAGATAATTGACGAGAACCTTCACTTATATGATTGATAATCGTTTGTAAATTCTTTTTCATTTCATTAAAAGATGTAGCTAACACTGCTATTTCATCTTTAGATTTTATAATTATATCTTCTTGAAGTAAATTTCCAGAAGAGATTTGTTTAGCACCTTCTACTACTTTCAGTAATGGTTTGACAACTACTCGTTTAACTTGATTGATAAAGATTAATGCGGTAATCATTCCAAAAATCGCTATAATAATTGCAAAAACCTTTGCTACTTGAGCAGTATCATCGACATTTTTGTGTGCAGCATTTAACTGATCTTTCTGATATTTCTCAGCAGATGCAATCATACTCATCATGTCATGATTAGCTGATTCTGCACTTGTTAATTGTGATACAGCTTCCTCATCATTGCCTTCTTCTTTAAGTTGAACGGTATTAGTGATTACTTTACTATAGTTTGCCATTAAATCATTCATTATAGCAGCGTAATCTTTCATTTTTTTTGAATCTGCACTTTTTTGAAGTTCTTCAATTGATTTTGATAACTTATCTTGATATACAAGTAGTTTTTGCTTATTTGAAGCATTATCATCAATGATGAACCCTCTCAAATATAATCCTTCATTTGCAAGATCTGATTTTACGTTATTGACCAAATCAATGTTTTTTATGTTCGTATTAATTACCTGATTAAAAGAATCAACAATGCTATTCATGCGATTGTTATTATACCCCATTAAAATCATGATAAATACAAACAAAATAATAAATCCTAGGCTTATTTTTCTTTGTACAGACATAATTAACCATCTCCCATCATGGTGAAAATATCACAATTTATGTAAATGTATTATTATAATAGCATTAATATTGTGAAAATGGTATTAGTATGATTTAACTAATTGTAAGATATTTTCAAAAAGTTAAAATATTAAATAAAAAATAATCCCAGTATATTTTAAATATACTGGGATTATTGTTTTAAATTCTGAACTTTTGAACGGATTCATTTTGTTCAACTGCTGCATGTGTTAATTCATTTGATACAGAAGAAATTTCTTCGATTGTTGCTGTAACTTGTTGTAAATTTGAAGATATTAATTCCATTTGTTCGGTAGAATTAGTCGTTGAAGCTGCGATTTCGGTTACAGATGCAGCTACTTGTTCTGCTGCTGCAGATATTTCTTCGGTAATTGCAGATACATCTTCAATATCAGCTTTCATGTGATCAACCGCTTGTACAATATTCTCAAATGATTCTCCTGCATCTTGGATTAAATGTACTCCATCTTCAACAGTATCTAAATTTGCTAGAATAGCTTTTTCTACATCTTTTGTATTATGTTGAATATCGATTGTCAAAGTCTCGATTTGACTTGCTGATTGTTTAGATTGCTCAGCTAATTTACGTACTTCGTCAGCAACTACCGCAAATCCTTTTCCATGTTCTCCTGCTCTTGCTGCCTCAATTGCAGCATTTAGTGCAAGAAGATTTGTTTGTTCAGTTATATCAGTAATTACTTTTAAAATGTTTCCTATTTCTTCGGATTGTTTACTTAATGATTGAACTAAATTTGTCGTATTCTTTGTAGAAGATTGAATGACCATCATTTGTTGCTCTGCATTTGTAATTTTTTCTTGCCCTACATTTGCTATATCAGAGGTATTACTTGCAGAACTATGTAAATTTTGAGCAGATTCTGCAATTTTTTGAACACCTGCAGCTGTTTCATCCATAGCCAAAGCACTTTCTTTTGCAGCATATGTATTCATTTCAGCGGTTTGAACCGTATTTTCAAGATTTTGTGACACTTCAATAGATGTTGCAGAAACTTCTTGTGTAGACGCTGATAGCTCTTCAGCAGATGCACTTAAGCGTTCTGAACTAACTGCTAATGAACTAATTAATCCTTTTAACGATTCTTTCATTGTATTAAAAGATTTTGCAAGTTCTCCTACTTCATCCTTTGAACGAATCTGAATTTCAGGCTCTGTTAAATCTCCATTAGCAATTACAGTAACTGATTGATTTAATTTTACTAATGGCCTTGCAATAGTACGGCTCATATAAAAAGTAATCAATACTCCCAAAAGAATGGAAATGATAGTAATGATGATCCCAATTGTTAATGCTGTTGTAGCCATTGCTTGAGCTTGCTCTTTAGTTTCTTTAAATAATAATTTTACATAATCCGCTAATTCTCGTGTTTTATCCGTCGCTAGTTTTAATTCTGCAGCTCCCTCAGTGTTTGATAAACGATTTGCCGCTTCATTATGCCCATTTTTTCTTAATTCTATTACTTTATCAGCAATCAGGTCATAATTTTCAATTTCAGTTGAAACTTGAGCTAGCAATTCTTTTGATTTTGGACGCTCTAATTGCTTCCCTAAATGATCCACTTCGTCATTTAATTCTTTTCTAGTTTGCATTAAAGAATCTAATGCTTCTTCGTTGCCTAATAGATAAGACCTAATATATAATCCCTTTTTTGTAGATAAATTTTCAATTTTAGCGGTTGAATTAATTTGAGGCAGTCCTCGATTTATTGTCGATTTATATTGGTTATTAATTTTTGATAATTGACCGAAAATGACAATGCATGCAATAACCGTTATTAAAATTGAAGCACCAAATCCAGCCATTAGCTTTTTTCTTATAGACATATTTTCACCTCATAATAATATTATCTAGTACTTTATTATCGTATATTATTATAAGGAAAAAAGATATACGTTTTATTAAATATCTGTAAATTCGTAAGAAAATATCAAAATTAAGATAATTTCGATCATTTTGTTAATAATTACGAGAAAAACCCTTGTTCATATTTTTGGTAAATATATACTTTAATATACTGGATGCAGTCAGATGAAAGATTACTTTTTTCTTCTTTTATAATATCCCCGTATGGAACACCATCTACCATCCGAATCATCCCATTAAAGGGTTGCTCATTTATCCCATCAAAACCTTGAATTTTTATGAAACATGTAATGGATTCGTGAAAAGCGTAATCTAAAATTGTCACTTGATGTTTCATTTCTTCTTACCCTTCGTCTCATTTTCATTAAGTAATCGATTCCGATACGATTTTAGTTGCCAAACAGTTAATAAAATGGCTATCCAAAAAAAAGGTTCCTTCATACTGAATCCAATTGATGAATGCCCGCCTAAATAAGGAAATAGAATAATTAAAAATACTAGATACACCATAACAGAAACTTCGATATAAAAATGTTTCAACTTGTCTTTGGAAGCTGGAGCATAAACACTAAATAATAACAATCCAAAACCTACAATGACCCACCCCCATTTTGGAAGGGTTTGCCAAATTGACCACTCTTGATAAAAGTCATAACACATTAATAATGTAGCACCTAAAATCCCACTTAATAACTTCAAAATATTCATTTCATACACTCCTTTAAAACAAGTGTAGCATAGGTGAGAAGATAGGACATTAATAGTTAAAATAATGAAATCTTAAATACAAAACCCACAGAAATAATTCAATTCCTGTGGGTTTATCTACTATTCAAAAGGAGTAAATATAAAGGTTGAGTATTTATACCCCTCTTTTATTCCCCCAAACATACGTATGCAGCTGTGGAAGAACTTTTACATTTGTTACTTCCTGATCTGAAATGACTTTTTCAATTAACCATTCATACTTTTGTAAAAGTTGATTGATTAACTGTGAATCATCAGTAGTTGAGATATCATCATTTCCTACTTGAAAATAAAAAGGAACACCTGGATAACGATGATGAACTTCTTTTCCAAACTGATAATCTTCATCATTAAAAATAACAACTTTTAGCGAAACATGGTGGTCGAAATTTCTGTCTTTAAGATTCCCTAATATTTCGTCGAGAATTACAAAGTTTGTTTTCATCCCGGAGCTTGGTGGTTTAGGAGAAATTGTTAGCTCATCAATATCATAAAACCAGTCCTGCCATCTGCTCCCTTGTGTTTCTAACCCTATTTGAATATTATTTTCTTTTAATAGAGATACCAAATAATCTAGGCTTTTTAATAATGCAGGGTTTCCGCCAGAAATGGTCACAAAAGAAAAGCCATTTCCACCGATTTGTTTCAACTCATTCCATATTTCTTCTGCAGACATTTGAATAATTTGATCTTTTCCACTACCATCCCACGTAAAAGCAGAATCGCACCAGGAACAGGAATAATCACAACCAGCAGTTCGTACAAACATCGTTTTCTGCCCTATAACCATGCCTTCACCTTGAATTGTCGGACCGAAGATTTCTAAAACGGGAATTTTATTCAACTTCCATCCACTCCCGTCTCGCTTCAGCATAGCTCGTTGGTGTTTCATATAATCGTACAAATTCTACCCTTACTTCTTTCTGTGAATGCTCTTCTAGTAATGCTTCTGCCATCTTTTCATATATCCAAACAACCATGTTTTCAGCTGTTGTGTTCATTAAAGGTAATGTTTCATTTATATAACGATGATCCAAATGAATTTCAATTTTCTCTTTCCAAATAGTTTTGATATCACCAAAATCGATCATTAATCCTCGTTCATCTGTATAACCACTTATACCAAATATCACCCTATAGGTGTGACCATGTAAATTTTTGCATTTTCCATCATAACAGTGTAGATGATGAGCTGCATCAAATGTAAATTCCTTACTTACTAGAACTCGTTTTGCATGGTATTTTAATTGATTTCTTTGAATATCTTCATCAATCTTTTGAAGATGATCGACAATTTTAAATCCATACATTGCTTAAGACTCCTTTCGAACGCTTAAATATTCCGAAAGACCTTTCTGCCTTAACTTGCAAGCAGGACATTCTCCGCATCCATCTGCGATAATCCCATTATAACAAGTTAAAGTTTTTTCACGAACAAAGTCAAAAGCACCTAACTGATCAGCTAGAGCCCATGTTTCTGCTTTGTTTAACCACATTAGTGGTGTATCAATTACAAATGAATCATCCATTGCTAAGTTTAAAGTGACATTTAAAGATTTTATAAACATATCCCGGCAATCAGGATAGCCGCTGAAATCTGTTTCACAGACACCTGTGACAATATGTTTAGCACCAATTTGTCTTGCAAGTACTCCTGCAAAGGAAAGAAATAATAGATTACGCCCTGGCACAAAAGTTGAAGGCAGTTCGCCATCTTCTCCATCTTTCACTTCGATTTCACTACGTGTCAACGCATTTGGAGCCAATTGATTAAGAAGTGACATATCCAGAATATGATGCTTTACGCCAAGTTCTTTGGCAATATTTTGAGCACATTCTATTTCTAGTTTGTGTCGTTGATCATAATCAAACGTTACTGCCTCAACTTCTTCAAATTTTTCGAGTGCCCAGAACAAACATGTTGTACTATCCTGACCACCACTAAACACGATAACAGCTTTTTCTTTTTTCATTTCTGCAATTACTCCTTTATTGCAAAAAAACAGCACTCTAAGAAAGAGTACTGTTTTTTCTTAGTTTTTTAAAGAGGGTAGCTAGAACCTCTTCCGCTTTAAAGCAGAATATTTAATTCCTTACTAATAGTATTCTTATGTTTTCAGTAAATCAAGGATTTCCTTTTCTTTTTTATTGAAATAAGTTAATCCCCCGTTTTAAAGCTAATAAACTTTTGCTCCATCATCTCATTCATGGCATATTTTACCCCTTCTCTACCAACACCACTGTCTTTCCATCCGCCATAAGGCATATTATCGTTTCGATAAGTCGGAATATCATTAACGATGACTCCTCCAGTTTCAAGACGTTCGGCTACATAAAATGCACGTTCGATACTCGGAGTCATCACACCTGAATTTAAGCCATAACGTGAATCATTTGCATCCTTGATGGCTTCATCTAATGTAGCAAATGGAAAAATACAAACAACGGGCCCAAAGACTTCAAAACGAAATACTTTAGAATCACGATTTACATTTGTTAAAACAGTTGGGTATAATACATTCCCTTTTACATTTCCGCCGCACTCAATTTTTGCTCCCTCTTGTACTGCTTCTTCTATCCAGGTTTTTAATCGATCTAAAGATTTTTTTGAGATAACTGCCGTGATATTTGTACTTTCTTCCAACGGCGAACCAATTACAAGCTGTTTTGTTCTGCTTACAAATCGTTCTAAAAATTGTTTATACAAGGATTGATGTACATAGATTCTTTGAATCGAGATACAAACTTGACCATTGTTTGAAAAAGACCCCAAAACACTTCGGTCAATGACTTTGTCAATATTCACACCTTCATCAATAATAAAAGGCGAATTAGATCCTAATTCAAGAGTCAATTTACGGAACCCTGCTTGTTGTTGAATTATATGACCAACCTCTACACTACCTGTAAACGTCACTTTTTTGACATGGGGATGACTCGTTAACACTTCACTTAATACATCGCCTTTTCCTGGAATAATGTTCAACACACCATCCGGAAGTCCAGCTTCTTTAAAAATTTCAGCCAAAGCTAATGCACTAAGCGGTGTTTGTTCAGCAGGTTTTAGAACAATTGAATTTCCAGCTGCAATCGCTGGTCCAACCTTATGCGCTACAAGGTTGAAAGGAAAATTAAAAGGCGTAATAGCCGTCACTACTCCAATTGGTGTTCTAATTGTAAATCCAAAACGCTTCTCTCCACCTTCTGCTGCATCCATCGGAATTTGTTCACCATAATTATTTTTTGCAGCTTCTGCAGCAAATCGATATGTTTGGACTGTTCGATTGATTTCCTCACGAGCATTACGTATTGTTTTAGCAGATTCCAAAGAAATAATCTTAGCATATTCTTCGCTACGTTCTTCCATTATTGTCGCCGCTCTCGCTAATATCTTTGCTCGAGCATGTGCTGGAAAAGTTCTAAAGTTTTGAAAAGCAACATGTGCCTCTACTACTGCTTCGACAGCGTCTGCAGGTTCAGCCTGTCCGATTTGTGTTAATTCCTCATTTGTATGAGGATTAAATAATGGTTCGTAAGTTTTAGCCTCTCGCCATTTTCCACCGATCCATAATTGCCATTTTTGTTTCATTTCTAAATGCACCTCCATTTAATAAACATAAATATTAGTATGATGTGAAATACTTTACAGCACCTTACAAATTACAAATATAGTCACCAAGCATTTTAGACAGTTTTATATTTTCTGAATAATCAACATCCACATCAATTAATACAATTTCTGAACTTTTTATCGCTTCTTCTAAAGCAGGGAGTAAATCCTTTGAATGATTCACTTTTACACCTTTTGCCCCAAAACTTTTTGCGAATTCCATAAAATTCGGATCTTCAAATTCTATTGCATTCGATCGATTAAATTTATTGAGCTGTTTCCACTCGATTAAACCAAACTTTGAATCGTTAAAGATAACAATTACTATAGCAAGGCCAAGACGTTTGGCAGTGGCTAACTCCACACCATTCATGAGAAAACCTCCATCACCGGTTATCGCAATGACTGGCTTTTCTGGATGGGCTAGCTTGGCTGCAATTGCACCTGGTACGGCAATCCCCATTGATGCAAAACCGTTTGAAATGATTGTGTGATTCGGTTTTTCAGGTTGATACATACGGGCAACCCATAGTTTATGGGCACCGACATCCGAAATAATAATTGCTTCTCCTTTTTCTGCCTTTTTTATATCCGCGATTATTCGCTGTGGAATAATAGGGCTTCCTTCTACTTCACCATAAGCATGCAATTTTTCATCTAGTTGTTCTTTTAAACGTTTTACTTCTGACCAAAGCTCTTTTTCTTTCACTAGCGGGCTTAATGCTTCCAAAGTTTTTTTTACATCACCGACTAATTCAGCTTCAAGTGGGTAAAAGGCATCAACTTCTGCAGGCATGGTATCGATATGAACAATCGGATTCATCGCCTCATCATTCCAATATTTTGGTAAATACTCGACAATATCATAACCAACAGTAATAATGACATCTGCAGAATCAAAACCGCAAAGTACATAGTCTTTTGATTGCATCCCAACTGTATATAAAGTCAGCGGATGACTTGAAGGTAAAACTCCTTTTGCCATAAATGTATTAACAACTGGTATTTGCATCGCTTCGGCAAATTTTCGTAGTTCTTCTGTAGCCCCATCACGTATTACTCCATTACCAGCCAAAATTAGAGGTCTTTTCGCTTGATTGATCAGTTCTGCAGCCTTAAGAATTTGATCTTCAGCTGGACAAGAAATTGGTATTGGAGTAACTGGTAGTGGTTCCCCCTCTGTATCCATCATCGCTATGTTTTCTGGAAGTTCAATGTGAACAGCACCTGGTTTATCAAGAACAGCAGTTTTAAATGCTTTTCGTATAATTTCTGGAATCGTTTGCGGTACTCGAACTTGCTGGTTCCATTTCGTTACTTCTTTAAACATACCAATAATGTCTATATATTGATGCGATTGCTTATGAATACGTTCTAGACCTGCTTGTCCTGTAATTGCAACAACAGGTGAATAATCAAGGTATGCATCTCCAATTCCAGTCAAAAGATTAGTCGCACCAGGTCCAAGTGTCGCTAAGCAAACACCCGGTTTTCCAGTCAAACGACCATATACATCTGCCATGAAAGCAGCTGCTTGTTCGTGATGGACTATAATAAATTCGATTTTAGATCCAATGAGCGAATCAACAAGGTCTGTATTTTCTTCACCAGGAATTCCAAAAATGTACTTAACTCCTTCATTTTCTAAACAACGTACAAACAAATCCGATGCCTTCAAGTCATTTCCTCCTCCATTTAAGTTTTAAGCTAATCATTTTGTCGTACTAACGTTTTTTGATTCATTGATAGACTTAGAACTTAAAGTTGCATTCTTCCTTTTATGATGGCATTTTCACCAAAAATTATGTATTTTGGTCATTTCACGTTCTGAATAAATGTAAGTATTTTCGAGAAGATTAAAACCAAATAGGTATAAATATTCTTAGGAGGAATTTGATGAATATCGCTGATTGGATAATTATTATCATTTTTACTTTGACTGTACTAGCTGTTATAGCTATTGTTTTATTTCTAGTTTATATAATTGGATTTGATCGAAATCAAAAGCGACATGCTATTTTAAGAAATTATCCTGGGCTCGGTAGAATGCGCTACTTTTTTGAAAAAATCGGTCCTGAATTTCGTCAATATTGGTTTGACGGAGATCTTGAAGGAAAACCATTTTCCCGTGTAGATTACGAGCATATAGTTAAAGGTGCTAAATATAAGCGTGAAGTGGTAGCCTTTGGATCAAAACGTAATTATGAAGAAGAAGGTTTTTACGTTCGAAATGATATGTTTCCTAAACTAACAGAGGAAATAAAAATGGATAATGAAACGAAGGTAGATACCAAAAGATATATTTTATTGAAAGATTCGCTCTTTTTTCAAAGAGAAGAAAAATGGGAAGAAGAAGAATCATCTGCCTACTTATTGCATGATGATGATGCGATTGTGATTGGTCCAAACACAAAGTACCCTTTTAAAGTGAAAGGCCTCATTGGTATGTCCGCTATGAGTTATGGATCATTAGGTAATCATGCAATTACAGCTTTATCAGAAGGATTAGGTTTAGCAAAGGGTACTTGGATGAATACCGGGGAAGGCGGTCTATCTCCCTACCACTTAAAAGGTGGAGTAGATGTCATCATGCAGATTGGTCCTGGATTGTTTGGTATCCGGGACAAAAATGGCGAAGTTGATTGGGACGAATTAAAAAGAAAAAGTGAAATCCCAGAAATTAAGGCATTTGAAATCAAACTAGCACAAGGTGCAAAAACACGCGGAGGTCATATTGATGCAGAAAAAGTAACACCTGAAGTGGCAGAAATTCGCAAAGTTGAACCGTATAAATCCGTAGATAGTCCAAATCGATTTCATCAGTTTAGTGATGTAGTAACTATGTGTGAATTCATTGAAAAAATTCGTTCACATACTGGAAAACCTGTTGGCATGAAGATTGCTGTAGGTGGAAATGACAGTATTAAACAATTGGCAAAATATATGAAGGAATCTGGGAAAGGTCCTGACTTTATAACTGTGGATGGTGGCGAAGGCGGAACAGGTGCTTCTTATCAAGAATTAATTGATAGTGTAGGTTTACCAATTAGATCCGCTTTACCTATTGTGGTAGCTACCCTTCAAAAATATGGCGTACGAGATAGAGTTAAGATTATTGCTTCTGGTAAAATGTTCACTCCAGACCGAATCGCCATTGCCCTCGCTATGGGGGCAGATTTAGTCAATATAGCGCGTGGATTCATGATTTCCATCGGATGTATTCAAGCGATGCGATGTAATTCAAATACTTGTCCTGTTGGTGTAGCTACTACCGACCCGGATTTACAAAAGGCGCTTGTGATTGATGAAAAGAAATATCGCGTTGTGAATTATCTTGTTACTCTTCGAATAGGTCTATTTCGAATCTCAGCAGCTGCAGGAATAGATTCACCTGTTCACTTTCAACCTAAACATATTATGTTTAAAGACGAAAAAGGCGTAGTCATTTCATTAGAAAAGATTCTTCATGAAATTCAACAACAAATTAGTTAAGTAACTAATTTTTACTATTCAAATTTGAATGTTTTGCTACAGACAGGCGCTTTCCGCGAGCAAGCATCAAGCCTCCTCCTCACTTCGTTCGTGCGGGGTCTTGATTTGCTTGCTATTCCCGCAGGAGTCGCCTGTCTTTCGCTCTATTGGTAACTTTTCATATATATGGCATTAATCTTGGAATATCTAAATGAATCAATCTC
>NZ_JBCMNM010000065.1:0-13881 GCF_050459865.1 Rummeliibacillus pycnus
AATTCCACATCATGCAGCAACCCATATTAATACTATTAATATTTGTATTTAATCACTTTTCACCCTCAAATTTTATATTTTAACTTCGTTATATCCAATATAAATAAAATCCAAGCAATGAATGATTATTCTTCATCATTTGCTTGGATTTCTTTATCTTTATTATCAATATCTTTCTTTTCAAAATGTGCATCAAATAACAATGGCGTTCTTTCCAATTGCTCTATAAACGTACGACTTTTAAAACGCATGCCGGTTTGTTCTTCGTAAATTGTTGTTACGATTTTGCGTATAAAACCTTTTGTTTCTTTTTTTAATGTAAGTTTCCCAATTTGATCAATTGGTACGTTATAAAACATACGAATGAGCTTCAATTGTGTTGGTGTTAGGCGAATGAGATAGGGATCTTGATGGAAGCATCGATGGCATAAGAATCCACCTTGTGTAAATGAAAAAGCAAATTCGCCTTCCACTGCTCCGCAGCTTGCACAAGCATGTAAAATCGGTTGAACTCCAGTATAAGGGAGCATCTTCCACTCTACGAACATAGCAATGGCTTCTGGATCATAGCCCTCTTCTATCGCATGAAGTCCCTGAGATAGTACATCAAATGCATAGGGGTCTGGTTTCTCTGATTCTACTAAACGATCCACAATTTCAACAACATAGCTAGCATAAGCTGTTGCTACAATGTCTTCCTGAATATGGCGCATGGATTCCAAAGGTTCCCCTTGTTGCAATGTCCCCATGCCACGACCTTGTTGAATCATAAAGGTACCATGTACAAAGGGTTGGCTAATTGCCGCTAAACGACTAGAAGGCTTTTTAGCACCTCTAGCCATTGCTGCAACTTTGCCAACCTCTCTTGTCATAAGTATGACTACTTTATTTGTCTCACCATATGGTCGTGTTTTTAAGACAATGCCTTCCCATTTATTCAGCAATTGTCTTCACTTCCTATTTTTTAATATTCATCATCACGGTATCCGTAATCACGGAGTTGTGATGCACGGTCACGCCAATCTTTTTGGACTTTTACCCAAAGTTCTAAATACACTTTACTGCCAAGTAATGTTTCAATGTCCTTACGAGCTCGAGTACCGATTTCTTTTAACAAAGCACCACGTTTTCCAATGACAATCCCTTTTTGTGAATCACGTTCAACAATGATAGATGCATTGATTCGTACTAAATCTTTGTTTTCATCTTTTGCAATTTTTTCAATTTCAACTGCAATTGAGTGCGGCACTTCATCGCGTGTTAAGTGAAGCACTTTTTCACGAATTAACTCAGCAATGATAAATCTTTCTGGGTGATCTGTTACTTGATCTGCAGGGTAATATTGGGGACCTTCTGGTAAATATTTTTTCAATGTATCAAGTAAATGTTGTACATTGTTACCTTGTAGTGCTGAAATTGGAATGATTTCTGCAAAATCAAATTCAGCTTTATATGATTCGATAATTTCAAATAACTCATCAGGGTGAACTGCATCAATTTTATTTACTACTAAAAAGACAGGTGTTTTCGTGCCTTCTAGCATTTCCATTACAAATTTGTCACCTGCACCAAGTTTTTGTGTAGCATTGACCATGAACATAATAGCTTCTACTTCACGTAAAGCATTTTTTGATACTTTTAGCATGAATTCTCCAAGTTTATGTTTGGGTTTATGAATTCCCGGTGTGTCGATGAAAATCATTTGTGAATCGTTCGTTGTGTAAACACCTTGAACTTTGTTTCGAGTTGTTTGTGGTTTGTCACTCATAATAGCAATTTTTTGACCAATTACATTATTTAAAAAAGTGGATTTCCCTACATTTGGACGTCCAACAATTGTGACGAAACCTGATTTAAAACCTTTATTTTCCTGCATTCATTAAATCCTCCGGTGAAAAGGCGCCTGGTAACAACTCTGCTACAGTTGTTTCTTTTACGTCACCTTTCATATTTGTTAAGTATACTGGCATATTCGGTGCACAAAATTCTGAAATAACTTGTCGGCATGCGCCACATGGTGAACATGGACCTTCTGTATCTGCAACGATTGCGATGGCTGCAAAATCTCTTTCACCTTCAGAAACGGCCTTGAACATCGCTGTACGCTCTGCACAGTTCGTCATCGAATAACCAGAGTTTTCAATATTACATCCTTTATATACTTTACCATCAGCCGTTAATAATGCTGCTCCAACTTTAAATTTAGAATAAGGCACATATGCTTTTTCTCGACCTTCTCTTGCAAGGTCCATTAACTGTTCTTTTTCCATTTCATACACCTCAAATCCATAAATTTATCCATTTTGGTAAAAAGATAAGTATACCGATTATAACACTTGCGCATGCAAAAACAAACACAGCCCCTGCTGAGATATCCTTAGCAGCTTTTGCTAATGGGTGTTTTTCAGGAGAAGCTAAATCGACAACTCGTTCAATTGCTGTATTAATCATTTCAAGTGACAGCATGATTGTGATAACCATGACGAGAATCATCCACTCGATTTTAGATAACCCTGTAAATGCACCAGCAACAATAACAATGAAGGCCACCATTAAATCAAAGCGAAAATTTTGTTCGGCCATGACTTGTCTAATGCCTTCAATGGCGTATTTAAAAGAACGGAAAAACTTACGCACGTCCATTATGATCACGAGTTAATCCATAAGATTCTAAAATCTCATCTTGTTTCCCGAACATTACTTTTTCATCTTCTGGAACCATATGATCATAGCCAAGTACATGAAGGAAACCATGTACTGCAAGGAAGCCAAGTTCACGGTCAAATGAATGGCCATATTCTTCCGCTTGTTCTCTTGTACGATCAATTGAAATAATGACATCCCCTAAAATACGAGGCATTCCTTCAGCTATGATCGGTGTTTCTCCTTCTCCAACTTCTTCAAGCGCAAAAGAGATGACATCTGTTGGTGCATCTTTGTGACGGTACTCAAGATTAATTTTGTGGATTTCTTCATTAGTTACAAAGGTAATGGAGATTTCAGTACCATCTTCAATATTTTCTACTTTAGCCGCATGTTGTAAAAGATTTTCAACTAATGCAATATCAGATTCCTTTACTTTTCCTGTTTCATCTAAAAAATCAATATTTAAACTCATAATGTGCCTCCTAGGCTTATTTTGGCTTCGGATATTCGATACGTGAATGGAAGATTCCATTTAATGTTTCACAAAAAACATGTTCTACTGTTTTTAGTTCTCGGAAAGAAAGATCACATTCATCAAACTGTCCATCCTGCAATTTGTCTTGTACGATATTGTGAACAAGCTGCTGAATACTCTCTGATGTTGGGTTCTTCATCGAGCGAACAGCTGCTTCAACGCTATCTGCTACACTTATTATAGCAATTTCTTTCGTTTGTGGCTTCGGTCCAGCATAACGAAATGATGATTCTTCCACATCCGGGTTCGTTTCCTTCTCTTTATAGTAAAAGAATTTCACTAAACTTGTACCATGATGTTGTCTTGCAATATCTACAATTTCTTTTGGCATTTTATGTTGCTCTAATATTTTAGCACCATCTTCAGCATGTGCAATAATAATATCTCTGCTTGTCTTAGGTGGCAATTGGTCATGAGGATTGATTCCTGACATTTGATTTTCTATGAAAAAGCCAGATCTTCTTGTTTTACCAATATCATGATAATAACATCCAACACGAGCAAGTAAACCATCTGCCCCAATTGCTTCGCAAGCTGCATCTGCTAAATTCGCTACCATAACACTATGATGATAAGTGCCAGGTGTCTCCACTAATATTTTCTTTAATAATGGATGATTCGGATTTGATAGCTCGATTAAGCGGTATGTTGATAACATTCCAAATGCTGATTCAATAAATGGTAATAAACCGAGCGTTAATGCCCCTGATAAAATGGCAGAAACAATGGCCGCAATGAAATAGTAAACCAATTCTTTTGCACCATAGTTAGATTGCGAAAGCAGTAGATAAAATGCAATAAAAGCAGTATTAACTACCGAAACATTTAGACTAGTCGTCATGACACTGGATCTTCTATCAGCATTTCTCATGAAATAGATACTAGCGAATCCGCTGAATATAATATACAAAGATACTTCCATCTGAATAACTGATGAATAACCTTCTTGGAATACGATTCCACCAACCGCAGCAGTCATAATCGTTGTAAGTATGGCAATACGTTCATTGACTAATACTCTTATAAGCATCGGTACAATTGCTGCTGGGAATAAAAATCCGATCATGACATCAAACTCACCTGATACTAAATCTAATAACTCCATTACAATAATTGCCGGAAGATAAATGATTATGGTGATGATTAAATTACGTGTTTTTAGTTTTGTATCTTCCTTCCAATTATAAAATGCTGCATAAAAGAAAGTCATTTGTAATAAGATAAACAGCCCTAAACCTACTATTGGCTTAATCGATTTTTTATTAGATAGCATACCCGTTATTTCAAGTTGGTGGTAAACGTCGCGATCAATTAATTGTCCCTCTTGAACAATAATTTGACCTTGTAAAATTCGAGTTGGATCAACATTTGCCTTTTCTTGCTCTATTCTTTCTTTCGTTAGTTTATTATCTTTCTTTTCGGTTTCTACGATTGAATTTCTCGCTATTGTTATAGCAATTGAACGAAGATTATCCGGTATTGTAAAACTATCTCGAACCGATTTTTCTACACTTGCTTTAGCATCAACAACATGTTCTTGACGAATTGGTTCAGATAACTTTTTAGATACAATCGATGTTAATGCATCCCGAGTTGCAATGAGATCTTGCTCATCTTGTGATAATAATAATGAAAGTTCTTGAGTTGTAAATCGGATAGTTTGTCCATTCGTATCAATCTCATCTAGTTTCTCTCTCAAACTCTTAATCTGTTCTGCCTTTAGATCCTTATTTGATTTTTTCTTAACATCTTTTATAGTTTCTTTGACTTCAATTATGTAATCGAATGTAGATTTAATGATGGCCGCTTGATTTTTTCCGATATCTGGAGAAAATGAGTAGACAGGATCTACTTCGTTCGCGACTCGGTTTCTATCTTCTTCCGTTCTTTCTGTATCTTCTACTGTTTTTACAGATCGGATTGTTTCAGGTGATAATTGAAATAGTTTAATATCATAGTGTTCTCCTTCAATATCCCGTATCATTAGGAAAAATTGAATAATACCTGTAATGGCTAATAGACTTGCTAAAAGTAAAGGAAAACGTACATATTGGTGTAGTGTTTTAATGAAATTAATCACTACGCCACCTCCTGTCTCCTATTATCATACCAAGTGTCAGATTATTTTCCATAATTATTTAGTATTAAATAGTAATTTTATTTTATTTTTCTATAATTTGGCAATAGGTGATTGGCGTTACTCAGAGTTAGATTGAGTCCCGGCCAAGCTTATATAGCAAAAAAAATCAGAAGTACAAAATATTGCACCTCTGATTTCATATTATTTATTTTCTGTTTCTTCTTCGTAAGCTTGAATAATTTTCGCAACAAGTGGATGTCTTACAACATCTGCTTGTTCCAACATTCTGAATTCAATATCTTTTACATTACGTAGCGTATTTTCAGCACTTATTAGACCTGATTTTGCACCTTTAGGTAAGTCAACTTGTGTTTTATCACCAGTTATAACCATTTTAGAGCCAAATCCTAGACGTGTTAAAAACATTTTCATCTGAGCTTCTGTCGTATTTTGTGCTTCGTCTAATATAACAAAAGCATCATCTAACGTACGTCCACGCATATATGCAAGAGGGGCAATTTCAATTGTTCCACGTTCAATCATACGTGCTGTTTGTTCTGCTCCTAAGACATCATGTAGCGCATCATATAACGGTCTTAAATAAGGATCAACCTTTTCTTTTAAATCCCCAGGTAAGAAACCTAGGCTTTCACCTGCTTCAACTGCTGGTCTAGTTAAAATAATCCGTTTAACTTGACCATTTTTCAAAGCTTGTGTAGCCATGACTACAGCCAAATACGTTTTCCCTGTTCCAGCAGGTCCAATGCAAAAAACCAAATCTTTATGTCGAATGGCTTGAATATATTGTCTTTGCCCAATTGTTTTTGCACGGATTATTTTTCCTTTTGTATTACGTGCAATCACTTCATCATAAAGCTCAGAAAAATATTCAACTGTACCATTTTTAGACATTTCCAGTGCTGACACAACATCACGTTGATTAATGTTAATGCCTTTACGGATTACCTTTAGCAATTGTTGTACTAATAAACTTGCTTGCTGTTTATTGTCTTCTTCACCAACAATGACAATAGAATCGCCACGAGTAATCATTTGAATTTGGAAAGCTTCTTCGATTAATTTTAAATTGGCATCAGAAATGCCTAGAAGCATGACTGCTTCATTTGGATCTTGCACTTGTAATTGTATAGGTTGTTGTTCTGTCATGCCAGCTCTCCTTAGTTAATCGCTTGTTTAATTGCAATATTTTCATTTACTAAAAACAATACTTTCCCTCTAACTGTATCATTATCAATTGTAACATTCAAAAGTTTTTCACGCTTTACTACGGTTTTTGGTGGCAATTCCTTTACATATTTTTGATGCAAAAGTGGGATAACAATATCTTCTATTGATTTATCGTCGAGGATTACATTTTTTTCAATTAATTCTTGTTGTAAGTATACCTCACCTATTGCTGAAAACCAATTTGGTAATTTCACAACTTTCCATTCATTTTCACTTTTCTTTTCATTTGCCCAACGGAAATGATATGTTTTTTCTCCCATGGTCTGGTAGGTGATTTTCTTAGGCATTGAAAAATCTGATTCAATCCAGTAGTCCGCGTATACTTCTCCCTCTGCACCATAGACAATATCTTCTTCTCCACGCTTCAAAACACCTGATACTAATAAATCACCATCTTTAACTGCATCATTTTCATCTACAACACGTTCTCCCTTTTCTAAATTAAAATGTGTAATTACTCCGCTTTTATTTGCAATTAAATTACCTTTTACAGTATCGTTCGTTACTTCGTTTTCAATTTTTGGTGCTGCTAAGGGCTCAAAAATCAACTTACTTCCTCTTCGATGGATATGAACCCAAGATAAATCTCGATGTTTTGATAAAATATATTGCCGTATTAAAGAATCATCAGGTTTATCCTTTTTCATAAATGGTCCTGCCAAGTGCATTTCTTGTAACGTTGCTGATAATTGCTCAGATTGTTCTGGTGTTGCATTATCAATAGATACTTGCCATATCCATTGGGAAAATAGAAAAGGAATGGCAAGTAAGATTGCTAATCCTGCGTAGACAATCCACTCTTTACGTAATACTTGATCATCATCTAATGATTCAATACGAAAAGATACACCATATTGATAACGTAAACTCCGAATGGTCGGTAGATGTTTTCGAACCGTGTGGAATGTCACTTCGTTTTCGGTTGTTGTAAGGTTACGCAATACGATCTTGGATTTTGTCAGAGCGGTCAAAAAAGCTGGAAGTCTTTTAGTTCGTTTGATACGAATTCGAACAATACGATATTCTCGACTTTTTTTCATACATCCTAATCCTCTATTCTGGTAAGCTCAATTTTTTTTAAATTGGTCATGTCAAGTGCCAACAATTCATCTCGAAGAAGTTTTACATAAAAGGAATCTGCTTCAATTTTAATGCGGTAATCTTCATGCAAAAAAATCATGTGGTGGTCTGAAATCGTTTCAAGCATTAAATCTCCTCTGATTCTAATTTGCTGGAAGTTTTCAATTTCGATCAGAGGCATCACTCGTAACAGCCTTTTCGACATAAAAAACCCCCTCTCTTTTTAGCATATGCTTCAAGAGAGAGGGGCATGTGTTATCTTTTTGATTTGGGTGGACCTAAAATTTCAGCCATTACAAATGCTTGTGCCAATTCTTCTGGATTTTTTGGAAAATGAAATCCGGCTGAGTCCGTGTTACCTTTTTGCGAAACAGTTATTTTTGCTGATGTTTGAGGGATTGAATTTCGTTTAGATGGTTTTCTCTCAATACGTTCAACCATTTCTTGTTCAACTGGCTGCTCCAATTTGGCTAATTGAGTTGCCTTCTTTTTTAATTCATCAGATTCAGGTATTTTTTTCTCAATATCCTGAAACACCGTTTTTGTATATTCTTCCATTTTACGCATCGTTTGCTCTAATTTCTTAGGTCCTACACGTTGCGGTTGACGATTTATTGGTGGAGGTGTTTTCGAAGCTTTTTCATCTTTGTTTTTTAAGAAATAACCTATAATTGAAGAGATGATTATGATAATAATCGCTTCCACAAAAATAACCACCTTTCATCATTTACTACATTATTATTCATGTGTTTTATTATTTGTATCACCATTTTGATTCATCTTACCAATGGAATCACGCATTCCTGTATCTGCTTGAATATTTTTGTAGTTCATATAATCCATAATTCCGATATTCCCAGTGCGAAGTGCTTCAGCCATAGCCATTGGAACTTCTGCTTCTGCTTCAACCACTTTTGCTTTCATTTCTTGTACTCTAGCAATCATTTCTTGTTCAGATGCAACTGCCATAGCACGACGTTCTTCCGCTTTCGCCTGAGCAATGTTTTTATCTGCTTGCGCTTGCTCGATTTGTAATTCCGCACCAATGTTTTTACCAACATCAACGTCTGCAATATCAATTGATAGTATTTCAAACGCAGTACCTGAGTCTAAGCCCTTTGACAATACTGTTTGAGAGATAGAATCTGGGTTTTCAAGTACATCTGTATGACTTTTCGAACTACCAATTGTACTTACAATCCCTTCACCAACACGGGCAACGATTGTTTCTTCACCAGCACCGCCGACTAAGCGATCAATATTAGCGCGAACTGTAATACGCGCTTTTGCTTTTACTTCAATACCATTCATCGCAACACCTGCGATAAATGGCGTTTCGATAACTTTTGGATTTACTGACATTTGTACTGCTTGTAACACGTCACGTCCAGCCAAATCAATTGCAGCACAACGCTCAAATGTTAGCGAAATATTGGCGCGGTGAGCTGCGATCAGTGCATTCACAACACGATCGACATTACCTCCTGCAAGATAATGGCTTTCAAATTGGTTAATTGTTACAGGAAGACCTGCTTTATGAGCTTTGATTAAAGGATTGACGATACGTGAAGGAATTACTCGACGTAAACGCATCCCCACTAACGTGAAAATACTTACTTTAACACCCGCTGCTAATGCAGAAATCCAAAGTGCAACTGGTACAAACGTAAATAATACTACAAGTGCTAAAAATACGACTACAATTCCGATAATTGTAGCAATTAAACTACTTGTTAAAACCATTTTTATCCCCCTAAACGTTATGAGACTCTCGTACAACTATACGAACGCCTTCTACTTTAATAATTGTTACCTTTTTATGGGCATCGATATAGCCACCTTCTGTTACCACATCAATTCGCTCTTCTCCAAGCATTGCTGTACCTGAAGGACGGAGAGGAGTCGTTGTAATCGCTTCCTGCCCTAATAACTCTACCCGATTTTTATTTGATACATAGCCTTTCTCAGTATCGGTTGAATCGTTTAAAACCATTTTGTTGAAGATATTTAACTTTTTCCCAAAAAATTTCATCATAATCACCATTCCTAAGACAGCCACGATTAAGGCTGTCAAAATTGCATAAGCCATATGCATCGTATCTGTCCCTGAACTTAGTAAACTCACAATAATTGCTGCAAATCCCATAATACCCAATATTCCGCCTGGCACAATCAACTCTAAAAGCAGTAACAAGACACCTAAGACTAGTAAAAGTATACCTTGCCAAGTTGCATATCCTGCTATCATATGAGTCATGTAAAAAAATGATAGTGCTAAAATACTCAAGATGCCACCGAAACCAAAATGTGGCGAAAATACTTGTAAGACAATACCAATACTTGCCATGCAAAGTAAAAGAGTTACAGCAAATGGGCTTGTCATACATAACAACCAATCACTAGTTTGCTTAGTATCAATAACGGCAGCATGGACAAATATTGGATTACTTGAGACTGCAATACATAATACAAATAATATGGCAATTATTATTATATTTATTTTTCGCATCAAATAATATTCCTCCCCCTCCCTTCATCCAATAAATCTCATCACTTTAACATACGAATGATGATGATATAAGTTTCATTTATTTTCAGTTATGCTTTTTTGGAACTCCTAATTGCGTGAATTGAAAGGCGAACAAGGATGACTGCACTAAGGAATAGACCTAAGAATGAAGCGGTATTTAAATAGATTGCAGAAGCAGAATTGATAAATTGCGAAATGGCTAATAAAGAAACTGAAATAACGCCAATGGTAATCCCCACAAACAACAACATAAAAAGAGATAACCAACTATTCACAAATGAACTACTAGCTTTTTCTGAAAATACATCTAATTTAACTGTAACTTTTCCTTTTTCAATAGCCTCTACCATACTTTCGAAACGACGAGGTAAATCTTGTAAAGTTGGAATGAGCATAACCAGTTCTTGTTCTAACAGCTCTTTGACATCTCTTATACTAGATACTGGTAAAAAATCTTTTTTATTTTTTGCAGTAAAACGTTTTGCTTCATAGAACAGGTCATAATCAGTGTCTAGAACATTTAATGTACCTTCTAACGTAATTAGAGCCCGTAAAGCAACGCCTACCATTGGATAAAGATGCAACTCAAATTTTTGAATAATCGAAAATAGACATTGTACTAACTCTTCAGCTGAAATTTTATCCAAATAAGATAGTTGGATTAGCAATTGACTAATGGCTTGTAAGAGATTTTCCTCTTCATGAATTTCCCCATCTTGCACTAAATGTTTAAGCCCTTCTAGTACAATCCTAGGGTCATTTCTTTCAATGCCTATAAATAATGTACGAAGCCCTTGTTGTTGAATAGGACCTAGTCTTCCTACCGCTCCGAAATCTAAAAAGCATGCTTGTCCAGTTCGTTCAAGTATATAGATATTTCCTGGATGAGGATCCGCATGAAAAACTCCTGTGATGAGCAATTCTTGTAAGAAAGTATCATAAATTGAGCTCAATAAATCCTGTTCCTTAATACCATGTTGTCTTAGCAATAATTTACTATCACGTATACTGACACCATGGATAAACTCAATAACTAAAATCATTCGATTGCTATATTCTTTGTAGACTCTTGGAATTTTGACACTATTTTTCTTCTCGTTGCGTAATGCATTTGTTACTTGTTCCATATTTCTTGCTTCAATTTCAAAATTAATCTCTTCTCGAAGACTATTCGCAAATCCCGTAGCTAAATGATGCAAGCCTAAATTTTCTGCCCAAGAAGATTCTTCAACAAGCCATTCTGAAAAGTGTAAAAGAATATCTAAATCTTGATTCATCACTTCTGTCACGTCTGGTCTTAATAGTTTGACAATTACTTCTTCTCCTGTTTCCTTTAACAAAGCTTTATGCACTTGACCAATTGACCCCGCTGCCAAAGGTTTTTCATCAAACCGCTTGAACACCTCTTCAAGTGGTTTGTTAAGTCCTTTTGCTAATTGTGAATGTAATTGGTCAGCGGTCATCGTCTTGACATTTTGCTGTAATTTTGAAAGCTCTTCGATAAAAGCAGATGGTAATCTATCTTTCCTAGTTGAGAGAACTTGTCCGAATTTGATAAAGATTCCACCGCACTCTTCTAACGTATTACGAAGTGTTATGGCTAAGTATCGATCATTTTCATACGATCTTTTGTACTTTAATGTACGCCCTACACCTTGCTTAAAGGCTATTCTGAAAACTTGAGTAAGGCGTCTTTGGCGTCTCCAAGTTCCACGTACTCTTAAAATAATATTTCCATTTCCAGTTAGTCTTTCTCCACGTTCTCCTAATTTGATTGGGTCAAAAAGCTCCAAAATTAAATAAAACAGCATCGTAATAAGTAACATACTACCAATCCATACAAGTGTACCAATATTCGTTACTTCATGGATCATATCTTGTTTTGGAAAATCGGTATATCTTAAATAGGAATACCAATAAATAAATGTAGTAAAAACGACACTGAACGTAGCCGAAAGCACTTTTTTAATAAAATTTAGCTTTGTTCCGATAAGACGTCCACTAACAAAATAGATTAAAATTCCTATTAAGATTAGCTGTAAAGCTGTCCATAGATATTGCATGGAATCACCTTCATGGTTATTTTTTTCTATATGTATATTAAAACATAAAGTGCTTGGTAAGGCTTGTTAGAACATCCCATTATGTGACATTAAATGCTATCAGCTGAACTGCTCCCTAATTTTTTATCATTTTATTTTGAAATATTCGGAACCGTTTTTCAAATACTGCCCTAATTTATAACATAACAAATAAGCCGAGAAATCAATTAAGATTTCTCGGCTTAGATCATTTGCGAGTGTTAAATAAATCATGATAGTGCGTGTTTAGAACGTAGGGATTGTCTAGGAATTTAAATTACCACTTACGTTTACGTGCAGCTTCTGATTTCTTTTTGCGTTTTACGCTAGGTTTTTCATAAAATTCGCGTTTTCTTACCTCTTGAATTGTACCACTTTTAGAAACAGTACGTTTGAAGCGGCGAAGAGCATCTTCAAGCGATTCGTTTTTTCTAACGACAGTTTTTGACATCTCTCTTTCCCTCCCTCCGAACACACGTCAAAGCACAACAATACGAAATAACGTAATAACGTTGTGTACTAAAGAATTATAACTTATTACTAGGTTTAGGTCAATACTATTGGGCGAATTAATAGTCTGTTTTTGAACTTTGGCCTTGCATAATTTTAACACCAGAGCTTGCACCAATACGTGTAGCTCCTGCAGCTACCATTGCTTCTAAATCTTCTAAACTTCTGACACCGCCAGATGCTTTTACGCCAATTTTAGGACCAACTGTTTTACGCATTAATGCTACGTCTTCTGCAGTTGCACCACCAGTAGAAAAACCAGTAGAAGTTTTTACAAAATCTGCGCCAGCTGCAACAGACAATTCACAAGCTTTTACTTTTTCTTCGTCTGTTAGTAGGCAAGTTTCGATAATGACTTTTACTAAAGTGCCATTTGCTGCATCTACTACAGCTTTTATATCACTTTCAACTACATCAAATTGACCGCTTTTTAAAGCACCGATATTGATCACCATATCAATTTCATCAGCACCATTAGCAATTGCATCTTTTGTTTCAAATGCTTTTGTAGCACTAGTAGATGCCCCTAATGGGAACCCGATTACTGTACAAACTTTTGAAATAGCACCTTTTAATTCTGTTGCTGCAACACTTACCCATGTAGGATTTACACAAACTGAAGCAAAATCAAATTCTTTTGCTTCTGCACAAAGCGTAATAATTTGTTCTTCAGTTGCTTCTGGTTTCAATAATGTATGATCAATATATGAAGCATAGTTTTTAGACATATTAGAAAACTCCTTTATATATAAAGATGTACGTACCTCTCAAGTCTATCATGATTCATTATATCTTTTCCACTAAAACAAAAAATAAAACATTCGACAAAAATAATGAATATTTACTAGTTCTCATTTTCGTTCAACACTAAACTTTCATATTCTGAAAATCTATATTAATTTCTTTGATTTTCTTTCAAATTAATCATTCATGAGATTTTCACTCGAATCTGCAAAATTCATATAAAATACGCGAACAATTAATAATAGCCAATTTTGGTCATTGCAACGCTTTCGACTGCGACTTCTCGAAAATGCATTCGCGATTCCTTCGTGCCATGTTAATTCAGTGCGGTTATTCATAGTCCTACAGGAAATGTTTGTGCTGAAAAAAGCGTTTAAATACAGATATTAATAGTATTAATCTGTTTTCTACATGATGTGGAATTAGC
>NZ_JBCMNM010000066.1:0-54338 GCF_050459865.1 Rummeliibacillus pycnus
GGGGTCTCACCTGTCTCGCTTTCCCGCAGGAGTCTACGCTAATTCCACATCAACAAAGATAGCTATACAAGATTTTTATTATAAATTTTCATATTTTTAAGATGATTTGTTTGGATATGCAATTCCTAAAATAGTAGAATCATTCCATTTGAAATTACTTATGAAATGTTTAGGCTCATATATTTCTATTTCTTTAATACAGTCTTCTCGTTTTTCATTTAAATGTAAAAGGTGATGCGTATAAACATTGTTTCTTTTTGTTAAAAAAGCGATAGTTTGTCTACTTTTGCCTTCGAATTTTTCGGCTTTTTTCCATTGAAAAACGTGTAATACGCTAACAAGATCACCATATACGTTTTTAGCGTTTTCAAGGTGTTTAACAAAATAATCTACCATTTTTTCGGTTTTCTGTAGTTTGTTTTTCTGTCTTATAGAGTCTTCTAACAGAGTTGCTTGGTAATAAGAATGTTGTTGTTGTTTTCTTACCGTCTCTCTGTCTATAAATGAGTTCCATTTCAACTAAATTTTTAATCCAGTTATCAATAGTTCTTGTTTTTGTACCAAAGAATTCAGCAATGCTATTTACACTATGCCAGCTATGGCCTTCTTTGTTGCTCGCGTGGAATGCGAAATAAAGATAAAGTCTAAGAGGCCCTCATTCACCAGCCCTTAAAGAATTTAAAGGGAATGCTAATTTTTTAAATAAAGGGAATTTTTAAACTATTACAGAATTTATTCTTATAACATCTAAATTTGATTTTCTAAGGAGGGAGGAATGAATGAAGAAAATATTTTTATTTCTTTTCATTTGTGTATTTTTAGTTGGTTATCAACAAAGCACAGACCAAGATACTACGAAGAATTCGAACATAAAATCAGAAGTTGCTTTTGTCCCCGACATAGAAATGGGATTAACATTAAAAGAAGCACTTGAAATGGCCCATAAAGAAGCAATTAAATGGAATAAAGAAGCGATGTTATATAGTGGAACTAGTGTTGACAAGGATAAAGCGCCAACAGGAATGGACGGCAGAAGAAAAAATTGGAACATCGAATTTGGTATACCAGGTAAAACAGACTATTATCTAGTAACTATCCGAGACGGAAAGGTACTAGATAAAGTGCATGTGCCTAATGGCATGGAAGCTATGCCTAAAAGTCAATTTATTTCTAAGGTTGAAGATTTTAAGTATGATACACCTGAATTACTAAAAGTGGCACTAAAAACCACCAAAATATATCCAGGGGACACTTTTGCTAAGGGATATAATTTTGGTTTCACTAAACACCTGAAAAAAAACGTTCCAATTGTGCAGGTTATCGGTTGGGATAAGGCCAAGAAAAATATGATCTATTTAATGTTCAACGCAGTAACAGGAAAGCTAGAAGATAATTTTGAAAGAGAACAATATAAAAACTAAAAGGGGTTGGGCAGCAACTGTTTAATCACTCGGCACCATCGATCACCATGAAATACATAGGGGTGACCGAAGATGAAGTCGATGCAACAATGGAGGATTTTTCTTTGTGAAACCAAGTAAGACGAAATTATATTAAAAAGATGATCTTCAAGAGATCATCTTTTTAATATAAATGTTCCCATTTTTATTTTGGAAAAATTTAACCGCAGATTTTTATTGTTGCAGCTGTACAACCTAGGGCACCAATCAAACCACAGACTGTAGCTAAACTAAATCCACCAATACCTGTAGTTATTCCTAGAGCAATTGCTAAAGCCCAACAAGCGGCACCCCCGCCAGCACCACATAATGCGCCTACAGCCCATTCACACCACCCCAAAGTTGAGATAGTATTTTTTTTCATTTCTTTGACAGCTTGGTCATAAAAATCATCTTGTGAGATGACATTACCATCCTTATTTATAATTTCACCTTTCTCATTAATATCCATTGAGAATGCCTTTTCATTATTAACTATCATACTGATGTTGATCAAATTATCGGATTTTTTGTATCCATACAATAATTTAGAAGTATTAACTACTTCTTTTTCTATATCATATACTAATTCAACATAAGCTAGATTATCCGATTGGATTTTCTCCCCAATTATAAAGCCAACCGTAGCTACTTCGTGACCATTAGTATCTGTATCTGTAGTATTAATAACTATATCTTTATCTTTTAATTTATTAATAACTGTTGTCTTAGCAAATTCCTTATATTCTTTGGTTTTTTTAACGTCTTTTAAAATATTTTTAAATTCTTTGTCACTTACGTTAGAAGTAGGAGTCTCTAAGCACTTTCCGTCACAATATTTTTCTCCTGCTGCAATTGCATTTGATACATTGAAAATAGGCATACAAACTAGTAAAAAAGCAAATAAGATGAGAAAACGTTGTTTAACTTTTTTAGACATATGAACACACCTTTCAATATATGATTTTGTTTTGCAAAAAATAGGAACAATTATATTATATATTCATTAACCGATAATGTATAATATAACCAAATAAAGATATTTAAAGGAGGTTCTATTTATGCTGAATATAAAAATGCTTGTAGGGATAGTGTTAGGTATATTAGTTGGCTTTTTTATAGCATTTTATTTCACTGGAAATTCAATAAATTGGAGTATATTAATCGGATTGTTAGTTGGAATAATAATAATGTTCTTCTTTACAAGTAGAAAAAAGACGTCAAGTTAGAAGATGGTTTGGAGAACATAGCTACTGATTATTTATTTACAGCAAAAAGCACCTTCTGGTGTAACAGAAGGTGCTTTTTGCCTTCAATGAGGAGATTGAAGCACAGTCCTTGGAAAACCGGTCTGTAGCGGAACATCCAAATCTGAATCTGGAAAAGTTATTTACATTTTTCTTTTAGTTGATGAATTAATATCAAAAAATAAAAGTTCCAAAAAACAATTCGTTTTTTTGGAACTTTTCAATCAATCCACTATTCATGTAAATAATTTTCTACACCTTTTGCAATGGAACTTGTTAATTTTTCTAAGTATTTTTTATCCGAGAGATTTTGATCATCTTGTGGGTTGGTGATATAACCTAATTCCAATAATATAACAGGTACTTTTGACCAGTTAAATCCTGATAAATCTGCTCGATAACTTATCCCATTTTGATAGAGAGGAAACTCTTTCCCAACATGTTGTACAATCGTTTTGGATGCCTTCTGGCTTTCTTTAAATACTCCTTTTGTGTATGGATTATTATTAGAAGGTGTTATTATAGAAAATCCTTTTGCATTAGGATTTTCTGCGCCATCCGCATGTACTCGGATGAATAACTCTGAATGATTTTTGTTCGC
The DNA here is from genome assembly GCF_050459865.1 of Rummeliibacillus pycnus. Classification (GTDB taxonomy): domain Bacteria; phylum Bacillota; class Bacilli; order Bacillales_A; family Planococcaceae; genus Rummeliibacillus; species Rummeliibacillus pycnus_B. Next base: position 3,288 of record NZ_JBCMNM010000066.1, read on the forward strand.
TATTTTAGCGCGATCACGATTGGATAGATCGACGTCATTTGAGTTCCGAGTCAAGACTACTTGATAACCTTTTTTCTTTAAATCTTTTTGGAGCATTTTAGAAAATTCTAATGTAATAGCGTATTCTGGTTTTTTCGTAACAACTCCCAATGAACCAACGGTAGCTTTATACTTAGTTTCCGATGATCCCGGTGCAACTGGTTCCTGCTCAATATTTGCACGCTGTTGATGGCCAGGGTCAATAGTGATAACTATTTTTTTAGTTTTCTGCTCCTTATTGGTGTTTTTTGGAGTATTTTCTTTCGTATTTTTCTTTGTAGCTGTTCCTATCACGCTGTTTTGATTTTTTTGCTTTTTGCTAGCTATTTCATTGGTAGAATCAATCGTATTCAAATGGTTTCTATCACTATTATTTAATAGTCCTTGATTTGTTTGATGATTGACTATCAAAATAACACTTGAGACAAAGAGCGTCATAATAATTAATGATAGTGTCAATTTTTTCATCTACATCGCCTCAATTCGTTGTTACTTATAACTATAGCAAACAAGCCTAGCTTTGGTCGCTAGGCTTTTTGACATATTCTAAAATTATACATTAACAATATCTATAACACGAACGAATTGGGCGCGTGAATGTGGATAACCTGCTTTGTCAATTTTAACTTTCACTATATTACCAATCATATCCTCAGTACCTTCGAATACAATTTTCAAATAGTTAGCAGTATAGCCAGTAAGTAAGCCAGCTTCTTCGCCTTCTTTAATCACTTCTTCTGGAATTACTTCTAGAACTTGATCTTCAAATTTCGAAGCATACTCTTTCGCAAGTTGATCATTTAAAGTTAATAAACGATGCACACGTTCATTTTTTACTTCTTCGTCAACTTGATCTTCCATACGAGCTGCAGGAGTTCCTGTTCGTTTTGAGAATGGGAATACATGTAGTTCTGCAAATTTATGTTTCGCAATAAAGTTATAAGTTTCCATAAATTCTTCTTCAGTTTCACCTGGGAAACCAACGATTACGTCAGATGTTACAGCAAGATCAGGTAACACTTCGCGTAAACGATCTAAACGTTCACCGAAGAATTCCATTGTATATTTACGACGCATACGTTTTAAAACGGTGTCAGAACCAGATTGAATTGGAATGTGTAAGTGATTTACTACAACTTTAGAGTCACGTAACACTTCAATAACTTCATCAGTTAATTGACTTGCTTCAATCGAACTAATGCGTAGACGTTTTAGACCTTTTACATTAGTTTCAATATCACGAAGAAGTTGTGCTAAGTTATAATCTTTTAAGTCTTGTCCATAACCACCAGTATGGATCCCAGTTAAAACGATTTCTAAATACCCAGCATCAACAAGTTGTTGCGCTTGGTGAACAACTTCTTTTGGGTCACGTGAACGCATTAGCCCACGTGCCCATGGGATAATACAAAAAGTACAGAAGTTATTACAACCTTCTTGAATTTTCAATGAAGCCCGTGTACGGTCTGTGAAGTATGGTACATCTAACTCTTCATATACTCTATTTTTCATGATATTTTTTACTGCATTAATTGGTTGACGTTCTTGCTTATATTGTTCAATGTACCCAAGCATCTTTTGACGATCTTGTGTACCAACAACAATATCAACACCAGGGATTGCCATAATTTCTGCGGGAGAAGTTTGGGCATAACATCCTGTAACACAAATTACTGAATCTGGGTTTTGACGAATCGCACGACGAATGACTTGGCGACTTTTTTTATCACCTGTATTCGTAACAGTACATGTATTAATGACATATACATCTGCTTGATGATCAAATTCTTTACGTTCATAACCTTCATCTTTAAACAGTTGCCAAATTGCTTCTGTTTCATAGTGATTCACTTTACATCCAAGTGTGTGAAAAGCCACTGAAGACAAGGCTGCTCACCTCTTTCATTCAAATTCATAAGAAATAGCAGAAAGCACATAGAAAGGTGCTGTTTCCGCTCGTAATATTCTAGGTCCTAGCGATATACACTGACATCCTAATTGTTTAAGAGCTTTTGCCTCTTCGCGATCGATTCCGCCTTCTGGCCCGAAGATGACAAGCATTGATTTATAATCATACACCTTTTTTAGTTGTTCAGCAAATCTTGTACGTACTTCTTGTTTGGCATCTTCTTCATCCGCTAGGAAGACAACATCATAGTTTTCCACTTCTTGTAAGAGTTTTTTGAAACTAATAGGCTCTTCAATAGTTGGGATATGTGTACGATGTGACTGTTCCGCAGCTTCTTTAGCAATTTTTTGCAAACGTTCTTGTTTCTTTTTACCTTTTTTATAGTCCCATTTTACAATCGAACGTTCTGCTTCAAAAGGAATAAATGAGTGCATCCCTAATTCGGTTGATTTTTGGACGATTAATTCTAATTTATCACCTTTTGGTAATCCACATGCGATCGTTACATCGATTGGAAGCTCAGAAGATGGTAGCGTACATTTTGTTTTTTGCACATGTACGCCCTCATCTGTAAGTTTTGCAATTTCACAAATAGTCGCTTCCCCATTATGTACGACGATAATTTCATCGCCGGAACGCATACGCATGACTTTCGAAATATGGTGAGCATCATCTCCGCTGATGATGGCTAATTCATTGTCGAATGATTCATTGATAAAATATCGTTGCATGAGTACACTCCATTAGTTTAGGCTTTACGAGAGATTATTGTTACCCAGTCTTCCATCATCATTACTTCATCAATAATGAAACCTGCACTTTCAAGAGATGCTTTAACATCCTCTTTTTTTGCTTCAATAATTCCTGAAGTGATAAAATATCCACCTGGTTTAACAACAGTATAAGCATCATCCGTAAAAGTCATAATGATTTCCGCTAATATATTCGCTACAACAATATCAGCAGGCTCTTTTACCGAATCAAGTAAGTTTCCTTGAACAACTTCAATATGATCTTGAACTTTGTTAAGTTTTACATTTATTTTTGCCGATTGTACTGCTACTTCATCCAGATCAAGTGCATGAACATGTTTTGCTCCAAGCATAGCAGCTCCAATAGCTAATACACCTGAACCAGTACCTACATCAGTGACAGTAGAATCTTTTGTTACATATTTTTCTAATGCTTGTAAACTCATAACAGTTGTGGGATGCGTTCCAGTACCAAATGCCATTCCTGGATCTAACTCAATGATTAGTTCATCACTATCAACTGGATTGTATATTTCCCATGTTGGGACGATAGTAAAACGGTTAGAAATCTTCACTGGATGGTAGTATTTTTTCCATGCAGTAGACCATTCTTCTTCGTTTATTTCACTAATAGATACTTCATTGGCCCCAATATTAATATCGAAATTAATAAGATTAGTGATTGCAAGTTTAATTTCTTCTACTGTTTCACCTAAAAAGCTTGTGACAGGTAAATAGGCTTTTACTATTACACCATCTATTGGGAAATCTATTGGATCTAATTCGTAAATTTCACCGAATACATTTTCTCTTATTTTGAATAGATCTTCTGAATCTTCAATAACGACTCCACTTGCTCCTGCCTCATGCAAAATATTTGAGATAGGTTCTACAGCTTCGTTTGTTGTATGGATGGATAACTCCGACCATTTCACTTGCAATCACTCCTCTAATTATTCACCTTTAAATTTTTTCTTTAATTTGTCTATTAATGAACTACTTTGTTCTTCTGGGATATCACCAGAGATACTAGCAAATTCTCGTAATAATTCTTTTTGTTTTTCAGTCAATTTTTTAGGTGTTTTGATTTGAACGATGACATGTTGGTCACCATTACCATAACCATGGACGTTTTTAACCCCTTTAGCCTTCAAGCGGAAACGTTCACCTGATTGCGTACCTGCCGGGATTTTCATTTTTACTTTACCATGAATTGTTGGTACTTCAATTTCATCACCTAAAGCAGCTTGTGGGAATGTAATTGGTAATTCTAAATAGATATCATCACCATCTCGTTCAAATTGTTCACTTGCTCGAACATGGAATACGATATATAAGTCACCAGATGGACCTCCGTTTACACCAGCTTCACCTTGACCACTTAAGCGTAATTGTTGACCATCATCTACACCTGCTGGGATATTGACTTTGATTTTTTTACGTTTCTTAATTGTGCCTGCACCATGACATGTTGAACATTTTTCTTTAATAATTTGCCCAGTTCCTTGACAATGATTACATGTGCGACGGTTAACCATTTGACCAAATGGTGTATTAATTGTTTCAGACGTTTGACCTGAACCATTACAGTATGAACATGTTTCTTTAGATGTACCTGGTTTTGCACCATTACCATGACAAGTATCACATGTTTCTTCACGTGGAATTTCAATTTCTTTTTCTTTACCGAACACTGCTTCTTCAAAACTAATCGTCATTCGGTATTGAAGATCATCACCTTTGCGAGGGGCATTTGGATCGCGACGAGTTCTACCGCCACCACCAAAGAATGAACTAAAGATATCCTCAAATCCACCGAAACCTTCAGCGCCTCCGAAGCCACCGAAGCCTTGATTTGGATCTTGATGACCAAATTGGTCGTAACGAGCACGTTTTTGGTCGTCACTTAACACTTCGTATGCCTCAGCGATTTCTTTAAATTTTTCTTCTGCTCCTGGTTCTTTGTTTAAATCAGGATGGTATTTTTTTGATAGCTTTCGATATGCTTTTTTGATTTCGTCTTGAGATGCTGATTTTTCAATCCCCAAGACTTCATAATAATCGCGTTTTTCCATCTTCCACACTCCGCTCTTTTCACATAATTTATATTGTATCATGTATCGATAATATGGCAAAAGTAATATTTTGCGAGTAGTCTTTTCTTTAAATTCTATCTTGTTTGAGGCTGTTTTTAGTTCTAATCAAACGCCATCCTCTTTTTATAAAGGCTTTGTGTAACATTACTATTAATATTACATCAGTTTTGATAGAGGTCGGTCGCCTTTAACGATTCCCTAGGTGAGATGTATTAAAAAAATCAAAAATATCATCTATCAGTGTATTAATATAAAAAGCCAAAGCCCGAGAGCGGTCTTTGGCTTTTTATTATTTCTCGATAACGATGGATATCTGACTTTAGTTACAGATAACTGTTACGACACGATATCGCTTATTTGCCTATCTTCTAAAACCAGGCGCGTTCAGCAGTATTATTTATCGTTAACTTCTGTGAAATCTGCGTCAACTACACCATCGTCTTTTTTGCCTGTAGCTTGACCTTCTGCACCAGCTTGAGCTTGTTGTGCTTCAGCAGCTTGTTGGTAAACTTTCATCACTAATGGTTGAAGAATACCTTCAAGTTTTTCTTTAGCTGATTTAATGCCTTCGATTTCACCAGCTTCAAGAGCTTTTTGTAATTCTTCTTTTGCATCAGTTACTGATTTCTTTTCATCTTCAGTAATTTGTTCGCCTAAATCAGTGATTGTTTTGTCTACTTGGAAGACTAATTGATCTGCTTCGTTTTTAAGATCAACTTCTTCTTTACGTTTTTTATCAGCTTCAGCATTTGCTTCCGCTTCTTTTACCATACGATCGATATCATCTTCAGATAAACCTGAATCAGATTGGATTGTAATGTTTTGTTCTTTTTGAGTACCTAGGTCTTTTGCTTTTACGTTAACGATACCATTCTTATCAATATCGAATGTTACTTCGATTTGAGGGATACCACGTGGTGCAGCAGGGATATCTGTTAATTGGAAACGACCTAAAGTTTTGTTGTCAGCAGCCATTGAACGTTCACCTTGTAGTACGTGAATGTCTACAGCAGGTTGGTTATCTGCAGCTGTTGAGAATACTTGTGATTTAGATGTTGGGATAGTAGTGTTACGATCGATTAACTTTGTGAACACGCCACCCATAGTTTCAATACCTAGTGATAATGGAGTTACGTCAAGAAGTACTACGTCTTTAACGTCACCAGTAAGTACGCCACCTTGTACAGCAGCACCCATTGCTACTACTTCATCAGGGTTAACACCTTTATGTGGTTCTTTACCAGTTGCTTTTTTAACAGCTTCTTGTACAGCTGGAATACGAGTTGAACCACCCACTAAGATAACTTGGTCAATTTCAGAAGCTGATAGACCTGCATCAGATAGAGCTTGACGAGTTGGTACCATAGTGCGTTCTACTAAATCAGCTGTGATTTCGTTGAATTTAGCACGAGAAAGTGATACTTCTAAGTGTAATGGACCAGCTTCACCTGCAGTAATAAATGGTAATGAGATTTGTGCAGTTGTTACACCAGATAATTCTTTTTTCGCTTTTTCAGCTGCATCTTTTAAACGTTGTAATGCCATTTTATCTTGTGATAAATCGATGCCATTTTCTTTTTTGAATTCTGCTACTAAATAATCGATAATTTTTTGGTCAAAGTCATCGCCACCAAGACGGTTATCACCAGCAGTTGCAAGTACTTCAAATACGCCATCACCTAGTTCAAGAATAGATACGTCGAATGTACCACCACCAAGGTCAAATACTAATACTTTTTGATCTTGATCCATTTTTTCTAAACCATATGCTAGAGCTGCAGCAGTTGGTTCGTTGATAATACGTTCAACTTCAAGACCTGCGATTTTACCAGCATCTTTAGTAGCTTGACGTTCTGCATCGTTGAAATAAGCAGGAACAGTAATAACTGCTTTTGTTACTTTTTCTCCAAGGTAATCTTCAGCATATTCTTTTAAGTGTGTAAGAATCATTGCTGAAACTTCTTGTGGAGTATATTCTTTATCTTCAACTTTTACTTTATAGTCAGTACCCATATGACGTTTAATAGAAATAATTGTATTTGGGTTTGTAATTGATTGACGTTTAGCCACTTCACCAACTTGACGTTCGCCATTTTTAAATGCTACAACAGATGGAGTTGTACGAGCACCTTCTTTGTTTGCGATTACTACTGGTTCGCCACCTTCTAATACAGATACGCAAGAGTTAGTTGTACCTAAGTCAATACCAATAATTTTACTCATTTCATTTTCCTCCTAGATTTCACTCATCATTTTATGATGTGTTTTATTCATTAACTTTAACCATTGCTGGTCGTAGTACACGATCTTTAAGCATATAACCTTTTTGCAATTCTTGTAAGACAATTCCAGCTTCTTTTGTTTCATCATTTTCTTGCATTACAGCATGATGAATATTTGGATCAAAAGAAGCATCCTCTGTTGCAATAGGTTCTAAGCCTTCATTTTTTGTTGCTTCTATTAATGAACGGTATACCATTTCGATTCCTTGTTTCATCGACTTAGCATCTTCCGTTGTTGCCTCAACTTGTAATGCACGTTCAAAATTATCTAATACAGGAAGTAATTCTGTTAGTAATTTTTGTGCACGATATTTTTCTTGTGCTACACGGTCAATTTGATTGCGACGTTTTAAATTGTCAAAATCAGCGCGTAGACGTATAAAACGTTCTTCCTCATTTTCTAGCTTTTCTTTTAATAGCGCTAGTTCGTCTCGATCATCTTCTTTTTCGATTTCTTCAACTGTTTCTTCATTTTCAGTTGTTTCTTCTACCGACGTATCTTCGATAGTTTCTTCATTTTCAACTAATTGTTCTTTTTCTTCTTTTGATTGAGACAATTGTCATCCTCCTCTAATGTCGGTCTCTACTTATTTCGTTTTGTAAATTGGCTTGATAAACCATTACTCATGAAATCTAATATAGAAACTACTCGTTTGTAATCCATTCGAGTAGGACCGATGATAGCAATAGATCCTTTTTGCTCTTCACCAACTGAATAAGATGCCGTAATAACGCTGCAATCTTCCATTGCTATATGGTGGTTTTCAGAGCCTATTCGGATATGAATTCCCGATTCATGTAATGGAAAAATCGATTGAATTTGACTCGTTTTCTCCATTAATTCCATAAGCATCCGAACTTTGTTTAAGTCATGAAATTCTGGTTGGTTAAGCATATTCGTCTTACCACCATAGAATATTTTACCTTCTCCTTGATACCTATTGATATCAAAGATTGACGAAAGTAAACCATCAAAAGTGCCTAAATGCTGTTTAATCACTGCCGTTGCCTCTTGCTCAAGCTTTCTATGAAGCTGCTCAAGCGGAACCCCTACAAGTCGTTCATTTAAAATATTAACAACTTTCTCAATATCCGATGGTGAAAAATTCCTAGGAATAGAGATTAGGCGATTTTCAACATGGCCGTTATCTGTAACGATAATAGCCACGGCTGAGTCAGCTGTTAAAGCAACAATTGAAAATTGTTTAACTTTATGAAGCTGAACATCTGGACCCAAAATAATGGAAGTGTAAGTGGTCAAATCCGATAAAATATCAGCAGATTGACGAATAACCTGTTCCGTCTCCATCATCCGATCTTGGAATACGGATTGGATGGTTTTGATATCTTGAGTAGTAATAACTTGAGGCTTTAACAAATGATCTACATAAAATCGATAGCCTTTTTCTGAAGGTACTCTTCCTGAAGAAGTATGGGTTTTTTCTAGGAAACCCAATTCCTCTAGATCGGCCATTTCATTTCGAATTGTAGCTGCACTAAAGGTCATGCCTTCCTTCTTCGCAATTTGGCGAGATCCCACAGGTTGTGCTGTCGCTATGAAGTCATCTATGATTACTTGCAAAATTTGCAACTGTCGATTTGTTAGCATGATCATCACCTCTCGTTGTTAGCACTCATCACAGAGGAGTGCTAATGCAATTATTAATTTATCACCTCTATAAAATGATGTCAACGGAAATGCATAGGTTTATAGTAAAAATTCTTCAAATACTTCATTCCCTACAAAACGACCATTCCTAGTTAGTTTTATATAATCTTCTTCCATTGCTATAAGACCTTTTTCTAATAGATCTTGCAATTGTTTTTCATAAACACTTTCAATAGTACAGTTGAATTTTTCATAAAAATATTTTTTACTAACACCAGCTGTTTTCCGTAATCCTAAAAATAGCTCTTCTTCTATTCTTTCCTGTTTTGTTTCAATATGTGTTTCATGAAACGGTTTTTCCCCATTTGTGATTGCTGACATGTATTTTTTTAATGGGCCGTGGTTTGAATAACGAGTACCCTTAATATAACCATGGGCACCAGCACCAAACCCTGCATATTCGTCATTATCCCAATAAATGCGATTATGGATTGAAGAATATCCTTCTTTACTAAAATTACTTATTTCATATTGATGTAAACCATGAAGCTCCATTTGTTGCATTAGTACATCATACATTTCAGCTTCTAAATCCTCGCCCGGTAAACGAAGCTTTCTTTTCGCCATTAAGTTATAAAAAATGGTTTTTGGTTCGACAATTAAAGAATAGGCTGAATAATGTGGTAGCTGCAGTGAAAATGCAATGTTCAATGTTTCCTTCCACTGTTGCATAGTTTGTCCAGGCAATCCATACATTAAGTCTATACTAATATTTTCAAATCCAGTTTTCTTAGCCTCTTCAATTGTATTGAAAACATGTTCGTTAGAATGAGTTCTACCTAATTTTTTCAATAAATCTTCTTGAAAGGCCTGTACACCTAAGCTAAGACGATTGACACCGCCGTTATACAGCACTTCTAGCTTTTCTTTTGTCAATTCATCAGGATTAGCTTCTGATGTAAATTCTGTGACATGTTCCTTTGGTATATACATACTTATTAACTCTAATAGTCTATTCAATTGTTTTGGTGATAATGATGTGGGAGTACCACCGCCTAAAAAAATTGTTTCAATGTTTGAAAAATCATGATCACGAGTCCATAAGCGCATTTCTTCGCCTAAGGATTCAATATATTCATCGACTGGCTGATTTTTAAAAAATACTTTGTTGAAATCGCAATAGTTGCAAATCTGATGGCAAAACGGAATATGGATATAAATACCTCTAGCCAATCTAAAACCTTCTTTCATATTAAGTGAAACTTTCATCAGTGGAGGAGCACTGATGGTTAGTTGAACCAATCGGGCTTTTACGAGCAGTTATCTGCCACCTTTCTTCTTCGCTTCTCTCTCAAATTTTGAGGTGGGGGTCTTACTGCACGTTAAATTCATACAAATTGATATTAGGTATAGTTTAATGTATTTCTCTCTATTATCAAAATGTCATGAATTATTCTAGAAGATGATGAACCATCAAGCCCATAAAAGTATTGAACGGATCCAATTGAAAACATCTCACCATTTCTCTACAAAGCTACTAACATAATGTTTAGGCCTGGTTTCCTTAAATGGCTATAAAAAAACCGTATGCTTTATTACATACGGCTTTGGACATTATTATTTTGAATATGTAAATCGATTTAAGTTAAAGCACTCATCACAAGCTACTTCAATCTCCATTACACCTTTTGATGTAAAAATAACTTTTGCAATATTGCCTTCCATTTCACGTGCCGCATTTACTGTATTTGGCGTGATTGGTGGATTGAAATAAACAGCTTTCCATTCAAATTCATGACCACAATTAAAACATTGATGCTTGTTTTTTATTTTTTCAAGATTTTTCATGGTTATCGCCTCCATATCTATTATTTCATATTCAAATTTGAGATAAAAGTAGATAAAGTGTCTAATTATGGAAAATTTTCACCATCATAGTTGTTCCGCTTCTCAACAAAAAAAGGAAACGTGATAAAACGCTTCCTTCTTTCCCTACTTATATAGCTCTCTTAAATTGAAGTTTTTGCTCTTCTAGTTCTTCTAATTTATTTTGCATATGAGTGATATGGCATTCAAAAGCCCCAAGCTTATCTTCGATTGATTTCATCAATCGTTCTAGACATTCAATGTCCTCTTTATATGCCAAAATACCACTTCCTCTAAATCAATTATTACCATTTTAATAGTTAAAAGCAAAATACGCAATAAATAATTACTTTTCATACATATTTTATACATAATTTAACAAAACTATTATACAAAAGACATCTTTAGTTTTTAGTAACATTAAAAACAATAGAACTATGAATATTACTTTTTCATTGTAAGTACAATAATTTGCAAAGTATAAACAAAATAAAAAGAAGAGCCACTTTTAGCTCTTCTTCTTATTATTAAATTTTTGCATTATGAAATGGATTCATTTTTTTATTTCTTAGGTTGATCGTCATCCATTTTCAGTACCGCCATGAATGCTTCTTGAGGTACTTCAACGGAACCCACTTGTTTCATACGTTTTTTACCTTCTTTTTGTTTTTCAAGAAGTTTACGTTTACGAGAGATATCCCCACCATAACATTTTGCAAGTACGTTTTTACGCATTGCTTTGATGGTTGAACGTGCAACTATTTTTTGGCCAATAGCTGCCTGTACTGGCACTTCGAATTGTTGACGTGGGATTAATTCTTTTAGTTTTTCAACAATTACCTTACCTCGTTCGTAAGCAAAGTCTTTGTGTACGATAAAGCTTAAAGCATCGACTTGCTCTGCATTTAACAAGATATCCATCTTCACTAGGTTCGATGGTTTGTATCCAATCAATTCATAGTCAAATGATGCATATCCTTTTGTACTAGATTTTAGCTGGTCAAAGAAATCATAAACAATTTCAGAAAGCGGAATTTCATAGAAAATATTCACACGAGTTGTATCGATATAATCCATTGTTAAAAAGTTACCACGTTTACGTTGGCAAATTTCCATTACAGCACCTACATAATCATTTGGCACCATAATATTCGCTTTTACATAAGGCTCTTCAATACGATCGATTTTTTGTGGTTCTGGCATCATCGATGGGTTGTCCACTTTAACTTCTTCACCATCTGTCATGTGTACATGATAGATAACACTTGGTGCTGTTGTGATTAAATCGATATTAAATTCGCGCTCAATACGTTCTTGAATTATTTCCATATGAAGTAATCCTAAGAATCCACAACGGAAACCAAAACCAAGTGCTTGTGATGTCTCAGGTTCATATTGCAATGCTGAATCATTAAGCTCTAGTTTTTCAAGTGCATCTCGTAAATCGTTGTATTTAGCTGTATCAATTGGATATAATCCGCAATATACCATTGGGTTTAACTTTCGATAGCCAGGAAGTGCTTCTGTAGCTGGATTATTAGCAAATGTAATTGTATCCCCAACACGTGTATCACCTACGTTTTTGATAGACGCTGTTAAATACCCAACATCACCGACTGTCAAAAATTTAGTTGGTGTAATTTTCGGTGTATGTACACCCACTTCGATGACTTCGAATTCAGCGCCTGTTGCCATCATTCGAATCTTGTCTCCTGGCTTAACTGTACCTTCAACAATTCGAATAGAAGTAATAACACCGCGATATGCATCGTAAACAGAGTCAAAGATAAGTGCTTGTAATGGTGCTTCAGGATCACCAAGTGGTGCAGGTACTTTTTCTACAATTTCTTCTAAAATATCTTCAATACCAATACCAGCTTTTGCTGAAGCTAACACAGCTTCTGAAGCATCTAAACCAATTACATCTTCTATTTCTCCACGAACACGTTCTGGATCAGCTGAAGGAAGGTCAATTTTATTGATGACTGGTAAAATTTCAAGGTTATTATCTAAAGCAAGGTAAACGTTTGCTAAGGTCTGTGCCTCAATCCCTTGCGCTGCGTCAACAACTAAAATTGCTCCTTCACAAGCAGCTAAGCTTCTTGAAACTTCATATGTGAAATCGACATGTCCTGGAGTATCGATTAGATGTAAAATGTAAGTTTCGCCATTTTTTGCTGTGTAATTTAATTGAACAGCATTTAATTTAATCGTAATTCCACGTTCTCTTTCTAAATCCATGGAATCTAGAAGTTGTTCTTTCATTTCACGTGCAGTTAATGCATTTGTTTTCTCTAAAATACGGTCAGCTAACGTTGATTTACCGTGGTCAATATGAGCGATAATAGAGAAATTTCGTATATGTTCTTGACGTTTGATCAATTCTTCTCGGTTCATGCGTTCCACTCCTAATTAAACTACTAGAATTATAGCAGTGATTCGCATTATATTGCAATGTTAGGATGATGTAGGTTCTACAAACGCTTCCTCTATTGCTCTTGCTAATATCGCAATGGAGCGGTTTAATTCTTCTTCACTATTCTCCACTCCACCAAGTTCAATCAAAATAATATTGTTAGACAGATCCTGGTTATAAATTCCATTTACCCCGGCACCTGTTTTTTTAATTACACCTCTTGATATACCAGGAACTAGACTGTTTAATTTTTTTGATAGTCGTTCAGCATAGGACTCGTTTGCTTGATATCGACTATTTTTACCCCCAATAACGAATGCCATTCTAGCATAAGGGGAGCCTTTGTACGTTGTGGTTGTAATTTCCCTTCCTGAAGAATCTCTATGAATATCCATGATTAAATCATAATCATGTTGTTCAATCTGTTTTTTCACATAAGGACGGACTGCATCATATGCCTGATAATAAACCAAATTCTGCTGCTTCATCACCTTCATGGTATCTACATTTAGAATATCTGTTTCAATTTTGTTTTGTTTGAAGTGGTTGACAAATGTGTCACCCAATGATTGAACATTCTCCGTATCATGATTGACAGTGATGGTTTCATTCCGTTTTTTTAACATGGGATAATAAGCTTCATGTGAGTGCGTAAAATAAATCAAGGTTTTAAAAGAAGTCGTAGTTTTTTTCTCCGAAAGTTTCGTCGCGACTGTTTTGTTTGCTGCATAGACAATTTTGGTATCCTGCTTTGTTGTTTCAATAATTGGTTTTGGTTCATCCCAAAGCGGGATTTTCGCTGCAATTATAGGTAGTGAAAAAAAGATTGCTAAGAATAAAACACTATATTTCCATCGTCTTTGCCGTTTTTGCATCCTATATCCCTCCTCCTGTTACTTTATGGAGAAAGGATATTATTTAGAACCTCTAAGAAGCACTCAACCATTTTGTACAGACACTTGCGAGCATATTAACATAGGCCGAAACCCAATCATCAATATTTTTAGGTGTAACAAAAAGACGTTGTTGTCCAGTTAATGCTTCTTGGAAAAGTTGAAGGCGTTCATCTTTATCCCACTTCACCCATTCGCCAAAAATCGGCAATAATGCCTCTGTTAATATTGGTGTATTTTCATCTACCGAATAGGATGAAACAGATAAGGCTGATGAAGGTCTCTTACCTTCTGATATTTTTGCTGAAATATATTTAAATAAAGATTCTACCGCATCTGTTATTAATACTGGACCATCTACTACTGTTGGTAATCCAATTGCAGTTACGGCACATCCCATTGTTTCTTCAGAAATTTCTTTTCTTGCATTACCTACTCCAGCTCCTGGTTGAATTCCGGTATTGGTAATTTGTACGGTTTTACACAATCTATCACTTGAATTCGTTGCTAGGGCATCAATAATCACAATTAAAGAAGGTTTAATATTATCAGCAAGTGCCTTTACGAATTCACTTGTCTCGTATCCTGTCTGCGCTGTGACACCAGGGGCGTAAATGATGCAATTATCTTGAATCATTATATCTTGGTTATGCAATTGCTCAATGGTCAATGGCCCGATTGCATCTGGTGTAATCGTACGATTTCCTAGACCGATAATAAGAACTCTTTCTAGTTGATCCTTGGAATGTAATTTTTGAAGCACTTTAATTATATTTTCTTCAAAAATTTCAAGTCCCTCTTGATCGTAAGCTTCTAAGGATGGAACTGATAATGTGACATAAGTACCCTCTTTTTTCCCAATATGCTCTTCACCTTCTTTAGAAACCGTAACTTGTGTTACTTTAACGATTTCCTCCCAATTCTCTTGTATGTCTATGCCATTAGATTCCCTTAATGTTGCACGTTCTTCTTCTGTCTTATGATTAATATATGCCTCTGTTTCATCTACTAGGTCTGTTGTTGACCATTGGAAATTTTCCATTTTCTCACCTCTTTCCTAGTTTGTACATTGTGTCAAGTAAATATTCTTTGCATTTCACTCTTGATTTTTCTATTAGGATTTTGCTATAATGATGCTTGTTGTATAGACACATAAACAGTTGAGAATTTACTCATCTCGATCCTTTCTAGGAGGTGAACGTTAATGCCAAACATTAAATCTGCAATCAAACGCGTAAAAACTAACGCTACTGCAAACGCACAAAACGCACAAGTAAAATCTGCTATGCGTACTGCTGTGAAAAAAGCTGATGCTGCATTAGTTGCAAAAGATGAAAACGCAAAAGAACTTTTAAGTGTTGCTGTTAAATCATTAGACAAAGCAGCTTCTAAAGGCTTAATCCACAAAAACGCAGCTTCTCGTCAAAAAGCTCGTTTAATGAAAAAAGCTTAATCCAATAGGATTCAAAAAGACTAGAGATTTTCTCTAGTCTTTTTTTGTTTGCTGATTTTATTCTATATATTTTTTAAAAGAGATAAATGGAAGAATAAATATATATTTTGGAAAATCAACTTTAAGAAAGAATAAAATAAGCAGATGGCTAATTAGAAATTCTTTACTGAACTTCTTTACCATCTGCTTTTTATCTTTCAAGCAATATTAAGTTAGAGATTTATTCTAGCTCCTGCTACGCAATAGCTTCAAGTTTGTATACATATTAAAATGCTAAATATTTTTATTTGCTAACGTTTATTAGAGATTTAGCTAGATTTCAATATTTACAACAATATCTAAATCTCACTTATGTAAACCCTATAAAGGTTTCATGAGAAATAGTTCCAAAAATCTCTCACGTCTCCCCCCCATTGATTTTAATTTCAAGTCCACTTCACTTAACCCATACAATGCCTTTAGCAAAGACTCATCAGAAACTTTGCGACGATCCTCCACAATTCTTTTCACTCGATAAGGATTAACTTTTAATTGTTTCGAAATTTGTTGAGGATGATATCCCTTAGTCAGTAAATAATAGACATTAGACATTAAACGAATTTGAGAAGCTAACAGTGCAACGAGCATAATAGGCTCTTGCTTTTGGCGTATTAAATCATGATAAATCGACAACGCCTCTGACACATCATTACGCATATAAGCATTAAGCATTTTAAATGCATCTTGTTCTAAGGTTTTGGCCACTAATTCTTCTACTAATGAGACGGTTATATTCGATTCCCCGCCAAGATATAAACAAATTTTCTCAATTTCTGATCGTAAATGTAACATATCCATTCCAACCAACTCGACTAGTTTGGATGTTGCTTCATCATTAATTGTTTTTCCCTGAGCTGATACCTCATTTTGCACCCAAACGGCTAAATCATGCTCTTTTGGCGTTTCTGCAAGCATATACTCAGCATGCTCTTTCATTTGCTTAGTAACCTTTTTACGTTCATCTAATTTTTCATATGGTGCAATAAAAATAGTTACAGACGTGTCTGAAGGAAATTCAAGCCATTTTGCAAGTCTAGTCAAATCATGATTAATCTTTTCTTTTGTCTTATCTGTTGCCTTCAAAAAAGAGGCGTTCTTAGCAATGATTAATTTCTTGCTAGAGAAGAAAGGAATCGTATCGGACTCATCAATCACAAAGTCAACTGGCTGTTCATCGAGATCGATTGTGATCGTCTCGAGTTCTCCTTCTTCTTCAAGCTTTGTTTTAATACGTCTAATCGTTTCATCTATAAAATAGGATTCTAGCCCAGCTAATAAATAAACGGGTGTTATTTTTCCTTTTTGAATTTCATTCCATAATTTTGAAAACATGTTCTTCCTCCTAGCACTACACTATATTTAGTATACATTCATTTTTTACAATCTGCGAGTATGTACAAATTGTGTCAAAGTTAGCTGAAGATGTTAAAATCTTCATTCAATATAGCTTTTTTCTAGGCGTTACTTTATAATTAATACGAATTAGGAGGGATATCAATGAATCCATTTGAAAAAGATGTACAATGTAAAAGAAATGACGCTCTTGATTCAGGCGTAGGCTTCGGCGTATCATTCGTATTCTTCGCACTTATGTTCATTATCGCAACTGTAATTGACTACGTTAATCTGTAAGCGTCTACCCGAAAAAGCTTTGTCATTTGGACAAAGCTTTTTTCATTTCTATTAATTGGTAGGTGGTCATAATTTGCCACCTTTCTTTTGTTACATTTACCTCTATTGATCCTACTTCTGCCGTATTCAGCGTTGGTAATTTCAAACTATTATACCGCTCAACAACTTCTTTATTCGGATGACCGTATCGATTGTTAAGCCCAGTAGAAAAAATGGTAAGTTTAGGATTCGTTGTTTCCAAAAAAGGCACTGCACTCGATGTTTTACTACCATGATGACCAGCCTTTAATATCGTCAAATTCTCTATCGATTGTGTATTATTTTTTACTAATTGTAATTCCCCTTCCTCTTCTAAATCACCAGTTAACAGTAATTTAAAAGCCCCATACCTTAGCAATAGGACTAGCGAATCATTATTCCCTTCATAATGAGTGTCTGTTGGAGATAAATATTCAAAATAGACATCACCTTCTCGCCACTTCTCGTTTGCCATTTTCTCTTTCACTGGTATCCTTTCTTTTTTCACCAAGTCTATCACGTCAAGCATAACAGACTTCTCCCATGAGCTTGGAGAAATGTGAATCTCATTCACTCTAATTTCTTCCATCACTTCTTCTGCTCCTTCTACATGATCAGCATCTGCATGGGTCATCAACAGTGTATCAACTTCCCGAATCCCTCTCCCTTTTAAATAAGGTACAACAATTCTCCGTCCAACCTCGTATTCTGTTTTCGATTGTTTCCACTGTTCCTGATTAAAACGTAGTAGACCCCCTGTATCGACAACGTAAACCTTTTTACGATAGGGTAGCTCAATTACTACACAATCTCCTTGTCCCACATTTAAAAAGGTAATGCGAACATCCTTATGCAAACTAGGTGCAATGTGAATTACAATCGCAGGAATCAAGATACAGAATGTGGCCATTATATAATGCCTTTTCTCAATACATACAAATGCCACTAAAACACCAATAAACGCTAGGCAACATATGATTACACTTGGCCTTCCAGTCACCCACATTTGATATGGAATTGCTTGTAACCACATAATGCTCTTTGTAACAAGCATTCTTAAAGGTTCATATATAAAGAATAATAATTGTGCAAGTGGTAGACATACGGTAGTCAAAACGAATAAAACGATATTAATTGGTAGTATGATTAATGAAAAAAGCGGAACAAAGATAATATTAGCCAAAAATGATGATAAACTTAATTCAAAAAAGTGATAGATGAGAAGAGGATATACTAACAATTGACAAACCGTTGTTATATATAAGGATTTAAGTATTGAGTTTTGTGTTGACTGTAAAATAGCGTTCGAAAAAACAAGCGCAACTGTTGCTAAATAAGAAAGCTGAAATCCTATTTGAAAAATGATACTAGGTTGATATAAAACGAATACAATAAAGCTTAATGCTAATGCATCATCAATTGATAGATTTGATAAGAATACTTTACAAAACATCACCATTTCTACAACGATTACAGAACGCCAAACAGAAGGTGCTCCTCCTGCAATACATGCATAGATAGGTAATGTAATCATAATAACGAAAGTAGCATGCTCTCGCCTTATATGGAGCCTTAATAACAATTCATAGATTAATACTGATACTAGCGCCACATGAAGCCCTGAAATGGCAAACAAATGGGTTATACCGAGTTTTTGATAGGCTCTATTTAAATCTTGATCCACATTTTCTTGTTCACCAATGATTAATGACTGTGCTTCTGCAACAAGGCTTTCAGGAAAAGTCTTCTCAATATGTTTTTTTATACGAAATCTTTGTTCTGCTAAACTAGCAGAAAGTGTTTTTTCTCTTTTAATATATGTCGCTTGTTCGATTTCATAGATTCCTTGAGCTGCATGACTTTTGATATAATTTTCCATTGAAAATGCATATTGATGAGCTGGTAAGGTAGGCTGTACTAATTTCCCTTTTACTTGAAATTTTATGCCACTTAAAGAGGATTGTTCGTACTTTTCTTTTTCATGCTGTGATCGAAATGTTTGGACTGCATATACTTTTTCACCAGTTTCAAGCTTTGCAAATCCTCTTAACTTTGAGCCATTAATTGTATAAGTATCTGTCCAGATTAAAGTTGTTTCTTTTGGTATGGGGTGTTCTCTATGATGTAGTGTTTGTGAGGTATAGAAGTAGGTAGAAAAAGAGATGATTACAAGAGCTGCAATCATCCAATTGGGTTCTTTTTTCCACCATAAAAAGAGACTATAAGGGATTATTAGGCCAAGTAGCCACATATTTAGATGTGCTGCTACAGAGGCTAGTAATATTACTAGAGCAATGTAAATTATTTTATGTCTAATGTTGATAGACCGAATAGTTCCTCCACCTTCTGTTCATATGGTTCCAATTCCTCAAGTGTGGCACCATGTTCGCGAAGCTTTGCCAATAAATCTACATAAAGTGCAATTTTCTCATTACTTAAAAAGTCAATTTTTCGTTCATCGAATGGAACATGCACGATATTTACACCTGCTTGTTCTAACAATTCAACAGCATATGGATTATTCTTGTAGTCAGTTGCATAGTATAAGTTTTTGATCCCTGCTTGAATAATTGATTTTGTGCAAGGTAAGCATGGGAAATGGCTAACATATAAATCTGCACCATTTGTCGGTGTACCATATTTTGCGCATTGTAATAATGCATTTACTTCTGCATGTACTGTACGAACACAATGGTTATCGACAACATAGCATCCTTTATCAATGCAATGATCATCACCAGAAATCGAGCCATTATATCCTCCAGCTATAATCCGTTTATCACGAACAATTGTTGCACCTACTGATAGTCTTGTACAAGTACTTCTTAAAGCTAGCAAATGGCTTTGTGCCATAAAAAATTGGTTCCATGTAATACGCTCCATATAAATGCCTCCTGAATAGATCTTCTTCTATCAGTTTAGATATAGACTTCATCTTTTTCAACAGTCAATATAGCTAATTACTGTACTGTTAGAAAATCTTTTAAAGATTCAAACGTCTTTTCACCAATACCTTTGACATTTTTTATATCTTCAATAGTTTTAAATGGACCATTTTCTGTTCGATAAGCAATAATTGCTTGAGCTTTAGATGGTCCAACTCCATTCAACGTTGTAAGGCCCGATTCATCTGCAGTATTAATATTAACTAAATCTGATTTTGAAGTATTCGTTGCTACACCATGAGTTGATGGTAAAGAAGTTGATGTTTCAGTAGAAACATCTGCAAGAACTTCTTCTACCTCTTCACCTTTTTGTGGAACATAAATGACCATTTCATCTTGAAGTTTTTGTGCATGATTAATCTGTCGCGATTGGGCATTTTTTGCATAACCTCCTGCAAGCAAGATCGCATCAATTACACGACTATCTGCATCGAGTTGGTAAACACCTGGGTTTTTGACCGCCCCTTTGACATCTACCATAATAGAGGTTGCTACCACCATACCTTCCTTTGCAACGTTTTTGTGCTCTGCATCTGTTTTTGTTTCAGAGTATTCAATAGGAAGTTGTTTATCATTTGGGATTTTAGAGAATAGTTCGTCCTGTGGGGGGGTGGACGATTGTTTGGAGAAATAAAAAAAGCTAATACATAAAACAAGTATCACAATGGGGATTCCATACTTTTTGTAATTTTTCTTCAAAAAAGAAGGAATTAGCTCGCACATCCTTTCTGATCAGAAGGCAAATTATACGAAGCTAATTCCAATATAAATGATTTTCCAATATTTGAAAAGACTATTTTACTGCACGTAAGAAAATTCTTTCAGATTTTTCAGTTGGTGCCTCTTCTAAATAGTCTGCTGTTACAGCGATCTCACTAAAGCCTGCTTGTTGCAGCATATCAATATACGTTTGAATATCAAATGTACGTTGATAATGATATTCTTCAAAACGTTCAAATAAACGATTTTCCTGCTGGATATAAAATACCATATCATGATGAACGGAATGAGGTGCTTCTCCTGCTTCAGTAATCCATAAATACGTTATCTCACCATCATCAAAGGTAAAAGGCGAATCCATAAAGATTTCATCCATTTTATATAAAGAATGCACATCAAAGAATAATTGTCCCCCAGATCGTAACGATTGATAAACGCGAGACAATGTTTCTTGTACTTCTTCTTGATTTGACAAATAGTTAATCGAATCGATTGGAATCGTTACAATATCTAGATTTTCAAATCCTTCTAGCTCATCCATTGACATACAGAATAAAGGCACATTAACTCCTTCTATCATAAAACGCTCAGCTGCGATTGTCAGCATCTCCTCAGATAAATCTAGGCCACTTACTTCATATCCTAACTTTGTAAACTCAGTAGCCATTTTACCTGTACCACAGCCAATATCTAAAAGCTTTTTATATTCCTTGGATGGTGCATATTTTGCAACCCAACTAATATAGTCGTCATAGGGAATATCAGTCATTAATGCGTCATATACTTCTGCAAATCGCCCGTAGCTACTCATTCAGCATCCACTGCTAAGAATTTCTCAGGTGCATCGCCCCATAAACGTTCTAAATTATAGAATTGACGTTCTTCTTTATGGAAAACGTGACATACCACATCACCAAGATCTACTAGAATCCAGCGTGCAGAATCGAATCCTTCAATACGTTTTACTTCATAGCCTTCTTTGTGAGCTATATCCGCAATTTCACGTGCAATTGCTTGAGTTTGACGATCTGAATTCCCGTGGCAAATTAAAAAATAATCTGCTAGCAATGAAATTCCTTGCATATTTAAAACAACAATATCTTCTGCACGTTTGTCATCTGCAGCCTTAAAAGCAATATCTAATAATGTATTTGTCATTCTTTCACTTGTCCTTTCTTTTGCAACAATAAATCGTTATAGCATTCAAACGAATCAGGGAATATGGGTTGATGTTTACTAATTAAAAATGATATTGAATGTGTTAAACACTTAATCATCAAATCGTGTAATTCTAACTCTTCTGATGCTTTTCTTAGTTCATGTACACCTGAATATTTCCGATTAGGTTCGATCATATCTGCAATATAAACGATTTTTTCTAAATTACTTTGTTCTAGTCTCCCTGTTGTATGGTAACGAATGGCGTTTAAAATATCTTCATCTGATACATTAAATTCCATTTTAGCTACATAAGCACCTACAGGACCATGCCATAGTTCATGATGATATTGAAGCAATCTTGGATCCATTTGTTGTTCTATAATTGTTTGCCTCATCCAGTCACGATCTGCATATTTACATGAATCATGCAAAATAGCTGCTACCTCTGCTTTTTCAGGATCCTCTCCAAAACGTTTTGCAAGTTTTATGGCTGTATCCGTCACACCAATTGTATGGATATAACGCTTTTCAGGCATACGGTCTTTCATCGATAATAATAATTCATCGCGTTCCATATAAACCTTCCTCTCGTATATACTGTTCAACGGCTGTCGGCACTAAAAATGTCACAGTTCGTCCTTCTTTTAATCGATTTCGAATCATCGTAGATGATAAATCCATAAGCGGTGCTTCTATTAGCTGTACAGGAAGTTTCGTCACACCAGCAGTACCTGGTCGATGTACACCAACAAATTGGACTAACTTGGTAAGCTCTTGAATATGGTACCATTCATCGAGTATATCAATCATATCGCCACCAATAATAAAATAGAATTGAGTATTGGGTTCAAGAGAAGTTAATCCTTTTAGAGTATCATATGAATAAGATACTCCTCCGCGCTCCATTTCATACGGTTCTATTTTAAAATATGGTATGGACTGAATGGCTAGTTCTGTCATATGCAATCTGTCTTTTGCTGTGGCATCTTCTGGTTTCACTTTATGTGGAGGTACCGCATTTGGCATAAAACGTACTTCATCTAATCCCAAAACATCATAAGCTTCATTTGCCATTAAAAGATGTGCCATATGAGGTGGGTTAAATGTACCGCCAAGAAGACCAACTTTTTTCATTTCATCAAATCCTTATTTCGCTTTTGGCAATTCGATTTTTCGATGTTCTCGTTTTGAAGCTTGTTTATATAAAACAACTGTTAGACCAATAAGTTGAACAAGTTCCGCATTGGAACCTTCAGCTAATTGTTCAGCTACATCATGTTTATCTTCTTCACAATTGTCTAAAATACGTACTTTTAATAATTCACGTACTTCTAATGCTTGTTTAATTTGCACAAGCATTTCTGCACTTACTCCGCCTTTCCCTACTTGGAATATTGGTTGTAAATGGTGTGCTTCTGCACGTAAAAAGCGTTTTTGTTTCCCTGTTAACATGTAATTATTTTCCTCCTAATTGCTCAAGCAGTAAATCTTTTACGATGTCTGCTTTTGGATACGAATCTGTCCAGTAGCTGTAGGCAAGTGCTCCTTGATGGATGAACATGCCAAGTCCTGTGACAACAGTCGCTCCTTTTTTCTTTGCTTCATTTAAAAACGGTGTCATTAAAGGATTATACACAATATCTGCAACAATTGCAGTGCTTGATAATTGATTCAATGAAAACGGCAATGTAAATTCACTATGATTTAATCCAGCAGACGTTGTTTGTACTAGAATTTCAAACTGGGTTAATTGTTCTTCAGCTTCAGTCAATGAAATAGCAGTTGCTTCTATGTCAAGCTCATCACAGATGGCTTGTGCCTTTGAAACCGTGCGATTGGCAATCGTAATATGTGAATAGCCTGTTGCAACAAGTGCAAATGCAATCCCTCGAGCAGCTCCACCTGCACCTATGACTAATACATGTTTGTTTCTATGACCATTGCCTACTACTTCTTCCAAAGAACGAACGAAACCTAAACCATCTGTATTGTAACCTTTATAGGCCCCATTTGGTTGTTTCACCACAGTATTAACTGCCCCCATTTTGCTAGCTGATTCATCTAGCTCATCTAAATACGGAATAATTTTTTCTTTATGTGGGATTGTAATATTCCAGCCACTACATCCAAGTGTCTTTAAAGCTTCTACAGATTGCTCTAAATTCTCTGGCAAAACATGAACTGGAATATAGCTAGCATCTCGATTTTCTTCTGCCATCCAAGCATTATGCATTAGTGGTGACATTGAATGCTCGATTGGGTCACCAATAACTGCGTACCATCTTCTCAAAACAATTCCCCCTAAATCAATGAAGGGCGAACTTGAACTTCTACACCTTCTGGGGCATATGCTGCAACTACTACGTTTGGATCTTGAATTGTTATCCAGCCAAGACCTGAGAATACGATATCTGTTTTTGCTTCTTTAATCGAAAATTCATGACGTACTAATTTCGGTAGTTGATCAATATACTTTTCAGATGGTGGAGCAAGTAATTCGCCTTTATGATTTGCATATAATTCATCAGCGTTTTCTAATTTTGTACGATGAATATTCAAATCATTTGCAATATGCACTGTAAATGCTGATCTCATTCCTTGAATAAAATCAAAACGAGCTAAAGCACCAATAAACAATGATTGTTCCGGATTGAGTTGGAATACTTTAGGCTTGATTTCTTTTTTAGGCATTATATATTTCAATTCAGATGGATCCAAATAATGTGCCATTTGATGGTGATTAATAATTCCTGGCGTATCATAAATGGCATGTCCATCATCTAAAGGAATCTCAATCATATCAAGCGTTGTACCTGGGAAGTATGAAGTTGTAATAATATCACCAGCACCTGTAGCTTGTTTAATGATACGGTTGATAAATGTTGATTTTCCTACATTTGTACATCCAACAACATAGACATCCTGCCCTCTACGGTATTCATTTATTGCTTCCATAGCCTCTTCCATGCCTGTTCCTTTATGGGCGCTTACAAGTAAAACATCAATTGGTTTTAAGCCAAGTGCTTTTGCTTCTCTTTTAATCCAATTGATGACCTTATTTTTTTTCACTGATTTTGGAAGTAAATCCACCTTGTTAGCTATCAATAACACTGGATTGTTGCCAACAAAACGATGTAAACCAGGCAGCCAGCTACCATTGAAATCGAAAATATCTACAATTTTAACAATTAGCCCATTATTCTTACCTAAACCATTTAAGATGCGTAAGAAATCATCATCTGTTAATGATACAGGTTGAAGTTCATTGTAGTTTTTCAAACGGAAGCAACGTTGGCAAATGATATCTTCCTTTTCTAAAGAAGATGCAGGAGCATATCCTGGTGCGTTTTTGTCTTCTGTTTGGATTTGTGTACCACAGCCGATACATTGTGGCATTTCATTCATTATTTTTCCTCCCAAGTTTTAATACCTTTTTTACTTAAATATTTATAAACACGTCGTTCGATAAAACGATTAAACCGTGTTACAAAACCATCTGATTGTGCAACAGGCTTTACTAGAATAGTGTGTAGTTTACTACGATTTGCACCCATCACATCTGTCAGCATTTGATCACCTAACATCAAGACTTCTTCTGGTTTCATATTGAGTAGTTCTAGCGCTCTTTTAAAACCTCTTACTAATGGCTTTTGAGCCTTGAAAATATATGGAATTCCTAATGGATCTGCAAATTTCTTCACACGAGGTTCTTTATTGTTAGATAATATTACAATTTGGATTCCAGCATCATGCATTTCTTTGAACCACTCTATTAGTTCCTCAGTTGCATCTGGTCGGTCCCATTCGATTAGTGTGTTATCAAGATCGGTAATAATTCCTTTAATGCCCATTTGTTTTAGCTTTTCCGGTGTAATCTCAAAAATGGAAAATGCAAATTCCTTTGGCATAATCAATTTATACAAATTTTTTCCCCTATTCTTCTTATTATGGCTATGTTAGAGGACACTGTTAATTATAAGATATCCAATGCGATAGCTTTTATTTTCATTCGAGCTACAGCTAACTTTTAAAATTATAACATATGTGCGAAGGCTTGACCCACCTGGATATGCGTACCTTGTACAACATTCTCTAAAAACTCTACACTGTTTTCGTCAAATAACAATACCACTGTTGAACCAAAACTAAAATAGCCTACTTCTTCCCCTTTGTTCCAGTTAGTTGAAGTATTCGTTATATGAATCGAATTCACAAACATAGCTCCTACTTTTATGAATGCACAACGTGAACCATTTTCTGTTACCAATTCAGTAATCTGTCGGTAATTTTTTGAGATAGGTTGGTTACCATAAGTTAAACCTAAGCTATTCACCGGATATGATTTCCGACCTAGCGTATACTGACTTGCTACTTTAGCATCCATCGGGCTATGGAATCGATGGTAATCAGCAGGGCTTAAATAAAATACGATATATTTTCCATTCAAATAACGATTCACGATTTCTTCTTTTCCAAGTAAATCCTTTAAATCATAGGTTTTGCCTTTTACGTAAAAGATTGAATTATTTTCGATATCTCCAAATGATTCAATTTTGGCATCTACAGGACTAGTATATACATCTTTCCCATTTGCAATAAGACGCGCATTTTCACTTAATTTGCGTATAAAAAATTCATGAAGACTTGGAAATGATTCATGTTTTTCTGAAACTTCTTCAAGGTTAATACCGTATATTTTAATGTATGACGAAATAAGCTTTTTACTAATTCGCGATGTTGTAAAATGCTTTAACAAGAAGGATGACCATCTGCCATTCGTTAATTCTACGACCGATCGATAAAATTTTTCTCTAATCAATTTAACACCTCATTTTTAAAAAGTTTTACAGTTACACCAAAAAAGCAGTATAATGTTAAAATACTGAACAAATAAAGGAGTGCTGTCCATTGTTTTTTATTTCTATAGTGGATACCACAATTAAAAAAATGAAATCACACTTAGCTAATTTAATCACAATCGGGAATATTTCATTTGGTGGAGCATCAATTATGGCTACCATAAATGAGTCATATAACTATGCTGTCTTGTTTATATTCATTGCCGCTTTTTTAGATCGTTATGATGGTAAAATAGCACGGAAATTTAATCAAGAGTCAGAGTTAGGAAAGCAATTAGATTCCATGAGTGATATTATATCATTTGGGGTGGCTCCTGCGTTACTTATGTATGAAATGACTTTAATGGGTTATGGCACGATTGGCATGATTGTTACTGTGTTATACATCGCTTGCGGAGCATTCAGACTCGCTAGATTTAATATTACAGAATCAAATGGATACTTCTGTGGTTTACCGATAACTGCTGCTGGAGCAATTTTAACAGTATCCTTCTTCTTCATTCCAATTCTTTCAACGGTATTCTATATGTTTTTGTTCCCGCTATTATCAATTCTTATGATTAGTACATTTTCATTGAAAAAAGTTTGAGAAATATTTTCAAATGACCTGGCTTTACAGGTCATTTTTTTGTTGTAAAAGAGTACTTCTTGTCATATGTTGTATTATTAACTATCACGAAAGGATGACGACAATCAGTACCCTTTTAACAGCCATCCTACAGCTTTGGGTTGAGCTCCCTGTCATTCTTGGCTATTTAAAAGGGCAATCATTTCCACAGCCCTTTACGAAGGAAGAAGAAGCAGAATGTCTTGAGCGATTTTTGAATGGTGATGAATCAGCAAAACTGGAGCTAATAGAAAGAAATATGCGGTTAGTAGCTCACGTCGTCAAGAAATTCCATCCAAAACATGAGCAATTAGATGATTATATCTCCATTGGAACAATTGGTTTAATGAAGGCAGTTGCAAGTTTTACTCCTCAGAAAAAAACGAGGCTAGCTACTTATGCTGCTCGTTGTATCGAAAATGAAATATTAATGCATTTAAGAAGTCAGAAAAAAGTTCAAAAAGATGTTTCTCTTTATGAAACAATTGGCTCTGACAAGGATGGCAATCCCCTTGAAATTGCAGATTTTCTCCAAAGTGATGACCCTTCTACTGAACAGCAAATCGAAAGACGTGAAGAAGAACAAAGATTATATGAACACTTAGATTTACTGGATGAGCGAGAATTGTTAATCATTCAACAACGCTATGGACTTGGACAGCAGGATGCAAAAACTCAAAAAGAGATTGCTCAAGAAATGAACATCTCGAGAAGTTATGTAAGTAGAATTGAGAAGAGAGCTTTAATTAAATTGTATCAACATTTCAAACGAAAAAAACCATAAAGGACGGAATTCAAAAAAATGAACTCAAAAAAGGAGTTGCCCATTAAAGCTACGGGCAACTCTTTTTATCTTTCGCCAACGGCTACACTAACGCCTCAACTTTAAGTTTAGTTTGTTGAAACTTCAGATACCATAACAAGACTTAAGACTGCTGTAATTGCAACTGCAGCTACCATAATGAATGTCATATTAGACCCTCCCAGCATCCCTAGAATGAAGTAACTTAACTACTTTAATCATACCACCCTATAGATGTAAGGAAGTGAGACCTTTTTGAACATCTCCTGTCAAATCTTTGGCGAAATTGTGACTGACTATATTTTAGAAATTACTTTTAAAACAATTTGTGTTGAATGTTTTGCTGCTACCGGTAAGAATTCATCAAAGCTAATATTCGATTCTTTTCCAGCTATATCAGATAATGCGCGGATTACAACAAATGGAGTGCCAAATTGATAACAAACTTGAGCTACTGCTGCTGCTTCCATCTCAACAGCTTTCATACTTGGAAAATATCCACGTACTGTTTCAACTCGTTCAGGATCATTCATAAATGAATCGCCTGTTGTAATTAAGCCTACAGCATATTGATGTTCACCAATTTCTGTTACCGCTTCCTCAGCGAGCTTTATTAGTTTTTCATCCGAATTAAATGCTGCAGGCATTTGAGGAACTTGTCCCATTTCATAGCCAAAGATTGTTGTATCTACATCATGATGACGTACTTCATCAGAAATGACAATGGCACCAACCTCTAGATTTTCATCATATCCACCTGCAGATCCTGTATTTATCACAACGTCCGGCTTGTATTGATCAAGTAAAATGGTCGTTGACATCGCGGCATTCACTTTTCCAATACCACTTTTCAATAAAATAACATCATGACCTGCATATGTACCTTCCGTATATTCACTATTTGCAATTGTTTTCGTTGAAGTATTTTCCAATGTATTTCTTAATAATTCTACTTCTTCTTCCATTGCGCCGATTACAGCAATTTTCATTAAATTCTTCCTCTCTTTTGTGAAACACTTTTCTATATAAAATGTTGGGGTAAGACTTCGCTAGCATCTACTTAAGACATACCGGTGAATGCCCTTGCGGTTACTCGTCGGAGAAATAGTATAGAACTATTTTATTTAACAAGTCACCTTCGCTATTTAATTTAAACAAAAGACGGCTATCCGTCAAGAATTGGATAACCGCCTTAGACTATTAATATGATCCTTTATAAGATTTTAGAACCTCTAATTTTGTTGGTTGCCAACCTTCGTTTTCGACCCATTTCAAATAAACTCGGTAATTCTTCTTTTTATCTTTAGAAGAAACGATTCCAATTGAAGTATCTGGGCTACCACCATTTTTTATATACCAAATAATCATATCGTTTTCATCAAGTCCTGTAGTTGTTGCAATTGTTGCGATTTTTTCTTTCCAGTCTACAGAATCCTTATCATAACTTGATACATGCGAACTACTATCAGCTTTTTGAGAAGTTTTAGTTGGTTTCCAATTCGAATCAGTAATAACTTTCATAACATTTTGGTCATTGGATGATTCAATTGTTGCTGTTTTACTTTCTTTATAGTTGTAATCAGCATTTGCTGTAGTATCAGAAGAAATATTACTATCAGTCGCTGTAGTGTCTTCTGTATTATTTTGAACATTATTATTAGTTGCATCTTGATTTGCATCAGTAGAAGTTTGATCTTGTGTGTCTGATTCTTCTTTTGCTTTTTCAGCCTGATCTGCTTTCTCTTTTTCTATTTCTTTTGAATCTTTCACTACTATGTTATCAGCTTTCTCCTCGTTGTCTTGTTTTTCATTGTTTGCTACTTTGTTATCGTTTGCAGATTCTTTGTCATTAGAACCCCCAATAACGATGAAACCAGCAACAATTAGGATTAGTCCGACAACAATTCCAATCAGCAGGTTTAAAACTTTGTCCATTTTTCGTTTACCTGTGTTTTTTGGCTTTTTTTCATTTGGGTTATATCGACGTCCAACTTCAGCCATATGTATCCCCCCTATACATCTCTATATATTGTGACAAATTTAAAGTTTGGCAAGGTACCCCTTTCCAACTTTAATATAATCATAACATAGAATCTGAAACACCTTCTACTCCAAGTCAAATACACGACTAATGTCATCTATATGAACAGCAGATAAAAAATATTCTAAACAAAGGTTCTATGTCAATTGTATGATTCGTTCTAGTGATTGCTCCTGTATCGCTTTGCTAGCTTCGTCGCAGTAAAAGATTGCTCCTTTAATTGATTCTTAGCAAAGGACATATCTCTACCTGATATAGACAACAATGTTGGTACAGTCACCTCGACTTTTCTATTGTTTTTTTCTTAATTGTATTTAAATAAAGCAACAAATAGTATAGAATCAAATAAAAAACTCACCCGATTAGGTGAGCTTTTTACATATTTAAAAGTTATTTAATTGAAATAATTTGAACATCCATATCTCCACCAGGAGTTATGATTTTCACTTTATCCCCTACTTTATTGCCAAGCAAAGCTTTAGCAATAGGTGAATCGTTTGAAATACGACCTTCAAAAGGATCAGCTTCTGCAGAACCAACGATAGTATAAGTTTCTTCATCTTCGTCTGGAAGTTCTTTAAAAGTTACTGTACGGCCGATTGTGACGATATCAGATGCACTTGTACCTTCTTCAATGATCATTGCATTACGGATCATTGTTTGAAGCAGTGAAATACGGCCTTCAACGAAACCTTGTTCGTCTTTAGCAGCATCGTATTCAGAGTTTTCGGAAAGGTCACCGAAACCACGTGCAATTTTAATACGTTCTACAACTTCTTTACGTTTTGTAGTAATTAAGTATTCTAATTCTTCTTCCAATTTTTGCTTACCTGCAGCAGTCATTGGATATTGTTTTTCAGTTGACAATAGTGTTCACTCCTTAAGTCACTTCTTAACTTAATAAAAATACTATGTCACAACTTCATAAAGAATGCGACATAGTTTCAAAAAGTATATTTGCTAATCAATTACCATGATATTACACAATACTATCAGTTTCAAGGATTGTTTTTATTTTTGTAACCATTAAATCAATCGCTACTTCATTTTGTCCGCCTTCAGGAATAATAATATCTGCATAACGTTTTGTTGGTTCTATGAATTGATTATGCATTGGGCGAACTACTGAAAGATATTGTTCAATAACAGAGTCCATTGAACGTCCTCGTTCATTAATATCTCTTAAAATACGTCGAATAATACGTAAATCTGCATCAGTATCGACAAATAATTTTATATCCATTAAGTCACGAAGGCCTGGATCAGCTAATACAAGAATTCCTTCAAGAATAATAACATCTTGTGGGTCAATGTGTATTGTATCGTTTGAACGTGTATGAAGCGCGTAATCATATATCGGTTTTTCAATAGATTGACGATTAAGTAAACGCTTTACATCTTCAATTAATAAATCGGTATCAAAAGCATCTGGATGATCATAGTTCGTTTCTAAACGTTTTTCAAACTCCAAATGACTTTGGTCTTTATAATAAAAGTCTTGTTCAATTACAACTACTGAATGCTCTTTAAAAACATCGTGGATGGCATGGGTAACACTTGTTTTACCTGAACCAGAACCTCCAGCAATACCTATAACAACTGGACGTTTACTTCCCATTATCGCATCTCCTTGCGCATCATATTATGCGGATATAGTTTTTGTTCACATTTGAAGCGAACAATTTGTAATGGGTGTCGTGCAGCATCTAGTGAAACTCCATCTTCATCCAAAACTTCGTCTATTACAACTGTAAAGTTTTCAATTTCAGGTCCAAAGAATTCCACTTCATCACCTGGTTTGAAATAGTTACGTTGTTGTAATGTAACCATCTTTGTATCTTCATCGTATTCTAAAACCATTCCAACGAAGTCAAATTTTGTTTGCTTACCATGTTCACCAAACATTTGTTGTTCATACCCTGGTTCACCTTCAAAGAATGAAGAGGCTGTCTCACGGTTCGCACATTTATCTAATTCTTCTAGCCACTCACGTTTAATCTTGAAGTTATCAGGATCTGCACAATAAGCATCGATTACTTTACGATAAACACTTACAACAGTTGCAATATAATGAATCGATTTCATACGACCTTCAACTTTTAATGAATCAATTCCTAATTCAATAATTTTTGGGATTGACTCGAT
Source organism: Rummeliibacillus pycnus (assembly GCF_050459865.1). Taxonomy (GTDB): domain Bacteria; phylum Bacillota; class Bacilli; order Bacillales_A; family Planococcaceae; genus Rummeliibacillus; species Rummeliibacillus pycnus_B. The sequence continues at coordinate 35,572 of NZ_JBCMNM010000066.1, forward strand.
TAATTTCAGGTCTTTTGGACTCATCGCAAATGCCTCATCACCTGTATCAAATAAAGGTTTTTGTTCACCGTCTTCCACAGCATATAAATCATAATCCCAGCGACATGATTGGCAACAGCCACCTCTGTTAGAGTCACGAGCTGTCATGTGATTAGATAATACACATCGACCAGAATAAGCGATACACATCGCACCATGTACGAATGATTCGATTTCAATATCCACTTTTTCTTTCATCAATTTAATCTCTTCTGCTCCTGTTTCACGTGCGAGAACAACACGATGTAGGCCTTCTTCTTTCCAATATTGGACTGCTTTCCAGTTTGAGAGAGATTGTTGTGTGCTTAAGTGTATTTCAAGCTTAGGTGCAACTTGTTTACATGTTTCTATAATTAACGGGTCAGCTACTATAATACCTGCTGCACCAGCGTTTTCGAGTGCACGTAAATAATCTTCTAGTCCATCCATATTTTCATTGTGAGCAAAAATATTGGTTGTTATATAAATTCTTGCACCGTATTTCTTTGCGAATTCTACACCTTCATGAATTTCTTCAATGGAGAAGTTTCCTGCATTGGAGCGAAGGCCGAACTCTTGTCCACCTATAAACACAGCATCAGCTCCATAGTGGACTGCAATTTTCAATTTTTCTAGGTTACCTGCTGGTGCTAAAAGCTCCGGCTTTCTAACGATGACTCTTTTACCATCGCGAATTTCACTGATATTAGCATTTTGTATTAATGTCACGAAAGTCTCCTCCTTCCTAATAAACGGTTTCTTTAAAGAAGAAGCCAGTATCAAGTGGACGAAGCTCTGGTTGAATTTCTTCAATTTTAGCTAATAATTCTTCTTTAATATCAAAATAAGCGTCTTGTGAATCAGCATATGCATCGATTGCTTTACGATAACATTCAGTTACCGTTACAAGATAATCTTCTGATTGTAGGACACCCTCAATTTTAAATGAGTCAATTCCTGCTTCAAATAGTTCATCTAATTCATCGATTATACACATATCATTCGGACTGTAGATATGGGTACCATTTAGATCTTCATAGATTGGGTATCTGCTATTACGTTCTTTGTCATATAAGAACATATTACGAGCATTTTTGCGATTTTCAACTTCCATTGCTTTTCCTTCATACAAAAAGTAATGGCCTAGAAGTGGGCGTTTTGATTGGAACATACAAGTCATACCATGTACTTGTACTTCAACCTCTACTTCTGCATTTTCTTTAATCTCAACGATTTCATCAATGCTAAGTTCACGTGCTAATACAGCGCGTGTCGCTCCACGTTTTCCCCAATAATTCGCTTGGAACCAGTTTGTTGCAATTGTTTCCGGATTCCAATGTAATGGAATTTCAACTCCAGCTTCACGTTTTGCTATAATCACTGCAGGATCGCCAAATACAATTGCATCTACGTCAATTTCCGCTAATTTTTGTATATATGTTACAAGACTATCTACACGATCATTATGGTATATTGCATTCATCGCTACATATACTTTTTTCCCTGCATCATGTATCAATGTTGTAGCTTCTGCTACTTGTTCAATATTGAATTCTCCTGCTAAACGCAAACCAAATTGTTGTTCACCTATTATAAAAGCATCTGCTCCTGCTTGGATAAGCGCTTTAACGTGTTCAACAGAATGTGGTGTCACGAGTAATTCAGGCTTTTTCATAATCGGTCACCTCTTTATACAAATCAATAAACCATCACCAACTGGGAAGAATGTAGATTGATAATCAGGATTAGCAATAATCCATTCCCCAAATTGGTGGAGGTTTCTAATCATTGTTCTTTTTCGTTTTGGAACATCTTTCATATCTATATCTGAAAGACCATGCATATACATATTATCGATGTATAATATACCGCCCTTTTTCACTAGCGGGCTATACTTTTCGAAAAACTTTTTATATTGTCCTTTTGCGGCATCAATAAAAACAGCATCAAAAGATGGATAGATACTTTCCACATCCACTTCTAACGCGTCTCCTTCAAGTAATACAATATGATCTTTCACAGTTGATCTAGAAAGAAATTGCTTAGCTTGTTCGATTCGTGTTTCATCACGTTCGATTGTTACAATTTTAGATTGAGGTAATGTTTCTGCTATTCGTATTGCTGAATAGCCAATTGCGCTACCGATTTCTAAGATCTTTGTGGGATTTTGTATACGAAGCATTTGAAGTAAGATTTCAATTGCCGGTAATTGCATTATAGGAACAAAATTTTCTTCTGCAAATTGTTCCATCTCCATAAGCAATGTAGAACGTGGTTGAATGAAGGACTTTGTATATGCATCCGAAATAGCCATACAACTCTCACTCCTAAATTTCGATCAAGCTTCAGTGGCTAGACACTCCCGTCATTCCATCATTTCGTCGAAAGCTGAAATTACCTTCGATTTGGAATCTCCAATGAGCTTCAGGTCTGGAAAAGCCTCATCTGCTTTTTTATAAAAAATACACTTAATCATATCATGAAAATAGAAGAAAAGCGAGAGACGCTCTTCTTCTATGTTTGTTACTTAATATGTTCTTCTACTTTCTTTAAGTGCTCATTATATGTTTTTGAGAAATGGTTGTTTCCATTTTTGTCAGCTACAAAGTATAAATAATCAGTTTCAGCAGGATTGATCGTTGCTTCTAAAGATGCTTTGCCTGCATTGGAAATTGGACCAGGTGGTAATCCAGTATTTTTATATGTGTTGTATGGATTGTCCACTTCTAAATCTTTATATAAAACACGGGATTTATGTTCTCCAAGTGCATATAAAACGGTTGGGTCTGTTTGCAATGGCATTTTCTTGTCAAGTCGGTTAAAGAAGACACTGGCAATCGTTTCACGATCCGTTTTTGCTGTTGCCTCACGTTCTAGTAAAGAAGCAAAAGTCAAGAATTTGTGAACAGACATATGTTTTTGTTTCAATTGTGCAGAGTATGCAGTCACAACTTCGTCCGTTTGAGCTACCATTTGTTCAGCAATTTCTTCAAGTTTTGGATTTGGTTCAAAGAATGGATATGTTGACGGGTATAAATAACCTTCTAGTGCATAGCGAATCTTCTTATTATCAACAGCTTTCGTAACTGTATTAGGATATTTTTTCTTCATATCCTTAATAAACGCTTGACTTGTCACCAAATCCATAAATTGTTTTTTCGAGTAATCCGTACTTTTTGCAACACGATCTGCAATTTGTTCAAGAGTTAACCCTTCAGGTATTGTAATCGTAAATTCAGGTTGACGATAAATTTTACCTGTTTTCAAACTTTGGATTATTTCATCAATTGTCATAGCCGGGGTCAACTTATAGGTTCCAGCTTGAAAGGCTGATTCATTCTTAAATTTAGTGTAATATTTGAACACCTTTGCATTTTTGATAATTCCGTTATTTACCAACGTTTGTGCAATTGAATCAATAGAAGAACCGATTGGTAATTCTACCTTTATCGCTTTATTATTATTTTTATCTACTGGTTTCAAAGCACTTGAAACATAAAAATACAAACTAATACCTAGAATAAGTGCAAGGGCAACAATAATGCTAGATATTGTTAATACAATTTTTCGAACGATTCGCTTTTCTTCTTGTCGTTCTTTTAATTTATTTATTTGATCTTGTTTTGATGAGTTCGTACCCACAGATTGTCCTCCTTTTAGAAGAGTAAAAACTACTGCTTATTTTACCTTTATCCAGCTCCGTGCGCTAGCTTTTTAATTAGATTAAGGCTAATCGAGCATTTTAAGTAAACCAATTGAAAGCTAGAATCACTGTTCAGGCATGTAAGCAGCTATTGGGGCTACACGTGCGCGTTCTACTTTAAAAAAGTTCAAATGTTGGGGTAAGGCATCAAAATATATCCAACGCATTTGTTCCGGTGTCTGCCCCCTCCGCCTGCTACTGGGGTGTCGCAAAAAAATTTCCACTGCGGGATCTTGACTATAAGTTTCGACAGGAGAGTCTGGGGATTCACCTTCACTTTTCTACTGTTTTTCTCTTAATTGTGTATACAACCCAACAACTATTATAAAACCATAAAAATAAGCGGAATGCTAAGAACTCATTCCGCTTTGTCTACTGGTATTAGTTACTCTTCACCAAATTCAGCATCAAGAGTGTTCAATACTTCTTCGACCATATCCCATTCTTCATTTGTTTCGATTGGAACAAGTTCTCCGCCTTCACCATCTTCAGCTGGGACAATTGCAGATGCGAAAATTTCTACTTCCTCGCCTGCTTCTGCACCTTCTTTATAGTATAGAACATAGGATTTTCCGAAGTCTTCAGAATCGAATGTATAAAGTACCGCATATACTTGTTCGTTTCCATTTTCATCTACTGCAATAATATGTTCGTGATCGTGATCGTGTTCATGTGCCATTGTTAGGTCACCTCTTCAGTTTATTTAGGTTATTTATTCTGCTTCAATATCTTCATCAAGTTCTTCAATAACTGATTCGATAAAATCCCATTCTTCTTCCGTTTCAATTGGTGATAATTCACCATCTGTACCGTCTTCAGAAGGGACGAATGATGAAGCATAGATTTCAACTACGCCATCTTCATCTTCAGAACCAATTACAGAATAAATAACATACGATTTTCCGAACTCTTCAGAGTCAAAAGTATGAAGTACTTCGCAAAGTTGTTCATTTCCTTCGTCATCAACGATTGTGATATGACGTTGTTCTAATTCTTCTTCCATTTTTTCACCTCATAATTGTTTTCGGTCCAAAAATCCTTGAAGGATCATGACCGCTGCCATTTTATCAATGACTTTTTTTCGATTTTTGCGGCGAACATCCGCTTCAATCAGTAGACGTTCTGCAGCCATCGTTGTCAATCGTTCGTCCCAAAGAGTAACTGGTAGAGAAAATGTGTCCTCTAACAGCTTTGCATAAGCTTGAGAAGCTTCCCCTCTAGGACCAATTGTATTATTCATGTTTTTCGGGAATCCTACAACGAATTCCGTCACTCCATATTGTTGGACGAGTTCACGAATACGTTCGATACCAAACTCTTCGTTCTCCTCATCGATTTTCACAGTTTCAATACCTTGGGCAGTCCATCCAAGTGCATCACTAACTGCTACTCCAACTGTTTTGGAGCCAACATCTAAACCCATTATTCTCATCATTTTTCCTCGTTATTCTTCTTGATATAGAACTTTACAAGTTCATCTAAAATTTCGTCACGTTCAAGCTTACGAATTTTATTACGAGCCTCCTGATGGCGAGGGATATAAGCAGGATCCCCGGATAATAGGTAACCAACGATTTGGTTAATCGGATTATACCCTTTTTCTTCTAGTGCTGCATGAACATGAAGCATGGTTTCTCTTACTTCTTGTTCCATTGATTCTTCTGGGAAATTAAATTTCATCGTTTGATCAAACTTACTCATGCTCAGCACCTCACTTTAAAGTTGTTAAAATAATTAATCTTTTCTAAGTTAGTATACCTGAATCTGACTACCTTTTAAATAGATTTTACATAATTATACACAGAATCCAAAGCTTCTACCAATTTAGAGCCATCTTTTGCTCCAGCCATCGCCATATCAGGACGACCGCCGCCTTTTCCACCGCAAAGTTCAGCTACATGTTTGACGATATTACCAGCATGATAGTTCCCACCAGCTATATCTTTCGTCACACCTGCACAAAGCAAAACTTTATCATCAGAAGTTGCTCCAAGTACAATAATACTATTATCCATTTTTTCTTTCAAATCGTCCATTAATTGGCGTAATTGGTTGTTATCTTTTGCTTCTACTTTCTTAGCAAGAACAGTAACATCGCCAATTTGTTGAGCTGCTGAAAGGATATTAGATGCTTGAGCACCGGCAATTTTAGCTGAAAGTGAAGTATTTTCACGTTGTTGTTCTTTTAATTCATGCTGTAAACTTTCAACACGAGTAACTAAGTCTTTAGGATTTGATTTTAACAGGTTAGCTGTTTGTTCAAGAATATGTTGTTCTTCTTTAGCTGCAAGGTATGCTGCTTGACCTGTAACGGCTTCGATACGTCGAGTACCAGCACCAATACCACCTTCAGAAACAATTTTGAAGAAACCAATTTCAGAAGAACATTTAACGTGAATACCACCGCAAAGTTCGATTGAGTAATCAGATACTTGAACAACTCGTACTACATCACCATATTTTTCACCGAATAAAGCCATAGCTCCCATTGCTTTTGCATCTGAAATTGACATTTCTTCGATTACTACAGGAATGTCTTCCCATACTTTTTCATTGACACTACGTTCAATTGCTTCTAGCTCTTCTTTTGTAACTGCTCCGAAGTGTGAGAAGTCAAAACGTAAACGATCTGGACCTACATATGAACCAGCTTGGTTTACATGATCACCTAGTGTATCTTTTAATGCACGTTGTAAAAGGTGAGTTGCTGTGTGGTTTTTGACTGTTAAATTACGCTCAGCGCGATCTACTTTTGCCAATACCGCGTCTTCAACATTCATTTCACCAGATTCGATAATGACTGTATGCAAAGGTTGACCATTTGGTGCTTTTTGAACATCTTTCACAAATGCTGTAAATGAATCATTTGAAATGGTACCGTGATCAGCAATTTGTCCACCCATTTCAGCATAGAATGGTGTTTCAGCTAAAATAACTAATACTTCTTCACCTTCTGAAGCTGTTTTAGCCTCTTGACCACCTACAACCATTGCAGAAACTGTTGTATGGGCTTCTAATGATTCAAAACCAACAAATTTACTTGGTTGAGTTAAGTTAGCTAATACTTCAGATTGGACATGCATTGAGTCAACATCTTGGCGTGCATTACGGGCACGTTGACGTTGTGCCTCCATTTCAGCTTCGAAGCCATCTTCATCAACTGTCATTCCAACTTCTTCTGCATATTCTTCTGTAAGTTCTACTGGGAAGCCGTACGTATCATATAAACGGAATGCATCTCTTCCTGGAATGACTGTGTCACCTTTTGCTTTTTGTGCTTCAACCACTTCGTTAAAAATAGCTAAACCATCATGAAGTGTTTCATGGAAACGTACTTCTTCGTTTTTAATTACACGAGCGATAAATTCTGCTTTTTCTTTTACTTCTGGGTAGAAGTCTACCATAATGCTGCCAACTGTTGGTACTAGTTCGAACATAAATGGTTTTTCGATACCAATTTGTTTTGCATAACGAACTGCGCGACGCAATAAACGACGTAACACATAGCCGCGCCCTTCATTTGAAGGAAGTGCGCCATCACCGATAGCAAATGCGACTGTACGAATATGGTCAGCAATTACTTTAAATGGTGTGTTGATATCTTCATCGCTACCGAAAATTTCACTTAAATCAATTTCACCAGGACGTTTGTAATTTCGATTTGCAAATCCCTCGATTTTTTCGATGATTGGCATGAATAAATCAGTATCAAAGTTAGTAGGAACATCTTGTACAACAGAAGCCATACGTTCTAGTCCCATACCTGTATCTATGTTTTGTTTTGGTAGTGGAGTGTATGTGCCATCTGGGTTATGGTTAAATTGAGAGAACACTAAGTTCCATATTTCAAGATAACGTTCATTTTCTCCACCTGGATATAATTCAGGATCTTTTGGATCATTACCGTATTTTTCGCCACGGTCATAGAAAATCTCAGAGTTTGGACCACTTGGACCTTCACCTATATCCCAGAAGTTTCCTTCAAGACGGATTAAACGTTCTTCAGGAATGCCAATTTCATCTTTCCAAATATCATAAGCTTCTTGGTCTTCCGGATGAATCGTAATTGATAATTTTTCTCCATCAAAGCCCATCCATTTAGGGTCAGTCAAAAATTCCCAAGCATAGTGAATTGCTTCTTTTTTGAAGTAATCGCCTATTGAGAAATTCCCAAGCATTTCGAAGAATGTATGATGGCGTGCTGTTTTACCCACATTTTCAATATCATTTGTACGAATTGCTTTTTGAGCATTTGTAATACGTGGATTTTCAGGAATCACTGAGCCATCAAAGTATTTTTTTAATGTTGCGACACCAGAGTTAATCCAAAGTAATGATGCATCATTAATTGGGACAAGTGGCATACTTGGTTCTTGTTTATGTTTTTTTCCTTCGAAGAATTCAATGAATTTACGACGAATTTCTGCAGATGTTTGCATGAATAGTTCCTCCTTTAATACAATGGCTTTGTTTAACAATACTGTTGATATTTTATCAGTTTAGCTACAGGCGGACGCTTTCCGCGGGCGAACCAACGAGCCTCCTCGTTCGCTACGCTCTCTGTGGGGTCTCGTCAGCTTCGGTTTCCCGCAGGAGTCGCCACCTTTCGCTTAAGTAAGATGCATTAAAAAAATCAACAATATCCTATAAAACCAAATACAATAAAAAAAACCCTCATCCACTGTAACAGGGACGAAGGTTAATTTTCGCGGTACCACCCTAATTATAATAGTTCTCACTATTATCTCTTAATTGACCTTAACGCGGTAAACGGCAGTTTTTGACTGCACTCAGGACGAGCTTTTCCAAAATGGTAGGTGAAGGATCTCTCAGCCAAGGAACCTCTTTCTGTACACTTTCCAAAAAGTACTTTTATCCATCAACGTTTTTAATATAGGGGTTCTTAAAATAGTACATTTGCCGAAAACGCTTTGTCTCCGACTTTACTTATACTTATTTTAAAAAATGCCAGTCATTATGTCAATTCTCATATTCCATAAAGTCATATGGACTAATCCCTTTCATACCAATCATCGGATGAATAATATTTACATTCTCTATAGTTAGTATTGCAGGCTCATTGTCAGTTATTTCTTCTATAGCTTCTTCAGTAACTGGAGATTCTACTCCTGTTTTAAGGGAAGTTACTTCTATAGTTTCTTCATTAGCATTTGTTACTTCAGACATTAGTTGATTATTATTTAAACGATCAGCTAGAGAGGTATGCCTTTGCAGGTCATCAGTTCTTTGGAAGCCATAAATGAATGTATCTGGCTCTCCGCAGAGTATTAGGAAGTTCTTTGCTCGAGTAATGCCTGTATAAAGTAGATTTTTCCTTAGCATTTTAGAATAGCCACGAACAATTGGCATTATGACCATCGGAAACTCACTACCTTGCGATTTATGGATCGAACAACAATAAGCCAAAGTTAGCTGATTTAAATCTCCCTTTTGATATGTTACTTCAATACCATCAAAAGAAACCACTAGTAAATCTGTTTTTTCAATCGTTTCCTTTGCCTTAATAATTGAAATAACTTCACCCATATCACCATTAAAGACGTTATTGTTTGGTTGATTCACAAGTTGCAAAACTTTATCTCCAATGCGATAAGTAGTATCTCCAAATGCAATTTCTTTCGTTTTTGCACTCACCTTTGGATTTATAAGTTCTTGTAGTATTTTGTTCATCGCATCAATACCAGCATTTCCTCGATACATTGGTGCTAATACTTGTACATCATGAATAGAGAAACCTTTTTTTATCGCACTTTTCACAACTTGACCAACAACATCCGTGATTTGATCTTGTCCAGATCGAATAAATGATCGGTCACTTGTTTTAGCCGATAAATCTTGAGGTATTTCTCCTTGTTTCATCTGATGCGCAAGTTCTATTATTGAAGAACCTTCTGATTGACGATAAACATCTTTTAATTCAACGGTTGGGATTGCCTTTGACGCAAGTAAATCCTTTAATACTTGCCCCGGACCTACTGGAGGTAATTGATCTTGGTCTCCAACAAAAATCACTTGGCAATCATCATTTAAAGCTTTTAACAACTGATGGGCAAGCCAAGTATCAACCATCGACATTTCATCAACGATAATAAGACGACCAGCTACTTCTCTCTCAGTATCTTCATCTTTTTCTTGTCCATTAAAGCCTAATAAACGATGGATTGTCATAGCAGGTAATTCAGTTGATTCACTGAGCCGTTTGGCAGCACGTCCTGTTGGTGCAACTAGAACAATTGGAAAATCCTCATCTTTTGCAGCATACTCTTTCGGGTTTAATGATAATCCATGCAATTCTGCAAAAACATCAACTATGCCTCTGACAACTGTTGTTTTTCCGGTACCTGGCCCCCCTGTTAAAATCATCACTGCTGAATTAATCGCTGTTTCAATTGCTTTGATTTGCGTCTCAGCATACGAAACACCAAAGCGTTCCTCTGCATCGCCAATTCGCTTACGAATTTCGGATGATGGAAATGCTGAGTGTTCTTTATTTTTTTTAACTAGTTCTGTAATCTTCGTTGCAATACCTATTTCTGAATAGTAAAGAGAAGGCATATAGATTCTTGTTTCTTCACCACATACTTTACCATCTTCACCTAGCTCAATAATACATTTCGAAATATCATCATATTCAATTGTGCATCGTTGACTTGTTTCCAATAATACCTTTGCTTCTGGCATAATTTCTTTAGCATCAAGAAACACATGTCCTTCGGATAATGAAGCGGTATTCAGGAGATGTAAAATAGCTGCTTTAATACGATCTGGATGATTACCGGTTATATGTAATCTCGCACCAAGCTCATCTGCACGTTGAAATCCAACACCTTCAACGTCTTCAATTAACCGATACGGATTTTTTTGTAACTCTTGCAATGTTTCGCCTTCATACATTTGGTAGATTTTCACTGCAATTTGCGCACCAAATCCCCATTCGTTTAGTTGAATCATAATACGATCTAGCCCGAGATTTTGTTCGAGTACTGAACGAAGGGTCTGCTTTTTGTCTTCTGTTAATCGTGGAATTTCATCTAGTGCATTGGGATTCTCAATAATCACTTTAATCGCATTGGGACCGAGTTTTTTTACAATCGTTTCAGCAGTACGATGGCCAATACCAGGAAATAAATCACTAGCTAAATATTGAACGACCCCAGTTTCGGTAGCTGGAATCTCTTTTTCAAAGGTATCAGCTTGAAACTGTAGGCCGTATTTTGGATGTTGCTTAAGATGGCCTGTATAACGATATAAGGCCTCTTCAGCAACTGAAGGAAAATAACCTGTAACGATTATTTCCTTTTCTTTATAATCTGTGTTCGTCTCTTGAATTTTCAATTTAACAATTGAAAACAAATTCTGTGGATTATGAAAAATAGTGACGACAGGTCGACCGACGATAAAAAGCTGTTCGTCTGTAAATAATGATAAATTTTCAGTCAACACTGTCCCCTTCTTTCAATTAGTTCTTTTTCATCGCAAGCATGTCATGAATATAACGAGCCTGATCAAATTCAGGTTGTAATGTAAATGCTTGTTTTAGATGATACATGGCATCATCAATTCGCTCGGTTGAAACGGCGTATAAAACACCTAAATTATAGTGCGCATCCGCATTATTCCAGTCTTCATCGATAACAAACTGTAATTCTTTTTCTGCCGGTTCAAATAATTCTAATGTACAGAGCATAATGCCATACGCCAGTCTAATTTGTAAATCTTGTGGTGCAAGTTCTGTCGCACGTTGCATATAAGGTAAGCCAAGTTTTAGTTGTCCTTCATGTTCAAAGCTTTTCCCTAACATATAATAAGCATCTGCACCTTCAATTCCATTGCGAATAGATTTTTCATATAATTTAGCAGCTTCTAAATAGCGTTCAGAATTAAAGTATAGATTAGCTAATCCATAATAAGCTGTGGCTGCATTTTCATCTAATGTTAATGCTTTTTGAAAAAAGCGTTCTGCTCGTTCAATATCATCCATTGAAGCAAGTAAATTACCAAAATTAATGTAACCTACTGGATTATTAGGATCTTCGTCAATTGCTTGTGTAAATGCTTTTGCAGCATCTTCGTATCGTTTTTCTTGAATGGCTTTTACGCCTTCTTCGTTAAAATCCACTTTTTTCACCTCTATTAACCAACATATGTTAGTCTTTCACCATTATTAAATACTTCATCGATGGTTGCGCCACCTAGACATTCGTCTCCATCATATAAAACAACTGATTGTCCTGGTGTAATTGCACGTGTTGGTTCACTAAAGGTTACAAGCCATTTATCATCACCGACAATTTCAACTTCTACTGGAACGTCTTTTTGTCGATAACGGAATTTTGCAGTTACATTAAATTTCTTTGGCATTTCGCGATTTGTTGTAAAACTTGTTTTCACTGCAGTTAAACTTGTAGAGAAAAGTTTGTCATTATAGAAGTTTTGTCCAACTAACAAGACATTTCTTTCTAAATCTTTTCCTAATACAAACCATGGATCACCATCTCCACCAATACCAAGACCGTGACGTTGTCCAATTGTGTAATACATTAGACCATCGTGCTTGCCCATTACTTTACCATCAAATGTTTCCATATTACCAGGTTGAGCAGGTAAGTATTGGCTTAGGAATTGTTTGAAATTACGTTCACCGATAAAGCAAATACCAGTAGAATCCTTTTTCTTAGCTGTTGCTAGATCTGCTTCTTCTGCAATTTCACGAACTCGTGGTTTTTCTAACTCACCAATTGGAAACATCACTTTAGACAGTTGTTCTTGTGATAATTGGTTTAAGAAATACGTTTGGTCTTTGTTTTGATCGATTCCACGTAACATTCTCGTTTCACCATCACGCACCTCTACTCGAGCATAGTGGCCTGTTGCAACGTAATCAGCACCTAGTTTCAAAGCATGTTCTAGAAATGCTTTGAATTTGATTTCCTTATTACACATTACATCTGGATTTGGTGTACGACCTGCTTTATATTCTTCTAAAAAGTAAGTAAATACTTTATCCCAATATTGTTTTTCAAAATTTACCGCATAGTACGGGATGCCAATTTGATTACAAACTTTGATAACATCTTCATAATCCTCTGTAGCTGTACAAACACCGTTTTCATCTGTATCATCCCAGTTTTTCATGAAGATTCCAATTACGTCGTAACCTTGTTTTTTTAGTAAATAAGCCGTTACAGAAGAATCGACTCCTCCAGACATTCCGACAACAACACGTGTTTGTGAGGGGTCCTTTGTTACGTTCATATATTTCACCTTTTTTCTGTTATTTCACTAAGCGTTTTACGATTTCAATCGTTTTTTCTACAGCTGTTTGGATGTCCTCCAATGTTAGACCATAACCAAAGCTAAAGCGGATAGAGTTGCGTAGTTCATTTGCGTCTTTTCCGAACATAGCAACAAGCACATGTGAAGGATCAATAGAACCAGCTGTACATGCAGAACCACTTGAAGCAGCAATTCCTGCTATATCTAAATTAACTAAGAATGATTCGACATCCATTCCTGGAAAACTAATATTTAATACATGAGGTAAATAGTGAATTTCATCACCATTTACATGATAAGTAATATCTGCTTCGTCTAATGCTTTTAAGAACGTTGTCCGGAAATTGTCAAATTGAAGTTGTTTTTCTTCAAAATTTTGTTGTGCAATTTTCGTAGCTTCTGCAAAACCAACAATTGCTGGCACGTTTTCGGTACCTGCACGACGTTTACGTTCTTGTTCACCTCCAAAAATAATTGGATGAATTTTAGCATTATCTCTTTGATATAAAAACCCTAAACCTTTTGGTCCATTTAATTTATGTGATGAAACAGAAAGCAAATCGACTTGAAGTTCATCAACATTAATTTTTTGAATTCCAAATGCTTGAACAGCATCCGTATGGAAACTTGCTTGATGGTCTTTTAATATTGCACCAATTTCTTTTATTGGTTGTAAAGTACCAACTTCGTTATTGCCAAGCATAACCGTTACTAAAATAGTATCATCACGAAGAGCACTTTTTAAATCATCCAGTGATATCAACCCTTTGTTATTAACTGGAAGATAAGTCACTTCAAAACCTTCATTTTCTAGTTGCTGACAAGTATGAAGTACTGCATGATGCTCGATTTGAGTTGTTATAATATGACGACCCTCAGCACATCTAGCATGTGCTGTACCAGCGATTGCTAAGTTATCTGCTTCACTTCCACCACTTGTAAAAATGATTTCTTGATCCTTTGCGCCAATCGCACCAGCTATAACAGTTCTAGCTTCGTCCAAATATTTACGAGCATGTCGACCAATGCTATGAATACTCGATGGGTTACCAAATACTTCTCCCATTACTTCCGCCATCTTTTCAATTACAGCAGGATGCATAGGAGAAGTAGCTGCATGGTCAAGATATATTTCTTTCATGATAAAATCTCCTTTTAAATGTAAAACATATAACCATCATCATTTTGTTCTTCTGTATAACTTGCTAAATCGTCAAGAGTTGTTGTTTCTAGTACATCTTTTACTGCGTCACGAACACGTAGCCATAGCTCTCGTTGTGGTGGTGCTTCCTCTTCAATTCCCTCTACAGGTTGAATCGGTCCTTCCAATACTTTAATAACATCAGCTGACGAAATCAAATGCGGTGCTTTTGATAGCATATAACCGCCATATGCGCCACGAACACTTTTAACAAGTCCTGAGTTTCTAAGTGGAGAAACTAGTTGTTCTAAATATGCTTCTGATAAATTATTTTCTGCTGCAATTTGTCTAAGTGGGATCGGTCCTTGTCCATATTGTTTGGCCAATTCAATCATAATTGTTAGGCCATAACGCCCTTTTGTTGATATTTTCATATATACACCTCTAAAATTAGCTATTTGTCTAGATTAAAGTATAGCATATTTCCTTTCATTCTACTCGGGAATGATTTATGATTATTGTTACGAGTTATCGAAAAATACTTGATTCATGAACTGTGATTTGCCCCATCTTCTAACGAAGAGTCGCCCTTTCACTTCAATTAGTTGCATAAAAACAACAATTTCATATCAAAGTAGCTATAGAAAAAATATTAACAACGTATATTCTCAAGAAAGAGGGGGTCAACATGCCAAATGAACCACTCGCATTTCGTATGCGACCACGTAACCTTGATGAAGTTGTCGGTCACCAAGAAATCATCGGACAAAATACTACATTATATAAAATGATCAAAAACGGTCATGTACCATCGATGTTACTTTATGGGGAACCAGGTATCGGTAAAACATCAATTGCTTTTGCCATTGCTGGTTCGTCTAACCTTCCTTTTATTGCTCTAAATGCAACACGTGCAGGGAAAAAAGATGTAGAAGATGTTGTAGGTGAAGCAAAGCTTTCTGGACAAGTACTCTTGTTTTTAGATGAAATTCATCGATTCAACAAATTACAACAAGACACATTACTTCCTCATGTTGAAAACGGCTCTATTGTATTAATCGGTGCTACAACCGAAAATCCATTTCATGATGTTAATCCTGCGATTCGCTCACGTTGTGGAGAAATTAAGCAGCTTAAGAGATTAACAGATGAGGATATTAATACACTAATTCTTCGTGCTTTAGAAGATAAAGAACGAGGACTTGGCCGTTATAAAATTCGTATGACAGATGATCAGCGTGCACTAATCGTACAAGCAGCCCATGGAGATGCGAGAAAAGCGTTAACACTTTTAGAATCTGTCTACTATTCTTCTGATGAAGAAAATAATGAAACGATTGTACAAGATTCTATTGTCAAAAATCTAGCAGAACGAATCGGCGTATATGGGGATAAAAAAGGAAGTCATTTTTATAATCTCATTTCAGCATTGCAAAAATCCATTCGTGGAAGTGATGTCAATGCAGCCATTTACTATTTAGCGAACTGTTTAGAAAATGGCGATTTAGTCGCGGTAAGCCGAAGATTACTAGTGATAAGTTATGAGGATGTTGGGTTAGCTGCTCCCGAAGTCGGCTCTCATGTCCTTGCAGCTGTACAATCTGCAGAACGTTTAGGAATGCCTGAAGCTCGCATCCCTCTTGCTCATGCAGTTATTGAAATGTGTCTTGCAGAAAAATCAAATTCTGCAATTTTAGCTATCGATGCGGCAACAGCTGCTATTCATGCTGGCAAAACCGGAGAAATTCCAATGCATTTACGTGATGCACACTATGCTGGTGCGAAAGTACTTGGTGTGGATGGATATCAATATCCACATAACACACCAATTGGTACATTCGGCGGCTGGGTTGAACAGCAATATTTACCTGATGAGCTTGAAGGAACGGAATTCTACCATCCAGTTATTGCAGGGCAAGAAAAAAGAATGGCAGGAATTTATGATCATTTTAAGAGTTTAAAAAAGAATAGAAAAAAATAGCCTACTGACCTTTGTTAGTAGGCTTAATCTAATAATTTATCAGATTGACCACCATCAATTGGAATAACTGCAGCATTGATAAATCCTGCTTCATCTGCATCAGATAATAGGAAATTTTGATAAACCACTAGCTGAATTGACAATTGAATTTAATAGAGTTCTTTATCTATTAGTAACACGTTTCTCAATACAAAAAACATAAAAGACAAGTAGACTTCGCTCTACTTGTCTTTTATTCATCAGTCATCTAAATAGCAAGCTTTTTGTATAACCGTATGATTACGTAGTAACTTTCAACACAGTTTTAATTTTTTGAATGACCCCACCCGAACTATAAGTAAGTACACTTCGTTTATAGAATGAGAAACTAACATAGAACAATACCACAACTGTTACGATTAATACGATTAATGCAATAAGCGGTTCTGTAGGTGATAAATCTGTTGCTCCCATTCGAAGTGGCATAACCATCACTGTTGTAAATGGGATAAATGAGAATACTTTTACTAGCATTGTATCTGGACTATATAAGCCTGACATCAAGACATAGAAACCTGCCACTCCTATAAACATGACTGGCATCATCGCTTGCCCTGCTTCTTCTACTTTTGACACAAGTGAACCGAATAGTGCTCCCATCACCAAAAATAGGAAAATAGATAACAATAAATAAGCTAGTGTATAAAAGACATAACTCATTGATAAATGATCAACGACATCTACGACTTTCCGCCATTTGGAACCGCCATCTACCGTTAATAACAGCAATATTTGTACGACTAATAATATCGCTACTTGTGTAAAAGCCAATAAATAGGTTCCTGTAATTTTTGCTAAAAAGTGAGTGGAAGGTTTAACACTTGCAAGTAGTACTTCTAACACTCTTGAACCTTTTTCAGAAGCTACATCTGTCGTTATGATTGATAAAAACGAGATGACAATAGAATATACTATAGAACCTACTAAAATAGAAGTTCCAATACCTGCAGCTTTTTCATCTTCACTCTTACCATTATCTTTTTTCGTATTTAAATTTTTCATATCGATAGGTGTTTGGGATTCAACAATTTGCGTTGCCTGTTCAGCTGATAAATTGAGTTGCTGTACGGAATAGATTTTCCCAGCGTATTGAATCTTGGATGACAAATTTGTCTGGTCATTGAATTCAAGTGGCTTAAAGGTAGCAATTACTGCGTTTAATTTATTATCCTTATCAGTTAGATAAACTGCTGCATCTAATTTTTCCGTTTTTACCTGTTTTTCGATTTTTGTTTGATCATCACTAGGAAATGAAAATTTCACATCACTATTAGATTGAAATACTTCTTTAAAGTCCTGTTTCGTATCATTTATCATAGCAATTTTGAGCGGTTCTTCAGAAAATAAAGCTGCCTTTATATCCGACCAAAACATTACCCCACTAACAATTGCAACATAAAGTAAAACAGAAAAAATAAATGACTTCGCTTTAATCTTTTGCTTATAAAGTTGGGTTACTAAAATCCAGAATTTAGTCATGCTCTCCACCTACCAAATCTTTAAAGATTTCATCAAGTGATAAATAATCCATACTGAACTTTTCCATATAATTACCTTTTCCAAGAATCTCAAACAGCTGTTTACCATATGATTCATCTTCTAACAATAGTGTGAATCCATCCTTTGTTTCCTTAACACTTTCAACACCAGGAAGTGCAAACAATTGTGATTTATCCAAACTAGTACGGATACTTAACTTTATCTTGCCATATTGGCCCTTTAATTCTAGTAAACTACCAGTAAACAATGACACACCTCTTTTTAATACACAAAGATGGTCGCATAATTCCTCTACATTATCCATTTGATGACTGGAAAAAAGTATCGTTGTTCCTCTTTCCTTTAAATACAAAATAGCATTCATCAATAATTGTCGATTCACTGGATCGAGTCCACTAAACGGTTCATCTAAAATAAGAAACTCAGGTTTATGGATAAAACTCGCAATCAACTGTACTTTTTGCTGATTCCCTTTAGAGAGCGTTTCAGCTTTTGCTTTCCTTTTATCTTCCAAATCAAATCGTTGAATCCAATAATCGATTTCACTCTTCAAATCTTTTTTTGCCCATCCACGTAAAACCCCGAAGAAATATAATTGATCCTCTACTGTCATAGAAGGAAATATCCCTCGCTCCTCTGGCAGATAACCAAGAACATCTCTGTTTACTTTATGCATGGTTTCTCCATTCCACGAAATATCGCCTTCTGTTGCCCCCTGCAAATCCAATATCATACGGAATGTTGTAGTTTTACCAGCTCCATTTTGGCCGATAAGCCCAAATATTTCTCCTTTTTCAATTGTAAAAGATAGCTGGTTAACTGCTGTGAAATCCTGATACCTTTTCGTTACTTGATCAATCACTAATGCCATAATTCTACTCCTTTTATGTGAAATTTCTGAACATAATACTTATACGTTTCAAACTTCGAAATGTATTCATTTTAAATAAAACTTATTAACAATAAATTTTTTTAATCAATTTCATAAATCCTTTTTCGGTTTTTAAATTAGAACATTCCTTAAATTTTCAATATTGAGATTTGGATGTTCCGCTACAGACGGCGCTTTCCACGGGCTTGGCTTCAAT
>NZ_JBCMNM010000067.1:0-19947 GCF_050459865.1 Rummeliibacillus pycnus
GCGAGCGTTGAGCCTCCTCGTTCACTTCGTTCCCTGCGGGGTCTCACCTTTCTCGCTTTCCCGCAGGAGTCTTCGCTAATTCCACATCAACAAAGATAGCTGTAAAAGACTGCATTAGTTAAAGGAGCATTTACTCGCGACATAAAATACCTCCATATTCCAACAATTTATATGTATTATGTTTATATAAATTAATATATCAGCCAACGTTATAATACATCAACCATTTATGGTAATAATATCTAATTTTATATTATTTACTACATAATGACCATCACACATTTACAAACTACCTAAAATAATTGGGTAACATTCCACACGCTCTGGTTGAAGGGCATTTACTTCCATTTTTCAAAAAACGAAGTATAACCTTAATTTAAGTAAAAAAAAACGTATTCACACATTTTCGTGTGAATACGTTTTAACAATTGAAACTTTAACCTTGTACTCGGTTAATTTTTATATCCTTCAAAATTTCACGTACAACCCAGCTTGCAGCGATTAAACCTGCTGTAGATGGCGCAAAGGCATTTGAGGATGGTGGCATTTTTGCTTTTCGAATTGCAGCATCAGGTTTGCCTACTGTTTCAGCAACATCTGGACGAATAACGATTGGGCTTTCATCAGAGAAGATTACAGGAATCCCTTTTTTTATCCCTTGTTTACGTAATTTTAGTCGAATTACTTTTGCAAGTGGATCTGTATGGGTTTTAGAGATATCCGTAATTTGGAAACGAGTTGGGTCCATTTTGTTTGCTGCACCCATACTAGAAATAATTTTAATATTACGTTTTAAACATTCTTTCATAATATGGATTTTATATATCACTGTATCAGAAGCATCGATTACATAGTCTGGTTCATAACTAAAGAATTTTTCATAAGTTTCTTCTGTGTAGAACATATGCAAATCGATGACTTCACATTCTGGATTAATGTCTGCGATTCTTTCTTTCATCACTGCTGATTTTGATTTGCCAATCGTAGACAGATAAGCTACTAATTGACGGTTAATATTAGTAATATCGACATCATCTTTATCGACCAAAATAATACGGCCTACGCCACTTCTTGCACACGCTTCAGCTGCAAAAGAACCAACGCCACCTACACCTAAAATAGCGACTGTAGCATTTTTCAGCTTATCTAATCCTTCTTGTCCTATTGCAAGTTCATTTCTTGAAAATTGATGTAACATGAAAATCCACTCCATCTATACATATTTCATTTCTTTAGTAAACCAAGTCAATTACTTTGATAATTATCTAAAACAATTACTAATTATAGCACGAATAATTTATGGTGAAAAATATATCGAAAAAATTGAAATAAGTTGGTTCATTTTTAGTAACTAAAAAAGTCGATGCATCCTACTAAGACTATGTAGGATTGCATCGACTATACTTTCTACTTACTTATCTTACATTTTCTGAATGAAGTTTTAATTGTTAAAAGTAGTCTCTCACAATTTTATGTGATGCAGAAAGTTTATCAATATTTTCGTCAAAATCTAACACTATATAAGAGTAATACAATATATTTAAAGCATAGAGTTGGGCAATAAGAGATGTCGTCGCAGCACTTCGAATTGTCTTATTTTCTTCACTTGTATCATGAATAAGTTTAATCGAACTTAGGCTTGCTAATTCACTATTAGCATTGTGTGTCATAACTATTCTTGCTACATGTAATTCCTTTGCCATCTTGGCTAATTTAATGCTCTCTTGTTTCTCTCCCGAATTTGAGATTAAGAATAATACCGAGTTTTCATGTTGTGCTGACAGCGAAGCAGTAATTAAATGATGGTCTAGAGAATGTATAACTGTTTTTCCTACACGCAAAAACTTTTGTGTCATATCCTCAGCAACGACGTTTGATGCACCCATTCCATAAATATATATTCGATCAGATTGTTTTAACAATTGTGCTGCTTGTTGAATGCTATTATCTGATAGTTTTTGGTTTGTTTGTTCAATTGTATGTTGAATACGAAGAGATAGTTTATCTTTCACTTGTTCTATTGAATCTCTTGGATTAATCTCTTGATACAATTTTTTATCAACCATTGATTCCGCTGATAATTTTAACTTAAATGCTGTAAAGCCCTCATTACTGACCGATTGACAAAACCGAATGACTGTTGCTGGACTCACTCCAGCTTTTGTAGATAATTCTTCTGTACTCATTTCAATTACATCTTTTGCATGCTCTAAAATGAATACTCCTACCTTTCTTTCAGCAGACGATAAGGACGATAATTTATTTTGAATGGAAAATAATAGATGATTTTTCATTAATACATTCCCTGTTTTATAGATTCGTTTAAATTATTTCTCGCTTTCAATTTCACTTTCTTGCATAGCATCTTTGGGAACACCGAAGAAATAGGTTGCCACAAAGCCACCGATGTAAGCTGAAAGTAATCCTAAAATGTAACCAAGGATATGCCCATTGGAAATTAGCGGAATTAACGAAATACCACTTGGTCCAATAGCTATGGAGCCAATGCCACCAATACCAGCAATCATAGCTCCACCAATTCCGCCTCCTATACAAGCGGTAATAAATGGTCGGCCTAAAGGAAGGGTTACCCCGTAAATTAACGGTTCACCAATACCAAGAATCCCTACAGGAAGAGCACCTTTAATCAAGTTTGTAATTTTTTTGTTTTTACGACATTTCACCCATAATGCGATTGCGGCGCCAACTTGACCAGCACCAGCCATCGCTAATACAGGTAATAATAATGTCACCCCGGAACTATTAATCATTTCAATATGAAGTGGAGTCAAAATCTGATGCAATCCAAACATAACCATCGGAAGGAATGTTGCCCCAAGTACAAATCCTGAGAATGCACCACCAACATCTAATATCCAGTTAACCGCACCTACCAAACTTGCAGATATAACCCCCGCTATTGGCATCACAATGAAGATTGTAATTAATCCAACAATCAGCAGTGTAATGGTAGGTGTCACAATTATATCTACTGCATCCGGAACAAATTTACGTACATTTTTTTCAACAATTGAAAGAATCCAAACAGCGAAGATAACCCCTAAAATACCACCTTGCCCTGCTGCTAATGCAGATCCATTGAAAATATTGTTTAATGGTACTTCAGGATTCATACCTGTTAATAAAGTTGTGGCACCTGTAACCCCACCTAATCCAGGTGTTGCACCAAATTCGTTGGCACTATTAATCCCAACATAGATTACTAGATAAGCAAATACACCATTTTTGATAATATTTAAAATCGTGATAATTTGTGACCAGCTATCCCCTATTTGCCCTGCAACTAACATATTAGATAAAATGGCAGCTATTCCACCCAATAGACCAGCACCTACAAATGCAGGTATTAGTGGAACAAAGATATTAGAGATTGATTTTAATACTCTTTTAAACTTTGTGTTTTTTTGTTTTGATTTATGAACTGCCTTTACTTCTGCAGCCTTTGCTTCAACTCGTTGTCGATCTGTTAGATTATCTTCATTATTCGCTATGCTAAATTTTTCTGGAAAAGGTTCTCCTAGCTTTACGCCTGCCATTGATACCATTTCGTTCGCTACCTTATTTACAGTTCCTGGACCAATGACTACCTGTAATGTTACATCATCGACTATTCCTAAAACACCTTGAACATTTTTTAAACCATCGAGATTTACTTTTGACTCATCTTTAATTGTCATACGAACACGGGTCATACAATGAATTATTTTAGATACATTCCCTAATCCACCGACTTGATCATATATTTCTCTAGCTAACCGTTGTTCTTTTGATTCCGCCATGTACAATCCCCCTTAAAGTGCTTTTCTTACAAACCCCTTTGCTTCTTTCAAACGCTCTTTTGCTTCCCCCTTCCCCAAATTTGTTAACAACATGACAATTGCTAGCTTGACATCTCGATTCGCCTGCTCAAAGATTTCACTCGATTCCTCATACGTACAATCCGTAGCTTGCATAATAATCCGTTTGGAACGTTCTATTAATTTTTCATTCGTTGGCTTAACATCTACCATTAAGTTTTTATATATTTTTCCAATACTGATCATGGATACGGTTGATAACATATTCAGTATCAGTTTTTGTGCGGTTCCTGATTTTAATCTTGTAGAACCAGTTAAAATTTCAGGTCCAACTTCTACTTCAATTGGAAGTGTAGCGTATGTACTAATAACAGCATTCTTATTGCAAGCGATACTTGCAGTTGTTGCACCTACGTCATTAGCATATTTTAAGCCGCCAACCACGTAGGGAGTACGTCCACTTGCTGCAATTCCAATGACAATATCTTTGTTATTTAGTTGTAATTCTTGAAGATCACATTTAGCTAATCCTTCTGAATCCTCTGCCCCTTCTACAGCAACTGTCATTGCAGATATACCTCCCGCAATTAAACCAACAACTTTTTCTGGTGGAGTTCCGAAAGTTGGTACACATTCTGCAGCATCTAAAATACCTAACCGCCCACTCGTGCCAGCCCCCATATAAATAAGACGACCTTTGTTTTGAAATGCTGTGACAATAGCTTCTACTACCTTTTTGATCTGAGGAATTTCTTTTTCAACACTTTTTGGAACCGTTTGATCTTCGTTGTTTATTAAATAAAGTATTTCTTCCATATTCATTTCATCGAGTTGCATCGTTTTTTCATTTCTTTTTTCTGTTGTAAGCTTTTCTAAATCCATTAGTGCACCTCTTTAATCATCAGTTTCTGTCCTGCAACAATCAATGGTAATAAATCAAAGTCTTCTATTCGTATTTCACCAATGACATTTACTTTTCCATCGCATGGCAAATCACATCTTGTAATCTGAATTTCTCCCATATAGCGACCGTAATTGAAATTATCAATGGTTATTGATCCTTTTTCACGTCTAACTGTATTCTTTGGTTGAATTGTCTCAGTTATAAGTGATCTTGCTTCCTCAAAACGAATGACATCTCTTGCCATATCTAACCGATTATGAAAAGGATTTGTAATATAGCTGGGTGCATGTTCTAATAACGATCCAAAAAGTAATATAGTTTGATCTTTTAAAAATGCTTTAAATTGTTCCATTGTTCTTTTACTTATTCGGGGATCACCTATAAAAACTTTATCCGTTGCAGTTTCATTTAGTAGCTCGATTGCTGAGCTTAATGAATGATAACCTCTATGCTTTTCAAGGGTAGGTAAACCACTAAATACTGGCCCACGAAGTTGTTCGTCTCCAGGAACAAAGGCCATCGTTGTAAAGCCTACCTTTTTTAATGCTCTGTTTTTTTCTTCTAAAAATTGCATACTTAAACCTGTTTCATTTCTCGGATAATAATTATGCCATGCTTCGATGTTTTCAAAATTTGCACCGTATTGTTTTAATCGAACAACATCTTCATCAATAATTGTGCTCGCATTCAAAGCAACAAGCATTTTCTTTGATAATGCGGCTAATTCTTCCATTTTAAACCCATAATCCAAGCGAATTCCGGTAATCCCCATATCTTGAATATCTTCAGCTTTTTCTAAGAACAGACCAATCGTTTCAAGTGCAGATGGAGAAATATCTACAGTCAGGTTCATTCCGGAACTCTTACACGCATCTCCCAATGCACTTAAACGTTTTTTATAAAGTTCCGTATCATATTCAGGAATATGCAAAGAAGTAAACAATTCTTCAAATCCTGCTTCTTTCATCTGACGAATATAAAGTAGATCATTTTCAGTGATGTCCTTGTTTAAATACATTGAAAATCCAAACAAACGAACCACCCCATTAAAAGAGTATTATTTTATAATTTATCCACATTGTTATTACATTTAATATGAAATAGCATTTCAACATATTACTTCATTTTTACATTATCAATGAAACTGTATTTCGTAGTCTCTTTATAAAATATGAAATAAGACTTTAATATTCGAATCAATTTCATAATTCAAAGATTTGATAAAAAACACGAAAATGAACATATTAACGTTTCCATATTCAAATGTGAATGTTCCGCTACAGACGGCGCTTTCCACGAGCTTGGCTTCAATCTCCTCGTCACTACGTTCCTGCGGGGCTTTCAGCTCAAGCTTTTCCCGTAGGAGTCGCCGTCTTTCGCTCCACTATAAACAAAATGGGGTATCATTTAATGTAAATAGATTTATGAAATTGATTTATTCAGGAAATAAATATCTTATCCCCTCTTTTTTTGTTGTCAAACCAAAATTCAAGTGAAGATATTAACTCACCCATTTCATATTTTTCTTTTGAAATTCTGAAATTATATATTATTTTTCATAAAAAGAAGACACTAAATGTTTACTAACATCTAGTGTCTTCTTATCAACTTATTTGCTAAGTTTTTGAAATGAACTCTATAATTCTAAATTTGTTAAAACAATTACATGATCATGTTTGTTTAATGCTGTTACTGGTATTTCTTCAGAAATGTCACCATTTATCAAAGCTTGTAATGCAGTTCGTTTTTTCTCACCTACTGCAATGAGTAGAATTTGATGTGCTCGCATAATCGTTCCGATTCCCATTGTGATTGCTTGTGTTGGTACTTCATCAATCGAGTTAAAGAAACGAGCATTCGCTTTCCTTGTAGACGCAGTTAATGTCACAACATGTGTTTCACTTGTGAAAGATGTTCCAGGTTCGTTAAAACCAATATGACCATTTTCCCCCACCCCTAATATTTGAAAATCAAGGTCTATTGATTTTAACACATTCTCATAACGCACTGCTTCTTCTTCAGGGTTCTCGGCTTCTCCATTTGGCAAATAGGATACTTTAAATGGATTTGTATTGAAAAGTTGTTTTTTCATAAATGAAATATAGCTTTGTGAATGTTCTTTTGGTAAGCCAACATACTCATCAAGATTTACACTTATACAATTTGAAAAATCTAGAGAACTTTTACGAATACGTTCATACAAAGGGAGCATAGTACCACCTGTAGCAAGGCCAAAAGTTTTTGCCCCTTTATTTTTTTGTTCTTTCACAATATGAAAAGCTCTATCATATAGTTGATCGATATTCGGAATGGATTCTAGTTGAATAGTCATCTTACACCTCATGATTTCTCCTTAGATGTTTTCAAAAAATGCTTCTTCACATATTGTGAAATCTCTTCAGCAGTTGTAAGTTTAAAAACTACATCAAGATGTTGCACTAGCTCTTCCTTAGATAATTGTGCAATTTGTGCCCTCGTATGAAGAATAGAAGATGCACTCATTGAAAATTCATCTAAGCCTAATGCAAGTAAGATAGGGATTGCAATTTCGTCTCCTGCCATTTCTCCGCACATCCCCACCCATTTTCCTTGTTTATGTGCACCTTCTATCACCATTTTAATTAGACGTAAAATGGCAGGGTGATATGGTTGATAGAGATAAGAGACTTTTTCGTTCATACGATCTGCTGCTAACGTATATTGAATTAAATCATTTGTTCCAATTGATAAGAAGTCTGCTTCCTTAGCGAACAATTCGGCAATAATAGCTGCCGAAGGAATTTCAACCATCATGCCAATTTCGATAGAATCACTGATTTTCATACCTTCTGTTAATAGGTTTTGTCGTTCTTCCTCTAGTAATGCTTTTGCTTGTCTAAGTTCTTCAAGTGTTGCAATCATCGGGAACATGATTTTCAAATTGCCATATACACTTGCACGGAGTAATGCACGAAGTTGGGTGCGGAAAAGATTCGTATCATCTAAGCATAGACGGATAGCTCGGTGTCCTAAAAACGGATTCACTTCTTTGTCCATTTTTAAGTATGTCAACTCTTTATCGCCACCAATATCCAAAGTACGGACGACAGTTGGCTTTCCATTCATTTTTTCAAGAACCGTTTTATAAGCAATAAATTGTTCTTCTTCAGTTGGCAATTCTTCGCGATCCATGTATAAAAATTCTGTACGGAAAAGACCAATCCCATCTCCACCATTTAAAAGTACAGCTTCTACATCTAACGGTTTACCTATGTTACCAGCAATCTCAACATGATACCCATCTACACTTACACTTGGCAATTTTTTATACCGTTCTAACGATTTACGTTCTTCATTAAAAGCTTTTTGAGATAATTGATACGTAGTTGTAACTTCATCAGATGCGTCAACTATGACCACGCCATTTGAGCCATCTAAAATAACGGATGCACCAGGTTGGATATCCTTAGTTGCTGTTTTTGTACCAACGACTGCAGGGATTTCCATTGTTCTTGCTAAAATAGCAGAGTGGGATGTACGTCCACCTATATTCGTAACAAATCCTTTTACATGTGTTTTGTCCAATTGTGCTGTCATTGAGGGTGTTAAATCATCAGCCACAATAATGACATCCTCATTTATGTGACTACAATCAGGAATCTCCACATTTAATAGCTTTGCTAATAATCGTTTAGATACATCTCGTATATCCGCTGCTCTTTCCTTCATATAGTTGTTATCCATCGTTTCAAATATTCCGATAAACATGGTAGAAACTTCATCAAGGGCAAATTCTGCATTTACTCCTCCATCGATTTTACTTTCAATCATTTCTAACATTTCGGGATCTTCCAAAACTAATAAATGCGCTTGGAAAATTGCTGCTTTTTCGTCACCAAATTTTTCTTTCGCTTTATCTCGAATTTCTTCAATTTCAGATTTTGCTTTTCCGATAGCATTTCTTAATCGCAATTTTTCTTGATTAGCATTTTGAATTGCACTCATTTCAAAAGATAAATCTGGCTCAACTAAGCAATATGCTTTTGCAATCGCAATTCCATTTGAAACTGCAATTCCTTTTAGCTTAAGCATTCAACACCAATTCCCTCAGCTTTAATCACAGTTGAAACTTTTGCTAATAAATTTTCTGCATCTTCTCCTTCTGAAGCGATCGTAATAGTTGAGCCAGATGGAATACCAAGGGACATTACACCCATAATGGATTTCATATTCACTGATCTTCCATTAAAAGTAAGTTGTACATCTGATGAAAAAGGAGTAACTGCTTGAACTAGTAAAGTACATGGTCTAGCATGTAAACCTTCAGTCGCTGTAATTTTAAATTGTTTTTCCATAATAAGTACCTCCAAAATTTAATTAAAATTTATACGGTGTTTATATTGTTCTATTAAAGATTCGTTATTTCTGCTAGCATTTTCAACATTGCAACTTCCAAATACAGGAAGTGCGTTATTATCATGTGATAAATCCTCAATCACTTGACTGATTAAAGCATTTAAAATAGTTGCTCCTATAGTTGTTGATACAGGACCATATTGAATGCCTTCATGATTTAAAACACCATCTCCTATTGGAACATGTGTATTTATTACTACATCCACAATTTCTTCTAGCCGCTTTTTTGTAGCATGTCTTGAAGGCTGATTTGAATAATTTAAAGATTGCAGTGAGATCGTAAAAACTCCAGCCTGTTTTGCAAGTAGTGCAACATCTATTGGTACAACATTACGTCCAGAGGTTGATATGATGATGAGTACATCTACCGTTTGAAAATCAAAATCTGTTATATGATCCGCAACGAAATTTGGATCTTTTTCATTTTTTGAAGAGGTTAATGCACCTCTATGAAGCATTAAGGGTTCAATTGAAATTGAACGAACTGGAACAAGCCCACCTGCCCTATAGAATGCCTCTTGTGCAAGTAGATGAGAATGACCACAACCGAAAAATTGGAGGATACCATTTTGTCTGATATGATTAGCAATAATACTTGCAACTTCTTTGATCACTGGCATCTCTTTTTCAGATACTTCTTGAATTAATCCTTGAACTTCCTGAAAATAAGTTTGCACGATCTCACCTCTTAATTTCGCTTATAAATTTATAACGATCTGCTCTATATACACTACGAACGACTTCGAATGGTTGTCTATTTGCTAAGTAACTCGTTCTCTTAATAATTAGAACAACTCCTGTAGCTTCTAACTTTAAATATTTTGCATCCTCTTTCGTTACAATTGCAGCTTCCATTTGTTGAATGGCATTATTAATTTCAAATCCATATTTATTTTCTACAAGATTATATAATGATCCTTGAAGATCCTCTTCATTTAAGTCTGGTAAAAGTTTTACTGGTATATAAGTTCTTTCAATCGCCATTGGTTTATGATCTGCATTTCTAATTCGGGCGATGAAAAATACTTCTTCATTATCCATAAGCTTAAAGTTCTCTCTTATATCATAAGGAGGTAATTGTTTTTCAAACATAACAATATTACTACTCGGTTCCATACCTCTAGCCCGCATATCTTCTGTAAAACTAGTTAATCCATTTAATGGCTGTTCAAATTTAGGACTGGCCACGAACGTACCTCGTCCCTTCTCACGATAAAGAAAACCATCATTAACCAATTGTGTGATTGATTGCCTTACGGTCATTCTGCTCACATTAAATGTCTCAGAAAGCTCTCTTTCTGAAGGAATTGCACAACCAACGGCATATTCGCCATGTGAAATTTTCTCTTTTAAAATTTCTTCTATCTGTACATAAATGGGTACATGGGAATTCTTGTCGACCAACTAATTCAACACCTTTTGCAATAATAATGATTCTATCCAAATATTACTTTACCGTTTTTTATCGTTTTTTGTATAGCGAGATCTTGATCAAGGAGTATTAAATCTGCATCATACTGCTCTTTAATCTTTCCTTTTCCTTTTAAATTCAGTTGTTTTGCAGCATTTGAAGAGGACATCGCTACAAGTTCCTGAAGCGTACAATTTGTTGCTTTCTTCATATTACGTACAGCAGCATCCATCGTTAGTACACTACCTGCTAATGCTCCATTTGTAAGATGAGCCCCTTTTTCTGAGACGTGTACTAATTGTCCACCTAAATCGTAATCTCCAAACGGTACTCCCTTGGCACGCATAGCATCTGTGATTAAGATGATATTTTCAGCACCTTTCATCTTATAGGCAAGATTTACAGCTTGTGTGTGAGCATGAACAAAATCGACTATAATTTCAGCTTTAATCTCTGGTAACAATAAGGTTCCCCCAACAACTCCTGGTTCACGATGATGGAAAGGTCTCATTTGATTATATAAATGGGTTCCTTGTTTAGCCCCGAGTGATACAGCTTTTTGCATGTCAACAAAGGTTGCATCTGAATGACCAATCGATACAACGATACCCTGTTTTGAAAGTGCCTCAACAAACGCAAAGCCACCTTCAACTTCAGGAGCCACGGTTATTTCTTTAATACGATTTCCACTTAATCGTTGCCAATACTCAAATTGTTCAATTGTAGGAGGAACAATATGTTGAAGAGGCTGTGCACCTGCACGTTTTTGGGATATGAATGGTCCTTCTATATGAATACCGAGGATTTCCGCTTCATCTTCAGTACTTCTGAAATTTGCTAAATTGCTTAGTGCTGCTTCGATGGCATCTTTTGATTGAGTCATAGTAGTAGCTAAATAACTTGTTGTTCCTTCTTTCACTAATGACTTAGCCATAGTATGAATTGCTTCTGGCGTTGCATCCATCGTATCTTTACCAGCACATCCATGTATATGCATATCAATAAAACCAGGGAATAGATACTTATTTGATCCATCTATTTTTTTATTAGAAGAAATAGATAGTTGTTTTCCTATTTCAATAATTTTGCCATTTTTTATATAAACATCTTGATTTTTTTTGATCTCGTTGTTGTTTACAACTGTTACATTTTGAATTAGTAATGATTGAGTCAATCAGAACATCTCCTAAGAATAAGCCAGGTGTTAACCTGGCTTAAAATACTAATAGTTTCCACTATAATCGAATAGTTTGTTTCATCGATTGAGATTTTATTTGATATTCACAATATTTGCAGTTCCACTTCTTTGATAACCTGTTTTTTCTAAAGTAATTGTTTTGTCTTGAGAATTCGTGAAAATGATAGGTGTTACAATAGATGGTGCATTCGCTTTTACATAATTTAAATCAACTTTTATCAATGCATCACCACGTTGAATCAATTGATCTCGTTCTACTAGGACTTCAAATCCTTCACCATTTAATTTTACTGTATCTAGCCCAATATGAATTAGAATTTCAATACCTGTATCACTGATCAAACCAATTGCATGTTTAGTTGGGAAAATCATCGTTACTTTACCATCGAAAGGTGATTTTAACATATTATCTTTTGGTATTATTCCAAAACCAGGGCCCATCATACCTGAAGCAAATGCTTGATCAGGAACTTCAGATAGCGGGATAATTTCTCCTGTTACAGGCATTTCAAAATCTTCTGACTGAAATGTTGTAATAGTATCCTCTGTTTTTTCTAAATCTTCTGCTGCAACAGTTGTATTTGGTGCAGGATTTCCTTTTGCAAGACGTTTTTTCATCGCTACAGCTAAGAATTCAACAGATGTACCAATGATTACTTGGACATTTGTTTTACTAATACGCATTGTGCCACGTGCACCATATTTTTTTAGTTCTTTTTCGTCTACTTGATCTGCATCCTTCACAGTTAAGCGAAGACGTGTCGTACAATAATCAACTTGTTGAATATTTTCTATCCCGCCTAATCCTTCGATTGTGTGATAAGCTTTCGCGTCAAGTACTTCATCTTCAGTTCCTTCTAGTTCTTGAGCATCCTCATCTTCATCTTCACGGCCTGGTGTTTTCAAATCTAATTTGATAATTAAAAAATAGAAAACTACGAAGTAAATTGCCGCAATAACTAAGCCAAGAGGTATTAATAATAATGGTTTTTGAGCAATACCAAGGTTTAGTAAGTAATCGATTAACCCAGCTGAGAAGCCAAATCCATCATGGATACCTAATGTCGAAGCAACGATTAATGAAACCCCAGTTAAGATAGCATGAATCACATATAACACTGGAGATAAGAACATAAAAGTAAATTCAATTGGTTCTGTTACACCTGTGATAAATGCAGTTAAGGCAATAGAAATGAACATACCACCAACCGCAGCACGTTTCTCTTTTTTAGCTGCAAAGTACATTGCAAGACATGCTGCTGGTAAACCAAACATCATAATTGGGAAGAAACCTGCTTGGAAGATCCCTGCAGTTGGATCTCCAGCTAAGAAACGTGGAATATCTCCTTTTACAACTTCACCTGCCGCATTTGTGAATTTACCGAAATCAAACCAAATAATTGTATTTATGACATGATGTAAACCAACTGGAATTAATAAACGGTTAAAGAAACCATAGGCACCTACTCCTAATGCACCAGCACCTATCATCCAGTTACCACCTGCATCAATAACATTTTGTATTGGTCCCCATACAAATGCTAAAATCCCTGAAAGTACTGCCATTGTAATCGATGTTATAATAGGAACAAATCTTCGTCCACCGAAGAATGACAACCATTCTGGGAATTTTACATTGTAAAATTTATTGTATAAAAGTCCAGCAACTATACCGGCTATAATACCGCCAAAAACTCCCATATTTAAATTTTCATTAATCTTTTCTAATACGCCCGTTAATACTAAATGTGCAATTGCACCAGCTAGTGCGGCACCACCACTGTTATCGAAAGCAAACCCCATTGCAATACCAATCGCAAAAATAATTGGTAAATTACCCAAAATTGCGTCTCCGGATGCAGCCATAATGTGCGCAATAATTTGTACGAATTTCACATTGAAGCTACCAAGCATATCATCTGAACCTAAACGTAGAAGCAATGCTGCTGCAGGTAATGTAGCAATCGGAAACATTAAGGATTTACCGATTTTTTGCAAAAATCCTAACATGAAATACACTCCCCTTTGTTATTGATTCTATTGGTATAGTTGTCTATACCAATAATAAAGCGCTTTCATAGATTTTTAATACTTTCTTATTAATGATATTTAATTCCCCCTAAGTGATTGAGATATTACCGTATATTCTATGTTTCTCTTTTAATTTTCATTCTTTTTTTCTATTTCATATAAAACATAAAACCTCTGATTCTATAAGAATCAGAGGTTATTAGTCTCTTAATGTAACAAATCCCAATTGTGCCGTTGTTTTTTTCTAAATCGCTTTGAACCCGCTCTATTGCAGGTGGGTGTCGTATTTGAAACTTTAAAAGTCCCTTGAGGGCATGATTGCCATTTCAAAATGCCAACTCCCAACGATACTATGTTCGGTCAAAACTGATTAAGTTTCATCGAACACATCAGGATTTGTTGTTAAATCAATATTAACATTAATGTTCAGAAAAATCAAAATAAACTGAAATAAATTTAAAGAAAATTATATAAAATTTCGATGTCATTAGAAGGGAAAGACTTCGAAAGAAATGAATAAACCCTTTACCAAGTTAGAGTGGCAAAGGGTTTATTATCAGTTATTCAAAATTGTGCATGAACGTTTCCGCTATTAATCTTCGTCAGCCAATGTTTTAGTGCGAATGTGTAAATCGTCTAATTGAGCTGTTGCAACTGTGCTTGGAGCCTCAGTAAGAAGGCAGCTTGCAGATGCTGTTTTAGGGAACGCGATTGTGTCACGTAAGTTGTCACGACCAGCAAGTAGCATGATGAAACGGTCAAGACCGAATGCTAAACCACCATGTGGCGGAACACCATATTCAAAAGCATCCATTAAGAAACCAAATTGTTCTTGTGCTTGTTCTTGAGTGAATCCTAGTACTTCAAACATTTTTTCTTGTAGGTCTTTTTCGTAAATACGAAGTGAACCACCGCCAAGTTCATAACCGTTTAGTACGATATCGTAAGCTTGTGCACGTACTTCACCAGGTGCTGTGTCCATTTTTTCAAGATCTTCATCGAATGGACGAGTGAATGGATGGTGAGCTGCTGTGTAGCGTCCTTCTTCTTCAGAGTAATCAAGTAATGGCCAATCAGTAATCCACAAGAATGCGTATTGAGATTCGTCGATTAAGCCTAGTTCTTTACCTAATTTTTTACGAAGAGCACCAAGAGAATCAGCAACAACAGATTTTTTATCTGCAACGAATACTAAAGTATCACCTGGTTCTGCTTTCATACGATCAGCTAATTTTTGACCAAATTCATCTTGGAAGAACTTACCGATCGGACCTGTCAGACCTTCTTCAGTAACTTTAATCCAAGCAAGACCTTTTGCACCGTAACGTCCAACGAATTTAGTTAATTCATCTAAGTCTTTACGAGAGTAGTTATCATTTGCACCTTTGATGTTAATACCTTTTACTTGGTTTCCAGCTTCAACAGTTTGTGCAAACACTTTGAAGTTACATCCAGCAACAACATCTGAAAGCTCGATCAATTCTAAACCGAAGCGAACATCTGGTTTATCTGAACCGTAACGTGACATTGCTTCGTCATATTTCATACGTTGGAATGGACGTGGAACATCGATTCCTTTGATTTCTTTCATTACGTTTTGGATTAAACGTTCGTTAATATCAAGAATTTCCTCTTGTGTTAAGAAGCTCATTTCCATATCGATTTGAGTGAATTCTGGTTGACGGTCAGCACGTAAGTCTTCGTCACGGAAGCAACGAGCGATTTGGAAATACTTTTCAAATCCAGATACCATCAATAATTGTTTAAACAATTGTGGTGATTGTGGTAGTGCGTAGAATTCGCCTTCGTGTACACGTGATGGTACAAGATAGTCACGTGCGCCTTCTGGAGTTGATTTTGTTAAGATTGGTGTTTCAACTTCTAGGAAACCTTCATCTTGTAAAAAGTTACGAATGATTTTTGTTACGTCAGAACGTAATTTGAATGTGTTGTACATTACAGGACGACGTAAGTCTAGGTAACGGTATTTTAAACGTAAATCTTCGTTTACTTGGATACGGTCCTCAATTTGGAATGGTGGTGTTTTTGCTTTGTTGATAAGAGTAACTTTATCAACGTAAACTTCGATTTCACCAGTTTCTAAGTTCGGGTTGACCATTTCTGGTGTACGAGGACGTACTTCACCTTCTACTTCGATAACATATTCGCTACGGAATGAATCCGCAAGATCTAATGCTTCTTGAGAGTTTTCTGGTGTGAACACAACTTGTGTTAAACCAGTTCTGTCACGTAAATCGATGAAGATTAATCCACCGAAGTCACGACGGTATTGTACCCAACCTTTTAATACGACGCGCTCGCCAACATTTTCAGCGCGTAATACTCCACATTCATGTGTACGTGTAGCCATGTATAATTCCTCCAATTATTGTTCTTTCTGTTTCGTTAAATAGTTTACCAAATCATGGAATGGAATCATTTCTTGATTTCCAGTTGCCATGTTTTTCACTGTTGCTTGTTGTTCAGCTATTTCTGATTCTCCAAGTACAATAACCCATGTAGCTTTTTGACGGTCAGCTGATTTCATTTGTGCTTTCATTTTACGATTTGAATAATCTATTTCAGTAGAAATGCCTTTTGCACGGAAAGAACTTGCTAATTCTACAGCTTTTAGTTTAGCTTCTTCATCCATTGCAACAATGTACATATCTAATTGATTTTCGGTATCCAACTCTTTTCCTTCAGCTTCTAAAGCTAATAGTAAACGTTCGATACTCATGGCAAATCCAATACCAGGTGATTCAGGTCCACCAATTTCTTCTACAAGACCGTTATAGCGACCTCCACCACATAAAGTTGTAATGGCACCTAATCCCTCAGCAGTACTCATAATTTCAAAAGTAGTATGGTTATAGTAATCTAAACCACGAACAAGATTTGGATCTACTACATAAGAAATACCAAGTACATCTAAATATTTTTTCACTTGTTCGAAATAGTTTGCAGATTCTTCATTTAAGTAATCTGTTAAGGCTGGTGCTGTTGCCATTAACGGATGATCGCGATCCACTTTACAATCTAAAATACGTAGTGGATTTTTTTCAAGACGTGATTGACAGTCTGAGCAAAATTCGTGAATATGTGGTTCAAAGTGTTTCACTAATGCTTCGCGATGTTTTGCACGAACTTCTTGATCACCAAGTGAATTAATCACTAATTTTACATCTTTTAATCCAGCTGCTTCATAAACATTCATCGCAAGTGCAATAGTTTCTGCATCGATCGCTGGATCTTTACTTCCGATTGCCTCTACACCAAATTGTACGAACTGACGATATCGACCTGCTTGTTGACGTTCATAGCGGAACATTGGTCCAATATAAGATAATTTAACAGGTTGATCTGGTTGACCGAACATCTTATGTTCAACATATGAGCGTACAACTGCTGCTGTACCTTCTGGACGAAGAGTAAGTGAACGATCTCCACGATCTTTAAATGTGTACATTTCCTTTTGCACGATATCAGTTGTATCACCTACACCACGTTGAAATAGCTCAGTGGATTCAAAAATAGGTGTGCGAATTTCTTGGTAACGATAAACTTGGCAAAGATGACGGATAATTTCCTCAACCTTCTGCCATTTTTCTGTTTGGCCCGGTAGAATATCTTGTGTGCCTCTAGGTACTTTAAAACTCATACACATTTCTCCTTTCTATTATAAACAGTTACAACTTAAGGTGAATCCTGATATCAAAGCTTCACTAGCCGCCTCCGCAATCAAACAAAAAGCTCTCGCCCCTTGCTTAACGCAAGGGACGAGAGCTATATAAGCTTCCGCGGTTCCACCCTAGTTGATTTAGTGTTACTTACTAAATCCTCTCAAATCGGATAACGGCCGATACCGTTTTCCCCTACTAGATGACTCGTTCGAAGAAAAACCTCTCAAGTGTTTTTCACTAATCGGTACAATAGAAAAGCTTTCAGCCACGTCTTTTCTTCTCTTTTAATGTACGCCATGATTGTTACTTTCTTGGTCATAGGCAATTTATTTATCATAAAGATTAATTCATATCATATCATTTCCGCGAAATATGTCAACTATTTTAAAAAACATATAGTTTTTTATGACTATTCAATTTACAATGGAAGAAAGGAGGGAAATCATGAATACAAAAAAACTAAATATAGTGACTATTGTCTCACTTTGTCTAGTATTAGTCATCTCCATGTTCTCAGTAATTCCAGAAGCAGATGCTGCTACGACAAATTTAAAAGTAACGGCCAATTCATTAAATCTTCGTACTGCACCAAACACTAGTTCAAAAGTCCTTTTATCACTTAAAAAGAATACGACTGTTACAAAGCTTGCAAAAAGTGGTGATTGGTATCAAGTGAAGTATAAAAGTACAAAAGGTTGGGCATCCGCTAAATATTTAAAAACGGTTGCATCTTCCGTTTCAACAGCTTCTATTACTTCGAAAATCGTCACTTCTAAAGTGGACAACTTAAATATCCGTCAATCAAATTCTACTACCTCTAAGTCCGTTGGAAAATTAAATAAAGGAAAAACAGCTACATATATTCAACAAAAAAATGGTTGGGTTCAAATTAAAACAGCTAGTCTAACCGGTTGGGTAAGCGCATCATATGTGACGATTTCGGACAAAAAAGTAACAGAATCAAAACCTAAAATAACAAAAGCTAAAGAAAATTTATACTTTGTCGTCACTGCTAACTCATTATCTGTACGTTCAGAACCTTCATCAAGTTCAACAAAATTAGATCATGTTAATAAAAATGAATCATTACTAATCTCACGTATAGCAAGTAATGGTTGGGTAGAAGTTACATATCAAACAGGTAAAAAAGGCTGGGTATCTGGAAAATATGGTATACAAAAAGTAAAAGAGCCAACAACTAGTTCAATTACCGTAGTAGTACCTAAAGAAACAACTTACTTTTATGTAACAGAACCTACTGGATTAACACTACGTGACAACTATAGCGCAAGTGCTGAATCTCTTGGACAAGATGTACCTTTTGAAGCAAAGGTGCAAATTTTAAAACAAGCAAGTAATGGTTGGATTTATGTAAATTATAATGATGTTGAAGGCTGGATTAATGGTAGTACATACTATGGTTTTGCTACAACGGCTAATATCTCATTTACAGCAGCAAAACCTTCTAAAACACAGTACTTTGTTATGAAATCTAGTACTTTAAATGTTCGATCATTACCTACAACTGCTGCTCCAACACTTGGCAAAGTTTCAAAAGGAAATTACTTTAAAATATTACGTATTTCAGATAACAAATGGGTAGAAGTTCAGTACAATTCAAAACAAAAAGGTTGGATTTCTGCTAATACGAGCAGTAGTACAATTACGACAAAAAAACCTACATCAACTGTATCTGATAGTGTAAAAGGCTCTCTAGCTGGCATTAAAATTGTTATTGATCCTGGACATGGTAAACAAGATAATGGTGCATCAGGAAATGGTGTAGTTGAAAAAAAATTAAATTTACAAGCAGCTGAGGCAATTCAAACTGCAATTGAAAAGGTTGGCGGTACGGTTTATATGACTCGTACAACTGATAATCAATTTTTAACATTAGATCAACGTGCTGCATATGCGAAGCAAAAAGGCGCAAATGCTTTCATCAGTGTACATCATAATTCAGGCCCATCTTCTGCAAGTGGCTATGAAAGTTATTATTCAACTTCTGCTAAAGTAAGTAGTAAAAAATTCGCAGAAGCAATTCATGCAGGAATCAAAGAAGCTGTTAAAGATGAATATCCAAATTATGGTGATCGTAAATTAAAAGCGGTAGATTACTATGTAGTTAGATATAATTCTGTAGTGTCTGTTTTATTAGAGCTGGGCTTCGTATCGAATTCTTCTGATGCTAAATTAGTAAATACGGATCATTATCGTGAAACAGTTGCAGAAGGTGTAGTAAACGGTCTTCTTGCATACTACGGTCGCGATTAATATCATTCTTTTAATTAATCCATTTCAACAAAGAAATTAGAATTAAAATAGTAAAATCTGCTCTCTTTTTATAGGAGCAGATTTTTTTCTTGAAGATATGTTTGTTGGTTGTCGTTGCAGGCGATGACTCCACGGGAAAAGCTAGGGTAATGAAAAAGTGTATAAATACAAATATTAATCTGTTTTCTGCATGGTGTGGAATTAGCTACGCTTTCCGCGGGCGAGCGTTGAGC
>NZ_JBCMNM010000068.1:0-28548 GCF_050459865.1 Rummeliibacillus pycnus
CTTTTTGGGGTCACTTCAAATAAGGATAAGCGCTTATTTTCATTTAAGGGCCATTTAATGAAGGAAGAATCTCAAGAAAAATTGAATACTTTTGATAATGATAGTTTGGTTTTTTTTGAAAGATTGACTTAAACAATCGGTATAGGTTAGTTCAACAAGAAGGAGGAGGAATAGACAACTACTGTATAGTAGTGTTACTCAGCAAGTAATTAGTGGAGGGGATTAAATGAAGGTTGAGAAAATATATGGTGACTTACCTATCTTAGAAACAGAACGTCTTATTCTTAGAAAAGTCACTTTAGAAGATATTGAAGATATGTACCTATATGGTTCAAATGGAGAAGTATCTAAGTATGTAACTTGGAATACCCACGAAACAATATCTGATACAAAAGATTTTGTTGAAATTGTATTGAATAAATATGAAAACAAGCAGGTTTCACCGTGGGAAATTGAATACAAGGAAAATGGAAAATTCATTGGAACTATCGATTTTGTTTGGTGGCAACCAAATCATAAAACTGCTGAAATCGGATATGTTATTTCTAAGGACTATCGGGGAAAAGGCTTAACTACTGAAGTAGCAAAGGAAATAATAAAATTCGGTTTTAAAGAAATGGACTTAGTTCGTATCCAAGCAAGGTGTTTTGTAGAAAATATCGGTTCAGCACGAGTAATGGAAAAGACGGGAATGTCTTTTGAAGGGATAATTAGAAAAGCAATATTTGCGAAAGGAAAACATCAAGATTTAAAAATGTATTCTATCTTAAAGGGAGAGTTTTAATTACCTAAATGAAATTCGAACTTGAAGTTAAATTTTCTTGTTCAACTAACAGGGGCTTTAGTGAAAGAAGTATTAAGTGATTTTATGATTGAGATCATATTTAATTTATTCCATTATAGGGCGCTATTCTTGAAAAAGAATTGTGCCTTCTTTAGCTAAAGGGCCAATTAATGGAGGATGAATGTTTAGTAAAATAGAATATTATACTTAGAAGATTCATTAATAGAAAGGGATTAAGCGATGGAAAAATCAATACAAAGTGAATTAATTGGAGCATTTACATATTACGAGAATCGTAAAACATTTGAGGCAAGTAAAGGGAAAATACATTGGAAATTAAATATAAAAAATGAATTAGTTGATAAAAGTGGGATGCTTAAAAGAGCAGAAAAACTTTTTTTATTCTTAGAAGAATTTGATCAAAAGGCGAAAATAGCCATAACAGAGAAATTGATTGATTACAAAAATGATTTTTGGCCGGAGTATGATGAGGATGATGAAAATCTAAATTGGGATGCTGTAGATGCAGGAGAATATAATGTAACTAAAAAAGAATTTGCTGAAGCAATTACTCTCTATGACATTGAAATTAGAGCAAATGATATATACTGTGAATATCATGATGGAGATTTATTTGGTGGACACAGAATACATGCCTATTTTGATAATGATTATAAATTATTAAATGCAGATGTGTAGTTTTAAGTAGATAAAATATAAATTTGGATATTTAATTATCGGGCGCAATTCTAGAGTAGAGAATTGCGCTCTTTCTTTATATATAGTGCCATATCGTTGAACAACCCCTACCTAAGCGTAATTACCACTTCTCATTATTCTTATAATTTTTTCTATAAACGTAATCTGCATTTTTAATTCCTAACCAATTACTAATAGAGTTCAAAATCAGCATAAAAATTCCAAATAAAATAAACACCACAATGTAATGACCTAAGAAAAATAAAACAAACGCCGCAACCAATAGTAATATCATTAAAACAATTAAAAGTGAACCGTATAGTGGTACATGAAAAAACACCTCCTGAATTCGCATACTAAGTATGCAAATTCAATGGAGGTATTTTTCATTTAAAGACAAGAGTTCATTACCCAAAAGAAACAAAGTGGAAAGTGATTGAGTTGAAAAGAATGGTTATTCAAATCGTACTATTATGGATACGCTCGGAATAAAAACATTAATTGACAATGAATATCATTTACATTTAATATGAAGTCATCACATTTAATTGGAAATGATTTTTGTAAAAAAGTCTACTTTATTATTAATGTAATATACTTCAATTAAAGTGACACTTTCAAGAATTATTATTGATTTTTTTATGAATTTAAACGTAGGAAGGAATAAAATAAAAATGAACTGGAAAAAAGGCGGGTTATGGATTGTTATATTTTTCACTGTAAAAGGTACGATTTCTACACTTTTAATTGTTACAGGTGCTAAATATTTTAATTTATCAAATATGCAAATTTTAGTACTAATACTGATCTTACTACTGATTTCTCTAGCAGGTCGTAAATTCCTTTATAGACATAAACAAACCAAAAAGAAAAAAGAGATAAATATATAATAAAGCCCCAGAGATTTTTTGGATTTTGGGGTTTTACCTATTACCATCCGCCTTTTGCTACAATCGTGAAGGAGATATAGTTTACTGGGTCTTGACCTACCTTTAGGTGTATTATTCTGTTAAGGTACGATTATTATTTTATGTTTTGCCTTTTCAATGTATAATCATGACTTTACAATGAGCCTTAGGGTAACCTAAAGATTTTAGGGGCTACCCGCCTGAAATAACTTGACTACCATTTTGACTACCTAAACCGTATAGAATGATACAAATTCATACAACTATGATTCATTGAAAATAACCATTTTTAAAGATTTTATTATATTATATAGGTAGAAACTCAATAATACGAAAGTAGTTTAATCAACGGTAAAGAATCAGTTGGATTCTTAAAAGTGGTTAAAGACCTTATCGAAAACCCAGAAGATTTACTACTAGAAGCTTAATCTGACGGGCTTTATAGAACCTATCGCTTACACTCAGACCACCCTTTCATTAGGGTGGTTTTTTTGTTATTTTGGATTTTTGGGCACACGTGGTTTGTTTCAGCACAAGAATGACGTAAACCATGCACCGTTATACGAGGAAGCTCAAAACGTTTAAAAGGAAGGAATAACAAAGAGGTTGAGTAATTAAGTAGTAAAGAAATATAGCACCATAAACAGGTGCATTTTCTTATGTGTTCATTAAAATATATCTAGCGATTCGATTACAGACGTTTTATATCTATCTAGTAAAAAAACTTATCATCATCTTTCTATTTAAATTGAAATGCGTTATTACAGAACGATACTGGAACATGATAACAGTCAATTAAATATCGATATGATGATATATTGTGTACTAGTATGGATGTGTAATAAGGTGAGGATCATTACAAACCTAAGTAATAACAGGACAAAGTATAGAATTTGGTGAAGGTAATGTTTCAGCATTAGAATATGTACTTCATTATCTTGAGAAAGAATGATTTAAAGGGTGTTCGATATGTATTCAAATATTAATTAATGTATTGTCCTGTCATAACACTAAAATCACATGAGCTAACTAAATAGGATAATTAAAATCAAAAGGAAATCATGTAAATTAATTTCTGCAGTGATTTTAATCAATATATTTTCACCTCCATATAATATTAGTTTTATTTTGCTCAAATTGTTAAATTTCTATTCACGATAAAAAAATAATCTGTTACTCCGGGAACTGTTATTAATTGATCACTACTCATTCATTGAGCAATGGACTGTAGAGGAAAAAGGATGGAATACAATAATGCTTTGTTATGATCCATGAAGACTACTATTGCATTATTACCACTGAAATTGCAAAATAAGCATGAGACTTTATCAAATTTCATCATTGATTGATTAGTAAATAATCCAAATATGAATGGATATGTTCTAAGCAACAAATTGGAAACTTCACGAAATGAAACAAGTAATGTATTTGTACTGATTCATTGTGACATCAGATTCCAAATAGGAAGCAGATAGACAAGATGGAGTGGAGTTTAAAATTAACCTTATGTACGTACTAAAATAAGAAAACAGATATTTATCTTTATGATGTAACTAATGTCGAGAAAATAAAGTAACTGACTAATGAGGAAAAGCCTAATAACTAGTATAAGGCTTTTCCATTTTAAGAACTGTATTTTAGTTAAAGTATCGAAGTTAATTCTGAGTTTACAAAACGTTGGGCAGTAATGATAGTACCTGCAGCCGTTCTTCCGTAAACACTATATAATCCACCAGTTTGATTCGGAACAATTTCAACTTCATATTGAAACGCACCGCTTACACTAGGTGTTACGAAATCAGAAGCACTCGCAGCTACGGCAAAAGGAGTAGTTGAAAGTAATTGTCTAGTACCGTTGAGTTTAAAAACTCTAACGACTCCAGTTAGTAAACCTCCAGTAAGGTTAAGAACTTTGATACGAACGCTAGCTGCATTAGCTGGTTGATTTCCTGTATTCTCAATTGGTCCAGTAGTTAAAGGCATATAAAATTCACCTCCTTCAATTAAAGATTGATAATCTGCAGATTACATTTTCATAGTATTCAGTACTCCCTTAGGTTCTCTAGTCATATTAATCATATTTAATAAAAATAGAATAAAAATGTGATTGAATTAATAAAAAACTTATCAATAGTAAAGCGAACCTAAAACATTTCTATTGTGGTTAGAGCTAGAGTGCTGAGCTAATTGTACTAGGGAATTGAATAATATGGAGAAATTAACAAACTAGGTGGGTGCTGATGAGCTTACATTGGGAGATTTCCTAAAGCAAAAATTTTGATAAAATTTTGAAGGATGATGTACAACATAAGAAAAATGTGCAGTAATGAGGAACCTTAAATGGGTGAGCATGAACCCATTTAATGTTTGAAACTAATAATGGGTTCTCGCAAAGTAAGTTTGAATTTTATATAACCTTTTTTCCTATCCAGTGAGCAGTAAAAGCAATTGGAAAAAATAAAATACCAAAAGGTAAACTAATAAAGATTATTTTCCAAGTAACGATTTCTTGAATAAACAAAGATTTATATAAAATAAAACTGTATGGAATTATGATTATTAACGATGTTATTGCTCCGGGAGTAATAGAACGAAATAATATTGATTGTCCAATATGAGTAAATGCATGGATAAAAAAAACTAATGTTACCGTAGTGAAAAAATAGATGTTAAAAGCTTTGCCGTTAGTTAAATACTGGTTAGCCATAATAGTAGAGATACTTACAAATAAAAAGATAAATAATACTGCAACAGCAAATTGT
This sequence comes from Rummeliibacillus pycnus, assembly GCF_050459865.1. Classification (GTDB taxonomy): domain Bacteria; phylum Bacillota; class Bacilli; order Bacillales_A; family Planococcaceae; genus Rummeliibacillus; species Rummeliibacillus pycnus_B. Next base: position 5,154 of record NZ_JBCMNM010000068.1, read on the forward strand.
GCTGTAGACATGGAAAATTGTTTAACTACCCTATCTGCTAATTTTTGGGGTAGTCTTTCATACAACTTGTTGCGATTCTTATATAACCACTTCTCCACCATAATAATCTCTTCGAAGTCATGTAAAATAAATAAAATCGGAAACAACCACATAAGTGTTTGAACATTAAACCAAAATTCCATATTTACACCTCATTTTCGAAAATTTTTAAATTACATCTTTATTATCATTTAGATGATGCTTCATAAAAATTTAAAAGACAGGATTACCTGTCTAATCATTTTGCTTATCTAGCTTTTCAGCTATTGCTCTTAATATTTCATTCTTTTCTTGTTGAACTTTAAGAAATTTAATTAAAAACCAAATTATGAATACAACAGGAGCTATGTAAAAGATCATTGTTACGAGTGGAATAATAGTAAGAAATGCATCACCAAATCCAATTCCCATTTATTTGTCACCTCTCTTTTGGAGAATTATACCATATATTTCAGGGAGTAAGTAATACACATTTCGTAGGTGATGTGACAGAAAATTATTCAACAAAATGCCAGTTCTTTTTCTTATCAGCAACTAATGGGGCAGTTAAAACGACTTAAAAAGGATCTATCGCATATAGTATTATTGAAAGTAGAATTTTGTTATAAGTAGGGAGGGATGTCTTTAAATGTACAATGTTGAGATTAGGAGACCAAAAGTTGATGATATAGGTGAATTGCATCTATTTTTTAGAAAAGTAATTTCAGATACATTTGCTAATGAGGGTTTAAAAGATGAAGTAAATGAGATAGAGAATGAAATACAAAATAAAATTAATTATCTAAATATGGATTTTGAAAGTAATGGAGCAAAAAGATACTTTCTGATCGCGTTAGTTAATGAACAAGTTATAGGAACCATTGAATATGGTCCTGCTAGCGACTTGATTATTGAGTGCACAAACGGGGCATTTAAAGAATTGGTAGAAATAGGGACAGTATTTGTCCTCCCCACTCATCAGAGAAGTGGAATAGGTAATTTGCTTTTGAATGTAATGTACATTACATTGCTGAACAAGGGAATAAAAGAATTTTGTCTTGATAGTGGATATACAAATGCACAGAAGATATGGAAGAAGAAATTCAGTAATCCTGATTATTTATTTGAAGATTTTTGGGGTAAAGGATATGATCATATGATCTGGAGAGAAAGGATAGATAATATACCAATCTTATTCAGGGTTTAATACGATCTTTTTCCAGTCTAATAGGAGCTGCATGAATCATGAAACTCATATACCAAATCACAGCGAGATAAACTATACACAGAAGTTTGGATGAAGTAAGTAACTAAGTGGATGAACAAATTCAATCAACATGATATAGTAAAAGTAGATAAGCGAAAACTCTCGTTTATCAGATTTAGAAAAAGTGTTAGCTAAATAAAAAATCGTGCCGAGGTGTTTAACTATGAATGAACAAACTGTACGAGAACAATCAACGTGGGAACACTATAAGTTAATCGAAGCTGAAAACTATCACTTGAAACGACAATTAGCTAATAAAAACAAAGAAATTAAGCGACTGAAACGTATAATTAGCACTTTAAAAGAAAATATGAAACAAGACAAACAACGCTATCGAAATAATGGAAAAGCTAAATGTAATTTGAATAAATAGGTTAAAATATACTTAATTTAATAAGCATACTTGAAAAACCAGGAGCACTAAATTTACGTAATAACTGCGTTCATTTAGTGCTTTTTTTTATAGGCTCTGTAAAACGATTGTGTTGATAATCAGTTAAATAAAAGGATCATATTTGGTCCTTTTTCTGGTATGTACGCCTGGCATAGGTGATAACTCAGTGGTGAAAGTCCATTACAGAACTTAGCAGTAGGAACTGTTAAAAGACAAGGGTGTCTTTCGTAGGGGAGGATCTGAATGAAGCCGTTACTTTATGATAGAATAATTATCATATTAAACAAACTTAAAAAAATGAAAAAGAGGCGAAACTATGGGAAAGTATGCTGATGTATTAATTGTTATAGATTTGCAAAATGGAGTATGTTACGGTGGGGGGAATTTATTTGATTTAGAAAATTTATTAATTAAAGTGAATAAAAGAATATCCTTATATAGAGATTTAGATAAACCTATAATTTTTGTCCAACATTGTGATGAAGAATTAGTACCTGGGGAACAACCTTGGAATATTAATTCTAATATAGATTTTCGGGAAAAAGACTTTTTTGTAAGAAAGACTCATGCAAATTCATTTTACAAAACGAACTTGAAGAATCTTTTAGATAAATTATCTATACATAGTATTGAATTTTGTGGTGCCCAAACTGAATATTGCATGGATACCACTATTAAATTTTCTCATGGTTTAGGATACAAAAATTTAATGGTGCAAAAGGCAACTTCTACTTTGAAAAATTCATTTATGTCAGCTGAAGAAACGATTGGTTTTTATGAAAATATATGGAATAGTAGATTTTTGGAATTTATAGAAGATTGATATTAACTTGATTACGCATGGAATACAGGAGACTAGTTATATTAAGGGATATCTACACATAGTGAGATGAAGTATTCGCAGAAGTTTTGATTAAGCCTGCTGTTCTTTTTGGAACAGGAGGCTAATTTTTATTCCTTTGTTCGTTCCCATTCTTCTAAAGTCATCTTTTCAAATGATTCTTCAAAGTCTAATCTTAAAGGAGAAATAAATTCTAGACTATTACCATCAGGATCCTCAAAATAAATAGCTGCATGAGCCTGAGGATTATTGTTTAATACAAGCGGTTGTTCTTCACCGGAAAATTCAAAATCGGGTTTGATGGCTATTCCCTTTTCCTCTAACCAATAGTTAATATTTTTCATATCTTTTCTATCTATTTGAAAAGCAACATGCCTTAATGAAGGGTGATAAGAGGTTTTAACTTTATCGGTTGCCCATAAACCTAACCAACTTTTTCCTCTTTCAATCCAAAAAAATACAACGTGTTCTGATTGATAAGCAATTTCTAAATCTAATTTTTTGTAAAATTCTATAGAATCTTGAAGATTACTAACGGGTAAATGTGCTTCATATAAGCCTTTAATCATTGGAACATAACCTACTTTCATATGTATTTCTATGTTTCCAATATAAAGATAATTTCAATTATTTAACATACAACTTATGGATGAACTTATTTAATCTAACATTGTAACCTGTTTCTTTTTTATTTTGTCTAACCCAATGGGGCAGGTCACTACATTGATCAGTTGGCTTTTATATCGTAATTGGAATATGATCTGCAACAATTAAATTTTATTTCCATATTCCGATATTAATATTGTTTTTATTAATTATCGGAGGAATAAAATGCTTACTAAAATTAGAAAAGTTAAATTTGAGCCGGAAAGAAAAAATCCTGTTTATAAAGTTATAATGGAATGTCCTAATGGAAAAGAATTATATGTTAAATTTGATTATACCTACGCAACAGGGAATTTTTGGCCCTTAGAAGTTAATTATAATAAGAAAGACTATGGAGCAAAACTTGCTTGGTATACTCAAAAAATAGAAAGAATAACAGTTCAAGAGTTTCTTGAAATAATTGCTGAAAAGGTAAATAAGAAATATAATTTCAAATTTAAAGAGACAATTTAAACCACAGAGCTTAGTCTGAACTTTTAAGTACTTTTGATATAAGCGAATAATACGAAGCATTGAGTATCTAAAACGTAGATCGTAAGCTTGAGAGTATATTTTGTTTATATGATATGTGAATCTCACAATGTAAAACTCCCCCTTTTGGGTTAGGACATCTTTATGATGTCCTTTTTCTTTTGATATCAAATATGTAATATACATACCTCCTACAATTACATATAGTAGTTTTATCGGAGGTGCTTGATGGATATAATTGATGCTAATTTTGATAACAGTGTTATAAATGGGCTAGCTTATCAGCTTGCAATTATATTAGGTATACCACTAATTCTGGTGTTGATATTGAAATACATACTTATGATTTTTCATGTTCCAAATAAAATTGCAGGATCGATATCGTCGATACTATTCCTAATACTTGCTTACAATTTATTTAAAGTGGTCACATCTTAAAGGTGTGTTTTTTTTATGTTTATCAGAAATGTAATAAATTTTTATCTTACTAATTGAATTGCAGCGATCGCAAGTGAAGATATCGGCGTAACAAGTGGTATTAAGGGATTAATAATCGAAGAAAGTAAATATTATTAAACATATTAAAAAAGTATCTCTATTTCGTAATTAATTAATAGAGATACTTTTTTATTTGACTAATAATGCAACCTAAAACCCATAAATTGAGTCTTGTTATTTGGCTAAATTCGATTAAGATTGAATAAATCTCTTTTTTATATAAGGTGATGTTAAAGATTCAGTTGATTTTTATACAAAGTGCTACAAAACTAATCGCACAAACCTCTTGAGCCAAGGTGTTTTCTCATACGTTTTTCTAACAACATGGTAGCAGTTCTTAGCCACTTTAACGAATCCATTCAAATATAACTTTCAAATTTAACAGTGCATTATATAAAAAAGATTTTTAAGAAGCTTAAAAATATGTAGAAAAGAAGGTTTTGAGAAGAGTGTCTACATTTTTACAACTAAACACGATTTTTATTAGTATTATTATAGAAGCTTTGCCTTTTGTGCTAATTGGTGTGTTTATATCAGGTCTTATTCAAATGTTCGTAACAGAGCAAATGATAGCTAAGATAGTACCCAAAAATAGAGTACTAGCCGTTTTATACGGAGCATTGATTGGGGCGCTATTTCCGTCATGTGAATGTGGTATTATACCAATCGTCCATCGTCTATTAAAAAAGGGAGTTCCTCTGCATGTGGCGATACCATTTATGTTAACGGGTCCAATTATTAACCCGATTGTGCTGTTCTCAACATTTATCGCTTTCGGTAATAACTGGCAAATGGTATGGTATCGGGCAGGATTTGCTATATTAATTGCGTTTGTAATTGGGATTATCTTATCTTTCCAATACAAGGGCAAGGGAACACAGCTCCTTGATGAAGATGAGCATAATCACCATCATGAACACCCAAAAACTCTTTGGCAAAAATTTGTCGGCACATTAAATCATGCAGTTGAAGAATTCTTTTCTGTAGGTAAATATTTAATTATTGGTGCATTTATCGCAGCTTCTATGCAAATATTTGTCAAAACATCTGTATTAATGGAGCTTGGACAAACGAAAGCAACTTCATCACTTGTCATGATGGCATTAGCGTTTATTTTGTCTTTATGTTCAGAAGCAGATGCATTTATCGCTGCATCATTTAGAGGTACTTTCTCTACATCATCATTGGTCGCTTTTTTATTAATTGGACCGATGGTGGATATCAAAAATTTATTGATGTTGTATCATACATTTAAGAAAAAATTCATTGCAGTGCTGATTTTGTATATTGTTGTACTCGTATTTATCAGCTCTATGCTAGTCTAGGAGGGAAATATTGATGATCCGAGCTTTAATCTTAATGGGATTTACGTATTTCTTTTATTACCTCTTTGCTTCGGGCGATAATGCGAAATACATTAATATGAAATATGAATATATTAACATTATAGGTATTATATTATTTGCGATATTAACGGTTGTGCAAATTTTCAATATTGCAAAGGGTGATTCAAAAGTTGACTGCGATTGTGGTCATGACCATGAACATGAGCAAGATATGCCTTGGTGGAAAAGAATTCTTTTTTATGGTTTGTTTGCTTTTCCTCTAATTACGGGATTATGTTTGCCAATTGCTACACTTGATTCAACAGTTGTTAGGTCGAAGGGATTTTCTTTCCAATCAATCAATACGTTACAAAAAGGCGACCAGTTTATCAAACCACAATATTTAAAACCTGATACAAGTGTTTTCTTTGGTAAAGACGGTTATTTAGATCTCATGCAACAAGAATTAGATGAATTTTCTAAGATGGATCATGTTGCGTTAAATGATAATAATTTCTTAATGGGTATGGAGACATTATATAACTTCCCAGGAAACTTCATCGGTAAAACAGTTTCCTATAAAGGATTTATCTATCATGGTGAAGCTAATGAGTTAGGGAAAGATCAAGTATTTGTATTACGTTTTGGCGTTATTCATTGTATAGCGGATGCTGGCGTTTATGGGATGCTTGTACAACTTCCAGAAGATCTTCATTTAAAAAATGATGAATGGGTGAATGTTGAAGGGAAATTATCGACAATTTACTATCAACCATTTAAATCGAATATTCCATATTTAAAAGTAACGAAGATAGAAAAGACTCAAGAGCCAGAAGAACCCTATACATTCCGCGGCTATGATAATCCAAATGTTAAAGTGAATAAGTAAATAACTCAGTTTTTACAAAACGGTTGTTCTAACGAGCAGCCGTTTTGTTTTTTTGTTCAATCTCATAGGTAGTAAGGTTTTCTAATAGAAGTTCTTTCGATGATGTACGTAGTAATTCTTTTACTACGATTTCTAAAGCGTTTTTGTCATTGGGGGAAAGTGTATACTTTTGATTGTCTAGCGGATGCATGTTGTTGGTCACCTCAATTACATTATAGGAACATTCGTTCTTTTTTGCAAGTAAGAAAATTAAAGTTCTGAAAATTTTGTGTGAAATAATGTAAACGGTCTCATACAGCTAAGATTATATAATGTCAAATATTTGCCGCAATATAAATGGGGAATAGAGCAAAAGACTGGATGTATGATGTCAGACCATGTAAGATAAAGATGTTTAAAAAATGTAAATAACAACAAGATGTTCATATAGATTAACTTGAGGAGTATTTCAAATGAATAGCACAATAGAGTTTTATGTAGAAAAGATTGAAAGCCAAATTCTTATGGATTTAGCGGCTCATGATGACGCAGATCTTTATACAATTGCAAATCAATTGATTCAAAATGAGCCCTCTGATAAATTGGAATCAATTTGTCAGGCCTATGAAGTTGTAAAACATGAATTACTTGGTTAATACAGATAGAAAGCACTCTTTGAAGAGTGCTTTTTTTATGCGAAAAATAATAATAATATGAGTTTGATCGCAACAAAGATTTAGTGATTTAATACTTTTGATAAAAATGATTTTGCACGTTTGGATTGAGGATTTGAAAAAAATACTTCTGGTGGAGCTACTTCAACAATTTGACCTTCAGCCATAAAAACAATTTGATCACAAATTTCTTTGGCAAACCCCATTTCATGAGTAACAACCACCATTGTCATTCCCTCATTTGCTAAATTACGAATAGCGTCTAAAACTTCCTTTACCATTTCAGGATCCAGTGCTGAAGTCGGTTCATCAAAAAGCATAACATGAGGTTCCATTGCTAGGGCTCTTGCAATTGCTACTCTTTGTTGTTGGCCACCTGATAAGTGGGAAGGGTAAACGTCAAATTTGTCTTCTAATCCTAGTGATGTGAGTAGTTCTTTACCTTTAGCAATTGCTTTTTCTTTTTCAACCCCTTTCACTTTAATCGGGGCAATTGTAACATTCTCTAACGCAGTTAAAAATGGGTATAAGTTAAAACTTTGAAAAACAAATCCAATATGTGTGCGAACCTTATTAATGTCAGTTCCTTTTTGATGAATCGAAACATCCTCAACAATAATTTCACCGTGGTCAATCTCTTCAAGTGCATTTATGGTACGAATAAGAGTGGATTTTCCAGCACCACTTGGACCAATCAAAGCAATTACGTTAGATTTATGAACAGTTAGATTAATATTTTCTAATACTTTACTTTTCCCAAAACTTTTCGAAACATTTTTGATTGTTATCATAATAGATTCACCTCTCTAGAACTCATTTTTTAATAGTCTTTTCTCAAATTGTCTAATGATTAATGATAATGTAAATGTCACAGCAAAATATACAACCGCTACAAATGACCAGATTTCAATATAACGATAAGATACTGCGGCTAAATTAGTAGCTTTTAATGTCAAATCAACCGCTGAGATCGTGGATACAAGTGAAGAATCTTTTATTAATAATATAAATTGTGATGCCATTGGTGGTAGTGTTTTTCGAATCGCTTGTGGAAGTATAATAAGTTTCATGGCCTGAAAATGGGTCATACCTGAAGACCTTGCAGCTTCCATTTGCCCTTTAGGAATAGATTGGATACCACCTCTTACGATTTCAGCTATAAATGCGCCAGAGAAAAAGGCTAAAGATACGATAGAACCCCAAAAAGAACCTAATTTTAAAAACTGACCCAATACAAAATATATCCAGATAAGTATAACAATTAGTGGTATACCTCTTATAATTTCTACATATGCAGAGGCAAGAAATTTGATTAAGCGATTTTTGGAAATACGACCTATACCCACAATGATGCCGATTGGGATGGCCAAAAGTAAAGAAAGTGCTGAAATTCGAAGAGTTAACAGTAAACCTTCCCAAAATATACCTAGATTATTTGTAATAATACTCCAGTCTGGTTGATAAATCATAAAGTCATCCCCTTTTAATCAATATAAAAATAAAAGGAAGAAAGTAAGGATGGTATATACAATACTTTCTTCCATACTCATTATTCGGCTTCTACTTTATTGTTAATATTGTCGTACCATTCATCACTTTCAAACCAATAATTTCTAGATTTTAATTCATCTGGTCCGTCAATATAGCTATATAAGAATGAATTTAACCATTGAACAGTTTTTAAATCATTATGTTTTACAGCAATCCCTAAATTCTCAGCAGAAATTTGATTGTCAATTACTCTAGATTTGCCATTTTGTTTATTCCAAACACGGACTGAAGATTCGTCATAAACTACACCATCGATCTGCCCAGAAATCATAGCAAGTGCTGCAGCAGCCATTTCTTTATAATCTTTAATTTCGGCATTCTTAAATGTATTTTTGGTAATAAGTTGTCCAGTTGTACCTACGACTGTAGCTATCTTATTTCCTTTTTTGTCTAAGTCTGTCCATACTTTAGTAGTTGTATCTGTACTTGGTACAAGTGCTACTTGTTTTGTTTTATAATATGGATTTGCGAAGCTAACCGATAGAGCTCGTGGTCCAGTTATAGTCATCCCGGAAATAATCATATCGATTTCTCCAACTTGTAGAGCTGCAATTAAACCATCAAAGGAATACTCTTTAAATTCAACTTTCACATCCAGCGCTTTTCCAATTGCTTTTGCAGTATCGATATCGTAACCAACATAGTTTCCTTTCAGATCAGTCATTTCAAATGGTGCATAACCAGGTGCAGTCCCAATTACGATTTTTTTGTTTTTCTTAATCTTTTCAATTGTAGATGTACCACTTTCAGAACCGCTATTATCTGTTCCAGAGCCGCCACATGCAGTTAAGATCACTGATAGAACTAACATAAATAATATAAAAACCTTTTTCATAGAATATCCCCCTTAATTCTATTTATTTAATAGAATGCATATCATCAATCCCCCTTGTAGAAAAGACGATTACAAACTTTTAAACCAATATTCGTGCAAAAATATTTAATTGTACTATAAAATATATTCGCGATTTTAAAAAATATGACGATAATCACAAATGGTATTTTAAGGTAAATAAGTTCTGTTTTTGTTAGATGAATCAATTGAATAATTCAAAATTCATATAAACTATACGAGCATTTCATGATATCGAATTTTGTTCAATGTGAAGCGAAAAAGGTAGAGTCCACGAAATGCATTCACACTTCCTTTGTGCAATGTTCATTCATAATCCTACGGGAAAAGGTTGAGCTGAATGACCTGCAGGAACGTAGTAAGGGTACTGAAAAAGTGTTTAAATACAAATATTAATAGTATTAATCTATTTTCAGCATGATGTGGAATTAGCTTCGCTTTCCGCGGGCGAACTGACGAGCCTCCTCGGCAGCTCCACTGCCTGCGGGGTCTCACCTGTCTCGCTTTCCCGCAAGAGTCTTCGCTAATTCCACATCAATAATGATAGATTTTTAAAATGAATTTTCAACTATTTTTTACTTTTTAAGTGCCTTCAACCTAGTACTACTAAGTCGAGCTACTATGCAAGCGTGTCAGGCTTCAACAAGGAGATTGAAGCTAAGCCCGCGGAAAGTGTCTGTCTGTAGCGGAGCGGAACATCCAAATCTGAATGGTTAAAAGTTAATGAGTTTAAATGTTCATATTTAAAAACCAAAATTAGATTTATAAGAATGTTTCATTTAGATATTCCAAGATTGATGCCATATACGAATGAATAGTTACCAACAGAGCGAAAGACAGGCAACTCCTGCGGGAAGAGCAAGCGAATCAAGACCCCGCACGAACGAAGTGAGGAGGAGGCTTGATGCTTGCCCGCGGAAAGCGCCTGTCTGTAGCGGAGTGGAACAATCAAATCTGAACAGTTAAAAGTTAAGTGTTAAAATGTTCGTATTTAAAAACCGAAAACGGATTTATGAAATTGATTCACATACATCTTTTGATAAATATCAATATTTTTTTATAGATACATTTGAGTAATGAGATTAAAATAGTTATTTTAAATTCTTAATTTTCTGATAAAATAATAGTCATAAAAGGAAGAGGTGATTAACATGGAACAGTATTGGCTGTTTGTGACAATGTGTATTTTGCTTATACTTTTACCTGGACCAGATACGGCGATTGCAACAAAGAATACGTTAACTATAGGTAAAAAAGGTGGCTTAAAAACGATACTTGGTACTTGTTGTGCTTTGTTAATTCATACATTTGCAGCTGTTGTAGGTTTGTCCGCAATTATCGCTAAATCTGCATTTGTATTTTCGATTTTTAAATATGTAGGAGGGGCATATTTAATTTATCTCGGTGTTAAATCATTTATTTCTATGAGAAAGCAGAAAAGGGATATGGAAATGTTGGAAGAAGTTGAAATGAAATATGATGATCGTTCCTGTTTTAAACAAGGATTTCTGACAAATTTACTTAATCCTAAAGTAGCAGTATTCTTTTTGACTTTCTTGCCTCAATTTGTTGATCCGAAGAATCATTCATTTTTACCTTTTGTTTGGATGGGGTTAACATATCTTGCTTTAACGGCAATTTGGTTTATTTTTTATATTCTATTATTAAATGCTATTCGTACTTTTATGATGAAGCCTCAAACTCAAATGGTAATTGAAGGTACTACAGGTATTGTCTTAGTAGGGTTTGGGATTAAATTAGCATTAGAGAAAAATTAAACTAAAGTTTTTTAATATATGAATATACTAAATTAGTAGGCAAAAACATAGAAAAGGAAGAGTATAGAGATGGTTCTACATTTGCAAGATGTTTCTTTAAGAAGAGATGAATCGTGGATTTTGCAACATATCGATTGGGAAATCAAAAAAGGTGAACATTGGGTTTTATATGGACTAAATGGAGCGGGTAAAACTGCATTATTAAATATGTTATGTGCTTACTATTTTCCAACAAGTGGTCAAGTAGAAGTTGTTGGAAAAACTTTTGGAAAATCAGTTCTAGGTGATCAATTAAGACGTAAAATAGGTATTGTTTCTGCTGGGTTTCAAGAAAAATTGAATCCTCTGGACAGTGCTTTTGAAATTGTATTAAGTGGTGCCTATGCATCCATCGGTTTATATGAAAAACCAACGCCAGCAATCAGAGAAAAAGCCATTCAATTATTACACCAATTAGGATCAATCGAATATGCAGATCGCGATTATGAGACGTTGTCGCAAGGTGAGAAGCAACGAATTTTAATGGGTCGCGCGTTAATGGGAGAACCTGAGTTGCTTATTTTAGACGAACCAGCAACTGGATTTGACTTTATCGCGAGAGAAGCACTACTTAAAACAGTTTCAGAGATTTCAAAAATGGAAAAAGATCCAACAATCATTTATGTAACACATCATGTTGAAGAAATTTTGCCTGTCTTTAAAAATACTTTATTACTAAAAAAAGGAGAAGTATTTGCGAAAGGATTAACAACAGAGATGTTGACAAGTGAGAATTTAAGCGCATTTTTTGAAAAACCTGTTGAATGTATTTGGAGAAATAGTCGACCGTTATTAGTTCTGAAATAATGAAATTTTCTAAAAATTCTGTTGACAGTAAATAATATTCTGCGTTACAATCCTAACAACCAGATAAAACAAAGCAAAGATTGGAAATAGTAAAAAGTGTTGTGAGCGCTAAGAGAGCCGATGGATGGTGTGAATCGGTCGTCATATACTTTTGAACTCGTCCATGAGCTACTCCGTGAAAAGTACAGTAATGGAGTTCGGATTCCTACCGTTATCAGGATAGATAGTGATAGCTATCGAATAAGTGGGACAATCTTAGATTGTTCAATTAGAGTGGTACCGCGAGTATAATCTCGTCTCTATAGTTTTTATAGAGACGGGATTTTTTTATTTTAAAAAAATAAGAGGAGTGTTGACTATGTCTAGAAAAATTTGGGTTTTTGATACAACTTTACGGGATGGAGAGCAAGTGCCAGGTGCAAAACTGAATATTTACGAAAAATTAGAAGTAGCAAAACAACTAAAAAAACTACAAGTTGACATTATTGAAGCTGGCTTCCCAGCTTCATCTACAGGTGATTTTAATGCAGTCAAAGAAGTTGCGATGAAAGTCGGCAATACAGATGACATTATGATTACAGCTTTAGCTCGTGCAGTAAAGGCTGATATCGATGCAGTATATCACAGTATAAAACATGCAGAAAATCCAATGATTCATATGGTACTAGGTACATCAGATATTCACGTAGAAAAGAAATTCGGTAAATCCAAAGATCAAATTTTAGACATTGGCGTGGAAGCAGTTAAATACGCAAAATCACTTTTACCACAAGTACAATATTCAACAGAAGATGCGTCAAGGTCAGAGTTTGAATACCTTTGGAAAACAATTGAAGCCGTTATTAAGGCAGGTGCAACGATGATCAATGTACCTGATACAGTTGGCTATGCAGTTCCAGAAGAATTTGGTGAAATGGTTTATAAATTAAATGATCGTATTAAGAACTTAAATGATCAAGTATTACTAAGTGTTCACTGCCACAATGACCTAGGAATGGCAACAGCAAATACACTTGCTGCAATTAAAAACGGTGCAGATAAAGTAGAATGTACCATTAACGGTATAGGCGAGCGTGCTGGTAATGCATCACTTGAAGAAGTAGTAATGGCACTACATACACGAGGCAATTACTTTGGTGATGTTGCAACAAAGATTAATACAAAGGAAATCATGAATACATCCAAACTCGTCAGTAGCTTAATGGGATTAGATGTCCAAGTAAACAAAGCAATCACAGGTGAGAATGCATTCGCACATTCTTCAGGTATTCATCAAGATGGCCTACTAAAATCACGTGATGCATATGAAATCATCCACCCAACAGAGGTAGGATTGGATGATATGGAACTTGTTTTAACAGCACGTTCTGGTCGTCATGCAGTGAAAAATGCATTAGAAAAATTATCATTTGGTTCAATAACTGATGAACAATTTGAAGAAATTTTTGCTGATTTCTTGAATCTTGCAGATGCTAAAAAAGAAGTTTACGACCATGATCTTTATATACTTGTAGAAAAATACTTCGTACGTCATCAAATGGCTGAAAAAATTGAACATCATAGTAATGATTTCTATGAACTTGTTGATCTACAAGTTATTAGCAACACAACGTTCCCATCTGCAAGCATTAAAATTAAAAAAGGCGATGAAATATACAGTGCAAGTACTGTAGGAACTGGCCCAATCGATGCTTTATATTCTGCGATGAAGGAAATTATCGATATGGATATCAAACTACTTGAATACAAAATTTCAAGTGTTTCAAGAGGCAAAGAAGCTCTTGGTAAAGTTAAACTTCAAGTTGAATACAATGGTGAAAAATATATCGCAAAAGCAACTGACACAGACGTCATCAAAGCGAGTGCGATGGCATACATGAATGCAGTAAATAGTATTGTTGTTGAAAAACTTCTTCCAGTTTTATAAAAAACTTTGAAAGCGTGACGATTTATGGGTTACGCTTTTTTCAGTTGCTCTTGAAGAGAGACGTTTTTCTATGTAAAGATATAACTTTGTGGTCGATTTTGAAATAAATTTGTGAAAAGTTAGAAAGGGAGACGAAGGAAAATAATACAATGGATAATCTAACCGTTAATCTTAAGGATTATAACCCAAATTGGGTAAAACAATTTGAATTAGAAAAAGTAAAAATAACTAATGCTATTGGTGATCAAATTTTAGGCATTGAACATATTGGTAGCACTTCGATAAAAGGATTAAAGGCGAAGCCAATTATTGACATAATGGTATGTGTAGATGATCTAAAAAACGTAGATGCATTGGTTCATCTCCTCGATAATATTGGATATGAATATGTCCCAAAGCCAGAATTCAAAGATAGAAGATTTTTTAGAAAAGGGTTGTGGGGACAAGGCACCTGTCATTTGCATTTATGCGAATATAATAGCTCCGAATGGATTGAAAAGTTATTGTTTCGAGATTATTTACGCCATAATCCCGATATAGCGGAACATTATGCTTTGGTAAAATTAGAACTTGCTTCACAGTACAAGTTCGATAGGCCAACTTATACAAAGAAAAAAGAGCCATTTATTCAATCTGTTATTAAAAAAGCAAAGCTGGAAATAGGGGATAAAAATTAGTAAGTATTTTAAACGCTAATATTAAATCTTTAAAATATTAAAACAAGCCATTGCTTTTTCAATGGCTTGTTTTCACTTCTAGATAAATTTTTATTTTGTGTGTGAATCCTGTTTCACTTTTATTAAATAATCCACGATTCCCATTGCACTCACTTCTATATCAAGAGGAATCACATTGAAAACTGGGTGATCTTTTGGCAATCCTTTTGCTTGTAATTCATTTAATATCGATTCTAATAGAATTTGATCTGTACGATTTACTTGTTTCGTAAAATCACTTTCTTCTTTCATCGCTTGGCGACCAGCTTCAACGAATAGTGGTAAGTATCGTCGCACTTCTGCATAAGCTATTTCTGGATGAGGATAAGCACCGTAATGTCCGAAATAAAGAGTATCAGGATTAATCTTTTCATAAAGTTGAATGGATTCTTCCATAAGATCCGGATCAAATTGGTTAGGTGAAGTAGAAGGTAGAATAATGTCAAAGTCTTCCTTCGCCATATCTGGATAATAAACTCCTGTCGTATCCCCAACAAACATACCATTGGTCAAAGATTCGTGAATAGAGATATGATGATTTGCATGTCCCTTAGTATGATAGAAAGTAAGGGTAGACTTACCAAGAGTTAATGTATCTCCATTCTCTACAGCATAGAATTTTTCCTCATCAATTGGTAGAATTTCTCCGAATATCCCATCAAATTTTTCACCATACACGGATTTTGCACTATCAATTAATCGGCTAGGATCCACTAAGTGTCGAACACCTTTTGGATGTACATAAACTTTAGCATTTGGACAGTGCTGCATAAATACACCAGCACCTCCTGCGTGATCAAGGTGTATATGCGTTAAAATTAAATAATCAATCTCCTCAGGTGAAATATGTAATTCCTCTAAAGCTTTTAAAATATAGGGTACAGAAGGACTTGCAGATGTTTCAATTAATGCAATTTTTTCATCCTTAAGTAAATAAGAGCTTGTTCGATTGGGTAATCCTAAATCATAGGTATCAATACAAATCAGATTATCAGCAATTTTCTCAAACTTAGTCATATGATCCCTCCATCTCAGAATTAAGTATATATTAGCATATAATAGAATTTATTAATAATTATAAAGAGAAAAGTGAATGTGGTAATACGATACCTATATCAAAAAAGACCATAGATAAAATCGAATTTCTTCGAATGTATCTACGGTCCAAGTTGTCACCATTTAAATAGTGAACTTATGAATGTCTTCTTTTAGGGAAACAGATTTGTCACTTAATTCACCGGAAATATGATGTATGTCTTGTATCGTTGCATTTTGTTCTTGTATTGATGCAGCGATCGTTTCCATTTGATCGGATGCACTTACTGCTTGATTTGAAATCTCAGTAATGGAAGCAGCAACTTCTTCTGCACTTGCTGAAATTTGTTGTGATGCGGCAGAAATGTCTTCAATTTGAGAAGTCATCGAACGTACGGACTCGGTAATAGAACCAAAGGAAACATCTGCTTGATCGATAACGGTAACACCATCTTTTACTGTACTTAATCCATGTGTTACACCTTCTTCAACGTTCCTAGTATCACGTTGTATTGTTTCAACTAATTTCACAATATGAGAGGCTGATGTTTTGGATTCTTCAGCTAATTTTCGGACTTCATCAGCAACCACTGCAAATCCTTTTCCATGTTCACCAGCACGTGCTGCTTCAATGGCTGCATTTAGTGCAAGTAAGTTTGTTTGTTCAGTGATATCAGTAATTACATGTGTAATCTTTTCGATTTCTTTTGTTTGATTACCTAATTGTTTTGTTAAATTTGTGATTTGAATAGTAGCATCAAAAATTTCTTGCATTTGATCTTTCGCTTCAGCTAATTTTTGTTGACCTTCTTTAGAGTGATTTAATGTATCAACAGCATTATTAAGTAAGCTTTGAGTAGACTCAGCTATTTTTTGGACTCCAACTGCTGTTTCGTCCATAGCGTTTGCACTATCTTTTGAAGCCACTATAGACAACTTAGCATTTTGAGCAGTCATATCAACTAAATTAGATACATCTTCTATAGTAGTAGCAACTTCAGATGTACTCGCTGATAATTCATAAGCTGTAGCACTTAAATGATCCGAACTACTTTTAGTTTTGTATAATAATCCTTGTAAATTGTCTTTCATCTTATTAAATTCATTTGCTAAATCGGCGAATTCATCTTTTGTTTTAAGTTTAATAAGCTTACCTGTCAAATCTCCACTTGCAACACGAGTTATTGCGTTTAATAATTGATGGATAGGTGAAGTTAATTTTTTTACCATAATGATACTTATAAACAAAGCAATAATAAGATCAATAATAAAACCCAAAATGACAGTATTTAAAGCAAATGAAGCATCACTTCTCGTTGTCTCTTTAATTTTGGCTAATTCTTTATTTTGATGCTGCGTCATCGCTTCAGTATTTTTTAAAATTTTTTCATTTGTAGGTTGTACTTTGTCATTAATGAGCTGAATTGCTTTTTTAGTATCTTTTTTTTGAAATGCATCTACGGTTTCTTGAGCGTATTGGTCAAAATTTGCCTTTTCCGTAATCGAATCTTTAATTAGATGTTGCATTGTTGATGATCTAGCTGTTTTATCTAATCTGTCTAGTGTTTTATCCAAATTTTGTTGTTCTTTTTTCATATGATCAAGTGCTACATCCTGGTTTTGTAAGATATATCTTCGTAAATAATTACCTTGTAGCGCCGTTTCATATTGAACATCTTTTACTAATTCTACCTGTTCAATACGATGATTAACCAGTTCCTCTATAGAATTTGTTGATTTTTTTGCATTGATCATGTTGATTATAGAAGTCACTGCTATAATTAAGATAATTACACCAAATGATAGGAATAGTTTTTTACCTATTTTCAAAAAAAAGACCTACTTTCATAATATGCTTCAATTAAACAATCTATAACTTTTCACCTGTTAATAATACCCTATTTTCCGAATTAATAAAACTTATTTCTTATAATGAAATGTGTAAAAAGTTGCAATTCAGCTATAAAATTATGTGCTCTTCATTTTTTTTACCGTTAATTGATTGTTTTAAATAAAGGTGGTTTTTTGTAAATGGAAATAAGAGAGTTAAATTATTTTGTTACAGTTGCAAAATATAAAAGTTTTACAAAGGCTTCAGAGGTTTTACATGTTACACAACCTACACTAAGTAAAGTTGTTAAGTCATTAGAAAAGCAATTGGATGTCACATTATTTCATCGATCTGCAAGAAAGAGTGAATTAACGGATGTTGGGGAAGTCCTATATGGACAAGCCTTAAAGATTTTAAATCTAGTGGAAGAACTGGATGTTGTATTAGAAGATGTAGCTTATTTACAAAAAGGTAAAATCAAGATTGGAATGCCTCCTTTAATTGGTATTTTATTTTTCCCTAAAATTATTAAAGGATTTCAAGAAAAGTATCCTGGCATTACGATTGAAATTGATGAACGTGGCGCAAATGTAATAAAAGAATTAGTAGCTGCAGGGGAGCTAGACGTTGGTTTTGTAATGCTACCTGCAAATATGGAAGAATTTCATGTTATTCCTTATACCTCCCAACAACTTATGCTAATTGTGAATCGATCCAATCCCCTTGCAAGCAAAGAAACGATAATGATGAAAGATTTAAAAAATGAGCCAATGCTACTCTTTAGTCAAGATTTCACACTGCATGATCGGATCTTACAAGAATGTGAGCAGGCAGGATTTACACCTCATATTGCGTATGAAAGTTCACAATGGGATTTTATCAGCCAAATGGTAGAACACGATCTCGGTATTGCAATGTTTCCAAAAGCGATTGCAGAGAAAGTAAATCCAGAAGCAGTTAAGGCAATTCCTATTGTCAACCCATCTATTCCATGGGAAATTGTACTCATTGTTAAGAAAGATCATTATGTATCTCATGCAACCAAAGGGTTTATCAACTATATCTCACCTAACTATGCCATTTAGGCATACAAAATATAAAAAATATATATTTAACGAATGGCAATTTTTAGAGTAAAGTATATGTATTGAAAAAATCGTACGAAGGTTAGTTGGTTACCACAAATACCCACTAACTAATCGGACGGTTTTTTCTATTCAAAAATAAAGGTGTGAATTTTGGTGAAGATACTAAAAATAATTGTTCAAATTATTTTCTTATATGGTATTTTACTTTTAGGTGATGGAATCGCGAAAATATGCCATTTACCGATCCCAGGTAGTATTATTGGACTTGTCCTATTATTTGCTGCATTACAGTTACATATTGTTAAACTAGAATGGGTAGATTTAGGTGCAGGGCTATTAACTGGTGAATTATTATTATTCTTTGTTCCTTCTGCAGTAGGGGTTGTGCAATATGATCAAATTGTTGGGGTAATTGGCATCAAACTTATTACGGTTATTGTTTTAAGTACAATTGTTGTCATGGCTTGTACAGGATTAGTTGCTGACTATGTACAGAAGAAAGGAGCGAGGAAAGCGTGAGTTTAGTAGGAATCATTAGTTTAATAGGTACTATTACTATTTTTCTATTGAGTAAAAAAGTATATCAAAAGATGAATTGGATTATATTATCGCCATTATTAATTTGTCCATTAATTATTATAGTAGCATTGCTTGTTACACATACTTCATACTCAGATTATAATTCAGGAGCTACTTGGCTATCTAGTCTTTTGGGACCAGCAACTGTTGCATTTGCAGTGCCAATTTATAAGAACTTTGCTTTATTAAAAAAACATGCAAAAGCAATTATAACAAGTCTTGTAACGGGTTCTGCTGTTGCAATTGTTTCATCTTTTTTATTTGCTATGTGGATTGGCTTATCGAATGAAATGATAAATAGTTTAGTGCCACGTTCTATTACCACACCTATTGCGATGGATATTTCAGAAATAATCGGTGGGGAACCGACAATGACAGCAGTATTTGTTATTGTAACTGGTTTGACTGGTAGTATAGTAGGGCCTCTTGTGATTAAAATAATTCATATTCGTACGTCTGCAGCAAAAGGATTATTACTTGGTATGGGGGCACATGGTTGTGGCACTTCAAAAGCGTTTGAAATAGGGGAGTTAGAAGGCACATATTCAAGTCTTGCAATGATTGTAGCAGCACTCATTAGTATAGTATTGTCTGATACTTTCTTTCCAGTTCTTCAACATTATTTAGTAGGATAGACGATAAAATTTCTAAAAAAAATCCCGCCTTTAAGTTTACTTAAACTTGAAAGTGGGATTTTTCATTATTGATAAATTAAAAGTTTTTGCCCGTTTTCTACGGCATTCGTATTTAATCGATTCCACTGTTTAATAGATGTTATAGCAACACCGTATTTGTTTGATAGGGAATTAAGTGTTTCACCACTTTGGACGACTACTTGTTTTTTCTCTTTAGCTGCATGATCATATTGAGTTAAATGATATTGTTTGATTAAAGAATTTAATTTTTGATGATAATTTGTATCCGTAGCATATGTTCCGGTTAAATATTTTGTCGCTTCTTTATAGGAGTTAGTTTTACTTTTAAATGTTTTTTGATAATATTTTGTGTTCCAAGAAACGCCTTTAGAAAGTAAATCCGCGTAGTCTTCTAAGGAAGCTTTATAGTTAGGGTATTTTCTAAACTTAGCATTGATTTGATGCATTTGCCCAGTGCCATTATCTTCTGAAGTTTGGAATGTTACAGATTGTTTTTTATATGAACCTTTGATACCGAAAAGGTTATTATTAGGCGGTGAGCTAAGGTCGCTTGTCCCTCCATTGCTCTCTAACACTGCCTGAGCAATCATTACAGAAGCATACAAATCGTGTTTAGATGCAATATCCCTAGCATTTTCAGCAATGGAGCCGATAAAGCTTTCCACACTTTGATCTTCTATGTATTTTTCGGATGGCCCAGTAACAGTATCGGAAAATTGTTGAATAATGATAAAAACAGAGGTAGCAAATAATATCGTTGTAAAAAGCGTTAGTAATAAAGTCTTTTTCATAGATTTGCGGCTTAATGAGTGTAAACCTTCCTCCTTCCAATATATTCATATAATATAGTTTACCATGTTATTAGTGACGGGTGTTATTATGAAAAGTTTCTTTAAATAAAACTTTGATGATGAATTCATATTTGTAGAAAGGTAGTAGAGGGAACTCTTCTAATAACAAAAAACTGGACGCCAAATGTAGACGTCCAGAGTAAGATGTTGATGAACGTTCTAAGCAAGCGATTTTGCCTCATCAACAAACCAAATTAATAGATTTTGCATAACATTCAGTTCATATCATTAATTATTATGTTTAAAATTTTGGATAATTATAGTATATTTTATAAATATTAAGTAGGTATTTATAGATTATAAAAAAATGTAAATTGAGTTAATACATTCTGAATAATCTAAAGCAAAATATAATAAGGTTAAATAATCAGAATATTTCCCTGGAAATGAACTATTTTGATAACTCATTTCAAATTTTGGTAGTTTAAGATACAGTAGTTTAATTAGTCTAAAGGAGTATGAATGATGCAATTTATATCCTATTTCCATCCAATTGTATGGATTATTTTAAATGGAACCATTTTTACACGTATTGCAAGCTTTATGACAATACCTTTTTTAGCAATTTATTTACAAAATGAATTACATGCATCTCCATTAATGATTGGGGTGACATTAGGAATTGCTCAATTATGTGCAACATTTGGTGGTTTTATAGGTGGATATTTAACTGATAAATTAGGAAGGAAATTTATCATTTTAATAACCATCTTTATTTGGAGTGCAGTATTTGTAGGATTTGCGACTGTACGTATTGTTGGCCTGTTTATATTGTTAAACGCTATCAACGGGTTATGTCGATCATTTTTTGAACCTGCAACACAAGCATTAATGATTGACTATACGGAGGAAAAGAAAAGAAGACGATTGTTTTCTTTCCGTTATACAGCGATTAACATTGCGGCTGTAATCGGCCCTCTATTTGGGGTGTGGATTTCTGGAATGTCTAATGCTAAGATACCTTTTTTCATTACCGCTTCCATGTATGCTATTTATGGAGTATTTTTGATTTTCATGTTCAAAAAATATGAAGTAACACCCCAAAAACAAGCAGAGAAACAAACGATTTTGCAAATGTTCAAAGTCGTATTTGCAGATCAAAAGCTTTTATACCTACTTGCTGGTGGTATTCTTTTAAGTCTAGGTTATTCTCAATTTGACTCGACGCTGCCACAGTACATAAATTTGAATATTGAAAATGGTGTCAAGCTGTATTCTGTTTTGATTACGTTAAATGCTATTGTTGTATTGGCATTGCAATTACCAATTGGAATCTATACTGAGAGAATATCAATTATGCGAAGTCTAGTAATCGGGATTCTTTTCTTTGCTGCAGGATTCGTTATTTTTAATTTCGCGAATACGCCATGGTTATTTATAGTGGGTATGATTATTTTCACAGTTGGTGAGATCTTCGCATTTCCAATGATGAATGCGTTAATCGAAGAAATTGCACCAGATACACAAAAAGCAACCTATCTAGGTGCTTCCCAGTTTAAGAATTTAGGAGGTTTTATAGGCCCTGTTTTTGGTGGATGGCTACTCGTTCATTTCGAATCTAAATTGTATATTGTAATGGCCGCTGTTTTCCTATTAAGTTTAGTATTTTATCGATTAGCATTCACGAAGAAGAAAACAGTTTAAAGGGAGCTTAAAACTAAACTATACATAAAGGTGAATAAAGCTGATCTGCCCCATAAATGTTAGACATGAAACTAACATTTACGGGGTGTTTTTATGGCTAAAATTTAACGCCGAGGAAAAATTATGCAGTTTACCTTGCGATCATTCGAGTTAAATTAAGAATTAATAAAGTTAAAAAGGAATTATTAATAATGCGTTAGAATATTAGATTATTAGAGGAGGATGATAATCTTGTTAGAAAAATTATATTTCAAAGCTGTAAAAAAGCGATTTGAGGAATCGAAAAAATTAGGTGATGAAACGTTAGAAAGGATATCGAATTCGGACATTCACTGGCAACCAAATGAAGAATCGAATAATATCGCAATAATAGTCAAACACATATCAGGTAATATGATTTCAAGATGGACAGAATTTTTAACCACAGATGGTGAAAAGCCAAATCGACATCGTGACCAAGAATTTGAAGATACCATTTCTTCGGTAGAAGAATTGTCAGCAGTCTGGGAAAAAGGTTGGGAGCAAGTTTTTGAAACTTTAAATTCCTTGCAAGCTGAAGATTTAGTGAAAACAGTCTATATTCGCGGAGAAGAGCATAATGTCATTGAGGCAATTGAAAGACAAATTGCCCATGTTTCCTATCATGTAGGGCAAATAGTATACATTGGAAAAGTATTAAAAGGAAAAGAGTGGGAAAGTCTTAGTATTCCGATAGGTAAATCTGAAGAATATTTGCAAGAATTGATAAGCAAAAACAATTCAAAATAAGGTATATTCATCTAGAAAGACGATTATTAGGTTTTATTGAAATTCAACTATCTTTTCACTATTCAGATCTGAATGTTCCGCTACAGACAGACGCTTTCCGCGGGCTTGGCTTCAATCTTCTCGTTGAAGTCTGGCACGCTTACCAAGATTCGTCTTAGTAGCACTACGTTGAAGGCACTTAAAAAATAATGAAAAATTATATAAAAATCTTGTATAGCTATCCTTGTTGATGTGGAATTAGCGAAGACTC